>NZ_ANFX01000052.1 GCF_000331285.1 Porphyrobacter sp. AAP82 | reverse complement strand
GGATGGAACGGTAGCGCACGCTCTTGCGATCGGCATCGATGACGCGGCACGCCCGCCGCTCGCTCAAACGAGCCAGACAGGACTTATTCGCCCCGCAACGCTAGGTAAGCGAAAGCGCATATCGACCCGAACAGGATGATCGCGCCGACAGACCATGCTGCCCCGACGTCCAAAGCCTTGAGAGCCGAAAGGCCTAGCAGAACTGTGAGGCCGGTAAGGGCTACCTGCCCCTTCACGGATAATTTTTGGCGCTTCATCATCTTGCGTCGATGATGCTTTGGCGGCAGATTGCGTAAAACATGAGTCATATCAAACATTTGAATCACAAGGAATTTTGCGGTGCCAGAGAGTAACATGACACTTCGAGAAGCGCGAGCGAAAAACGATATCTCAGGATTTGTCCGGTGCCACGAAGGCGACATCGGTGACGCCGACGCCTTCGACCTTACTTTGCAGGCAATGGCCGGAACGTCGAAAGAAGCTCCGGCAGCATCGCCTCCGGACAGTTCCGGCGATTGAAGCGATACTCAAATTCCTTGACGTAGCGGTTGAGGTGCCTCGGGCTGACGCTGGTGTGCGTTCCGCCGATTGACCGCTTCAGGTGGCTCCAGAAGCTTTCGATGGCGTTCACCGTCGCGCCTTCGTCCGAAACCCATTCCTCGGCCTTGTGATTGACGCTCTTGTGCCAATAGCCGTTGATGGTCGCCAGACCGCCATAGGCGCGGTGCTCATCGGTATGGACTTCGGTGTGCGGGCGCACGTTCTTGACGATATGCGGTAGCAGGGTGCCGCTCTTGCGATCAGCGACCACTTCCGCGACCAGCTCGCCACGCTTTTCGAGCATCCCGAACACGACGGTCTTGCCCTTGCCGCCCATGCCGTTGCGGCGATAGCCCCCGACAAAGGTTTCATCGACCTGCACGGTCTTGAACGGGCCGCCAAGCGGGCGGTCACCGTCAACATCAGCCATGTGTTCGCGGATCAGCGCGGCCATGCGCCATGCAGTCTTGTAAGTGACCCCAAGCTGGCGCTGCAATTCCTTGCCGGAAACGCCGTGGCGCGTCGTGGTGAACAGGTGGATGGCATAGAACCACAGTTGCAGCGGGGTGCGGGTCTTTTCAAACGGAGTGCCCACAGTCGGGTGCAGGTGGTGACCGCACCACTGGCAGGAATAGGCGCGCTCGGCCTTGATGCGATACCAGTTCGAAGGGCGCTCG
>NZ_ANFX01000051.1 GCF_000331285.1 Porphyrobacter sp. AAP82 | reverse complement strand
CCATCTCAACAAGGGGGTCCCTTTTGCGTGCCGATAGGGGGGCCCGATTGAACGCCGATTGACAGGACCGGAATTGCCGCCGACCAGCAGCGAACCCAGCTTGTATTTGCGGAAGTCCTCCGGCGTCACGCAGCACAGGTCCGCTTGCACCAGCTGGCCGACCTTCTCCTCGATCGTCATGCGCGCGATGAGGTCCGCGATCAGCTTTTCGTGATCCGCGCGCACCGGCACCGGGTCGGTGTAGGCCGGCCACTGATCGGGATGGGCGGTGCCCGGCGGGGCGGCAGGCGCTTCGGCCAGCGCGACGGTTGCGAGGCTCGTAGCGGCGAGCAGGCCTGCCGCCAGGCAAGCGCGTGTGGAGGCCCGATGGCCCATCATGTCCCTCTCCCGCGGCGGCCTAGCCCGCCGTACCCAGCGTTTTGCTAACGCTAACATGAATGTTGTAAAATCTGCGAGCGGAAGTCAATCCGACGGCGAGGCTGAAGACGAGGCCAGAACCGGGTGCTTGTCCAAGCTATTCAAGTTCAAACGATAACCCGACGAAAAATACCAATGCAGCGCGGCCGGAAAACGCGTGATAGCGCTATCATAATCCAAATCCACCGATTCGTCTCGGAATGTCTTCCTAGCCGCGCGCCACGGTCTCCAGCAGTTCGCCTGTCACCGGATAGCCCGCATCGGCAAGGATCGTCAGCCACGGCTTGCCGTCCTGTTCGACGACCTGCGGCATGATCGTGCGCACCGGAATTGCTTCGGCCTGCGCACGCGCCTCGGCGAAGCTTGCGAAGAGGGCAAGGCGTTCAAGGTTGCGGCGGGTAGGGAAGATCAGCTTGATCTCGCCGCGCTCGGCCGCATCGAGCGCGCCTTGCGCGCTCGTCCAGAACAGGTGGGTGTTTTCGGATTCCTCGATCGACACCTCGACCGCGCCGGTCCCGAGGTCGGCGAGATAGAAGCGCGTGTCATAAACCCGCGCGATCGCCTCGTTCTTGGGGAACCAGCGCGCGAAGGGGGTGATCTGGGCAAGGTCGAGTTGCCACCCGAAGGCTTCTAGGACCGGTGCCAGCGCGCCGCATTCCGCCAGCATCTTGCGCGCCGCACCGGCGCTCACCGCGTTGATCTCGCCCGACAGGCCGAGCGCGAGGCCCGTCTCTTCCAGCGTCTCGCGCACCGCCGCGATCTGGTGCGCGGCTTCGTCAGGCGCGAGGCCGTGCACGGCGGCTTCGGTCTCGGCGAGCGCGTAATCCTCCGGATCGACCCGCCCGCCAGGAAACACCGCCATGCCGCCCGCAAAGGTCATGTTGCGCGATCGCACGGTCATCAGCACCTCGGGCGCGCCGCCAGCGGCGGCGTTGCGAAAGATGATGATGGTGGCGGCTGGAATGCCCGCAGGGGCGGGATCGGGAGCGGATTCGGTGGTCATCGCGGCAAAGGATGGCCGCAAGCCGCGTCCTTGCCAAGACCCAAGGCCAATTCCTGCCTCTTGCCGCGCCGGGACCAGGGCAAGAGTGTCGGGGCGCTTTACAACTCGCGGTTAAGAACAGCGAAACGCTGCTGGCAAAACGGCGGAATTGCGTCGGTCTTCAAGTTTGGCACGCGGTGTGCACATGAGGGATCGGTCCCAATGGTCTTCGACGCGAGGCGCGACCCTTCCTGGTCTCCGGGTTGCGCCTCCCCGAAAATGAAAAAGCGCTCCGCACTGGTCCTGCGGAGCGCTTTTTTGCTTTTCGCACCCGCATCCGAAGGTGGCTCCTCGGCGCTGTTCCTTCGCTGCGCTAAGGGCGCCTGCGGGCGGCCGGTCGGCCTTGCGGCCCTGCGGGCCGATTCATCGCCACAATAGAGGGCTGCGCTGGTATCGGTCGCGTAGTGACCGCAAGCGCGAACGCGCGCCCGCAGCTTGCTGCGCGTCGAGCGAGCATGCACCCGCGCAGGCGGGTGCGAAAATCAAATTGCTAGACCTTGGCCACGCCGCTTTCATCCAGCATCGCTTGCAATTCGCCGGCCTCGAACATCTCCATCATGATGTCGCTGCCGCCGACGAATTCGCCCTTCACGTAAAGCTGCGGGATCGTCGGCCAGTCCGAGAAGCTCTTGATGCCCTGGCGGATTTCCATGTCCTGGAGCACGTCGACGCTTTCATAAGCGACGCCGCAATGATCGAGGATCGCGATCGCGCGGCTCGAAAAGCCGCATTGCGGGAAGAGCGGCGTGCCCTTCATGAACAGCACCACGTCGTTGCTGGTGACGAGATCGGAAATGCGCGCGTTGACGTCGGACATGGGGTGTGTGGCCTTTGGCTCGATAGGGTTGGTCGGAAGATTACTTGGGGACCACGGTTGTGACTTGCAAGGCATGCAGCACCCCGCCCATCCGCCCGCCCAATGCGGCATAGACGAGCTTGTGCTGCGCCACGCGGCTGAGGCCGGCGAATTGCGGGGCGGTGACGGTTGCCGCCCAGTGGTCGTCATCGCCCGCAAGGTCGCGCAGTTCGACCACCGCGCCGGGTAAGGCAGCGGTGATCGCCTCGGCGATCTCGCGGGCGGTCATCGGCATGGCTCAGACCTCGCCGAGCAGCTGCCGGCGCGCCTCGACCGCCATTTCATTGAGCTTGGCGCGAATTTCGGCTTCCGAGATGTCGATCTGCGCGCCGGTAAGATCGCCCAGCAGCTTGCGCACCACGTCCTCGTCGCCCGCTTCCTCGAATTCGGCCTGCACCACGGCCTTGCGGTAGGCGTCGGTCTCTTCAGGGGTGAGGCTCATCAGCCCGGCGGCCCATTCGCCCAGCAGGCGGTTGCGGCGGGCGAGGATGCGGAAGGCGGTTTCCCCCTCAAGCGCGAAATGGGCTTCCTCGGCGCGCTCGCGGTCCCTGAAATCGGTCATGTGTGTGCTGTCCCTTGGGTGACGATCCAAGCGGAGCGATAGAGCGGGCGGGCCGTGCCTTCAAGCGCCAACCGGCCCGCGTCTGATCGTCAATCCATGGTCACCACAAGCTTGCCGACCGCCTCGCGCGCTTCAAGCTTGGCGATGGCATCGCCCGCGCGGGCGAGGGGGAAGGTCTCGGAGACCAGCGGGTCGATCTTGCCGGCCTTCATCAGGTCGAACAGTTCCATCACCTGCGCGTGGAAGCCCTTGGGGTCGCGCGCGGTGAAGGCGCCCCAGAACACGCCGCAGATGTCGCAGGACTTCAGCAGGGTGAGATTGAGCGGCATCTTGGCGATCCCGGCGGGGAAGCCGACCACCAGGAAGCGGCCCTCCCACGCGATGGCGCGCAGCGCGGGCTCGGAATATTGCCCGCCGACGATGTCGTAGACGATGTTCGCGCCCTCGGGCCCGCAGGCCTTCTTGAAGGCATCCGCGAGCGCCTTGGAGGCATCCTTGTCCATCGCCTCGCGCGGATAGATCACCACTTCGTCCGCCCCGGCCTTGCGGGCGACCTCGCCCTTGGCTTCGGAAGAGACGGCAGCCACGACGCGCGCGCCGAAGGCCTTGGCGAGTTCGATGGCGGAAAGCCCCACGCCGCCCGCCGCGCCGAGGATCAGCACGGTATCGCCCGCCTTGATATGGCCGCGGTCCTTCAGGCCGTGGATGGTGGTGCCGTAGGTCATCAGCAGGCTGGCGGCCTTCTCGAACGGCACGCCGTCGGGCACCTTGAACATGCGGCTTGCCGGGACGACGACCTTTTCGGCCAGCCCGCCATTGCCGATCCCGGCAAGCACGCGGTCACCCACCGCATAACCCTCGACACCCTCGCCGACCGCCTCGATCACGCCCGAGATCTCGCCGCCCGGGCTGAACGGCCGCTGGGGCTTGAACTGGTACATGTCGCGGATGATCAGGCCATCGGGATAATTGATCGCGCAGGCCTTGACCGCAACGAGCACCTCGCCCTTGCCAGGGGTCGGGATTTCGACCTCGTCAAGCGTCAGGGTTTCGGGCCCGCCGGTCTGGTGGGTGCGAATGGCTTTCATGGTGTCCTCTCCCGGTATGGTAATTCTATGCAGCCTGAGTGCCGCGCATCAGCCACGGCTGGGCGGCGGTGCGCTGCGCCTCGAACCCGCCGATCGCCTCGCCCCGCGCCATCGTCAGCCCGACCTCGTCGAGGCCGTTGAGCAGGCAATGCTTGCGGAACGGGTCGATCGCGAAGGTGAAGCGGTCCTGATAGGGGGTGGTGACGGTCTGGGCTTCGAGATCGACGGTGATCTCCAGTCCTTCGCGCGCCACGTCGAGCAGCCGGTCGACCGCCTCCTGCGGCAGGACCAGCGGGAGGATGCCGTTCTTGACGGCATTGCCCGAATGGATGTCGGAAAAACTGGGTGCGATGACCACGCGGATGCCGAGGTCGAGCATCGCCCAGGCGGCGTGCTCGCGGCTCGATCCGCAGCCGTAATTGTCGCCCGCGATCAGGATCGGCGCGCCCTTGTAGGCGGGATCGTCGAACACATTGCCGGGTTCTGCCCGGAGCGATTCAAACGCGCCCGCGCCAAGGCCCTCGCGGCTGATCGTCTTCAGCCACTTGGCGGAGATGATGATGTCGGTGTCGACATTCTTGAGGCCGAGCGGAATGGCGCGGCCTTCGACGCGGGTGAGGGGCTGCATGGGCGTCCTTTTTCAATCGGTCTGGGGCGGCTCGCCCGAGGGGATCGGGCCGGGCTGGGGCGGCTCGTCGGCGGTCTTCTTCTTGCGCCGTCCGGCATAGAGCAGTGCTGCGGCGACGGCAGCAGAGCCAATGGCACCTGCCGCAGCAATCGCGGCGTTGCGGGCGGTGTTGTTCTTGGGCTTGTCGTTCATACCTGTTCCATGCGCCTCGCAGGCGCCGGTTTCAAGGGGTTGGGGTCACGGCGAGGTGCGAACCGCACCCGTGATGTCACTCGGCCCATTGCCCGAACGGCGGCAGCTTGCCGATGTCGCGCGCATCATGCTGGACGATCACGATCGCACCCTCGACCCCCGCCATCTTCTTGAACCGGTCGAGCGAGGCGAGCGTGTCGGCGCGGTCGGTGTTGAAACGCGGGACGCCATCGGCATCGTAGTTCTCGCGGAAATGCGCAAGGTCGCCGGTCAGCAGCAGGTTGCGCCCGCCGCCGAGCCGCACCAGGAGGCCGTGGTGCCCGGGCGTGTGGCCCGGCAGGTCGAGCATCACCACCCGCCCGTCACCGAACACATCGCGGTCACCGCTCACCGGCTCGACCTTGCCCGGACCGCTCACCCAATGCGCCAGCGGGCGCGCATCGGTCCCCGGGGCTCCGGCCTTGAGCGCGTCGAAATCGCCCCTGCCGATCAGCAGCGTCGCCTGCGGGAAGCTGGCGGCCTGGCCGCTGTGGTCGAAGTGGTAATGGCTGATGCCCACGCGGCCGATCTGTTCGGGCTTGATGCCGAGGCTCGCGAGCTGCTCGACCAGCGTCGCCTCAAGCGTGAAGTCGAAGGTTGCGGCCTTGTCGAGCGGCTTGCCCTTGGCGGCCGCATCGATGCCGGTGTCCCACAGCAGATATTGCCCGCCGTGGCTGATGAGGTAGCAGCTACCTGTCAGCGGCTTGGCGATCCCCTTCATTGATCCGGTATCGGAAAAGCCATCAAGATCATTAGCGACGAAGGTGCCGCAGTCGAGCCGCATGATCTTGAGCGGGGCTGGCTTGGGTGCAGGGGCGGGAGCCTGGCCCGATAGCATTGCGGCGGCGAGGCCTGCGAAGATCATTCTTGCGGCAAGGTTCATCATGCTGTCTCTCTCACCAGTTCGCGCACATCGGCGAGCCGTCCGGTCACCGCCGCGGCCGCCGCCATTGCGGGGCTGACCAGGTGCGTGCGTGCGCCGGGGCCTTGCCTTCCCACAAAATTGCGGTTGCTGGTCGAGGCGCAGCGCTCTCCGGCAGGCACCTTGTCGGGGTTCATGCCGAGGCAGGCCGAACAGCCCGGCTCGCGCCATTCGAAACCCGCTTCGGTGAAGATCTTGTCGAGGCCCTCTTCCTCGGCCATCGCCTTGACCAGTCCCGAGCCGGGCACGACGATCGCCCAGCGCACATTTTCGGCCTTGCGGCGGCCTTTCAGGATTGCGGCGGCGGCGCGCAGGTCTTCGATCCGGCTGTTGGTGCAGCTGCCGATGAAGACGTTCTCGATTTGCACATCGGTCATCGCCATGCCGGGGACGAGGCCCATGTAATCGAGCGACTTCTGCGCGGCGACGCGCTTGCTCTCGTCGGCGAAGTCTTCGGGGTGCGGCACCAGCCCGCCAATCGGCACGACGTCTTCGGGGCTGGTGCCCCAGGTGACGCTGGGCTCGACATCGGCGGCGTTGATCGTGACGCTCTTGGCGAACACCGCGCCTTCATCGGTGTGGAGCGTGCGCCAGTACGCCACCGCCGCGTCCCACTCCGCGCCCGTGGGGGCCATGGGGCGACCTTTCAGGTAGGCGAAGGTCACATCGTCGGGCGCGATCAGCCCGGCGCGGGCGCCCGCCTCGATGCTCATGTTGCAGACCGTGAGGCGTTCCTCGATGGTCATGCGCTCGAACACCTTGCCGCGATATTCGATCACGTAGCCGCTGCCGCCGGCGGCCCCGATAGTGCCGATGATGTGGAGGATCAGGTCCTTGGCGGAGACGCCGGAGCCGAGATCGCCATCGACCCGCACCTCCATGGGCTTCGATTGCTGGAGCAGCAGCGTCTGGGTCGCCAGTACGTGCTCGACCTCGCTTGTCCCGATGCCGAAGGCCAGCGCCCCCAGCCCGCCGTGGCAGGCGGTGTGCGAATCCCCGCAGACGATGGTGGTGCCGGGCAGCGAGAAGCCCTGTTCGGGGCCCACGACATGGACGATTCCCTGCTCCTTGGCGGTGGCGGGGATGTAGCGGATGCCGAAGGCCGGGGCGTTGACCTCGAGCGCGGCGAGCTGCGCTGCGCTCTCGGGATCGGCGATCGGGACGGGTTTGCCTGCGCTGTCCACCCGCGCCGTGGTCGGCAGATTGTGATCGGGCACGGCCAGCGTCAGCTCCGGGCGGCGCACCGGGCGCCGCGCCAGCTTCAGCGCCTCGAAGGCCTGCGGGCTCGTCACCTCGTGGACCAGATGGCGGTCGATATAGACCAGCGCCGTCCCGTCATCGCGCGTCTCGACGACATGCGCGTCCCAAATCTTTTCGTAGAGTGTGCGGGGGCGGCTCGCCATGGCTGGAGTCCATCGGTTTCGGGGTCGGGAGCGGCCCCATAGTCACGATTGCCGAGCCGTGGCAAGATTGCGGCGATTTCCCTTCACCTGGTGGTGGAATTTGTAAAATTCTTGCGCTAGTTTACATCCATGTCAGCAATCGTGCCTCTTTCGCCCGCTTTTCTCCACCCGATCAAGGTCGTTGCGGCCGACATCGACTTCATGGGCCATGTCAACAACGCGCGCTATCTCAATTGGGTGCAGGATGCGGTTCTGGCGCACTGGCGCGGCATCGCGCCGGCCGAGGACGTGGCGAGCAAGGCGTGGGTCGCGCTGAAGCACGAAATCACCTATCGCAAGCCCGCCTTCCTCGAAGACGACGTGATCGCGCAAACCGTGCTCGAACGCTTCAACGGCGCGCGCGCCTTCTATTCGACGCTCATCAAGCGCGGCGAGGACGTGCTGGCCGAGGTGCAATCGAGCTGGTGCTGCATCGACGCAGAAACCCTGCGCCCGGCGCGCATCGGCGAACATCTGCGCAGCTTCTTCTTCCCCCAGTGACCGCACCGCCCGCTCAGCGATAGCGCGCGGGCTTCAGCGCGTGCTTCGCGAGCTTGTCGTAAAGCGTCTTGCGCGGGGTTTGCAGCATCTGCTGGACCGCGGCCACATCGCCGCGGCAATGCCGCAGCGCATCCTCGAGCACGGTGCGCTCGAATTCAGCGACGATCTGGTGCAGCGGGCGCGCCGTCGCGGCGGAGGGGGCAGGAGCGGCAGCCGTTCCGATGCCGTCGCCGGTAAGGCCGAGCACGAAGGCGCGGGCAAAGCCGTTCAATTCGTGCAGATTGCCCGGCCAGTCATGGGTCTGGACATGCCGCCACTCGGCCGCGCCGATGGTGGGCGCGGCAAGGCCGTATTCGCGCGCGCGGGCGATGACGAACAGGCGGAAGATCTCGGGCACGTCCTCGCGCCGCTCGGCCAGCGGCGGGAAGGCGATCTGCACCGCGCCCAGCCGGTGCCATAGCGGATCGCGCGCCTCCGCCTCGCCGGATGCGGTCTGGCGGGCGAGGATGATGCGCAGATTGAGCGGCCGTGCGCGCGCCGCGCCGATCGGCCAGATCTCGCGCGTCTCGACCAGCGCCGCGAGCCGCGTCACCAGCACATCGCTGGCCGCCGCGATCCCGTCGATAAACAACGTCCCGCCGTTCGCGCGCTCGATCAGGCCGGTGCGCGACAGGCCGGCGGAAGGCTCGCGCCCGAACAGCAGCCATTCGGCATCGGCATGGGCGAGGACGCCCGCATCGACCGTCACGAACGGCCGGCTGCGGCGGGGCCCGAGGTCATGGATCAGCCGCGCGGCATAGCTCTTGCCGGTTCCCCCGGGCCCGGTCAGCACGACATCGATCTCCGAGCGCGCCACCCCCTCGATCACCGATCGCAGACGTTCGGCCGATGCGGAGGTGCCGGGGATGGCATGGCCGGGGGTGCGTCCGGTCTCCTCGCGCAGCCGACGGTTTTCCAGCGCCAGAGCGCGCCGCTGGCTGCCGGCGCGCACCGCACGGATCAGATCGGCGGTCGGATAGGGCTTGGTGAGGAAATCGGCCGCGCCGTCCTTCATTGCCGCCACCGCCATCGCAATGTCGCCGTGCCCGGTGGTGAGGATCACCGGCAGGTCGGGATCGATGCGCCTCAGTTCCGCGAAGAAGGCGATCCCGTCGATCCCCGGCATCCGCACATCGCTGACCACCACGCCGGGGAAATCGGCGGTCAGCCAGCCCAATGCGGTGCGGGCATCGGCGAAAGCGATGACTTCGGCGCCTTCGATCTCGAGGGTCTGCTGCGTCGCGTCGCGCAGCACCGGGTCATCCTCGACCAGCGCGACCCGCAGCGGCGGAGTGGGGGTGGGGGCGGGGGCGGGGTTCATGCGGCGGGCATCACCATGATGAAGCGCGCGCCTGCGGGGCTGCCTTCATGAAGCAGGTCCCCGCCGAGCTGGCGCATGATGTCGCGCGCGATGGCAAGGCCGAGCCCGATCCCGTCCTCGCGTGCGGTGACGAAGGGCTGGAACAGCGTGTCGGCAATCGCCGCGGGCACGCCCGGCCCGGTATCGCTGACGGCGAGCCGCACGGTGCCGCCCGCGTCGGTGATCGCCAGCATGATCCGCCCCCCGGGCGCGCAGGCCTGCACGGCGTTCTGGAGCAGGTTGACCAGCACCTGTTCGAGCTGCACGTGGCTTGCACGGACCGTGGTGGCAGCGGCCTCGGCCGGGGGCAGATCGAGTGTCAGGCCATGCTGGCGCAGCTGGTCGCGCAGCAGCAGCAGCGATCCGTCGATCACCTCGGCGAGGCGGATCTCGCGCGGCGCTTCGGATGCGCGCCGGCTGAAATGGAGCTGTTCGGCGGTGATCTCGCCGATCCGCCCCGAAAGCTGCGCGATCCGGTCGAAATTGGCGGCAGCCTCGTCGCGGCGGCCGGTTTCGAGCAGGCGCAGGCCGTTTTCGGCATAGGCGCGCATCGCCGCAAGCGGCTGGCGGATCTCGTGCCCCAGCCCGGCGGTGATCTGGCCGAGCGTGGCAAGGCGGTTGGCCTGCTGGAGCTGTTCGCGCAAGGTCGCGGTCTGCGCGGCCACTTCGGCTGCGGCACGGGCCTGGCGCTGGCGGCGCCACAGCCATGCCGCCGCCCCGGCACATGCCAGCAGTGCGAGCGCGCCGACGCCCGCCAGCCGGCCATTCGCCAACGCCACCGAAAGCCGCGCGTTGGGATCGGCGAGCAGATGCAGCTCCCAGCCCGCCGGTGCGATCGGCCGGATCTTCTCGATCATCCGCACCGCCTGCCCCGCGCCACTGCTGCCCGGCAATTCGAGCGGGCGCAGCTTGGCGACCCCGAAGCGCATTGCATCGCGGGCAGGATCGCGCGGCGCAGCATCTCCGGCCACGGCCCGGAAGCGCCAGTCGGGATTGCTGGCGAGCAGCACGATCCCCTGCCGGTCGGTGACGAACACCAGGTCCTCGGCATCGCGCCACTTGGCCTCGAGGCTTTCGAACTCGACCTTGACCGCCACCACGCCGAGCGGCGCTGCGGCAGGCCCGACCCGTTCGGCAAGGTAGAGGCCCGGGCGGCGGCTGACCGTGCCGAGCGCGAATTCGGTCTCGGTCCCGTCGCGCATCGCGCCGGCAAAGTAGTCGCGGAAGCGGTAGTTGGAGCCGATGAAGCTGTCGGGCCGGTCCCAGTTGCTCGCCGCCAGCGTCAGCCCGCGCGCGTCCATGATGTAGATCGCCGCGGCCTTGGTCTGCCGTGCGAGCGCCGCCAGACGCCGGTTGAGCACGCCCTGCTGCACGCTGTCGCCGCCCAGCAGCGCGGCCACCTCGGGATCGCCCGCCAGCACGCGCGGCACCAGCGTGAACTTGTTGAGCTCGCTTTCAAGCCCTGCGGCAAGGATCGCTGCCTGTCCTTCGGCCGCCGTGCGCGTTTCGGCGAGCGCCTGCACGCGGACCGCGCGGTCGAGGACCAGCATCGCCAGCCCTGCGACAAGCACCGCCGCAACGAGCGCAAGGCTTGCCAGATACCAGCGGCCGAGCCTGACCTGCACGCGCTATTCCCCCCTTGCTCCGGCCCCCCGCGCAAAGGCTTGTGCGGATATCCGCACTTCCTTCAAGAAAATTGTGCGGATTTCCGGAAAAATCGCGACCTTTTCCCGCGCAACCTTCTGATTTCAAGTGTCAGCCGTGAAACATTGCCGGGGCTTGTGACACATCCTGATCCGCCCGATCCTGTCCGACGGAGAGACATGCACCGGGGAGCGCAGCGGCCGATGGGTTTGCACATTGTCATACCGTCGGAACCGCAAGCGCCGCTCGATCCGGCCCCGGCGGCGAGAAAGCCGTTCTATCGCATGCTCTACGTGCAGGTGCTGGCCGCCATCGCACTGGGCGCGCTGGTGGGTCATCTCGCGCCCGAATTCGGCGCAAGCCTCAAGCCGCTCGGCGATGGGTTCATCAAGCTGGTGAAGATGATCATCGCGCCGGTGATCTTCATCACGGTCGCGACCGGGATTGCCGGCATGCGCGATCTGAAGGCCGTGGGCAGCGTGGCCGGCAATCCGGGGAGCGGCACGGCCAAAAACTGGTTCCACGCCGCTTATGCCATCCCCTCCTATACCTACCGGGCAGCGCAAGCGCTGGCGATGCAAACGCAATTGCCGTTTGCCGCGCGCGCTCTATACGCATCTCCATGTCGCTCGCCTGCGTATCCTCCGGCAGATGAACCCGCATTTCGCCTTGCCTGACCGCCGCTTCCAGCGGGTGATCGGATTTGCGCTGGCGCTGGCGATCGCCGGGAGCTGGCTGGCGATCCACGCCTATGCGATGTTCGTCTTCGCGCTGACGTGGAGCAACTGGCCGGTCGCCGCGGTCATGGCGATGGCGCAGTGCTGGCTTTCGGTCGGCGTGTTCATCGTGTGCCACGATGCGATGCACGGGACGCTGATGCCCGGCCACCCCCGCGCCAACGCCGCAATCGGCACGGTGCTGCTGGCGCTATATGCGGGCTTCGGCTGGAAGCATCTGCGGGATGCGCACCTTACCCATCACAAGCTGTCGGGCCATGCGGGCGATCCCGATTTCGACGAGCACAATCCGGCTCACTTCTGGCGCTGGTATGCGACCTTCTTCCAGCGCTATTTCGGCTGGCAATCGATCCTGTTCGTCCACACGGTCGTGGGGATCTACTGGCTGGTGCTGGAGATCCCGATGGTGCAGATCGTCGCGCTCTACGGGCTGCCTGCGCTCGCCTCTTCGGTGCAGCTGTTCTACTTCGGCACCTTCCGCACCCATCATCACAAGCCGGACGCGGCGGGGGGCGGCTTTGCCGATCGCCACAATGCCCGCTCGGAGGACTTTGGCACGCTCGCCAGCCTCGCCACCTGCTTCCATTTCGGCTATCATCTCGAACACCATCGCCGCCCCGATGTGCCATGGTGGGCGCTCCCGGCCGCGCGCCGGGCCGGCGTGGGCTCGGTAGAACTGATCGAAAAGGTGCCTGCATGAGCTGGCTCGAGATATTCCTGACCGTCATGTCCTCGCTGATCGGGATGGAGCTGTTCGCGTGGGTTGCGCACAAGCACATCATGCACGGCTGGGGCTGGGGCTGGCACCGCGACCACCACGAGCCGCATGACAATGTGCTGGAAAAGAACGATCTCTTCGCGGTCGTCTTCGGCAGCATCAATGCCGCGATGTATATCTACGGATCGCTCTACTGGGACTGGCTGTGGTGGTTTGCGGTCGGGATCACGCTCTACGGGGTGATCTACACGCTCGTTCACGACGGGCTGGTGCACCAGCGCTACTGGAAGTGGGTGCCGCGCAAGGGTTACGCCAAGCGGCTGGTGCAGGCGCACAAGCTCCACCATGCGACGATCGGCAAGGAGGGCGGGGTGAGCTTCGGCTTCGTCTTCGCGCGCGATCCGGCAAAGCTGAAGGCCGAGTTGAAGGCGCAGAAGGAAGCGGGGCTCGCCGTGGTGCGCGACAGCGCGGGAGCGGGCGACTTCGAGACGGTGGGGCGCAATCTGTAACTGATCCGCCGCATACGTGTGGCGATGCCCGGTGCCGCAGGCACCGCAAGCGCGAACGCGCGCCCGCAGCGCTGCGACCGTAAGGTCGCGTGAGCGAGGATTTCGCAGCCCGGATGGGCTGCGCAACTCAGGAAGCCAGCCTCGCGGCGTGTTCCTTCACCAGCGCGATCATGTTGGGCACCCCTTGCGTGCGGTTGCTCGACAGCTGGTTTTTCAGGTCGAAGGGGGCGAGCGCGCCCATCACGTCCATTGCCGCCACCTCCGCCGCGGGCCGGTCCTGTACCGCGGCGATCACCAGCGCGACGATGCCCTTGGTGATCGCGGCGTTGCTGTCGGCGAGGAAGTGCAGCCGGCCTGCGTCGGTCCCCGCCGGGTAGACCCACACGGCGGCCGAACAGCCGCGCACCAGCGTCGCGTCGGTCTTCAGCGCCTCGGGCATCGGCTCGAGGCTGCGGCCAAGCTCGATCAGCAGGCCGTAACGCTCGTCGCCTTCGAGGAATTCGTACTCTTCGAGAATGTCGGAAAGTGTGCGCATGGGACCCGCGTTACCGAGGCGCGGCGCGCGATGCCAGAGAGATTTACCCGCCGATCCCGCCCGGCCGGGTGAGCACGTAGTAGATCACGTAAAGCCAGCTCAGAAAGCCGTGGATCGCAGCCCAGATCACCGACTTGTGGAGGCTCCAGCTGATCGCCACCGCAATCGCGCTGCCGAGGCCGATGCCGGCCTGCGCGGCGGCGGAGCGCGGGCCGCTCACAGTTCGACCCCGCTGGCGATGGCTTCGAGCTTGCGGATGCGCTCCTTGAGGTCGGCCAGTTCGATGCGCGCGGTGCCAAGCCCCGAGCCTTCCTCGGCAACGCGGCCCGCGCCGGCGCGGTCGAGCTCGCTGCGCTTGAGGTCAAGCCAGCCCTGCCAGGCGCGTAAGCCCGCACCCGCCAGCACGATCACTGCCACGAGCAGCCCGGCAGTCAGCACCAGAGTGGGATCGAGAAGGACAGTGGTCATTGCTCCGTTTCCTCCTTCTTGCCCGCGGGAGCCCCGCGCAGCGCTTCGATTTCGGCAGCGATCCGCGCTGTGCCGCGCGCATCGTCGGTATTGGCGTCGGTGGCGATCCGTTCGAGCACCTTGATCCGCTCGCGCAGGGCCTCAAGCTCGCGGCGCGTGGCTTCATGCTCGCCGCCCTTGCCGTCGCCGGGCGGCGCGGCGAACTTCTGGTTGCCGTCCTCGTCGGTGACGATCCCGGCCCGGGCGCGTGCGACCTGCACAAGGCCCCAGATGCAGATGCCCACCAGGGCAACGATCGCCCAGCTGCTCATTACGCGGTGTCCTTCACCTTGGGGAGGGCCGGGGTTTGCGCGCGCAGCGCCTCGATCTCGTCGGCCAGCAGGCTGCCGCGATCGGTGGCGATGCGTTCGAGCACGCGCAGTCGATCCTCGATCGCCTGCTGGCGCTCGGCGATCTCGCGGATGTCGGACCCCGCAGGGGCGCCCTCCGCCTCGTAGCGCAGCCGCTTGTGCTGCATCACCTTGTCGACGATGCCGTTGATGCTGACGCCGGCGATCAGCACGATCGCCACGACCATCATCGCGATGACCACCATCTCGCCCATCACGCCGCGCCCTTGTCCTTGAGCCCTTCGAGCGCACGGTCACGCAGGGCATCGATTTCGGCGCCGAGGTGATAGCCGCCGTCGGTCACGATCCGCTCCACATTGGCGAGCCGGTCCTTGACCGCGCCCAGTTCGGCGCGCAGCTGGGCGTTTTCCTGGGTCAGCAGCACCACGCGTTCGGCAGTCTGCTTGTCCGAGCCCGGCTTCAACGACTGGCCCCACATGCCTTCCAGCGGGTAGCCGTTCTTGATCTTGAGCCTGGTCGAATGCACCGAGGCCATGATTCCCGTCACCGAGACAAGCACGGCAGCGGCAATCAGCCAGCCGATATAGGGCAGGATGGCAGCAAAGTTCGGGTCCATCAGATGCGCTCCTTGGTGAGTGCGGGCGCATCACGCAGCGCGTCGATCTCGGCGCTGAGCGAATAGCTGCGGTCGGTAACGATCTTCTCGAGCACCACGAGGCGGTCCTGCATGGCATCGACCTTTTCGTGGAGCGCCTTGTTCTCGGCCTTCAAGCGCTGGGTCTCGGCGGTGTCGGTGCGCTCGGTCTTGCCGCCCCACTCGTCCTCGAGCGGATAGCCATGCCTGGCGCGGATCCAGTTGTTGATCAGCCAGCCTGCGGTGCAGACGATGACGATCATGATGACGAACGGCGGGGCTCCGAAATCCATCACACGCGCTCCTTCTTGTCGAGGCCGAGCGGAACGCCGGCGTCCTGGTCATCGACACGGCGCTGGTCGCGCAGCGCCTCGATCTGGGTGGCGATATCGTAGCCGCGGTCGGTGACGATGCGTTCGAGCACTTGCACGCGGTCTTCGAGCTTCTTGATCTGCCCGACATATTGCGCGGCCTTCTCGGCAGTCTGTTCGGCGGTGGCGCCAACCTGCATCTCGGCCATCTTCTGCTGGTGCTTGGTCCAGATGGCGACGATCGGGATGAGGAGGGCGATGATCGGGATCATGACGCCCAATTGTGCTACGTCCATTATCCGGGTCCCTGTTGCTTGAAGCGGAAGGCTCAGCGCAGCCGCTCGATTTCGGCGGTCAGGCGCGGGTTGCTGCTGACATAGTGGGCTTCCACCGCGGCCAGCCGGCGATCGACGTCGCGGAACGCGGCGCGGATCTCGCGGGCGGTGCGGCGCGGGCTCTGGCGCACGCCCTGCCAGTACTTCTTCTCGCTCTCGTCACGATAGAGATAGGGCGGCTTCTTGTTGAGGATGAAGCCGGCGATGAAGTAGGCGAAGATCGGCCAGCCCATCCCGAAGGCGAGAGCCAGTGCCACCAGGCGGACCCAGAACACATTGACCCCGGTGTAATCGGCGATCCCGGCGCACACGCCCATGATCTTGCCGTTGTGCTTGTCGCGGTAAAGCGTGGTGCGGGGGCTGTTCACGAGCGGGTTCCTTTCTTTTCGAGCATCAGCTTCTCGAGTTCGCGCAGCTGTTCGTTGTCGCGTTCCTGATCGGCGATCATGCGGCGGGCGGGGGTGAAGGCGGGGTCGTCGGTGGCGACCAGTCGTTCGACCGTGTCCATCCGTTCATCGAGCCGCTTGGCGAGATTGTAGAGTTCCTCCAGCAGCACCTCGTCATCGGCGGTGATGGTGGGGGCGGTCTTCCACTTGGTCATGTAGTGGAGCACCATCCAGGGCAGGCCGATAAAGATCGCGCCGATGGCCATGACACCTTCGATTTCCATGACTTATTCCCCCTTTTCGTCGGTCTTGCCGAGCGCCTTCTTCATCGCGGCGAGTTCATCGTCGATCGCGTCCGAACCGCCGAGCGCGGCAATCTGGTCGGCGAGCGAGGGCGGGCCGTCCTCGGCGATGCGCAGCGCGTCGGCGCGGCCCTCGGCGTAGTCGACGCGGCGTTCGAGCTGGTCGAAACGGGCAAGCGCCTCGTCGGTGCGCTCGGTGCTCATCAGCGTGCGCAGCTTGACGCGGTTCTCCGCGCTTTCGAGGCGCGCGGCGATCGCGGTCTGGCGGCTGCGGGCCTCGCGCAGGCGGTGTTGCAGCTTGGCAATGTCGGCCTCGTAGGCGCGCAGCGCATCGTCGAGCACGGCGATTTCCGCCTTCAATTGGTCGGCCATGTCGCCGGCCTTCTTCTTCTCGACGAGAGCGGCCCGGGCGAGATCCTCGCGGTCCTTGGAAAGCGCGAGCTGCGCCTTTTCGGCCCAGTCGGCCTGAAGGCGGTCGAGCTTGATGCAGTGGCGGTGCATTTCCTTCTGGTCGGCGATCGTGCGCGCGGCGCTCGCGCGGACTTCGACCAGGGTTTCCTCCATCTCGAGGATGATCATGCGGATCATCTTCGAAGGATCATCGGCCTTGTCGAGCATGTCGTTGAAGTTGGCGGCGATGATGTCACGCGTACGGCTGAAAATGCCCATGAAGGCTACTCCATCGAGAAACGAATTGACCCGGTCGAGGGGAGCGACTCGCTCATCGTGCGACGCGGTGCTGGCTCCGCGAGATTGGCCCTTGCCGGGTTTGCGGCGCAAGGCTTCGATTTCCGCGTCGAGCCGCGACAGGGGGTTGCCGGCCGACAGCAGGCGGGAGGGTTGGGCCGGAGCATCGCCGAGGTCCACGTTACGGGTGGGCACCGTAAGGCGCTCGGCATCGGCAGGGGGGACAGCCTGCGCGGGGCGCTCCGGCCCGAGGGGGTCAAAGGGATCGGCCACGTCAGGCGATCTCGATCACGGCGCCGGCTTCGCTGGCGGGGTGGGCAAGCGGAGCCGCGCTGGCGGCGCCGGGCTGAAGCTGCGAGGACAGCGCGATCATCATCACCATGGCGGCGATGCTGGCCATCGCGGCATGGCCGAGCTTGGTGTTCCAGAAGCTGGCGGCTTGGGCGTTGCGGTCGATCATTGTGGGCCTCCCCAGGTGTGTCCGTGGTCTTGCCGGGTATTTTGCACGGCCCGTGCCAAACTGCGCGAATGGCGGAATTGTGCGGTTTTTCGTGTCGGGGGCGGACAAGGCGTTGGCCTCTATTGCCAAGCATTGGGGAATTTCACTATAGTTTGGACATGAAGCTCGAGAGCCAGTTCATCGGCCAATCCGGGGCCTTCCTCGACGCGGTCGAACGCGCCAGCCGCGCCGCTTCCATGAACCGCCCCGTGCTTGTCATCGGCGAACGCGGCACGGGTAAAGAACTGATCGCCGAACGCCTTCACCGCCTGTCGAGCCGCTGGGACGAACCGCTCGTCACCATGAACTGCGCGGCTCTGCCCGAAACCCTGATCGAGGCCGAACTGTTCGGCCACGAGGCCGGCGCCTTTACCGGCGCCACCAAATCGCGCGCCGGCCGCTTCGAGGAGGCCGACCGCGGCACCCTGTTCCTCGACGAGCTCGGCACGCTCTCGATGGGCGCGCAGGAGCGGCTGCTGCGGGCGGTCGAATATGGCGAGGTCACCCGCATCGGCGCCTCGCGGCCGATCCGGGTCGATGTGCGCATCGTGGCGGCGACCAACGATGATCTCCCCGCGCTCGCGGCCTCCGGCGAATTCCGCGCCGACCTGCTCGACCGCCTCAGCTTCGAGGTCATCACCTTGCCGCCCTTGCGGGTGCGCGAGGGGGATATCGGCGTGCTCGCCGAATATTTCGGCCGCCGCATGGCCGCCGAACTCGATTGGGACCGCTGGCCGGGCTTCGCCCCGCATGTCATGGAGGCACTCGAGGATCACCCTTGGCCGGGCAATGTCCGCGAGCTGCGCAACGTGGTCGAGCGCGCGGTCTATCGCTGGGCGGCCGACGACATGCCGATCGCCCATGTCCAGTTCGACCCCTTCGACAGCCCGTGGCGTCCGCGCCCGCCCGAGCACCGCCGCAGCAGTGCCGCCCCGGCCGGGTCCGCGCCCGCCGGAGGGTTTGCCGCGCCATCGCCTGCCGGCGTCAATCTCGATTCCATCGAGGACCTGCGCGCCGCGGTCGACGCGCACGAGCGCGCGATCCTCGCCCATGCCTTGGGCAAGCACCGCTGGAACCAGCGCCAGACCGCCCGCGCGCTGGGGTTGACCTACGACCAGCTGCGCCACTGCATCCGCAAGCACGCGCTGATGGAGGGGCAGGACTGACGCTGCTAACGGGGCGCGCGCCTAACGGATTGGCAAGTCTTTTCGATTATTGCTCAGGTTCGACTTGGGGCAAAAAGATACCGTGCAAAGGCTATCCGAAAATTTCTCTCGGAAATTCGGCGCTCTACGCGGCAGCGTGGACGAATCGGTCCTGCGCAGGCGGGGCGCGTGCTGATATGCGGTCCGATCTGTCGGCAACGCCGCCCCTCCCTTTGTCAGCCACGCCCGCTTCGGGTAAGCTGACGGCGGTCGCACCGGCTTCCGGCGCCGAGTCGCGCGCACCGGTCACCGGCGGCCAACCGGCGCCCGGTTTACTGCGGGGGGAGCAAGGGATGGTGGACCCGAAGCCTCAGCCGGACGATGCGCCGCCCGTGCCGATCGGACGGCGCGCGGCGCCGCGCCTGCGCCTCAGCCTGCCCGCACAGCTTATCGCGATCGAGAAGGCGCACACCTGCATCCTTCTCAACCTTTCGCGCACCGGCGCTCAGGTCGCGATCCTCGATGCGATCCGCGAAGGCGAGGGCGCGATCCTGCGCTGCGGGATGATCAACCATTTCGTGATCGTCGCCCGCAGCGAATTCGGCCTCAATGCGCTCGAGTTCGACGAGCCTCTCACCGATGCGATCGTGCTCGACACGCGGCGCTATCACGAGAATTTCGAGGAGCGCGAGAAGCGCGCCCTGATCGAGACCGCCCGCAAGTGGGTGACCGGCGACACGGGCGACGACCGCGCGACCTGATCCCGGCACGATCGCCGCCGCGTGATTGTCCCTAGGCGGCTGCGGAAGGACTTTCACCGCATTGCGGTTAGCCTCGCCCGATGACGGACGCCGGGCACTTCATTCCCCCGACCCGAGACGATTCGGAGACGGCCATCGGCCGCCGTGCCGCGGCGCGTCTGCGGCTCGCGATCCCGGCGCGCTTCGTCTCGATCACCGCCACCCAGGCCTGCATCCTCCTCGACATTTCGCGCAGCGGCGCGCGCATCGCGCTGGTCAGCCCGGCGCCGTGCCGGCAATCGGGCTATATCGCAATCGGCCGGCTCGAGGCCTTCGGCATGGTGGTGCGCAGCGAGACCGGCCACGGCGGCGGGATCAATGCGGTCGCCTTCGACGAACCGCTGGCCCAGGCCGAAGTGCTCGCGATCCGCCGCTTTGCCGAGAATTTCGAACTGCGCGAACGCCAGGCGCTGCGCGAGCAGGTGCGCAAGTGGGTGACGGGCGAGAAGTAGCGCCGCCCGGCAGTGCCCCCGGCGGTTGAGGCTTGCCAAACCGGGCAAAGCGCACTAGGTGCACCGCCAATCCCGACATTGTCACAACAAGGTTTGGATGCTGGCGCCTCGCGGGGCCGGCCCGAAACCGCATTGCCGCAATGTCGCCTGAACCAAGGACCCGCGTGACCGATATCGCCCGCCTGACCCGGTTGATCCAGCCCGAAGCCACCGCGCTCGGGTTCGAACTGGTGCGCGTGGCGATGGTGCCCTCCGAAGCCAGGGACGGCGGCATGGCGCTCCAGATCATGGCCGAGGACCCGGCGACCGGCCAGCTGGTGCTCGACCAGTGCGCTGCCCTCTCGCGCCGCATCTCCGATGCGATCGACGCGGCGGAGGAGGTGGGCGAGGAACTGGTCGAAGGCGCCTATCACCTCGAAGTCAGCTCGCCCGGCATCGACCGTCCGCTCACCCGCGAGAAGGACTTTGCCAATTGGGCGGGGCACGAGGTCCGCATCGTCATGGACAAGGGCCATGACGGCCAGCGCGTCAACAAGGGCGTGCTCGGGGGCCTTGAGGATGGTATGGTCCTTGTGGCCGAAGTGAAGGCGGGCGATGTGCGCCTGCCGCTTGCACAGATTCACAGCGCCAAGCTCGTCCTCACCGACGCGCTGATCGCCGCCACCCGCCCGCTGGACACCAGCGGGGCCGACGAACTCATCGAAGAAGATACAGAGAAGGCAGACGACTGATGAGTGCCATTTCCGCCAACAAGGCCGAACTCCTCGCGATCGCCAACGCGGTCGCCTCGGAAAAGATGATCGACAAGGCGATCGTCATCGAGGCGATGGAAGAGGCGATCCAGAAATCGGCGCGCAACCGCTACGGTGCGGAAAACGACATTCGTGCCAAGCTCGATCCGCTGACCGGCGATCTGACGCTGTGGCGCGTGGTCGAGGTGGTCGAAGAGGTCGAGGACTACTTCAAGCAGGTCGATCTGAAGCAGGCCGACAAGCTCCAGCCGGGCGCCAAGGTGGGTGACTTCATCGTCGATCCGCTGCCCCCGGTCGATCTCGGGCGCATCGATGCGCAGTCGGCCAAGCAGGTGATCTTCCAGAAGGTCCGCGATGCCGAGCGCGAGCGCCAGTTCGAGGAATTCAAGGACCGCCAGGGCGAAGTCATCACCGGCGTGATCAAGTCGGTCGAATTCGGCCACGTCATCGTCAATCTCGGCCGCGCCGAGGGCGTGATCCGCCGCGACCAGCAGATCCCCCGCGAAGCCGCCCGCGTCGGCGAGCGCGTGCGTGCGCTGATCACCAAGGTCGAGCGCAACAACCGCGGGCCGCAGATCTTTCTGAGCCGCGCGCACCCCGACTTCATGAAGAAGCTGTTCGCGCAGGAAGTGCCCGAAATCTACGACAACATCATCGAGATCAAGGCCGCCGCCCGCGACCCGGGCAGCCGCGCCAAGATCGGCGTGATCAGCCGCGATTCGAGCATCGATCCGGTCGGCGCCTGCGTCGGCATGAAGGGCAGCCGCGTCCAGGCGGTGGTGCAGGAACTCCAGGGCGAGAAGATCGACATCATCCCCTGGTCGGAAGACACCGCGACCTTCGTGGTCAACGCATTGCAGCCCGCCACGGTCAGCCGCGTCGTGCTCGACGAGGATGATGGCCGCATCGAGGTGGTGGTGCCCGACGACCAGCTCAGCCTCGCGATCGGCCGCCGCGGCCAGAACGTCCGATTGGCGAGCCAGCTCACCGGCCACCAGATCGACATCATGACCGAGGAAGAGGCGTCCGAGAAGCGCTCCAAGGAATTTGCCGAGCGTTCCAAGATGTTCGAGGAAGAGCTCGACGTGGACGAGACCCTCTCGCAGCTGCTGGTCGCCGAAGGCTTCGCCGAGCTGGAGGAAGTGGCTTACGTGGACCTCGCCGAACTGGCGAGCATCGAAGGCTTTGACGAGGAACTCGCCGAGGAACTCCAGAGCCGTGCATTGGAAGCGCTCGAACGTCAGGAAGCCGCGCACCGCGAAGTGCGCCGGGGTCTCGGCGTCGAGGATGCGCTCGCGGAAATCCCGCACCTTACCGAAGCGATGCTGGTCACGCTCGGCAAGGCGGGGATCAAGACATTGGACGATCTCGCCGATCTCGCCACCGACGAGCTGATCGCCAAGAAGCGCGAAGCACCGCGTCGCCGCGCCGCGGCCGATGGCCCGCCGCAGCGCCGTCCGCAGCGCGAAAGCGACAAGGGCGGGGTGCTCGGCGAATATGGCCTCTCGGAAGAGCAGGGCAACGAGATCATCATGGCTGCGCGCGCGCACTGGTTCGAAGACGAGCCTGTTGAGGAGGCCGCCCATGCGGACTCCACCCAATGAGCGCCTGACGTCCGACATCGCTAGCCCGTCGCCCTCCGCCAAGGCGGAGAGCGAGCGGCGTTGCATCCTCTCCGGGGAGACCTCGGCGCGGGATAGGCTGGTGCGTCTGGCGATTGCGCCGGACGGGCTGGTGCTGCCCGATGCCGCGGCCAAGGCCCCGGGGCGCGGTGCGTGGATCGGCGTCACCCGCGCCGAGCTTGAAGCTGCGCTTGCCGATGGCCACCTCAGGAAGGCGCTGATGCGCGCCTTCAAGGGTGCGCCTCTGGCCATCCCCGACGATCTGCCCGCACGCATCGAGGCGGCGCTGGCGCGGCATCTCGGCGATCGGCTCGGGCTCGAACTGCGTTCCGGTAACATCGTGATGGGTTCGGCCCGGATCGAGGAGCAGGCGAGGAGCGGGCGGATCGCCGTGCTGCTCCATGCCAGCGATTCCAGCGAGGACGGGCGGCGCAAGCTCGATCAGGCCTGGCGCGTCGGCAATGACGCCGAAGGCTCGGGCGAACGCGGCACGGTCTTGCCTCTGGACCGCACCGCGCTGTCTGTGGCATTGGGCCGCGACAACGTGGTCCACCTTGGGGTCGCCGGCCATCCCGGTGATATGCGCGCCGCACAGCGCGTGCTCCAGGCGGTCTCCCGGCTGGTGCATTTCGCCGGGAATGATCGGACGAGAGCGACGCATGATGACGGCCGGGACCTGCCCGGCGACGCTGGCCGGTCTTCGGGCGGGGCAACGGCAATTGACGAATACGTGAAGGACTGACGAGCGATAATGAGCGACGACAACGACAACCAGCGCACCCGCAAACCCCTCGGCCTCAAGCGGTCGGTGGATGCGGGCGAGGTCAAGCAGACCTTCAGCCACGGCCGCACCAACAAGGTGGTGGTCGAGGTGAAGCGCCGCCGCGTGCTCGGCAAGCCTGGTGAAGCGGCTCCGCCGCCCGCGCCCGAACCGGTCGTGGCCGCTCCGCCGCCGCCGCCGCCTCCGCCGCCCGCGCCTGCGCCCGCTCCCAAGCCCGCGCGTCCGGCTCCGGCGGGCGAGACCCCGCAGGAGCGCGTCAAGCGCCTCCAGCTCGAAGCCGAGGAAGAGCGCCTGCGTCTCGCCGAGGAAGCCCGCAAGCGCGAGGACGAGGAACGCGCGCGCGCCGAAGAGGACGAACGCCGCCGCGCCGAGGAACGCGCCCGCGCCGAGGAAGAGGCCGAGCGCCAGCGCGCCGAGGCTGCCAGCGCGCCCGCTTCGCCCGCGCCCGCGCCCGAGGCTGCCGCGCCGGCCGCCGCCGCGCCAGAGGCGCCCGAAGCGGCCCCTGCAAGCAGTGCTGCCGCGGTCCCCGCCGCGCGCCGCTTCACGCCCGTCGAACGCCCCGAGCCCAAGCGGCCCGCAGTCCTCGAGGCCAAGCCAAAGAAGAAGGACGACAAGCGCGCCGCGCCGGCCGACGAGGGCAAGGACAACCGCCGGTCGGGCAAGCTCACCGTCACCCGCGCCTTGAACGAGGACGAAGGCCGCCGTGCGCGCAGCCTCGCCGCATTGAAGCGTGCGCGCGAGAAGGAACGCCGCGGTCAGGGCGGCCCCAGCAAGCCGCGCGAGAAGCAGGTGCGCGATGTGGTTGTCCCCGAGGCGATCACCGTCAGCGAACTTGCCAACCGCATGGCCGAAAAGGGCGCGGACCTCGTGAAGGCGCTGTTCAACATGGGCATGATGGTCACGGTCAACCAGACCATCGACCAGGACACCGCCGAACTGCTGGTCGAGGAATTCGGCCACAACATCACCCGCGTTTCCGCGAGCGATGTCGATATCGACACCAGCGCCGATGAAGATCCGGTCGAGACGCAGCAGCCGCGACCGCCGGTGGTGACGATCATGGGCCATGTCGACCACGGCAAGACCAGCCTGCTCGATGCCCTGCGCGGCACGGATGTGGTGAAGGGCGAGGCCGGGGGCATCACCCAGCACATCGGCGCCTACCAGATCACCACCAAGGACAAGCAGAAGATCACCTTCCTCGACACCCCCGGCCACGCGGCCTTCACCGAGATGCGCATGCGCGGGGCGAACGTCACCGACATCGTCATTCTGGTGGTCGCGGGCGATGACGGGCTGATGCCGCAGACCATCGAGGCGATCAACCACACCAAGGCGGCCGGCGTGCCGATGATCGTTGCGATCACCAAGTCGGACAAGCCCGAGTTCAACCCGCAGAAGATCCGCGAGCGTCTGCTCGAGCACGAAATCGTCGTCGAGGCGATGTCGGGCGATGTGCAGGACGTGGAAGTCTCGGCCAAGACCGGCGCCGGGCTCGACCAGCTGATCGAGGCGATCGGATTGCAAGCCGAACTGCTCGAATTGAAGGCCCGCCCCGACCGCGATGCCGAGGCGACCGTGATCGAAGCCCAGCTCGACAAGGGCCGCGGGCCGGTTGCGACCGTGCTCGTCACCCGCGGGACGCTCAAGCGCGGCGATACCTTCGTGGTCGGCACGCAAAGCGGCAAGGTGCGCGCGATCGTCGACGACAAGGGCCAGCAATTGAAGGAAGCCGGCCCCTCGATGCCGGTCGAGGTGCTCGGCCTTGGCGGGGTGCCGTCCGCGGGCGACAACCTCACCGTGGTCGAGAACGAGCAGCGCGCCCGCGAGGTCGCCAAGTACCGTCAGGAGCTGGCGACCGAGAAGCGCACCGCGCTGGCGCCGACCAATTTCGACACGATGTTTGCAGGCCTCGCCTCCAACGTCATCGAATTCCCGGTGGTGGTGAAGGCGGATGTGCAGGGCTCGGTCGAAGCGATCGTCAACGCGCTCCACAATCTCTCGAACGACGAGATCAAGGTGCGCGTTTTGAATGCGGGCGTGGGCGCGATCACCGAGAGCGACGTGCTGCTGGCGGCGGCCTCGAAGGCGCCGATCATCGGCTTCAACGTGCGCCCCAACGCCAAGGCGCGCGACCTGGTGAAGCGCGACGGGGTGCGGATGATGTATTACGACGTCATCTATCACCTCACCGACGCAGTCGCCAAGGAGATGGCGGGCGAATTGGGGCCGGAGCGGATCGAAACCGTGGTCGGGCGCGCCGAGGTCAAGCAGGTCTTCCCGGCGGGCAAGAAGGACAAGGCGGCCGGTCTGCTGGTTCTCGAAGGCGCGATCCGCAAGGGTCTGTTCGCGCGTCTCACCCGTCAGGATGTCATCGTCTCGGCCACCAAGATCGCCTCGCTCAGGCGCTTCAAGGACGATGTGGACGAGGTCCGCGCCGGTCTCGAATGCGGCGTGGTGCTGGAAGACACCAACGACATCAAGCCGGGCGACAACCTCGAAGTCTTCTCGGTCGAGGAGCGTGAGCGGACGCTGTGATAATCACCCCTCCCGCTCGCGGGAGGGGCCGGGGGTGGGCCCGAGCCGCGCGCGCCGGATGCCCACCCCGCTGCGACTAGCCAGCAAGCTGGCAAGTCTCGCGCTCCTCCCGCAGGCGGGAGGGGGTAAGGGAGCCGAATGAGCCTGAACGATCCACATCACCCAGACGATGCCGGGCAGTCGCCCCACACGGCGCTGCTCGGCAGCGAGTTCGTCGGCTTCGACGCGGCGAGCCAGACCGTCACCATGCGCTTTACCGTCAAGCGCGAGGTCTGCACCTGGCGCGGGGGCGTGCAAGGCGGGCTGGTCGCGGGCTATCTCGATGACGTGATGGGCTATGCCTATGTCGCGGCGACCGGCGGCGTCATGGCACCGCTCAACCTCGACATTTCCATGAGCCTCATCCGCCTGATCCCCGAGGGCGCGACGATCACGGCCAAGGGCCGGGTGGTGAAAGCGGGCCAGCGGGTGATCTTTCTGGAGGGCGAACTCTTCGCCGAGGACGGGACGGTCTACGCCCGCGCCACCTCCACCGCGATCCCGACCCCGCGCCCGACCGCGACCGACACGGGGATGGGGTAGCAAGCGCGATCACGGCTTGCGTGCGGTGTTCTGAAAAGCTAAACACGTGTGGTGGAAGTCCGAAACTCTCCGAACGCCACGAGGGCCTTGCGCCGGTGTAACAAGCGCGAGCTGATCCGGGAAAAGATCCAGCTCTTGGCTCGTGATCCACTCGCGCTGAGTGCCAATATCAAGGCGTTGTCAGGACGTGGGGATAATCGCTTGCGCGTTCAGGATTGGCGGGTGATCTTCGAATTTCGCGACGGTTTTGTGGAGATCAAGGAAGTCGTGCCGTGCGGCGGCGCATACAGGGAATGAGGCGATGACAGCCCAGTTTATCGAGATCGACGGCAAAAAGATGGCTGTGTTGGCGATCGCTGATTATGAAGCACTTCTGGAAGCGGCGGAGGAGCGGGAGGACTGTCAGCTCGCTGCCGAGGCAGATCGTCGGCGAGCTGCTGGCGAGGAATATGTGCCATCATCACTGGTAGACCGGCTTATCGACGGCGAAAATGCCTTGCGCGTGTGGCGTGAATACCGCGGGCTAAGCCTCAACCGTCTCGCCGAGGTGTCGGGCGTCAACAAGGCAATGGTTTCGCAGCTTGAGAACGACAAGGCGCACGGCAAGCCCGCCACTTGGCGCGCGCTGGCTGATGCGCTCAAGGTGACGGTCGACGACATCCTCCCGCTCGATTGATGGCAAAGCAACCCTTCACCGCGCAGCAGCAATCGGTCCGCGTCCTCAAGGTCGGCGAGCGGGTGCGGCATATCCTCTCGGAACTGCTCGCGCGCGGCGAGGTGCATGATGATGTGGTGAGCGCATCGCACATATCGGTCACCGAGGTGCGCATGACCCCGGACCTGCGCCATGCGACCGCTTACGTGAAGCCCTTGCTGGGGGCGGGCGACGAGGACGTCGTCCACGCCCTCAGGCAGAACACTGCCTTCCTCCAGCGCGAGGTCGCCCAGCGACTGGGCCTCAAATTCGCCCCCAAGCTGAAGTTCCGCAAGGACGAAAGTTTCGCCGAGGCTGACCGCATCGAAGCCCTGCTGCGCGACCCCAAGGTGGCGCGCGATCTCGACGACGAGGAGGACCAGGACGGGGCCGGCTAGCGCGGCACCATCCGCGCCTTCAGCGTGATGTCGACCTTGTTGCCGACGATCAGCTGATAGGACGTCATCCCGAACTGCCGCCGGTCGATGGTCGTCGTCCCGGTGAAGCTTACCGGCTTTCCGGCATTGCGCACCGGATCGGCATCGAAGGTCACGGCGAGCGTCGCTGGCTTCGTCACCCCGCGCGCAGTCAAATCGCCCGACACCGTGCCCTTCGTGGCGCTCGCCAGTTTCAGCGAGCGGCCGGTGAAGCGGATCGAGGGATATTTCTCGACCCAGAAGAACTTGTCGCCCCGCAGCCTTGCAAGGGTGACGCTATCGGGCGCCTGGATCGCGGTGGCATCGAAGGTGACGTCGATCATCGCCTTTTCGGGTGCGCCGGGCACGATCGTCACCGCGCCCTCCATCCGGGGGAACCGCGCGGTCTTGCTGGCGAGGCCGAAGAAGGGCACCTTGGCCGAGACATTGCTCGCCGAGGCATCGAGCGTGTAGCGCTGCGGCACGGCAGGCGCAGCGGCCAGCGCCAGCGCCGCGATCAGCGGCAGCAGAAAAAGGCGGGTGAGGGGGCTCGTCATACCTTCTCCCATACGCACGACTTGCGCAAAAGGTTCACATCGCGCTCGCCGCGCAGGCGGCAAAGCGTTAGGCAGCCGCGATGGCCAAGCTCTACTTCTACTACGCCAGCATGAATGCAGGCAAAAGCTCGCACCTGTTGCAGGCCGATTTCAATTACCGCGAGCGGGGCATGCGCACCATGCTGTGGACCGCCGCGCTCGACAGCCGCTCGGCCGGGATGGTGAGGAGCCGCATCGGATTGGAGAGCGAGGCGCACCAGTTCACGCCCGAAACCGCTCTGTGGGCCGAGGTGAACGCCGTGCATGACGCGGGCAAGCTCGATTGCGTGCTGGTCGACGAGGCGCAGTTCCTGACGGCAGATCAGGTGTGGCAGTTGGCAAGACTGGCGGACGAGGGCGGCATTCCGGTGCTGTGCTATGGCCTGCGCACCGACTTCCAGGGCGCGCTGTTCCCCGGTTCGGCGGTGCTGCTGGGGATCGCGGACGCACTGGTGGAGCTGAAAGCCGTGTGCCACTGCGGGCGCAAGGCGACGATGAACCTGCGCGTCGATGAAAGTGGCGCGGCGGTGCGGCAGGGCCAGCAGACCGAGATCGGCGGGAACGACCGCTATGTCGCGCTGTGCCGCAGGCATTTTTCGGCAGCCCTGAACGGATGACCGCTCCTCTCTCAGGCTGGCTGATCCTCGACAAGCCGCGCGGGATGGGCAGCACCCAAGGGGTGAGCGCGGTCAAGCGGGTGCTGCGGCAGAACGGCTATGCGAAAACGAAGGTCGGCCACGGCGGGACGCTCGATCCGCTCGCCGAAGGCGTGCTGCCGATCGCGCTGGGCGAGGCGACCAAGCTTGCCGGGCGGATGCTGGATGCCTCCAAAATATATGAGTTCACCGTGCAGTTCGGGCGGGAGACGGACACGCTCGACACCGAGGGGACGGTGATCGCGACCAGCGATGTTCAGCCGGGGTTCGGGCCTGTCGAAACCGTGCTTGAACAGCGCTTCACCGGCGAGATCGAGCAGATCCCGCCCGTCTATTCGGCGCTCAAGATCGATGGCGCGCGCGCTTATGACCTTGCGCGGCGCGGCGAGGAGGTTGCGCTGCCGTCTCGCAAGGTCACGATCTACGGTTGGGAGTATGTCGCGGAGGGCTTCGTCGGCGAGTGGGACCCCAGCGAGCAATATGCCACCTTGCGGGTGCACGTCTCCAAGGGCACCTATATCCGCTCCCTCGCGCGCGACATCGCCCATGCCCTTGGCACCTGCGGCCATGTCACCTACTTGAGGCGCATCAAGGCTGGGCCCTTCCGCGAGGAACAGGCGATTTCGCTGGACTTGCTGGAGGAAAGCGCTAAGGCACGGGGCCTTGAACACCTCCTCCTGCCGCTGGAGGCGGGGCTGGACGACATCCCGGCCCTCGCACTCGACCAGACAAGCGCGCAGGCGGTCCGACAGGGCCGGGTGCTGTCTGGCATGCCCCACTCATCCGGGCTCTATCTGGCGAAACTGGGCACGGTTCCGGTCGCGCTGATGGAAATTTCGGATGGCACGGCCACGGTCGTGCGCGGGTTCAACCTTCCCGATGTCGCTGAGTAAGAGAGAATTGATATGTCGGTGACCGCCGAAAAGAAGCAGGAAATCATCACCTCGAACGCCCGTGATCCCAAGGACACCGGCAGCCCGGAAGTCCAGGTCGCGATCCTCACCGAGCGCATCCGCAACCTCACCGAGCACTTCAAGGATCACCACAAGGACAACCACTCGCGCCGCGGCCTGTTGATGATGGTGAACAAGCGTCGCACGCTGCTCGCCTATCTCAAGAAGAAGGACGTCGAGCGCTACAACGCCCTGATCCAGAAGCTGGGTCTGCGTAAGTAAGAGTTTTGCGAGGGGGCGGCTCAAGGGCCGCCCTTTTTTGCATGTGGGGCTTGGCAGGCATCCGGTCTGCCGCGCCTCGGGGCCAGACCAGCGCCCCTAACCGGACCGGGACGGTTGTTTCCCCGGCACATGAGGCCCCGCGATGGCAATATGGCCGCGCGGGTCAGAAGGAAAACCAATGTTCGACACGAAAACCGTATCGCTGGAGTGGGGCGGAAAGACCCTCACTCTGGAAACCGGGCGCATTGCCCGTCAGGCCGATGGCGCAGTGCTTGCGACCTATGGCGAAACCGTGGTGCTGTGCGCCGTCACCGCCGCCAAGAGCGTCAAGGAAGGCCAGGACTTCTTCCCGCTCACCGTCCACTATCAGGAAAAATTCTCGGCTGCCGGCCGTATCCCCGGCGGCTTCTTCAAGCGTGAACGCGGCGCGACCGAGAAGGAAACGCTCACCAGCCGCCTGATCGACCGTCCGATCCGCCCGCTGTTCCCCGAAGGCTTCTATAACGAGATCAACGTGATCGCGCAGGTCCTGTCGTTCGACGGCGAGACCGAGGCCGATATCGTCGCGATGATCGCGGCGTCAGCGGCGCTGACCATCTCGGGCGTGCCCTTCATGGGCCCGATCGGCGCCGCGCGCGTCGGCTTCATCGAGGGCGAATATGTCCTCAACCCGAAGCAGGACAAGGCGCTCGCCGAGGGCCGTCTCGACCTCGTGGTCGCCGCGACCGACAAGGCCGTGATGATGGTCGAGTCCGAAGCCAAGGAACTGACCGAAGCCGAAATGCTCGGCGCCGTCATGTTCGCGCATGACGCAATCCGCAAGGTCATCGGCGCGATCGTCGAGCTGGCCGAGAAGGCCGCCAAGGATCCGTGGGACGTCGACGTCAGCGACAACACCGCCGACATCAAGGCGAAGCTCAAGGACCTCGTCGGCGCGGATATCGCCGCAGCCTACAAGCTCACCGACAAGTCGGCGCGCTCCAATGCGCTGAACGAGGCGCGGGCCAAGGCCAAGGCGGCCTTCGCCGAGGAAACCCCGCAGACCCAGATGGTCGCGATCAAGACCATGAAGAAGGTGGAAGCCGATATCGTGCGCACCGCCATCCTCAAGGAAGGCGCGCGCATCGATGGCCGCAAGCTCGATCAGGTCCGCCCGATCGAAGCGATCGTCGGCTTCCTGCCGCGCACCCATGGCTCCTCGCTGTTCACCCGCGGCGAAACCCAGGCGATCTGCACCACCACCTTGGGCACCAAGGATTCCGAGCAGATGATCGACGGGCTCGAAGGCCTCAGCTATTCCAGCTTCATGCTGCACTACAACTTCCCGCCCTATTCGGTCGGTGAAGTGGGCCGCTTCGGCGCGCCCGGTCGCCGCGAAGTCGGTCACGGCAAGCTCGCCTGGCGCGCATTGAACCCCGTGCTGCCGAGCAAGGAAGACTTCCCCTACACCATCCGCGTGCTCTCCGACATCACCGAATCCAACGGCTCGTCCTCGATGGCGACCGTGTGCGGCGGGTGCCTGTCGATGATGGACGCGGGCGTTCCGGTGAAGGCGCCGGTCAGCGGAATCGCCATGGGCCTGATCCTCGAAGGTGACGAATTCGCCGTCCTGTCGGACATCCTGGGCGATGAAGACCACCTCGGCGACATGGACTTCAAGGTGGCCGGGACCGCCGAAGGCATCACCACGATGCAGATGGACATCAAGATCGCCGGCATCACGCAGGAAATCATGGCCAAGGCGCTGGAGCAGGCCAAGGCCGGCCGCATGCACATCCTGGGCGAAATGGCCAAGGCGCTGACCGGTGCGCGCACCGAAGTGTCGAAGCACGCGCCGCGCATCGAGACGATCCAGATCGACAAGTCGAAGATCCGCGACGTCATCGGAACGGGCGGCAAGGTGATCCGCGAGATCGTCGCCGAAACCGGCGCCAAGGTCGATATCGACGATGAAGGCGTGATCAAGATCTCGTCCTCCAACCTCGACGAGATCGAAGCGGCGAAGAAGTGGATCCTCGGCATCGTCGAGGAAGCCGAAGTTGGCAAGATCTACAACGGCAAGGTCGTCAACATCGTCGATTTCGGCGCCTTCGTGAACTTCATGGGCGGCAAGGACGGTCTCGTCCACGTCAGCGAAATGAAGAACGAGCGGGTCGAGAAGCCGACCGATGTCGTCTCCGAAGGCATGGAAGTGAAGGTCAAGGTCCTCGAGATCGACCAGCGCGGCAAGGTCCGCCTGTCGATGCGCGTGGTCGACCAGGAAACCGGCGAAGAGCTGGAGGACACCCGCCCCCCCCGCGAGCCGCGCGAACCGCGCAGTGATCGCGGCGACCGTGGTGATCGCGGCGATCGTCGCGGGCCCCGTGGCGGCGGCGACCGTGGTCGCGGTGGCGATCGCGGCGGACGCGGCGGCGACCGCGGTGGTGATCGGGGCGGCCGCGAACGCGACAGCGGTCCGGCGGGGCTCCCCGACTTCCTGAAGGACTGATCGCCTCACCTGAGGTATGAACAAGAGGCCGCCCGGAGCGATCCGGGCGGCCTTGCATTTGGACACGGACGACAATGCTCCAGCGCTTGCTTGTAGACACCGCCCGGATCGAGGACGGCGTCACCCTCGAACTCTACACCCATGCCGGGCACTTCATGATCGTGATGGGCCGCAACGAGCTGATGAGCACGCGGATGCGGTTCTCCGAAGAACAGCTCGCCGACCTCACCATCGACCGGCTGGGCAAGGACAATGCGCGGCTGCTGATCGGCGGCTACGGCATGGGATTCACCTATCGCGCAGCGGCCGCGAAGCTCGGCGCGCGGGCGCAGATCGTGGTCGCCGAGATTTCCGAGGCGATCATCGACTGGGCCAAGGGCCCGATGGCGGCGCTGACGGGCGAGGGCCTCGCCGACCCCCGCCTTGACCTTAAGATCTGCGATGTCGCCGCGCTGATCGATGACGCGAACGACGGCACTTGCGACAAATTCGATGCCATCCTTCTGGATGTCGACAATGGCCCCGACGGGATCGTGCGCGATGCCAACAACCGCATCTATTCGCGCACCGGCCTTGCCAAGGCGCGCGATGCCCTGACCCCCGGCGGGATTCTGGCGGTGTGGTCGGCAGGGCCCGACCCTGCCTTCCGCAAGCGGCTCTACGATACCGGGCTCCAAGTCACTGAATGGAACGTCCGCTCGCGCCCGGGCAACAAGGGCGCGCACCATATCATCTGGTTCGCTCAGAAATCATAGATCAGCGTCACGCGGCTCAGCGTGTCGGTCTGCACCGCGCCCGGCGCGGGGTTGCTGTCGTATTCGACCGCATAGGACAACCGCGCCTTCAGCTTTTTGGCGATCGCCGCATCGAGCCCGGTCACAAGGTCGATCGAGGTGTTGCGCGAATCGATGATCGCGATCGCCGATCCCCCGGTTTCCGCGACCGCGTTGGTGTCCTGCGTGAACTTCAGCCTTTCGGTGATCTGCCAGTCGAAATCGAGCGCCAGCAGCCCGGCGATGCGGTCCTCGCTGCGCCCGTCGGTGAATTGCGTCACGCGGTAAGCGGGGCCGGCCTTCAGCGACAGCTGCACGTCCTTGCCCTTGATCGCCTGGTAGCCCATCCCGCCCGAGACGGCATAGCGCCCGGTATAGCCCTGGAAGCGGTCGCGCTCGTACTGGGCGAGGGCATAGACGTAGAAATTGTCCGAGACGTTCACATTGGGCTCGTAGCGCGCCAGGAACTGCTCGCGCGTGGTGACCCCGCTGGCGCGCTGGTAATCGGCGCGCCCCGTCAGGCGGTGGCGCCACTTGATTCCCTGCCGTTCGAGCGAGAGCCCGGCGGTGAAGCCGGTGTTGGAGGTGTTGCCGGTGGAGCGGAAGCCGCCAAGCTCGCCCCGGCCGCTCCAGTTGTCGAACAGGTCCGCCTCGCGCAATGCGGCGAGCTTGGCCTCCTCCTCGGCCTTTTTGCGCGCGGAGAGCGCGGTGTTGAAACTGGCGACGAGAGCGTCGATTTCGGCAGTGTCGGCCGGGTTGGTCTGCCTGGCGAGGTCGGCGACGGTGCGCACCTTGGCTTCATCGCCCGTGGCAATCGCCGCGTCGATCATCGCGCGCACCGGTCCGGGCAGTTCGGCGAGCGCGGGGGTAGCAGCGCTGGCGAGCGCGGCGGCGATGGCGATGCTGGTGATGCTGGTGATGCGTCCGGCGGTCATGTTAGCGCTCCCTTCGGCCAGCCCCTCAATAGCGGCGCGCAAGGGGCAAGGGCAAGATGGCCTGCGCATGCCCCGGACAAAAGCGCTTTCCTACAGCAACTTGATTGCGGCACTATCGCATCATGGCAGAAACCCGCGTCTTTTCCCTGCATCCGGCGAGCGCACAGGCGCCCGATGCAGGGGCAGGATTTCGTGCCCAGGACAGTGTCTCATGTGTCTCCTACAACGCTCCTCGCGCGGAGCGAGGCGGGGCGGAGACGGCGCGAATCGGGGCGGGCGTCAGCGGACCCGGGGGCCGCCAAAGGGCAGCGGCGGGGGCGGACGGCGCACGCCGCGCGGCAGCTGGGCCTGGTAGGCGCGGCCGCAATGCTCGACGCAATAGGGGAAGCCGGGGTTCACCTGCTCTCCGCAGAAGTGGAAGTCGGGCTCGCCCGGGTGGCCCATCGGCCAGCGGCACACCTTGTCGGACAGGTCGAGCAGGCTGGTCTTGCCGGCGATCTCGGGGCTTGGCTTGGCGGGCACCAGACGGCGCGGCGGAGCGGGCGGGATCGGTGCCTGCTGGTCGCCCGGACCCTGGCGCAGGAAGCCGCCCGGGCCGACCGAGACGATCTTGGGGAGGTTCTCGGCAGGGGCTGCGGGCGCGGCACTGTCAGCCGCCGGGGCCGGCTCGGCGGCGCGCGGTGCGGCAGGGGCGGCGGCGGCGGCAGCGGCAGCGGCAGCG
>NZ_ANFX01000050.1 GCF_000331285.1 Porphyrobacter sp. AAP82 | reverse complement strand
CCCGGCCACCATAACATAGTGGTACTATTGGTGGCCGGGTGGGGAGGCGGGGCAGGAGGTCTGCCGCTCGCGTCAGCGAGCGCGCAAACCAATCACGCCCTGTGCAGCATGCACAGCTTGTGGCCATCCAGATCGCGGACATAGCCCAGGTTCAGCGTGCCCATCGCGCCGGTGCGCGGGCCCGGGGCGTCTTCGATCGAGGTGCCGCCCGCGGCCACCGCCGCATCGTGGAACGCCTTCACCTGTTCGAGGCTGTCGCAGGCAAAGCCGATGGTCGAACCGTTCGAGCAGGTTGCCTGCTCGTCGTTGATCGGCTCGCTGATCGAGAACATACCGCCATTGTGCATCCAGAAGGCGCGCTTGTGGCCGGTGGCGGCGACGTTGATCATCCCCGGCTTCGCGCCGAGTGTTGCGAGCACCTTGTCGTAGAATTCCTTGGCGGCGTAGAAATTGCTCGTGCCGAGCATGACGTGACTGAACATGGGTTTGCCTCTCCTCTCGTAAGGTGCGTTGCGGATTAGGATGGATAGGCGCAGCCCGCAATGCGGATTGCGCCAGATTTCCGGTAGCCACAGGTTCATCTTGGGGAGCATAGACAACACCATGCTCACCCCTCTCCTCGCGCTCGCCGCGCTCGCGCTTCAGGACACCCCGGCCGCGCCTGCGCCTGCACCCGATGCATCGCCAGCCAACGCGACCGTCACCATCGACGCGCTGCCGCTCGAACATGCGGCCGCAGCGCGCTGCGCGGTCGCCTTTGCCACGGTCAGCCGCTGGCAGAAGGCGGGCGATGCGCGCGGGAGCGGCTATCCCGAGATGGAGGCGGCCGGCGGGCGCGAGTTCTTCGTCCGGGTGATGGCCAAGCTGATGGACGAGACCGGTCTCGGCCGCGAAGACATCATCACCCTGTCGGCGAGCGTGGCCGATGACAACGAGCGCGAGGGCGGGCCCGAGCGGGTCAAGGCAATGATGCCGGCCTGCGTCATGATGAAAACCGCCGCGGGCTTGTAAGATAGCGGACATATCCCCCGCCCGCGCACGGCAGCGCGCTGGATTTGCGGGGACAAACAGGGCATGACGGCGCGCACCATGTGGCTCCTCTACCAGTTCCCGCTATGCCCCTTCAGCCGCAAGATCCGGCTGCTGCTGAGCGAGAAGAACATCCCCTTTGAACTGGTACGCGAGGATCCCTGGGCCGCTTCCGACGACTTCTTCAACCTGAACCCGGCCGGGCGCACCCCGGTGATCGCCAATCAGGACAAGAACATCGTCATCCCCGATAGCCGCGCGATCGCCGAGTTTGTCGAGGAGACGGTCGACCGCAACCCGATGATCAACGGCACCGCCACCCAGCGCGCCGAGATCCGCCGGCTGGTCGCGCTGTTCGACGAGAACTTCTACGCCGATGTCACCGCGCCCCTTTTGTCCGAGCGGATGACGAAGCGCATCCTGCGCCTGCCTCCCGATAGCGGCGCGCTGCGCAATGCGATGAAGATGGCGCACGGGCATCTCGACTATCTCGACTGGCTGATCGACAACCGCCCGTGGCTGGCCGGTTCGACCATGAGCCTTGCCGACCTTGCGGCCGCCGCGCAGATTTCGGTCGCGGATTATCTCGGCGGGATCGACTGGACAGGGCATGAACAGACGCGCGGCTGGTATGCGGTGTTCAAGAGCCGCCCGAGCTTCCGCCCGCTGCTGACCGAGCGGATGGACGTGATCAAGCCGCCCCCGCATTATGCGCTGGTGGACGGCTAGGTCACGAAAGCCACATCGCTTGCGTAATGCCACTCTCGGCCCGATATTGGCGCCAACGAGAGAGGTATCCCCATGACCGACGATCCCCGCAGCCTGACCGATGCCGAATGGCGCGCCAAGCTCACCCCGATGCAGTATCACATCCTGCGCGAGGCCGGCACCGAACGCGCCTTCACCGGCGAATACGACAAGTTCTACGACGAGGGCGAATACACTTGCGCGGCCTGCGGCACGCAGCTGTTCTACAGCACGGCCAAATACAATAGCGGCTGCGGCTGGCCCGCCTTCACCAAGCCTTCGACCGAGGAAGTGATCGAGGAGCACCGCGACACCTCCTACGGGATGATCCGCACCGAGGTGCGCTGCGGCAAGTGCGGCGGGCATCTCGGGCACGTCTTCCCCGACGGTCCGCCCGAGCAGGGGGGGCTGCGTTACTGCATCAATTCGGCGGCGCTGGTCTTCACCCCGCACGCCGAATAAGGCGCCGGATGCGGCGGGGCGCCCCGCACGTCGGGGATGCCTGCGTAAACCCGGGTTCATTCCCGGTTACAACTTGCCTATGCAGGGGGCCGTTGTTGCGCGCCGCATACCAGCAGGCCGCATCAGGTGGGCCAAGGCATGTCGAGAAGGGGTGACGAGTTGCAGAACAAGGGCGCACGCGGGAAACGCCGGGCGGCGGCGGAGCGTTCGGACGCGCCTGCCCCCCGCAGCTCCGGCTCCGGCTCCGGGGCCAGTTCGGGCAGGGGCGCCCCGCCGCCGCGTTGGCGGGTGTGGCTGAAGCGGCTGGTGATCTGGGGCGGCGCGCTCGCCGTGCTGGGCCTGGTGTTCCTGGGCTTCGCGGTCGGCTTTGCCGCCTCCTCGCTCCCCGATTATGCCACCCTGCAGGCGACCCAGCCGGGCCAGACCATTCTCGTGCGCGCGCGTGACGGGCGCGAGCTGGTCGAGATCGGGCCGAGCTTCGGCGAGTGGATGACCTACGAGAACATCCCCGAGACCATGACCAACGCGATGATCGCGGTCGAAGACAAGCGCTTCCGTTCGCATATCGGGGTCGATCCGGTGCGCCTTACCGGCGCGCTGGTCGAAGGGATCACCGGCTCGCGCGAGCGGCTCGGCGGGACCTCGACGATCACCCAGCAGCTGGCGAGGAACCTGTTCCTCAACAACAACCGCTCATTGGACCGCAAGGCGCGCGAGGCGGTGCTGGCGATGGCGCTCGAATGGAAGTTCTCCAAGGAACAGATTCTCGAGCTGTATTTGAACAAGGTCTATTTCGGCGGCGGCGCCTACGGGATCGACAGCGCAAGCCGCAAGTTCTTCAGCCACCCCGCGACCGAATTGAACGTCGGCGAGGCGGCGATCATCGCCGGGCTGGTGAAGGCGCCGAGCCAGTATTCGCCTACCGCCGACGTGCAGGCCGCGATCGGCCGCGCCAAGGTGGTGCTCGGGTTGATGCGCGAGCAGGGCTACATCACCTCCGATCAGGCGCAGGTCGATGTCAGCGCGGTGCAACTGAAGCAGGACGCCGGGCAGAACTCGGTGCGCTATTTCACCGACTGGGTGCTGCCGCAGCTCGATATCATCCTGCCCGAAACCTACGAGCCGATCGAGGTGTGGACCACGCTCGACATCGGCATGCAGCGCGCCGCGACCGCCGCGATCGAGGCCAACACCCCCAAGGGCGCACAGGGCGCGCTGGTCAGTCTCGACCGCGACGGGGCGATCCTCGCGATGGTGGGCGGGACGGATTACGTCGCCAGCAACTACAACCGCGCCACCGCCGCGCTGCGCCAGCCTGGCTCTGCGTGGAAGCTGTTCGTCTATCTCGCCGCGCTCGAGGCGGGCTACACCCCCGAAGACAAGGTGGTCGACACCCCCGTCACCATCGACGGCTGGAGCCCGCGCAATTCCAACGGGCGAAATGTCGGCGAGACGGACCTGCGCACCGCCTTTGCCTATTCGATCAACACCGTCGCCGCCCAGCTCGGCAACGAGGTGGGCTTCGGCACGGTCGCATCGATGGCGCGCCGGTTCGGGGTCAATTCCAAGATCGACACCTTCCCCTCGATGGTCTTGGGCTCCTCGGAAATGCGGGTGATCGAGATGACCCAGGCCTTTGCCGGGATCGCCGCCAAGGGCGTGCCGGTCGAACCCTACGGCATCACCAAGGTGACCGGTGCGAGCGGCGAGGTGCTCTACAAGCGCGAGGCGCAGAAGTCATCGCCGGCGGTGCCTGACCATGTCGTTGCCGGCATCACCGACCTGCTCCAGGCGGCGGTGCAGACCGGCACGGGCCGCGCGGCGCAGATCGGGCGGCCGGTGGCGGGCAAGACCGGCACGACCTCGTCCAACAAGGACGGCTGGTTCATCGGCTTTTCCAGCGGGGTGACGACCGGCGTGTGGATAGGGCGCGACGATGCCAAGGCGGTCGGAGGTCTCCAGGGCGGCCGCGCGCCCGCGCAGGCCTTTGCCGCCTACATGCGGGCTGCCGTCAAGAACCGCCCGGTCGAGGAATTCGACGTCACGCTGGAACTGCCCGAATGGCAGCTCGAGCCCGATCAGGAAGCGCTGTTCGGCGAGCCGGAGGATTACTACTACATCGACGAGCAGGGCAACATGGTCCAGCCCGGCACGCAGGCCCCTGACGGCGGCGAGCGCGATCCGGATGCGGCCCCGGCGGCAAGCCGCGATTTCCTCGAGGAGGCGACCGGCGGCAGCCTGCCGCAGAACCAGCGCCCGCCGCGCCGCCCGGCGCAGCAATCGCAGCCAGCGCCGGGATCGCCCGACCAGTAGCACGCCAGCGGCTCCATGAAAAAAGGCGCCGGGATCCGCTCCCGGCGCCTTTTTCGTGTCCCTTCGGCAGGCCCCTAATTGAGGCGCACCGCGACGAAGGCGGGCGGGGTGGTGCGGCGCTGGATGCGCAGCAGGATCGCCTCGCGCTTGTCGGCGATCGCGGCGTTGACCTGCGCGAGCAGCGCCTCGACCGTCGGGGTCGCCTGGTAATTGGCCGACAGGATGATGTCGCCGCGGCGCAGGCCCTTCCTCGCCGCATCGCCATTGGGATCGACCGCGGCGATGACCACGCCCCTGGTGTCCGCCGGGACGCCGAGCGAGCGCGCCACGGCGGCGCTCATCGGCATGACCTGCATGCCGAGCTTCTGCTCGATGGTCTGGTCCGAGGTGCCCGGTGCCATCGGCTCTTCGGCTTCGGGATCGAAGGTCTGGGCCTGGGCGGCCAGTTCCTGCTCGCTCGGGCGCTTGCCGAGCGTGACCGAGATGTTCACGCGCTTGCCGTCACGCAGCACCTCGACCGGCACGGTGGTGCCCGGCTGGAGATTGGCGACGAGATAGGAGACGGTCTGTTCGGAGGTCACGTCCTTGCCGTTGACCTTGGTGAGGACATCGCCCGACTTCAGGCCGGCCTTGGCGGCAGGGCCGGTTTCCTCGACCATCTGGACCAGCTCGCCGCGCCGCTTGGGCAGGCCGAGCGAGAGCGCGACATCCTCGTCGATGGGTTGCAGGCGCACGCCGAGATAGCCGCGCTGGATTTCCTGACCCGACCGCAGCTTCGCGACGATCGGCGCGGCGGTCTCGGCGGGGATCGCGAAACCGATCCCGACGCTGCCGCCCGAAGGCGAGAAGATCGCGTTGTTGATGCCGATCACGTTGCCGCGCATGTCGAACAGCGGACCGCCCGAATTGCCGCGGTTGATGCTCGCATCGGTCTGGAGGTAGCGGTCATAGGCGCCGCCCTGGCCGGTGTTGCGGTACACCGCCGAGATGATCCCCGCGGTCACCGTGCCGCCGAGGCCGAAGGGGTTGCCGATCGCCACCACCCAGTCGCCCACGCGGGTTGCCGAGGAATCGCCGAAGGTGACAAAGGGGAAGGTCTTGTCCGACCGGATCTTGAGCACCGCGAGGTCGGAGGCGGCATCCGCGCCGATCACGTCGGCTTCGTATTCGGTGCCGTCCGACAAGGTGATGGTGATCGATTCCAGCTTCGCGCGGGTATCGGGCGGGCTGATCACGTGGTTGTTGGTGACGACGATGCCATCGGCCGAGATGATGAAGCCCGAGCCCAGCGACTGTGCTTCCTGCGTCTGCGGCTGCGCCTGCTGCCCGCCGCCCTGACGGCGGTTGAACAGTTCGGCGAAGGGCGTACCGGCGAAGGGATTGTTCTGCACCTCGACCCGCTGGCGGGTGGCGATGTTGACCACCGCAGGCTGGAGCTGCGCGGTGAGATCGGCGAAGCTTGCCGGCGCACCGGCGACGGGGACCACGCGGTTCATCACCGCATCGTCGTTCTGCGCGACCTGTGCGCCCAGCGGCGAGCCCGTGATCAGCGAAATGGCAGCGCCGCCCACCAGCAGCGCGCTCGACAGTCCGTATACATAGCGCACTTTGTTCACGTCCTCTTGGTCCTTATCCTGTCCGGAAATGCGCGGAGGTCCCGCACCGTTCCTGAAACCCTTGCGGCCTGAAGCCCTTGTGGGATGCCGCGACCTTGCCTGCGCGGCGGCCTCAAATGCGCCTTTGGCGGCTTAACGCCGATTGAATACCGCGCGGCGCTGATCGCCGTGCATCTGCGCTTGGTCGAACGCGCTACTGCTGCCCCTTGAACTGGCGGAAATACTCGCTGTCGTCCGACAGCACCATGGTGCTTTGCCCCTCGCCGGCGATGAAGGTGTTCTTGTAGCTCTGCATGGCGCGGTAGAAGTCGTAGAATTTCGGGTCTTTCCCGTAAGCCTCGGCGTAGATCTTCGCGGCCTGGGCGCTGGCTTCGGCCTGGATGATCTGCGCATCGCGCAGGCCCGCAGCGCGGATCGTGGCGGCCTGTTCCTGCCGGTCGGTCTCCATCCGGGTGAAGGCGGCGTCGAGGGGGCTGCCTTCGGGCAGGTCGGCGGCCTTGATCCGCACGTCGAGCACCTGCGCGCCATAGTTGCGCGCCTGCTTGTCGAGCGTGGCGGTGATGTTGGTCATCGCGGTCCCGCGCTCTGCACTGATGAGCGCGGCAAACGGCCGCCTCCCCAGCTCCTGGCGCAGCACCGAGGTGAGGATCGGCAGCAGCTGCGCTTCCAATTGGCGTTCGGTCCCGGCCTTCTCGACCAGCTTGACCGGATCGATGATCCGGTAGCGCGCATAGGCATCGACCTGGAGGCGCTGCTGGTCCTTGGAGAGCACCTGGGTGCGCTCCATGTCGATATCGAGCACCCGGCGGTCGATGAAGCGCACTTCCTCGACGAACGGGATGCGCGGCGCGATCCCCGCGCCGGTCGAGCCGTAGGGCACGTCGGGGCGGAACTGGTTGATGACGCGGACCGGCTCGCCGGTGCGGATCACCACCGCCTGATGGGTTTCGGGGACGATCACCACACTGGCGACCAGCGCGACCACCAGCACGGCGGCGGCGATGGCGATGTTGCGGACGTTCTGGAACAGGTTTTCCATGACCTTACTGCCCCTGCGCTTGCGGTTGGGCCTGGGCCCGGCGCTTCAACTCGGGAAGCGGCAGGTAGGGGGTGACGTTGCCGGATTCGACGATCGTCTTGTCGGTCTTGGACAGGATCTGCTCCATGGTCTCGTAATAGAGGCGGCGCCGCGTCACTTCGGGCGCGAGCTTGTATTCCTCGTAGATGTCGTTGAATTCGCTCGCATCGCCCTGCGCGCGGGCGAGCACCTGTTGGGCCACCGCGCGGGCGCGGTTGATGTTGGCGTCGGCGTCCTGCTGGGCGCTCGAGACGTCCTTGAAGGCCTCTTCCACCCGGCTTGGCGGATCGACCTTGTTGATTTCGATACCCTGCACGCTGATACCCGAGCGATAGGCATCGAGCCGCGCCTGCATCGCGGTGCGCACGTCCTGCTCGATCTCCGCACGGCCGGCGCCGGTCAGCACGGAATCGAGATCCTGCCGCGCCACCGCAGCGCGCATCGCCGCCTCGCCGATCTCGAGCAGCGCGTTGCGCGGATCGCTGAGCTGGTACTTGTAAAGCGTCAGGTCCGAGATGTTCCAGCGGATCAGATAGCTCAAATCGACAAGGTTCTGGTCGCCGGTCAGGATCAGCTTTTCGGTCTTGGTGCCGGGCACCTCCTCGAGCCGGACCTGCGTCACGTTTTCCTTTTCGACCATGTGGATCGGCCAGGGCGCGGTGAAGTTGGTGCCGCTTTCGAACTCGTGCGAATACTTGCCACCGAGCCACGTCACCACCGCCTGCTCGCCCGGCTGGACGAAGTGGACGCTGGTGACCGCGACCCAGACCAGCGCGACCCCGCCGATAATGACCGGCACCCAGCTCTTGCCGCCGGGGCGTTCGGGGAAGCGGAAACCGCCGCCGCCCTGACCGCCGCCGCCGCCCGAACGGCGCGGGCCTTCGGGGCCGCGGCTCTTGAAGATGTCCTCGATGCTGGCCGAGCGGCGCTTGCCGGGTTCGCCCCCGCCCGGCAGCCACGGATTGCGCGGACCGGAGCTGTCGCTGCCGCCCCCTTCGCCGTCGTTGCCCGGCGTGCCGTCATCGCCAGAACCGCCGCTGCCGCCCCAGGGGTTCTTTCCGGCCATGGCGAGGCCCTTAAGCCCCGCGCCCAGCCGTTCTCTCCAACCGTCCATTCTCTGCATAGGCTGTTTATAGGCACGGGTTTCGGCGAAAAACAGGGGTTCGCTGCGTGATTTTGGTGTTAGAGGCGTGGCGAAATGGACAACCCGCCCGATACTCCCCGCCAGCCGCAAGCCGAAGAGGCGCTGATCCGCGCCGCGCTGAGCCCGCAAATCAATCACCGCCTGCGTTCCGCAAGGATCGTTGCGGGCCGCGCGGTGATCGTTGCCGAGGCCGGCGATCTGCCTGACGAGGGGCGCGCCGCGCTCGAGGCGGAGATCACCGCCGCGCTGTCTGCCTTGCCCGAAATCGCCGAGGTGCGCATCGCGCTCACCGGCGAACGCCGCCGCCGCCGTCTGATCGCGGTGGGCTCAGGCAAGGGCGGGGTCGGCAAGTCGACGCTCACCACCAACCTCGCGGTCGCGCTCGCCAAGATGGGCCGCCGCGTCGGGGTGATTGATGGCGATATCTACGGCCCCTCGCAGCCCAAGCTGCTGAAGACCGAAGGGCAGAAGCCCGCCGCCACCCCCGAGGGCGACAAGCTGGTGGCGATCGACAGCCCCTACGGGGTCAAGGTGCTCTCGATGGGGCACATCGTCGCGCCCGGCAAGGCGCTCGCCTGGCGCGGGCCGATGACCGGCAAGGCGCTCTCGCAACTGGTCGATGCCGACTGGGGCGAGACCGATCTGCTGCTGGTCGACCTGCCGCCGGGCACGGGCGACGTTCAATTGTCGATGCTCTCGGCGCACAAGCCCGACGGCGCGGTGCTGGTCTCGACCCCGCAAGACCTCGCGCTGATCGATGCCGCGCGCGCGGGCCAGCTGTTCGAACAGGGCGAGGTGCCGATCATCGGCCTCGTCGAGAACATGGCGGGCTATGCCTGCCCGCATTGCGGCGAGGTCAGCGATCCCTTCGGACAGGGGGGCGTCGAGAAATTCGCCGCCGCGCTCGAAATCCCCTTCCTTGGCCGCGTGCCGCTGACGCTCGCCACGCGCATCGCGGGCGACAAGGGCGTGCCCCCCGCGTGGGGCGATGACGAGGCCGCCGAGCCCTTCCGCGCCATCGCCGAACAGCTCGGCCGCTGGCTCGACACGGGCCGGCTCTAGAACGATGCAGGTCACCCGGCGCGGATTGCTGGCGGGCGCGGCGGCAGGCGGCGGGCTGGTCGTCGCGTGGTGGCTGATGCCGCGCTCCTACCGCACCCCGCTGGTGGCCGCGCGGGCTGAGCACGTGTTCGGCGCGTGGCTCAAGATCGCCGCCGACGGCGTGGTCACCGTTGCCGTGCCGCAGCTTGAAATGGGGCAGGGGATCACCACCATCCTGCCGCAGATCGTGGCCTATGAACTGGGCGCGGACTGGCGGCAGATCGCGGTCGAGCCCGCGCCGGTCTCGGGCGTCTATGCCAATGTCCCGCTGGCGCGGCAGTGGATGGCGCTGTGGGACGCGAGCTTTGCCGGGCTCTCGCCGCCTTTCGACGACCTGCTGGCGACCCGCTTTGCGCAAAGCCGCCGCTTCAACGCGACCGCGGGCGGCACCGCGCTTGCCGCCTATGAACAGCCCTGCCGCGAGGCCGCCGCTGCCGCGCGCGCGATGCTGGCGCAGGCGGCTGCGGCCAGATGGGGCGTCGCATGGGAGGAATGCGAGGTCGAAAACGGCCTCGTCACGCAGGGGCCCAACCGTGCAAGCTTCGGCGAACTGGCAGAGGATGCCGCGGGCTATTCCCCGCCCGATCCCGCGCCGCTGCGGCCCGAGCCCCCGCGCGAAAAGCCGCTTCCCGCCGATGTCGACGGCGCGCCCGCCTTCCCGCGCATCGACCTGCCCTCCAAGGTCGATGGCTCGCACCGCTTTGCCGGCGATGTGCGCCTGCCGGGCATGGTGTTCGCCTCGATCCGCCACGGCCCCGTGGACGGCTCCGAGCTCGAAAGCTTCGATACCAAGGCCGCCGCCGGTATCAAGGGGCTGGCCGGGATCGTCGAGAGCAAGCGCTGGCTCGCGGTCGCCGCCGATACGTGGTGGAGCGCCGAGGCCGCACTTGCCGCGATGAAGCCGCGGTTCCGCACTGCCGCGCCCGTCAACAGCACCGATATCGCCGCGCGGCTCGACACGCTGCTGACCGCGGGCGAGGCGCATGTGATCGCCGAGACCGGGTTTGGCGCCGCCGGATTGCAGCGCGTCGACATCGGCCGGCGGTATGAGGTCGAACCGGCTTATGCCGCCCCGATCGAAACCGCGACTGCGACCGCGCGGTTCGAGGACGGGCGGCTCGATCTGTGGATCGCCGCGCAGGCCCCCGAACAGGCCCGCATCGCCGCCGCGCGCGCCATCGGCATCTCGACCGAGGACGTTGCGCTCTACCCCACGCCTGCGGGCGGCAGCTTCGATGCGCGGCTCGAACACGACCACGCCATCGAGATCGCGCTGATCGCGAAGGAACTGGGCCGCCCGGTGCAGCTGGTCTGGTCGCGCCGCGACGAGCTGATCCGTGCCCGCCCGCGCGCGCCCTACTGGATGCTGCTCGGCGCGCAGCTCGCCAAGGGTGCGCCCGGCACCCCAAGCGGCGCGATCGAGGCGCTGCGCGTGCGGGTGGCGACGCCGCCTTCCGCGCGCGAGTTCGGCAAGCGCCTGTTCGCCAACCGCACCAGCATGGCCGCGATCCGCGAGACCACGGGCGAGCCCGATCCGCTCGCCTGCCAAGGCGCGGTGCCACCCTACAAGATCCCGGCCGTGATGGTCGAGCACATTCCCGCCGATATCGGCATGCCGGTCGGGCGGGTGCGCGGCAATGCCTGGGGGCCGACGATCTTCGCCACCGAAAGCTTCATCGACGAGATCGCAGCCAAGGCGAAGCGCGAGCCGCTGTCGTTCCGCATGTCGATGCTGGGGGGCGACGTGCGTCTTGCCGCTTGCCTCCAGCGCGCCGCGCAGCTTGCCGAGTGGGATGGCGGGGTCGATCAGAGCGGCCAGGGCCTCGCCTGTGCGCGGCTCGGCGAGGGAGAGGATGCGCCGCGGATCGCCTGCGTCGCCACCGCGCGGCAGGGCGAGGGCGGCGTGCGCGTCGTCCGGCTTTCGGCGGCGGTCGATATCGGCCGGATCGTCAACCACGATATCGCCCGCCAGCAGATCGAGGGCGGTCTCGTGTTCGGCATCGGCATCGCGCTCGGCAATGCGGTGGCCTTGCGCGGCGGTCTGCCCGAGCAGGCAGGCGATGTGGCGCTCGGCTTGCCGGGCCTTGCCGATTGCCCCGAGATGCGGGTCCAGTTCATCGCCAGCGACAAGGCACCCGCCGATCCGGGCGAGCTTGGCGCGGTGGTCGCGCCGCCGGCCATTGCCAACGCGCTCTATTCGGCCACGGGCTTGCGCCTGCGCCGCCTTCCCCTCCTATCGGACGGCATATGATCCCGACATTTTTGCAACATAAGACCTGCGCTTTTTTGCAGGTTCGGAAACGAAACGCCTGCCGACCGTTGGGCGGCATATGACCTGGCAGACCCAGCGCCTTCCGGGCGACCATCCTCCTGCAAAGAGCGGCCGCATCGGCGTGCTGCTGATCAACCTCGGCACGCCCGACGGGCCTGATCCGGATTCGGTCAAGCGTTACCTCAAGCAGTTCCTCTCGGACACGCGCGTGGTGGAGATTCCGCCGATCGCCTGGCAGCTGATCCTGCGCGGGATCATCCTCAACACGCGGCCCCAGAAGAGCGCCAAGGCCTATCAGAAAATCTGGACCGAGCGGGGCTCGCCGCTCGCCGACATCACCGCGCGCCAGGCCGAGGCGATGGTGGGCAAGTTTGGCGAGGCTGTGCAGGTCGATTGGGCGATGCGTTACGGCAATCCCTCGATCGAAAGCCGCCTCACCGCATTGATGGCCGATGGATGCGACCGCATCCTCGTCGCCCCGATGTATCCGCAATATTGCGCCGCGACGACCGCGACCGTGTTCGACGAGATCGCGCGCGTACTCGGCAAGATGCGCTGGCAGCCCGCGCTGCGGTTCATCCCGCCCTATCACGACGATCCCAATTACCTCACCGCGCTGGCCGAGGATCTGACCCGGCAGGTGCGCGCGCTGACCTTCAAGCCCGAAGTGATGCTGCTCAGCTTCCACGGCATGCCGCAGCAGACGCTCGAGAAGGGCGATCCCTATTACTGTCACTGCTCCAAGACCGCGCGGCTGCTGCGCGAGGAACTGGCGAGGCGGCCCGAATTCGCCGGCGTGCGCTTCGAGACCACCTTCCAGTCGCGGTTCGGCCCGGCGGCGTGGCTCGAGCCCTCGACCGATGCGACCCTGATTGCCGAGGGCGAGAAGGGCACGAGGCGGCTGGTCGTCGCCGCCCCGGGCTTTGCGGCGGACTGTGTCGAGACGCTGGAAGAGCTGGCGATCGAGGGCCGCAAGGAATTCTGCGAGGCGGGGGGAGAGGATTACGCCGTGCTCGATTGCCTCAACAGCTCGGACCACGGCCTTGCGATGATCGAGGCGATGCTGCGCCGCGAGCTTTCCGGCTGGATTTGACGCGCGGGAAACTTGCGCGAAACTTTCATCAAGGTAAGTTGCGAATCCGAACGCGATAACCGGAGCATCTGGAAAGACATGGCCACCCTTGCCGAAGCCCCGCAGGACAACGAAACCACCGGCGGCACCGCGCCCGCCGGCGCGCCGCGCCACTGGGGCGAGCAGCGCCTGACCGAGGCCGACCTTGCGCATATCCCGGGCGAGGCCGGCTGGCCGGTGGTCGGCAATACCTTCACCATGCTCGCCGACCCCCACGCCTTTGCCGAGCGGATGATCCGCACCCACGGCAAGGTCTACAAGAACCGCGCGTTCGGCGGCTGGCAGGTCGCGCTGATCGGTGCCGAGGCGAACGAGCTGCTCTTGTTCAACAAGGACAAGATCTTCTCCTCCGAACAGGGCTGGGGCCCGGTGCTCGACCAGCTGTTCCCGCGCGGGCTGATGCTGATCGATTTCGAACATCACCGGATCGACCGCCGCGCGCTCTCGATCGCTTTCAAGCCGGAACCGATGCGGCATTACTCGGGCGCATTGAACCGCGGGATCGCGCGCGAAGTGGCGGGCTGGGCCGGCCCGATGACCTTCTATCCCGCGATCAAGAAGCTCACCCTCGATCTGGCCGCCGACAGCTTCATCGGCCTGCCGTGGGGGCCCGAGGCGGACAAGATCAACGAAGCCTTCGTCGACATGGTGCAGGCCTCGGTCGCGCCGGTGCGCCGTCCGCTGCCCTTCACCAGGATGAAGAAGGGCGTCGATGGCCGCGCCTTTCTCGTCGACTATTTCACCAAGGAAACCTTGCGCCGCCGCAAGGAAGGCGGCGGGCAGGACATGTTCAGCCAGTTCGCCACCGCCACCCGCGAGGACGGCTCGCTGCTGCCGGTCGACGAGGTGGTCGATCACATGAATTTCCTGATGATGGCCGCGCACGACACCATTACCTCCTCGGCGACATCGCTGATCTACCACCTCGCCACCAACCCGGAATGGCAGGAGAAACTGCGCGAGGAAATTTTCGCGGTGACCGGCGGCCCGGACGGGGACGGCAACCCCCGCCCGCTCGATTACGACGATCTCGCCAAGCTTGACCTTACCGAGATGGCCTTCAAGGAATCGCTGCGGATGATCCCGCCGGTGCCCTCGATGCCGCGCCGCGCGCTGCGCGCGTTCGAATATGGCGGCTACCGCATTCCGGCGGGCGCGATGGTCGGGATCAATATCCACTGGACGCACCACGCGCAGGAGTACTGGGACAACCCCCACACCTTCGATCCGATGCGCTTCACCCCGGACAAGGTGAAGGCGCGGCACAAATATGCCTGGGTGCCCTTCGGCGGCGGCGCGCACATGTGCCTCGGGCTCCACTTTGCCTATATGCAGGTCAAAATCCTGATGGCCCAGCTGCTCCAGCGCTACCGTATCGAGGCGGCCGATGGCTACGCGCCCGGGTGGCAGGACTGGCCGATCCCGCAGCCCAAGGACGGGCTGAAGGTGGAATTCGTGAAGCTTTGATGCGCGCGCGCCCCTCCGGGCGCGCGTCCTCGCCGCTGTTCCTCCGCTTCGCTACGGGCGTCTGCGGGAGGCCGTCCGGCCTTGCGCCGGCTGCGCCGCCGAATGGTCCGTTGCAGACCCCTCAGAAATCGACCGCAATCCCGTCCTTCTCCCAGTCGCCGTAGCGGGTGGGGGAGAGCGCCTCGTCGTTGGTGACGGACTTGGGCGCGGGCACCGGATCGTTGGTCCAGTGGGCGGGCTTCTTGAAGGCCTTGGCGGCGTCGGATTTCTCGCGGGTCATGCCCCACCAAATGCGCGCGCTGGCGCTTTGTTTCAAGGACGGTTAGGGGCGCGCCCATGGCTCTTCCCCCCGGACTTACCGTGCGCCGCGCAAGCTTGCGCCTGCTCGATGCCGTGCTGCGGCGAGGCGAGACGCTGGAGCAGGCCGAGGGCACCGCGCTCGGCGACATCCGCAAGGCGCCCGACCGCGCGCTCGCCCGCGCGATTGCGGGGGAGACGCTGCGCTGGCTCACCGATTGCGACGCACTGATCGACTCCGCGACGAAGCAGCGTCTGCCCGACGATGCCAAGGCGCGCATGGTGCTGCGGCTGATGCTCGCTCAGGCGCTGCGGCTGGAGACCCCGCCGCACGCGGTGATCGCGACCGGCCTTGCCTTGCTGGAGGGCGGGCCGAGAAGGCTGGCGCACGGGGTGTTCTCGGCGCTGGACAAGCAGGGGGCGCGGCTGCCCGAGGTGCCGACCCTGCCCGAGCGCGTGGCTCAGCGCTGGGGCGCTCGGAAGGCCGCCGCGATCGCCCCCGGTCTCGCCTTCCCGCCCGAGCTTGACCTTGCCCTGCGCGATCCCGCCGAGACCCAGACCCGCGCCGTCCAGATGGGCGGGGTCAGCCTTGCGCCGGGCCACATCCGCCTGCCGCGCGGCGCGGCGGTGGAAAGCCTTGCGGATTTCAAGGAGGGCGCGTGGTGGGTGCAGGACCTCGCCGCCTCGCTGCCGGCGCGGCTGCTCGGGGCTGGGGAAGGCCGGAGCGCGCTCGACCTGTGCGCCGCGCCCGGCGGCAAGACCATGCAGCTGGCCGCAGCAGGGTGGAAGGTGACCGCGCTCGACATGTCGAAGCGGCGGCTCGACCTGCTGAAAGACAATCTGAAGCGCACCGGATTGAAGGCCTCGCCGGTGCGCGCCGACGCGCTGACATGGGAGCCCAAGCACCGCTTCGACGCGATCCTGATCGATGCGCCCTGCACCGCGACCGGCACCTGCCGCCGCCACCCCGACGTGCTTCACCGCATCGGCAAGGGGCAGGTGGCGGAGATGGTCGAACTGCAACGCGCGCTCGCTGCCAAGGCGGCTGAATGGCTGAACCCCGGCGGGGTACTGGTCTACGCGGTGTGCTCGCTCGAAGCCGAAGAGGGCGAGGAGCAGGCCGCGTGGATCGACGCCGAACTGGGCCTCACCCCGCAGCCGATCACGGCCGGGGACCTGCCCGCCGGCCTCGCCCCCACCCCCGAGGGCTGGCTGCGCACCCACCCCGGGATGCTGGGCGATCAAGGCGGGCTCGACGGGTTTTTTGTGGGGCGGTGGGTGAGGGACTGACCCTCGCAAGAGAGAAGTGGTGTCGGCCCGCCAACGGACGGGCCGCGAGCGCACGCGCGCGAGCCGCAGGTGCCCGGAGCGAAGCGGAGGAACAGTACCGAGGACGTGCCCGCGGATGCGGGCACGCACACAAAGGCGACCTACTTCACATATTTCTGGAAGCTCTTGCGCAGCTTCATCAGCTTGGGCGGAATCACCGCGAGACAATAGGGGTTCCTCTGGCCTTCGCCGTCCCAGTATTCCTGGTGGTAGTCCTCGGCCGGATACCATTCCGCTGTCTGCGCGCCGCCCGAAAGACCCTCGATCGTGGTCACCGCCTGCTTGCCGTTCTCGGCGTTCCAGCGGAGAATCGCGGCCTCGGCCTCGGCTCCTTGCCACTCCGACAGCGGGAAGATCGCGCTGCGATACTGCGTGCCGACATCGTTGCCTTGGCGGTTCAGCTGCGTCGGATCATGCGTGCCGAGGAACACGTCGTAGATTTCGGGCAGGCTGATCACCGCCGGATCGAAGGTCACGCGGATCCCCTCGGCGTGGCCGGTGGTGCCGGTGCACACCTCCTTGTAGGTCGGGTTCGCCTTGGAGCCGCCGATATATCCGCTCTCGACCCGGCTCACGCCCACCACATCGCGGAACACCGCCTCGGTGCACCAGAAGCATCCCCCGGCAATGATCGCCGTATCTTGCTCGCTCATCGAAATCTCCGTTTGTTTCTGGCACAGATAGGCTAGCAAGCCGCCATTGCCAGTGTGCATTTTTTGCGGCCTACCGCTTCGCTGCCTGAGGCCGTATTTGCGGCCTACCGCTTCGCTGCCTGAGGCCGTATTTGCGGCTACCGCTTCGCTGCCTGAGGTCGTAGACCAGATTCATTCGCAAATTCCGGGAGAGAGTTACCATGAACAAGATCATCCTCGCCCTTGCCGCCGCGAGCGGCATCGCGCTTGCCGCGCCGGCCATCGCCGACCATCACATGGCAGGCGAGGTCGACGAGGCGCACATCAAGGACACCGCGCACTTCCTCAAGATGCATGGCGAGCAGCTGTCGGCCGCGATCAACCACCCGAGCCGCGCCGAGGACCGTGCGCGCGATGCCTTCCGCCACCCCGCCGAAAGCCTCGCCTTCTTCCATGTCGGACCGGAAATGAAGGTCGGCGAATATTCGCCCGGCGGCGGGTGGTACACGCGCCTGCTCGGCCACTACCTCGGCGGCGAGGGCAAGCTGGTCGGCATCTACACCAACCCCCTGTCCGCCTCTTCCGATCCCGCCCGCCAGCAGCGCCTGCGCGACCAGGCGGCCGGCTTCGGCAAGGAGGTCGCGGGCTATACCGGTCTTCCGGCCGAGCACTTCAGCGGCATCACGCTCGACAATCTCGAGGGCCACAAGGGCACCTTCGATCGCATCCTCCTGATGCGCTCGCTGCACAATCCGCTGCGCATCGGGATCCTCGATACCGAGCTGCGCGCGATACGCGAATTGCTCAAGGATGATGGCCTGATCGGTGTCGAGCAGCACCGTGCCAAGCCCGATGCGCCGTGGACCTATGCCAATGGCACCAAGGGCTACCTGCGGCAGGAGGATGTGATCGCGATCATGCGCATCAACGGCTTCGAACTGGTCGCCGCGAGCGAGATCAACGCCAACCCCAGGGACACCGCCGATCACAAGGAGGGCGTGTGGGAAATGCCCCCGACGCTCGCCACCAAGCGCGAGGACTTGCAGGGCCTGGGCGAAAGCGACCGCATGACTCTGCTGTTCAAGAAGGCGAAGTAATGGCGCCTTTGTAGGGCGCGATTTCCGAGCCGTTCGGTGTTCCACCGAACTCGGAATCGCTATAAGGGGCGGCGGCATGACCGCCATCACCGTCGCCGCCCTTCAGCTCCCGCTCGGCTCGTCCGACGAGGCCGAGAACATTGCCGCCGTTACCGTGCTGGTCGAGGAGGCTGCAAGCCGGGGCGCGCAGCTGATCCTGCCGCCCGAACTGTTCAGCGGCCCCTATTTCTGCCGCGAGGAGGACGAGGCGCTGTTCGCCCTCGCCCGTCCGACCGCCCAACATCCCAGCGTCATCGCCATGCAGGCGCTCGCCACGAAGCTGAAAGTGACCATCCCCACCAGCTTCTTCGAGCGTGACGGGCACCACTATTACAACACTCTCGCGATGATCGGGCCGGACGGCGCGATCATGGGCACCTATCGCAAGAGCCACATTCCCGATGGCCCGGGCTACGAGGAAAAATACTATTTCCGCCCCGGCAATGATGGCTTCAAGGTGTGGGACGTGCCCGGCGAGAACGGGGCAAGTGTCAAGGTCGGTGTCGGCATCTGCTGGGACCAGTGGTATCCCGAGGCCGCGCGGGTGATGGCGCTGCTGGGCGCCGAGGTGCTGCTCTATCCGACCGCAATCGGCTCGGAGCCCTATGATGCCGATCTCGACACCAGCCGCATGTGGCGGCGCGCGATGATCGGGCATGCGGTGTCGAACTGCATGCCGGTGGTCGCCGCGAATCGCATCGGGCATGAGGGCCCGGAAGGCCGCGCCCAGTCCTTCTACGGCCACTCCTTCATCACCGACGAGTGGGGCGATGACCTCGCGCTGTTCGGCAAGGAGGAGACCGGGGTTCTGGTCGCTCGGCTCGATCTGGCGCGTGCTGCGACCCACCGCGCGGGGATGGGCTTCTTCCGCGACCGCCGCCCGCAGCTTTACGGGCGCATCGCGCAGGACATCTGAGGCTGTCCAGCACCTACCTGATCGCGCTGGGGAGCAACCGGCGGCACCCTCTCTATGGCGATCCGCGCGCCGTGGTGCGGGCCGCGATGGACGAATGGGCCGCCTTCGGCACGATCGCCGCGCGCTCGCCGGTGATCGCGACCCCGGCGATGGGCGCCGCGCAGCGCCGCTTCGCCAATGCCGCGCTGGTGCTGGAAAGCGCGCTCGATCCGCCCGCGCTGCTTGCGGCCTGCAAGCGCACCGAGCGCGAATTTGGCCGCCGCCCCGGTCAGCGTTGGGGCGACCGGGTGCTCGACTGCGACATTATCGCGTGGAGCGGCGGCGGATGGCGCTCGAATGCCCTCACCATCCCCCACCCGGCCTTCGCCCAGCGGCGCTTCGTGCTCGATCCGGCCTGCATGATCGCTCCCGACTGGCGCACGCCCCCCCACGGCCTCACCCTCGTCCACCATCAAGCCCGCTTGACCCGCCCGCGCCCCCTGCCTAGGTGAGCGCGTCCCCCGCCGCACTGCGGGACACGAGTGGGCCCGTAGCTCAGTAGGTAGAGCAGCTGACTTTTAATCAGCGGGTCACAGGTTCGAATCCTGTCGGGCTCACCACTCTTGTTTGTCGCGGCCGCCTGCGCGGCGGCGTCCTCGCTATGCGTCCTCCACTTCGTTCCGGACCCGCTGCGCGCGGGCGGTCGCCCTTGCGGCCGCCGGGCGACCGATCGGGTGCCATCCGCGCTCACTTTGGCTTCCCGGTTGCGCGCACCACAACCCTCGGCTCGACAATTCCCCCAGCCTCGGTCACTGATCGTCCCATGAGATTTCTGCCCGAGGATCAGGTCGCCGACCATCCGCGCCTGGCGTGGCTGACTGTCGCGCTTGCCGGGGCGGTGGCTCCGGCGGGTGGTTTCTTCATCACCCACGATCCGCGCGCCGCCGGGACAATCGTCGCGATCGGGATGATGGGGGCGGGCATGATCGCCGCCGCCGCTGCGGGGCGCTTCGCGGTTGGCGTGGGGGTCGCCTTGCTGGCCGGGGCGGGGCTGGTGCTGCTGGCACGGGGGCTGGGCCTTCCCGCCCTTCACGACCCTCGCGGTGTGGCACTTGCCGCCCTGATCGCCAGCATCAGCTTTGCCGCGCGGGGCACGCTGTTTGCGCGCTCGGCGGCGGGGCGGGGGTGGTGGATCGCGCTCGGCGTGGTCGCGGGGGAGGCGGCCGTCCTGCTCACCGCCGCCGCCATGCCGGGCGCATGGCCGGGCTGGGTGCTGGCGCTTTTGCCCGCGCAATGGGCGTCGCTGGCGGTGCAAGCCGGGCTGACGCGCACCGGGGCCGCAGTGGCAGGCATCGCCCTCGTCGCCCTCGGCGGCACGGCGGCCGCGACACTGCTGGTCGCCCGCCTGTGGCCGCGCCGCTGGCCCTACGTGATCATGTTCACAACATGGCTCGGCGTCTCGGCGCTCGTCTGGGAGCGGTGGGGCACGGCGTTCTAGGCCCTGCCTTATCCGCCAATTGCGGCCCGCAGGTGCCGCGCCTTACGCACAGGCCCCTGGGGACTGGGAGAGACGCGCATGGACACCGCCACGATTGCGACGCTGAAGGCGCTGATGGAGTGGGAGGGGCAGAGGAAGGCGCCGCCGCCGGGGTTCCCGCGCCTGCCCGATGTGCCTGCCGCGCGCTACACCAGCGCGGATTATTTCGCGCTCGAGCAGGAGCATATCTTCAGGAAGGCATGGCTGTTTGCCGGGCATCTCGACGAGGTGCCCGAGCCCGGCAGCTTCATGCGCTGGAACAATGCCGGCGATCCGATCATCATCGTCCATGGCACCGACGGGGTGGTGCGCGCCTTCTACAACACCTGCCGCCATCGCGGCGCGCCGGTGGTGACCGAGGACCGGGGCTGCGCGCGGCGGCTGGTGTGCCCCTACCACGCCTGGACCTACAAGACCGACGGCACCCTCATCGGCGTGCCCGAGCGGCAGGATTTCGTCGATCTCGACATGGCGACGAGGGGCCTCATCCCGGTGCGCTGCGAGATGTTCGGCAAGCTCGTCTTCGTCAATTTCGACGACAACGCGCCGAGTTTGCGCGATTTCCTCGGGCCGATTGCGGAGGAATGGGAGGAGTTCGGTTTCGACAAGCTTCGGCTTGCCGCGCGGCACAGCTTCGATCTTGCCTGCAACTGGAAGGTGGCGATGGAGGCCAACATGGAGGTCTACCATGTGCCCTTCATCCACCCCGAAACGGTCGCGCCGCTGGTCGATGCCAGGCGCAACGTCAACCATCTCTACCCGGGCGGCCACGGGCGGATGCTCGCGCCGCCGCCGCGCGAGATGCAGCGCGAGCACGTCCGGGCGCTGGAGAATGCGCCCAACTGGACCAGCATCGCGACCGTTGGCGAGCTGGGGCGCACCCATACCCAGAGCTACACGATCTTCCCCAACTGGGTCTCGCCGCTGTCGAACTACTTCGTGCCGCCGCTGATCTTCTGGCCGACCTCGCTGACGACCACGCGGCTGGAACTGATCACCATGGCGCCCGACTGGGGTGACGGGGCGGCGCCCGATCTGTGGACCGTGCCGGACGAGACCTCGCCCAACGGCCGGGCGATGGCCAGGCTGATCCAGGAGGACACCCAGTTCGGCGAGGCGATCCAGCGCTCGATGGAAAGCCGCGGCTTCAAGAGCGTGCCGCTCTCCTATCAGGAAGCGCGCATCTACTGGTTCCACCAGCACTGCGACCGGATGATCGGCCTCAAGAACGTGCCGCCCGAACTGCGCGTCGAACAGGCCATCGGCAAGGAATGGGTCGCCCCCAACGATCCGCGGGTCGGAATGATGCAGGACGACCTCGCCGTGGCCGGTTAGGCGCCCTTCCTCGCATCAAGCCAATGCGCGGCGCGCACCCCGAAGGTGATGAGGAAGGGCACCAGCACCACGCTCAGGAACACCTTGGCGAGGACCTGGCCGATCATCAGGTCGGTGATGTCGAACTCGCCATAGAAGGCGAGGGTGATGAAGATCACCGAATCCACCGCCTGCGACAGGGCCGATGCAATCGCGCCGCGCACCATCAGTCCCAATGTGCTCTCGCCTTCCCCGCTGCCGCGCAGCCGGTCGAAGATCCAGATGTTGAGGAGCAGCGAGGTGATGTAGCTCGCCGGGCCTGCCATCCACACCCGCCAGGTCGACTGGTGGACGCGGTTGAAGGCTGTGAGGTCATCGGGGCGGAAGGCGAGCATTTCCGATGAGGCGGGCAGCGCCAGCACCAGCTGCATCAGCAGCGCCGAAAGGCCCAGCGGCAGGAACCCCCACCACACGATCCGCTTGGCCGCCTCGCGCCCGTAGAGCTGCGACAGCGTGCTCGAGATCACCACCAGCAGCAGGAAAGGGAAGATCCCGCTCTCCACGGCCAGCTGCGTCGGCCACAGCTGCACCTGCTTGAAGGCGAGCACGCCTGCCAGCACCGTCATCCCGCCATAAAGCAGCGTGGAGACGAACATCCCGAGCGGCATCGAGACCCCCGCAGGCGTGGTGGCGGCAAAGGGGGCGGCGGCCGGGACGTCGGTGCCGGGCACGGTGGGTTCGGGCGTGTTCATCCCGCAGGTGCTACCCAGCGTCGCGGCAAAAGAAAAGCGGCTGCGCCGCCGCAAAGCCGTGCTTTCCCGCAGGCTGGTGACTGCGCGCTTTCGCATCCGGCTTGCAAGAAGCCTCGCAAACTGCCACGCCGCAAGTTGCTGCGCGCAAGGTGGGGTGCCGGGCGCGCGGGGGATCGGGTCGCATTTCAAAGCATCAGGGAATAGTCGCTGCCGTGAACGGAAGTCTCACGTCCTCCTTGCTGAGCCTTGCCGGGGTGCTTGCCATCCTTGCTATCGCCGTCGCGCTGTCGTCGGGCCGCCGTCACATCAACCTGCGGGTTGTCGGGGCGGCCTTCGGGCTCCAGGCCTTCACCGCGCTGATCGTGCTGCGCACCGATGCGGGGGTGGCGGTGATCGCCGGGATCGCGAGCGGGGTGATCGCGCTGCTCGATTATTCCAAGGTCGGGATCGAGACGCTGTTCGGGCCGCTTGCCAACAACCCCTTTGCCAACACCTTCGTCATCGCCGGCCTGCCGGTGATCGTGTTCTTCTCGGCGATCGTCTCGATCCTCTACTATCTCGGCATCATGCAGCGGGTGGTGCGCTGGGTGGGCGGCGCGATCGGCTGGATCACCGGGATCGGCAAGGTCGAGGCGCTGGCGGCGGCGGCCAACATCTTCCTCGGCCAGTCCGAAAGTCCGCTGGTGGTGCGCCCCTATCTCGCCGCGCTCTCGCCTGCCGGGCTGTTCACGCTGATGAGCGTCGGGATGGCGGGGGTCGCCGGCACCATCCTTGCGATCTATGCCAGCGTCATCGGTGCCGACGCGCTGCCGTTCCTGCTCGCCTCGGCCTTCATGGCGGCCCCCGGCGGCATCCTGATGGCCAAGATCATCATGCCCGACGAGCCGCTCAGGCAGACCGGCTATGAAGGCTCGGTCGCGGCGGCAGCCTTTGCCCGCACCCGCGGCAAGGGCAACGCCGTGACCGAGGCGACCCGCGTGGTCATGTATGACGAGAACGGGCAGGAGGTCGAACTCCCGCAGGCCCGGATCAGCGCGGTCGGCCCGGCATCGATCCTCGAAGGCGGCGCCAAGGCCGACGAGGTGAGCGCGGCGGAAGCCTTCGAGGACGGCCAGCGCCCGGCCAACATCATCGAGGCCGCCGCGCAAGGCACCCAGACCGGCGTCAAGCTGGCGGTCGCGGTGGGAGCGATGGTGATGGTGTTCGTCGCGCTGGTGGCGCTCGCCAACGGCCTGCTGGCAGGACTCGGCGGGGGGATCGTCAACCTTGCCGCAGGGATCGGCGCGCCCTTCGATCCGGCGACCGCGGCATGGTTCGAAAGCCTGAGCTTCCAGAAGCTGCTCGGCTATGTGTTCGCGCCCGTCATGTTCCTGATCGGCATTTCCGACTGGCATCAGGCGCAGATCGCGGGCGGATTGTTCGGCACCAAGATCGTCTTGAACGAATTTGTCGCCTTCATCGACCTCGGACAGATGGAGGCAGGCGCCCTCACCGCGCGCAGCCGCGCGATCGTGACCTTTGCGCTATGCGGCTTTGCCAATTTCTCCTCGATCGCGATCCAGATGGCAGTGACAGGCGGGCTCGCCCCGAACCAGCGCCCGGTGATCGCGAAGCTCGGGCTGAAGGCGCTCGCGGCAGGCAGTCTTGCCAACCTGATGAGCGCGGCGCTGGCCAGCCTGTTTTTGCCGCTCTGACGCTTGGCAGGCGCGCCCGCGCGGGTGTAAGGCGCGGCCCATGATCAATATCGCATCCGTCAGCCTCGCCCAGCCGCTTGAGACCATCGCCGACGAACTGGGCCGCAGCTTCGGCGAATACGGCTTTGCCGTGGTCCGCGATCACGGTATCCCGCAAGACCTGATCGACGCGGCCGAGCGCGTCTCCAAGGCGTTCTTCGCCCTGCCCGATGATGTGAAGCGCGCCTACAGGATCGCAGGCGGCGGCGGCGCGCGCGGCTACACCCCGTTCGGCACCGAGAAGGCCAAGGATGCCGAGCTGTTCGACCTCAAGGAATTCTGGCACGTCGGCCGCGACCTTCCCGAAGGCCACCCGCTCGCGCCCTTCATGGCCCCCAACGTCTGGCCGACCGAAGTCGAAGGCTTCCGCGAGACGCTGAGCGCGCTGTTCACCGCTTTCGAGGTCGCCGGCGGGCGCGTGCTCGAGGCGATCGCCTTGCACCTCGGCCGGCCGCGCGATTTCTTCGCGGCGAGCGTGGCCGACGGCAATTCGGTGATGCGCCTGCTCCACTATCCGCCGCTGGCCGAAGGCGCCCCCGAAGGCGCGATCCGGGCTGCGGGGCACGAGGACATCAACACCATCACACTGCTGCTGGGAGCGGAGGAAGCGGGCCTCGAACTGCTCGCGCGGGACGGGCAGTGGCACGCGGTCGACGTGCCCGCGGGCGCGCTGGTGATCAACGTCGGCGACATGCTCCAGCGCCAGACCAATGGCCGGCTGCGCTCGACCACGCACCGGGTGGTCAATCCGCGTGGGCAAGCGGCGCGGCGGGCCCGCTATTCGATGCCGTTCTTCCTCCATTTCCGGCCCGATTTCCTGATCGAGGCATTGCCGGAATGTGTCGGCGCCGACACGAATCCGCCGCAGCCGCCGATCACCGCGCATGATTACCTCATGGAGCGCCTGCGCGAGATCAACCTCGCCTGACACGGCTGCTGCGGGTGGGCGAATAGCCTCTTCCGAGAAAATCCGGCGGCGTTGCTGCGATGCAACACCGTCCCCGGGAAGCGCCGGAAATCCGAGGGTTTTCGGACCTTGCGCCATGCCTTTCCAGGGGATTCCACGCAGCGCCCCGACGGCAGTCATTAAATTGTCACAGAACCGTCGCTTTGGCGCAAGCAGAGAGGCCTAGGGCCGTCCGCGTCACGCAATTCTCTGTCCACCGCTACCAGGGGCTTTCATCCATGAAGCTTAAGTATCTCCTCGCCGCGAGCATCGTCAGCCTCGCCGCGACCACGACGATCGCGACCCCCGCCTTCGCGCAGGAAACCACCTCGTCGGTCCGCGGTGATGTCACCGACCAGAACGGCGCCCCGATCGCCGGCGCGACCGTGACCGTGACCCACGTCCCCTCGGGCACCACCTCGACCCAGACGACCGATGCCGAAGGCGGCTTCAATGCGGCAGGGCTCCGTCTCGGCGGCCCCTCCCTCGTGGAAGTTTCGGCTGACGGCTATGAAATCGTCTCGCAGGAAATCGGCTTCCTGACCGCCGGCCAGGCGCAGCGCATCAGCGTCGCGCTGGTCGAACAGGGCCAGACCATCGTCGTCACCGGCAACCGCGTGCGCTCGGCGATCACGCTCGCCACCGGCCCCGCGACCGTGCTGAGCGCCCGCGACATCGCCGGCGTCGCCAACGTCCAGCGCGACATCCGCAACCTCGCCGCGCGCGATCCGCTGGTAACCCTCGATGCCACCAACGGCAACGCCATCAGCATCGCCGGACAGAACAACCGCTACAACCGCTTCACCGTCGACGGGGTGGCCTTCGGTGACCCCTTCGGTCTCGAATCCGGCGGCCTCGTCTCCTCGCGCGGCCCGGTCCCGCTTGACGCGATCGGCGAATTCTCGGTCGAAACCGCGCCGGTCGACATCCAGCAGGGCTTCTTCCAGGGCGGCGCGATCAACACCCAGCTCAAGTCGGGCGGCAACCGCTTCACCTTCCTCGGCAGCGCCTATTACCAGAACGACGATCTGCGCGGCACCCGTGCCCGCGAACTGACCCGCATCGGTTCGTTCGAATCGCAGGTCTACGTCGCCCAGGTCACCGGCCCGATCATCAAGGACAAGCTGTTCTTCGCGGTCACCTACGAGCGCACCCGTGACACCGTCCCGGCCGACGTCGCGCCCTCGCAGCTCGGCATCACCGACGCCGATCTGACCCAGATCAACGGCATCGCCGACACCGTCTACAACTTCGACACGCTGGGCGTTGCGGACTCGATCGTCGAGAAGGACGACAAGCTCGTCACCAAGCTCGACTGGAACGTCGCCGACGGCCACCGCCTGACCGCGACCTACATCTGGAACGATGCGGCGCTGCTCGCAGGCCAGACCGGCACCGGCCAGATCACCGCCACCAACCCGACCTACAGCCTGCTGTCGAACAACTACACGCAAGGTGCGGTCAACCACTTCGGCATCATCCAGTCGAACAACCAGTGGTCGGACGACTTCTCGACCGTGCTGCGCGTCTCCTATGCCGATTACGTGCGCCTCCAGGTGCCGGTCGGCGGCAACCGCGACTTCGGCCAGTTCCTCGTCTGTCTTGACCCGACCAACCCGGCTCCGCCGGCGCAGGGCCAGCCGGCCAACGGTTCGTCCGCCTCGCAGTGCTCGCCCGGTCAGCAGCGCCTCCAGTTCGGTCCCGACATCAGCCGCCAGGCCAACGAGCTCGACAGCCAGTCGCTGGCGGTCGAATTCGCCGCCACGCTGAAGGCCAACAACCACACCTTCAAGCTGATCGCCGAACGCCGTCAGCAGGACGTGCGCAACCTCTTCGCCCAGCGCGTTTCGGGTGCGTGGTACTTCGACAACATCGCCGACCTGCAGGCGCGCCGCGCCAACAGCCTCGACATCGCCGTGCCGCTGCGCGGCGGGATCGGCACGGTCACTGCCGACTTCCAGAACAACTCCTGGACCTTCGGCCTCAGCGACACGATCGACGTGACCGACACCCTGACCCTCGTGGCGGGCGTGCGCTACGACCTGTTCGACGCGCCGGTCCGTCCGTTCTTCAACCAGAACTTCGTCGACCGCTTCGGCTTCACCAACGCCTCGACTCTCAACGGCCGTGACCTGTTCCAGCCGCGCTTCGGCGTGAACTGGCAGCCGACCGATCGCCTCCAGGTGCGCGGTTCGGCGGGTCTGTTCGGCGGCGGCAGCCCGCTGGTGTGGATCTCGAACAGCTATTCGAACCCCGGTCCGACGCTGGGCCGCGTCCAGATCAACCGCGTGCTCGGGACCAACGGCGCCGCCGACACCTACACCATCAGCGGTGTTCCCCTCACGACCGCGCAGCAGAACGCCATCGGCGCTGCCACGCTGAACGGCGTGACCGGCGGCACCGGCATCCCCCAGTCGCTGATCGACGCGATCCGCACCGCCGGGACCGCCGCGGCGCCGACCAACGCGATCGACCCGGACTTCGAAGTGCCCTCGACCTGGCGCTTTGCCGCTTCGGTCGATTACGAAGCCAACCTCGGCAGCTTCCTGGGTGATGGCTGGAACGTCGGCGCCGACGTGATCTACTCGAAGGTCAACAACGCGCTCGAATGGACCGATCTGCGTTCGGTGCCCAACGGCACGCTGCCCGACGGCCGCACCCGTTACACCGCGCTCGCCGGTCAGGACATCAACGGTGCGAACACCGACATCCTGCTGACCAACACCGATTTCGGTGACAGCTGGAACCTTGTCGCCCGCTTCAACAAGCGGTGGGACAACGGGCTGTTCGTCAACGGTTCGTACACCTACCAGGATGTCGCCGATCAGAACCCCGGCACCTCTTCGGTGGCCTTCTCGAACTACACCAACACGGTGGTCGGGAACGATGCGAACTTCTCGGCGCAGGGCATCGCTAACTACCAGCGCGACAACCAGTTCCGTCTGGGCCTCGGCTTCGATGGCGAGATCTTCGGCGAGAACAACACCCGCATCGAACTGTTCTACAACGTGCGTTCGGGCCAGCGTTACAGCTACGTCTACAACGACCCGACCGGCGGTGCCTTCCGTCCGGCGGTGCTCGGGGTGCAGGGCCGCAGCGAACGCGGGCTGCTCTACGTGCCGAACGTGTCGTCGATCACGGCCGACCCGCGGGTGGCCTATGCGGCCAACTTCGACTTCACCGGGTTCCAGCAGTTTATCCTGAACTCGGAACTCAAGGAGTACCAGGGCCAGATCGCCCCGAAGAACATCGCCAAGACCCCCTCGGTGCACAAGCTCGACCTTGCGTTCCGTCAGGAAGTGCCCTTCGTGTTCGGCGGCAAGATCGAACTGTCGGCGGAAATGGAGAACGTCCTCAACTTCATCGACAAGGACTGGGGCACCGTGCGTCAGGTCGGCTTCCCCTATGCCGCCTCGCTGGTCAACGTGACCTGCCTCACCGCGCCGCAGGGCACCCCGGGTTCGGCGACCGCCACCAATGCCCAGCCTTGCGCGCAGTACCTCTACTCGAACCGTTCGGGGACGAGCTTCCGCGCGCCGGTCGAAGCGACCCAGATCAACGGTTCGCTGTGGGGCGTCCGCTTCGGGGTGCGCGTCAAGTTCTGATCGCGCCGATCCGGCAAGACTATCGAGAGGGCGGCCCGGCAACGGGCCGCCCTTTTGCTTTGAGCCGCCCCCGGAGGCGAGGCCGAGGATGAGGACGCAGGCACCCCGCCTCGATGGCCGGGGCGGCTGAGGCGGTGGGGCAGTCCGCGTGCCGCAAGCGCGGGCGCGCCTGCCGCTTGTGGCGGGGTTTGGGGGCTCATCCCCCCGCGGCGGCGGAGCCTGAGGCGCCGTGCCCCCCGGCTTCGGCGATCAGCCGCGCGGCGAGCGCGGCGCAGGCGCCCGCCTCCTCGCCCGTGACCAGCGCGCGTTCGAGCGCGGCGGCCGCCATCCCCAGCGCCGGCTCGCCGAACATCGCCGCCGTGCCCGCCAGCTTGTGCAGCAGCCGCGGCAGCTCGCCCCCGGCGTTGCCCCCGCGCGCGCCGGCAAGCGCCAGCGACCCGTCCGCAAGACACGCCTCGACCGCCGCGATCGCCTCCTGCCGCCGCACCTGCCAGCGTGCGACCAGCTGCGGCGAGCGGGCCAGCGCCGAAGCCCGCGCCGCCGGATTGGCGAGGCGGGCGGGGGCGCCGAGGGCTGCGTCCGGATGCTCGGCCTCGACGATGCGGGTCGGCAGCCAGCGTTGCAGCGCGCGGGCAAGCTGGGCGAAGACCACCGGCTTGGCGAGGTGCCCCTGCATCCCCGCCGCACGCGCGGCGGCGACATCTTCGGGATAGGCATTGGCGGTGAGCGCGATCACCGGCAACAGCCCCGGTCCGATCCCCTCGGCGCGGATCGCGCGGGTGGCGGCGAGCCCGTCGCAATCGGGCATCTGCACATCCATCAGCACGAGATCATAGGGCCGCCCGCGCATCACCGAATCGATCACCATCGCGATCCCCTCGTTCCCGTCATGCGCGACATCGACTTCCTGCCCGCAGCGTTCGAGCATTTCGGTCACCAGCAGGCGGTTGATGTCGTGATCCTCGACCAGCAGAATCCGCGACGGGACGAGGCCTGCACCGGGCGCGGGTTCGTCCGTGAGGCCCGGTGCTCCCGTCGCATCGGTCGCCGGCGGCACGGCAGGATCGGCGAGCGGCGGATCGGCCGGGGGTGCGGCAGCGGGCGGGGCGAGCGTCGCGGGCAGCACCAGCGCAAAGCGCGAACCTTCGCCGGGCGTGCTCTCGACCTCGATCCGCCCGCCGAGCAGCGCTGCCAATTGCCGGCTGATCGACAGGCCGAGCCCCGTGCCGCCATATCGCCGCGCAGTGCTGGCCTCGCCTTGCGTGAAGGGCAGGAAGATCGTCTCCAGCTGCAACGGGCTGATCCCGATGCCGCTGTCGGCGACGGTCACACGTACATCGTGGCGGGTAACGCGGTAGGTGACCGTGATCGCGCCCGCTTCGGTGAACTTCACCGCATTGCCGATGAGGTTGAGCATGATCTGGCGCAGGCGCAGCCCGTCGGTCAGCACCCAGGGCGGGCGCGCTTCGGAAAAGCGGCAATCGCTATCCTCGCCGCAATCGCAGGCGAGGTCCAGCATCAGCCCCTTGCGCGCGGCGGCGGGGCGGTGGAGCGCAGCGCATTCGGCAAGGCTGGCGTGGAGGTTCACTGGCGCGCGATCGATGGCGAACTGCCCGCTTTCGATCTTCGACAGATCGAGCACGTCGTTGAGCAGCATCATCATCGACCGGCCCGACTGCACGATCAGTTCGGCAAACCGGCGCTGGTCGGCGGCGAGCTCGCCCTGGAGCATCAGCTCGGCAAAGCCCAGCACGCCGTTCATCGGCGTCCTGATCTCGTGGCTCATGTTGGCAAGGAATTCCGACTTGGCGCGCGCCGCGTTCTCGGCATGGCGGCGCGCGCGGGTGAGCAGCAGCTCGAGTTCGACCCGCTCGGTCACATCGCGCGCGGCGACCACCACCGCCTCGGGCGCGCCGCCGAGGGGATCGCGCACCAGCACGCAATCGGCCTCGAGGAAAACGGGCGAGCCATCGGGTGCATCAGTGAAGCGGCGATAGGTCACCCGCTCGCGCTCGCTCGTGCCGGCGATCAGCCGTTCCATCGCGTCGAGCGCGCGGCCCTGTGCATCGGGGTGGAGCCGGGCCGAGGCGTGGCGGCCGATGAGGGTGGCGGGCATCACCCCCATCACATCGGCGACCGAGGGCGAGGCATAGGTGCACACCCCCGCCAGATCATAACGCAGGATCGCATCGGAGATGTTCTCGGCAAGCAGATCGGTCTCGCGCTTGCCCGCCTCGAGCCGCGCCATCATCCGGTCCCGCCCGGCAAGGATCGCGGCGACCGGCAGCCCGGTAAGGAAGTTCGCCGCGATGAAGGCCTGAAGCAGGTGCAGCTGGGCGATCGCACCGCCCGCTGCGGCCGCGATCGGCCCTTCGCCGATAAAGGTCATCACCCCGGCCACCACCGCTACCCCCGCGACATTGAGCGCGCTGCCGAGGCTGCCGAGCCGGAAGGCGTGCAGCAGGGTGATCGGCTGGATCAGGAACACCAGCGGGTAATGGGTCTGGTGGAACACCAGAAAGGCGCTCACCATCCCGCCGCCGAGCAGCGCTGCGCTTTCGAGCGCGGTCGCAGGTGCCGCCGCGAGGCGGCCGCGCAGCCGGTCCACCAGCAGCAGCACCGGCGGGACGATCAGCACCATCGCCATGCTGTCGGTCAGGAACCATGCGAGCGCCCCGGCGTGCCAGGTATCCCATGTGCTGCCGAGCACGGGAATGACCAGCATCGCCGAGACCAGCGGGCCGACCAGCCCGCCCGCCCACACGAAGCGCGCCAGATCGGCGAGCCGGGTCATGTCCGGCACGGGGCGCCCGACGCTGCGGGTGAGGGCGAGGACGGCGATGATCTCGACCATGTTGGCAAGCGAAAAGGCGAGCGCGACGGTATCGGGCAGCTGGATCACCGCATTGGCACCGAGACTGGCGGCAAAGCAGGCGGCGAGCAGCGGGAGCTCGCAGCGCAGCCGCGCGCGCAGCAGGACCGCGACGGCGCAGGCATTGGGCAGCCAGATCGGGCTGACCGTATCTCCCGCGTGGGCAAGCGCGAGGCTGAGGCAGGCGATCACGAGATAGCCCGCCCCGCCGACCAGCGCTGCGGCGAGACTGCGGCGATCGAGCGGACCGGCAGCGATGCGGGACAGGCGCAGCCAGCGCAGCAGCGCCGCCCGCAGCACTCCGCCGGTCCCGCGCCTCAGGGGCGCATCGGCGGACGCCCCGGCGGCAGCAAAGGCAGCAGCCCGCGCCGTCCCGTCCGGGCCGTGCAGAAGCGGCGCATCGGGCTCAGCTGCGTACCCCGCAGCGCGTGCGGCAGAGGTGCGCGCGCCGGCCGCTGGCACACTTCCGGCGCGCGCGCGCGCGGGCCCTGCGCCCGGCGGGACGAGGTCGTCATCGGCATCCGGCGGATCGCTGCCGCGGTGCCGCTCATGATCCAGACCGCGCTCGATCGTGTGCGCTCCATCGCCAATTGCTGCGCGGCTGTTATAAGGCCTGCGGGGCGGTCGCGCGGACAACCGCATCCGGAATGGACCAAAGGGAAGACAAAGTCGGCCGCCATGGCAAGCGAGCAACCCTACAGCGCCCGGCCGCAGCGGCTGCGCTGGCCGGTGGTGGCAGGTCTGGCGGTGCTCCATGCTGCCGCGCTCTATGGCCTCGCGCGCGCCTTTGCACCCGATGTGACCGCCTCGGCCGAGCAGCAGGTGCTCTCGGCCTTCGACATCACCGCGCCGCCACCCGCCGCTCCGCCGCCCGACAACCGCGCCGAGCCCGACCAAGGCGTGCAAGGGGCCCCCGGGCGCGAGGCGGTGGCAAAGCCGGTCGCTGCCGAGGTGCCGCAGCGCCGCCTCAAGGAGGATGTCGCCCTGCCGCGCGCGTCGTCTACCGGCACCGCGACCAGATCGGGCGGGGCGGCGGCGGGCGAGGGCACGGGCGCGGCGGGCCGCGGGAGTGGCACAGGCAGCGGCAACGCGGGGAGCGGGCGCGGCGGGGTAGCCGTCTCCAGGCCGGTGCACATTTCGGGCAGGATCGACAATGCGCGCGATTTTCCCGTTCCTCCCGGCGGGCGCGAGGCGCGGCGGGGCACGCAGGTGATCGTGCGCGTCACCGTTACCCCCGAAGGCCGTGCGCGCGATTGCGCCATCGTCCGCCCCAGCCCCGATCCCGAAGCGGACCGCATCACCTGCCGCCTCATCGAAAGCCGCCTCGGCTTCCGCCCGGCGATGGATGCGAACGGCAATCCGGTGGCTGCGCCGTTCTACTGGCGCCAGCAGTGGTTCTGATGCGGCGATGGGTGGAATAAATCCGACATCGGACTCGTTTCCCGGCAGCGACTTGCTATAGCCTGCGCGAGACAAGGGGTGTTCCTGTGCTTGCGATCCATCCGGTAATCCTGTGCGGCGGCAGCGGGACGCGGCTGTGGCCGGTCAGCCGCAAGGTCTGCCCCAAGCCTTTCCTCCCGCTGCTGAGCGAGGAGACGCTGTTCGAGCAAGCGGTGCGGCGCGTGGCAGGGGATGACCGTTTCGCCCCGCCGATGGTGGTGGCAGGCGCCGATCACGCCGATCTTGTCACCGCGCAGCTGTCCGGCACGCCCGGCGCGCGGCTGGTGATCGAGCCGATGGCGAAGAACACCGCGCCCGCCATCGCGCTGGCCGCAGCATTGCTCCCCGAAGATGCCGTGATGCTGGTCTGCCCGAGCGACCACCACATTGCCGACAGCACTGCCTTCCGCGCCGCCGCGCTCGCCGCTGCGGCGCTGGCGCGCGAGGATTACCTCGTCAGCTTCGGCATCGCCGCCGACCGCCCCGAAACGGGCTACGGCTATCTGAGGCGCGGCGCGCCGCTGGCCGGGGGCTATGTGATCCGCCAGTTCGTCGAAAAGCCTGATCTCGCCCGCGCGCAGGAATATCTCGCGAGCGGCGAATATTCGTGGAACGGCGGGATTTTCGCCTTCCGCGCCGGACATCTCCTCGCCGAACTCGCCGCGCATCGCCCGCAGATGGCCGGGCTGGTCGCCGCGGCGGTCGCGGGCGGCCGCGGCGAGGGCGCGCGCTTCCACCCCGCGCCTGAGCCCTTCGCGCGGATCGACGGGGATTCGATCGACTACGCGGTGATGGAAAACACCGCGCGCGCCGCGATGGTTCCCGCCGAAATGGGCTGGTCCGATATCGGTAACTGGGCCGCGCTTGCCGACGCGCTGGCGGGCGGGGCCGACGCGCAGGGCAATGTCGTGCGCGGCAGCGTGGACCTTGCCCAGTGCCGCGATGTCCTTGCCACCACCGATGGCCCGCGCATCTCGGCGGTGGGCCTCGAAGGCGTGTGCATCATCGTCTCGGGCGATGAAGTGCTGGTCACCACCCGCGAGGGCGCGCAGGCGGTGGGCAAGCTGCCGGGAGCGACAAACCAGTGACGAGCGCGCGCCAGTTGCCCACAAGGATGGTCGAGAAGGTATGGGGCCGCCAAGTGCTGCCCGCGCCTTTCGCCGCGCCCGCGGCCACGCGGATCGGCGAGATCTGGTTCGAACCGCCGGCCGAAGTGCCGCAGGTTCTGGTCAAGTATCTGTTTACCAGCGAGAAACTCTCGGTCCAGGTGCACCCCTCGGACGCCACGGCGATAGCCGGGGAGGCCGGCAAGGAGGAGTGCTGGCTGGTGCTCGACGCCGCGCCTGACGCCAGCCTTGCGATCGGTTTCACCTGCGATGTGTCACCCGGCGAGATTGCGGCAGCGGCTCGGGACGGCACCATCGAGAGCCTGCTCGCATGGCATCCGGCGCGCGCCGGCGATCTGTTCTACCTGCCGGCAGGCACAGTCCACGCGATCGGCCCGGGGCTTGCGCTGGTCGAGGTGCAGCAGACCAGCGAGACCACCTTCCGCCTCTATGATTACGGCCGCCCGCGCGAGCTGCATCTGGAGCGGGCCCTCGCCGTCGCTTGCGGCTCGCCCTACGGGGCCGGGAACAAGCGGTCGATTGCCGACGGGCAGGTGCTGGTCGATGGCCCGCACTTCCGTCTCGACCGGGTGGAAGGCGCGCCCGATGCGGCGACGCTCGCTGCCTATGCGGGCGCGCTGCTGGTGCTGCCGCTCGAGGGCGAGGTCATGGCCAGGGACGGCAGCGCGCGCGCCGGAGCGGGCGAATGCCTGGTGGCAGACGGGCTGGAGAGCCTCGATTTCAGCGCCGCCGGCGTAACCCTGCTGACCCGCGCGGCCTGATGTTTCACGTGGAACATTTATAGAACGAAGCGCCGCATCACGCGCCCACCAGCAATCGCTCGATCTCGGTCATGCCGTAGGGCTTGCGCAACACCGCTTCGGCGCCCAGCCGTTCGAACTGGCCCGCGCCCTCGGCATAGCCGGTTGCCAGCACGAAGCGCACCCCGGCCGCGCGCAGCGCCTCGGCGATCGGTTCGGAACTTTCGCCGCCCAGGTTGAAGTCGATGATTGCAAAGTCGGGCGGATCGCCGGCGATGGCCGCGAGCGCGCCGGTGACCGAACTTTCGAGCCGCACTTCGGAAACGCCGAGGCGCTTCAGGTTCTCTTCGGTATCGAGCGCGATGATGATGCTGTCCTCCACGACCAGCACCCGTGCGGGGGCATCGGGCGGGAGGCGGTCGGCGCGCATCGGATCGGGCGCGGGCAGGCGGCTGCTGCCGGCCTCGGGCAGCGCGAGATAGCGCGCGGGCACGAGGAATTCGGCTTCCACCCCGGCAAGCTTGTAGCGCACATCGGCCTCGCCATGGAGATCGTGCGGGATCGAGCGGGTGATGATCGTCGATCCGAAGCCATGGCGGGTGGGCGCGGTCACCGGTGGGCCGCCGCTTTCGCGCCAGCGCAGCGCCAGATCGCCGAAGGCGGTGCGCGCCAGCGTGACCTCGACCCGCCCCGCGCGCGACGAAAGGCTGCCGTACTTGGCCGAATTGGTGGCCAGTTCGTGCACCACCAGCGCGAGAATGGTGTAGGCCTCGGGCGCGACCAGCACGTCATCGCCTGTCAGGCGGAACCGCGCGCGCTCGGTGCCGCAATAGGGGGCAAGCTCGGCTTCGATCAGCCGCGCCAGGCTCGCCGGGCCCCAGTTCTTGGCGGTGATATTGTCGTGCGCGGCGGCGAGCGCCGCGATCCGCCCGCCGATGATCGCGGCGAAACCCGGCACGGACAGCGCCTCGGCCTGCGATTGCGAGACCAGCGCGCGGATCAGCCCGAGGATGTTGCGCACGCGGTGGTTCAATTCGGCGATCAGCAGGTCCTGCTGCTGTGCCGCGCGGGCGCGCTCGCGCGTCAGGTCCTCGCTCATGCGCAGGATCACCTCGATGAGGGTGCGGCGCAGGCGCGCGGCGACCTCGCATTCCTCCGGCGACCAGTCGGCGCTGCGGCCACGCACGGTTTCCTGCCATGCCGCAAAGCTGGCGCGCGGCTGGAGCAGTTCGCCGGGGCCTGCTGCGGCCTTGGCGGGGTCCCCCGCCCAGGTGACGACCCGTTCGAGCGGGCGGCGCCACAGCACCAGCGAATCCCGCGTGCCGCGTGACAGCGGCAGCACCAGCGCACCCGCGGCGCGGGCGGAAAATGCGGCGGCTTCGGGGATCTGGTCGGCGAGCCGCGTGGTCGAATGGGTCGCTCCGCCCAGCGTGCTGGCGAGCAGCGGAGCCACGAGGCGGAACTCGGCCTCTTCCGGCGCCGCGCCGCTGGCGCGGTATTCTCCGTCGGCGAAGAGCGAGATGCCGTCATGCTGGATCGTGCCGCGCAGCAGTTCCTCGATCATCGGCAGGCTGTCCGCGAGGCTCACCCCGCCCGCGAGGCGCAGCAGCAGCCGGTCGTTGAGCTGGCGCGCCCGTTCGCGCAGGGCTTCGGCCTGGGCGACGAGGATGCGGTCGAGCATCAGCGAGAAGGTCTGGCTGAGCAATTCGGCGACGGTGCGCAGCGAATAGGGCGGGAGGCGGGCAGTGCGGTGGTGGCACGAGATCATGCCCCACAGCCGGTCATGCCGCACGATCGCGATGGCGAGGCTCGCGCCCACCTGCATGTTGCGCATGTAGGCAAGGTGCATCTTCGAATGGGCGCGCAGCATCGACATCGACAGGTCGAGCGGGGTCTCCTCCGGACCGAGCGCGGGGATCACCGGCACGGCTTCGGCGTCCATGTCGGCGATGATGCGGAACCGGTTGCGGCGGAACAGTTCGCGCGCCTGCTGCGGGATGTCGGCGGCCGGGTAGCGCAGGCCCTTGAAGGGTTCGAGACCGGCATCACGGTCCTCGGCGATCACCTCGCCGCTTTCGTCGGGGTGGAAGCGGTAGATCATGACGCGGTCATAACCGGTCATCTGCCGCACCAGCCGCACGGCGGTATCGCACAGCGGCCCGAGGCTGGGGGCGCCTTCGAGCTGGGCGATGACGGGGACGATCATGCTGACATGGTCGGCAAAGTCGTTGCGCGCATGGGGCTCGAACTCGATCACGCTGAGCCCGCAGGCGACATGGACGGCGCAGTCGAACAGCGTACCGCTGCCGGTCAGATCAAGGCCGAAGCGGCGTTCGAGCGTGTCATCGCCGGGCAGGCCGGCCAGCGCGCGGTGGATTGCATCGAGCGCGGCCGGCGCGAGGAACGCGGTCAGCGGCGTGCCGGTGGCGGGCAGTGCGCCGAGGCCGAGAAGCTGGCCGACATTGGCCGAGACATGCGCGGTCCGCCCCTCGGCATCGGCAACGATCATCCCCCCGAAGCTCTGGATCGCGGCGATGTGGTGGATCGGCTCGCGGTCACACTCGGTGAGCGCGTCGGGGCGCTGGTGGAGGTTCATGCGGGCACCTTCTCGTCCGGCGCCAGCGCTGCCCTGCCGGCTTCGGCGGCAGCGAGGAAATGGGCGAAGACAGCTTCGGCCGCGCGGGTTGCGCCGGCGGCTTCGGCAGGTTCGGCGGGGCGTTCGATCTGCGCGCGCAGCCCGTGCCAGAAGGTCATCATCGCCTCGTCGCCGAGGAAGGCATCGGGCCATGTCCCGCCGCCGATCCGCGCGACCTGCCGGGCGATCGCCTTGTTGCCGAGCGCCGATCCGGCCAGCACCCAGGCAGCGCCGAGCGCCGTGCCCGGCCCCGCGCGCCCCAGCGTGAACAGCGCGGCAGGCCGGGGCAGGGCATGGCCCAGCCGCTCCATATCCTGCGCCAGCAGCGCGGTCTGCACCGGCGGGGCGAGGCCTTCGGGCGCGTTGGCGGCAAGCCATGTCTCGAGCGGCGCGCGCGCTGCGTGCTGGAGCGCAAGGAAGCGCGCATAATCATCGCGGGTCTGCCAGCCGCTGGCCGCCTGCATCGCGTGGTCGAGCAGGTCGTGCGCGGCCATCGTGGCGGCGCGCAGATGGGTGCGCAGGCTTGCGCCCGGCTCTGCCGTATCGCTGGCTGCTGCCATATGCCCGTCCTTCCCGTCCGAATCGGCCCTCGGGCCAAATGCCGCATCTTCAGGGATCCCGGCCCGAGTGTAAGGCAAAATAGGCTAAAAGCCGTGTCAATTATTTATGACACAGCGCGGGGGTGCTGGCAATTGCGAAGGGTACGTAATCGCGCCCGGGTTCAGGGGGCGAGCAGCCGCCCGCCTTCTTTCTTCACCGCCGCCTCAAGGGGGCCCCTCATCACCGCGAACAGCAGCGGCAGATCCATTGCGATCACCACGTCGTGCTCGCGCACCTCGACCTCGCCGGGGATGGTCTGGCCCATCACCACCGCAGTGATGTTCATGCGGTCTTCGGACGGCCAGTCGGTGGTCACCTTGGCAAGGCCGGGGGGAAAGAAGCTGCCGATCTCGCCTGCGTGCTTGTGCATGCGCGCGCGCACTTCGGCCTTGGTGAGATCATGGGGGAGAGTGACGCGCATCGCTCAACGCTCCTTGCCGGCAGGTATCGCCGAGAAATCGGGCAGCGGCACCCCGGTATCGGGCATCCCTGTCATGTCCTCCAGCGCCTCGGCCCCGCCATAGCGGTATTCGAGATAGCGGCTCTTGATCGCAAGGTCATCGAGCGCGCCTTCGGCCAGCCGCCGCGTCACCCGGTCGACCTCGCCCGAAAGCTTGGCGAGGCTTTCGGTCAGCCGCTGGTCGGCGGTCTTGCCGGCATATTCCTCGGCGCGCAGATGTTGGGGGATCTTGCGGTAGTTGTCGATCGTCTCGGGGATATATTCGCCCACCAGCTCGCGCACTTCGGCCATGGCAGGCTCGTTGTCGCCGAGGCCCTTCAGTTGCAGCCCCAAGGCATCGAGCTGCACGCCGAGCTGGTCGACCAGCGCCTGCGCGGGCGGGGGCAGGGCAGGGCGCTGGGCTTCGAGCCACAGCTCGGTGCGCGCGACCATCTGGTGCGGGTTGCCCTGCTTCAGTTCGGCCCTCTGCGGCACCTTCACCTTGGGAACCACCGCGAACATGGCGAAGATGAAGGCGGTGAGCGCGACCACTGTCATCACCCCCCAGAAACCGATGCCGCCGATGATCGCCCCGGTGATGCCCGCGCCCACATACAGCGCCAGCAAGGCCAGCACGACGTTGCGGACCTTTTTGAGCAGCGCCTTGGTCTTCAGCTCGGCCGAACCCTTGCCGATGCTGGCCCCGCGCGGCGCAGGGCGGTGCGTCCCGCCCTCGCGCTGGGTCGCCAGGGATCGTCTGGCGCTCTGCATCTGCTGTTCGGGCGTTTCGTAGACCATCAGGCTCCCGATCTACTTGTCCAGCGCCAGCAGCGAGGGCGTCTGCGAGGCGACCTTGGCCTGCGCCTGTGCCTGCCCCTCGGCGCGGGCGATATAGCCCTTGGACTTTTCGACCTCGGCGGTCAGCACGGTGACGGTCTGCTTCATGCTATCGAGCGCGCGGACCTTGAAATTGTCGACCTCGTCCATCGTGTCGTAGATGTTCTGGAAGGCGCGCTGGAGTGTTTCGAGCGGGATCGTGGAGGAGGCGGCCTGCTCGTGGATCTGCGCGGTCTGTTCGCGCAGCAGCGCGCTGGTCGAATCAATGATGTCGCTGGTGGTCTTGTTGAGCGCGGTGATCTGGCCGAGCACGAGGCGCTGGTTGGTCATCGCCTGCGCCACGGTCACCGCGGTGCGCAATGCGCCGACTGTCGTGGTGCTGGCGCGGTCGACGCCCTTCACCAGCTCGACATTGTTCTTCTTGACCAGATCGAGCGCAAGGTAGCCCTGCACGCTCACCGCCATCTGGGTGAGCAGGTCCTGCGTGCGCTGGCGGACATAGAACAGCGCGCTTTCCCGCAGCGCCTTGGCCTTGGACGGGTCGGAGCTGTCGAGTTCCAGCGCCTTGGCCTCCAGCCGCGCGTCCAATGCCTTGGCGATGTGGATCATCTGCTCCAGCTCGCCCATCGCTGCCCACAGCTTCTGACGCTCGGTATCGATCGCGGCGTTATCGAGGTGCAGTTCCTTCTTGCCGCTTTCCAGCCGCTGGAGGATCGAGGCGATGTGCCCCTGCGCGGATGTGTAGCTGTCGAAGTAGTTCTTGATCCTGTTGCCGAAGGGGATGAAGCCCAGGATCTTGCGCGGCCCCGAAAGCTTGCCCTTCCGGCCCGGATCCAAGTCCTCGACCGTGCGGCGCAGTTCGGCGAGGTCCTTGCCCACCGTCCCGTCGCCGTCCATCGCGCGCACCGGGCGATCGAGGAAACGGTTCGACATGGCGGCGGCAGCGCGGATCTGTTCCTGCCCCATGCGGGTGATCTGGTCGACCTTCTCGCCGAACTGCGGCGAATTGGCATCGACGCTGACCAGCTCGTCGACGAAGGCATCGACCTTGGTGTCGAGCTTGGACTTCTGCTCGGTGGTGACCGGCACGAGGCCGACGGCCTGTTCGGGCGCGACCTGCGGCACCGGATCGGGCGGCGTGAGGGTGAACGGGGTCGCGGTTGCGGTGGTCGTTTCGGTGCTCATGCCTGCTCTCGTGCTCCCTGTAGCCCTGCCCCGGGCGGGCTGTTTCCCACTGTATTAGTAATCTAAGACACGCCTTTCAAGCGTGCCCGCAGCCTGGCTTGCAGTCTACGCCGGAAAGGGGGGCGGCGTCCACCGCGCCCGCGACAGGGCTGGCCGGGAAGAATCCGTCTGCGCCAGGCGCGATGCCGCGCGATCGGGGGCAGACCGGCCACCACTCGTCGCACGCGCAGCGCGAGGGCTGGAACCATCCGCGCGCCGTGCCGCTAGGGCCGTGCATCCGGCGAGGGTGCGGCATAGCGGGCGACGGGCCCGCCTCGCCCTGCACCTGCTTTGTCACGTTCCGAGGAGGCAAACCGATGGCGACCATTCCCCCGACCCAGCCCGACACGACCGTGCCCGATGCGCCGCCCGAACAGGTGCCGCCGCAGCCCGATCTCCCGCCCGAACCCGCACCGCCCGAAACCGAGCCGGTGCAACCCGACATCGACGAGCCCGGTCGCGGGCCGGAAGAGACCCCGCCGCCGCCGGATTGAGAGGCTGCGGGCCTACGCCGCCAGCTGGATCGGAACGATCTCGCCCGCCAGATAGAGCTTCTTCGCCTTGGCGCGAGACAGCTTGCCCGAGGACGTGCGCGGCAGGGTGCGCGGCGGCACGAGTTCGACGATGCAGCTCATGCCTGTCACCGAGCGCACCTTGTCCGCGATCTGGTCGCGCAGGCGCACGCGCTCCTCGGGGTCGGAGACCTTGCAGTGCACCAGCACCGCGGGCGCTTCCTCGCCGTTCTCCATCTCGATGGAGAAGGCCGCGATGTCGCCGTGGTTGAAGCCGGGAAGCTGCTCCACCGCCCACTCGATATCCTGCGGCCAGTGGTTCTTGCCGTTGATGATGATCATGTCCTTCGCCCGGCCGACGATGAACAGGTAGCCCTTGGCGGTGTAGCCCATGTCCCCGGTGTCGAGCCAGAAGTTCCCGTCATTATCGGGGACGAGGCAGTCGCTGGTGGCTTCCTCGTTGCGGAAATAGGAGTGCATGACGCTCGGGCCCCGGCACCACACCTTGCCGATCTGGTGATCGTCCTTGGCCGCGCCGTCCTCGCCGCGGATCGCGACCTCCATGTCAGGCAGCGCCTTGCCGCAATTGACGATCGCGCGGTAGCGGGCGGGGCGGGAGAGGTCGCGCGGCGCGCCCGAGAGGCGCTCTTCCTCGACCAGTTCGACGCGGATGCCCTCGCCCGGCGGCATCACGGTCACCGCCAGCACCGCCTCGGCAAGGCCGTAGGAAGGGGTGAAGGAGGATGCCTTGAAGCCGGCCTCGGCAAAGGCGTTGACGAAGTTCTGCATCACGTCGGGGCGGATCATGTCCGCGCCATTGCCCGCGATGCGCCAGCGGGAGAGGTCGAACCGTTCGGCCACGTGGCTCTGGCTCGAGATGCGGCGCGCGCAGATGTCATAGCCGAAAGTCGGCGAATAGGACATCGAGTTGCCCTTGTTGCGGCTGATCATGTCGAGCCACGCCAGCGGCCGGCGCGCGAAGGCATCGGGCTTCAGGTAATCGCCCGAGACCTGGTTGGCGATCAGCGAAAGCAGGCAGCCGACCAGCCCCATGTCGTGATACCACGGCAGCCAGCTGATGCAGCGGTCATTGGGGCCAAGCTCCATCGTGGTCGAATGGCCATACAGGTTGTGCAGCAGCGCGCGGTGGGTCACCGCAACGCCGGTCGGGAAGCGGGTCGAGCCGGAGGAATATTGCAGGTAGCAGATATCGTCGGGGCTTGCCTGCGGCAGCTCGCAATCAGGGGCGGGGCGGGTGCCGAAATCCTGCCAGCTGATCGCAGGGCACCCTTGCTTGGCGGCAGCCGCCTCGGCCATCTCGGCGATCTCGCCGGGGTAGATGAGGATCTTGGGGTCGCTGCTCATCAGCTGGATCGCCAGCTGGTCGATATAATTGTCCTTGCCGCCGAAAGTGGTGGGCAGCGGCAGCGGCACCGGCCATGCGCCGGCATAGACGCAGGCGCAGAACAGCGCGGCAAAATCGGGGCCGGTCTCGGCGATCAGCGCGACGCGGTCTTCCCGGCCGATCCCCGCCGCGATCAGCCGGCGCGCCATCACCAGCGCATCCTCGCGCATCTCGGAATAGGGATAGACCCGCGCCAGTTCTCCGCGCATGTCATGGAAGTTGAGCCCCTTCAGGCTCTGCGCGGCGTAGTCGATCGCTTCGTTGAAGGTTGCAAATTGCGCACGGATTCGCGGCAGATCGCAGTCATTCGGCGTCGGCGTCAGGGCGGCGTCGGTCATAATTTTCAGCGATACCCGTCATTTGCGGCGCGATACATGGTATGCTCCCGTTCGCGCTCTGGCATAACCTGCATGTCGCCAGCAAAGGTGGCGGCTTCCACGGTTGCGCATTTGATAAGGAAAGTGGCACGAATAAGGCGAAATGGTTTCAGGTAAAGCGAATTCGTCATCCACCGGTAGCGTGACCGGGGAGGATCGCAGCCCAAGGGGGCGGCGCGAGAAGCGGGCGAAACCCCCGCTGACCGAGGCGAGCTTGCGCGATCTGGCGCTCCATTACGCGGCCCGCTTCGCTTCCACCGGCGCGCGGCTCGAGAGCTATCTGGCGCGCAAGATCAAGGAACGCGGCCTCGCCGAGGATGCGGACGGGCGGACGGTGGAGGTCGATATTCCGGCACTCGTCGCCCGGTTGGTGGAACTGGGCTATGTCGATGACGATGCCTATGCGCGGATGCGCGCGCGGGAGCTGGGGCAGCGCGGCTATGGCGCAAGGCGGGTGGAGGAGAGCCTGCGCCATGCGGGCGTGGGCGAGGGTCTGCGCCGCGCGCATGCCCCGGGCGAGGCCGAAAGCCGCCGCGCGGCGGCGCTGATGGCGAGGAAGAAACGGCTCGGCCCGTTTGCGGCGGGAAGCGAGGGCCACGATCCGCTGCTGGCACGCAAGGCGCACGAAAAAGCCGTTGCAGCAATGCTGCGCGCAGGCCACCAGTACGAGCATGTGAAGACGGTCCTCGCAGCGCGTGGCATCACCGCGGTCGAGGAATGGATCGCCGAGGCGCAAGAGGCCGAAGGGACGGACGACAAATGGTAAGGCATATTCTGGCAAGCGCCGCGCTGGCCCTCGCACTGGCCGCGTGCTCCCCCGGCATGAGCGCGACCGCAAGCGCGCAGGCTCCGGCGGGGGGCGAGGCGGCGCGGCACCCGGTCTCGGGCCTCGAGGTGATCGACCTCGTGGTCGACCGCGGCGGCAAGACGCTGAACTTCAAGGTCGAGCTGGCCGATACCCCCGAGGCGCAAGTGAAGGGCCTGATGTTCCGCACCGAGCTTGGCGATTTCGAAGGCATGATCTTCCCCTCCGAAGTCCCCGAGGCGCGCGCCTTCTGGATGAAGAACACGCCCCTGTCGCTCGACATCATCTTCATCGGAATGGACGGCCGGGTGCAGAACATCGCGGCAAACACCACGCCCTATTCGCTCGATTCGGTGAAGTCCGACGGCATCGCCAGCGCGGTGCTCGAACTGCGCGCTGGCCGGGCGAAGGCGCTCGGGATCGTGCCGGGAGACAAGGTGACGTATTAGTGGCGAACCCGCCTCTGCGGGCAGTCTTTTGTTTTCCGCACGCCGTCCGGCGCGCGAAATCCTCGCTCACGCGGCCTGAAGGCCGCATCGCTGCGGGCGGCCGTTCGGCCTTGCGGTCGCTATGCGACCGATACCAGCGCTCCCCACTCCCGTAGGCGCTGATCCGGTCCGCCAACGGACGGACCGCAAGCGCGAACGCGCGCCCGCAGGTGCTCGATCCGGCAGGGATCGAAACG
>NZ_ANFX01000049.1 GCF_000331285.1 Porphyrobacter sp. AAP82 | reverse complement strand
ATCGTCTGTCCTTCCTTCAGGCCAGACTCTAATCGCTCGTGGAGGAAAATCAGGGGGTCACGTCAATTGCCATTGGCGTCGTAGCAGAACGCAATGTTCCCGGCGCTCTCATACTGGTTGAGACCGTTTGTACTGTAGGGGCGCGCGAGGGGAGTGTGGTCAGGGCAGTTCGATGACTCCATGCCCAGGCACAGAGTCGCACGCTAATTTGACGACGTACTCTGACCACACGCTGCGGCGACTTGTGGTCAGTTTTCCAGGGGCAGAGAACCCGCCGAGATTTCGGCACGAGAACAGGCTCGGAACGCCGTCTCTGGCACACTTCTGAGGGTTTCGAGGCCCGGAAAGGCGCAGAACCGCGCGCTTTCTCAGCGTGTCTCGGAAAAGAAAAATCCTTGCAAAACAAGGAGTTAATGTTTGGTGCGGTCGAGAAGACTCGAACTTCCACGGGCTTTCGCCCACAACGACCTCAACGTTGCGCGTCTACCAGTTCCGCCACGACCGCACTCGGGTTTGCCGGGGGAGCAGGCTGCTCGCCCCGCGGTAGGAGCGCGCCCCTAGCAAGGGGTCTGCCCATGCGCAAGCACTTTGAAGCAAGGGTTGCTGCGGGGCGGGCAAGGCGACCGTCAGCGGTGCGCCCAGCCGATCGCGGCGCCCGCGGCACCGGGGGGAATATCGGCGATCGCCTCGGTCACGGTGACGGTCTCGCCCGGGGCGAGGCGGCGCTTGGAGGGGACGATCGGCCAATCCCCGATCGGGCGGTCGCGCCGGTCGGAGAACACCACCAGCAGCGTGGGCACATCGAGGCTCTCGCTCGCGGTGTTGCTGATCGTGCCGCGCACCTGGAAGATTTCCTCGCCGGTCGGGAGGGTCTCTTTCTTCTGCGCGGGGATCGGGAAATCGAGCGTCAGGCCTGGCCGCCCGATCCCGAAGGTGGCGCGCTGGAGCGGGAGCCATTCGGGCAGGCCGTAATAATTGACCGCGACCGCCGTGCCGCCGGCCAGCAGCGCGAAGATGATCGCCGCCAGCGTCCACATCCGCAAGGGATTGCGCCGCCGCGTGAAGGGCGCGCGGTAATCGAACTGCGAGCCGTCGTCCGCCTCGCCGTCTTCATCGTTGCGATAGGCGGTATCGTCGCCCAGCGGCGGATCGGCGTAGTCGTCCTCGGGCAGGGCCGGATCGGGGAAGGAGGGGAGCGGCGCGGGCGCGGGCTCCGGCTCGGGCGGCGGCGCGCGGCGCGAAGGGGGCGGAGGCGGGGCGGCGGCTTCGCCCCGAGCGCTCATCCCGCGGCGCAGGGCGCGCATCGTGAGCGAGGCGGCGGCATCGTCGCCGACAGGGGCGCTGCCTGCTGCGCCGGCAGCCGCGTCAGGCGTGCGCCAGTGGCTGATCGAGGGGCCCTCGCGCGGCTGTTCGGGGGAGGGCGCGGGGGCGGGTTCGGGCGCGGCGCGCTGCACGGGCGGCGGCGGCGGCGGGGGAGCCGGGACAGGATCGGGCTCGCGCAGCGGGGGCGCGGTCTGCTGCGATGGTGCCTGAGCGGGTTGGGCCTGAGCGGGTCGGGGTGCCGCCCCGGCCGGAGCCGCAGTCGGGGCCGCAGCCTTGGCCGCAGCCTCGGGCGGGTCCTGATACCAGCTGTGCTTGCACTTGGCGCAGCGCACGGTGCGCCCCCCGCTGCCGATGGCAGCATCGGGCACCGCATAGCGGGTGCCGCAGGCTGGGCAGGCGATGATCATATTAAACCCGGCATTAGTCCTCGTGCCCTTTCGCACAAGAGGATGTGCGGTGCACCCCCGCATTTACCTGCTGTTTTCCACATTGCGGGGGCTAAATCGCCGTTCCCCGGCCCTGGCGGATGATCTGCGGCTTTTCCGGCCCGCGCCGCACTGATAGGTGCGCATCCATGAGCGACAATCTCGCCGGCCATGTGAAATTCGACAATGTCGGGCTGCGCTACGGCACCGATCCCGAGGTGCTGAGCAACCTGTCCTTCACGCTCTACCCCGGCAGCTTCTACTTCCTGACCGGCGCGAGCGGGGCGGGCAAGACCAGCCTGCTGAAGATGCTCTACCTCGCGCAGGCGCCCTCGCGCGGGGCGATCCGGATGTTCGGGCAGGATCTCGTCACCATGCCGCGCAGCCGCCTGCCCGAACTGCGGCGGCGGCTGGGGGTGGTGTTCCAGAACTTCCGCCTCGTCCCCTATCTCACCGCCTTCGACAATGTCGCCCTGCCGCTGCGCCTTGCGGGCACGGAGGAGAAGAAGGTCCAGCGCGCGGTCGGCGACATGCTCGACTGGGTGGGCCTCGCGCACCGCGCCCATGCCGTGCCGCCGAGCCTGTCGGGGGGCGAACAGCAGCGCGTCGCCATCGCCCGCGCGGTGATCGCGCGGCCCAGGATGCTGATCGCCGACGAGCCGACCGGCAACGTCGATCCGGACATGGCGCTGAAGCTGCTGCGGTTGTTCGAGGCGCTCAACAACCGCGTCGGCACCACGGTGGTGGTCGCGACCCACGATGTCCATCTGCTCAAGAAGGTCCCGGATTCGCTGATCATGCGGCTCCACAAGGGCCACCTTTCCGATCCCACCGGCGCGCTGCGCTATCCGCCCCGGCCGGGCGGGAGCACGCCTTCGGGGAGCGGGGCGACATGAGCAGCCTCCCCCCGCTCCCCGCCGAAGCCGAGGAGGGCGACCCCGCGCCCGAACGCCCGCGCGGGCGCGCTGCGGCGCGGCTGCTGCCGCCGCAGCGGCTCACCGGGCCGGTCCCCTGGGTGATCGCGATCCTCATCGCGCTGGTCGTCATCACCGCGGCCGGCGGCCTTGCGCTGCGCAACCTCGGCGCCGCCGCGAGCGCGGGCCTGTCGAGCGCGCTCAGCGTGCAGGTGATCGAGCCCAACCCCGATCTGCGCGGCGAGCGGACCGCCGCGGCGGTCAAGGTGCTCACCGCGCTCCCCGGCGTGACTGCGGTGCGCGCGGTGCCCGAGGCCGAACTGGTGGCGATGCTCGAGCCATGGCTCGGCGCAGGGGCCTCCAGCGGCGACGTGCCGATCCCGGCGCTGATCGACGTCGAACTCGCCGGCAGCGCGGGCCCCGCCGAAGTCGCGCGGATCGCGGCCGCGGTGCAGACGGCGGTGCCGGGCGCGCGGGTCGATGCGCAGGGCGATTTCCTGCGCCCCGTCAACGCTGCGCTGGCCGCGCTGCAATGGCTGGCCCTCGCGCTGGTCGCCCTCGTCGCGCTGGCGACCGCAGCTGCGGTGTGGCTCGCCGCGCGCAACGCCTTTGCCGGCGCGCGCGATACGGTCGAGATCATGCACCTGCTCGGTGCCAGCCAGCGTCAGATCACCGCGGTGTTCCTGCGCGACGTGCTGCGCGAGGCGCTGGCCGGCGCGGCGCTCGGCGCGGGGCTGGGCGTCGGGGCGGTATGGCTGCTCGGCCAACAATTCGCGCAGCTGGGCAGCGGCATGGTGAGCGGCGGCGGCCTGATGCTGGCCGACTGGCTGGTGATCGGCGCGGTTCCGCTGGCAGGCGTGCTGCTGGCGGGCCTGACCGCGCGCATCACCATTGCGCTTGCCCTCAGGGACATGCTCTAGGGCCGACATGACCACCCTGCGCCGCCTGCTGTCCCTCCTGTTCCTTGTCTGGGCGATCGGCTTCCTGTGGTTCGTCGTCGCCCTGCCCAAGCCTTCGGACGGGGTGAAGACCGATGCGGTGATCGTCCCCACCGGCGGCCCCGGGCGGATCGCGCGCGGGCTTGCCGTGCTCGACCGCGGCCTTGCCAGGCGGATGCTGGTGAGCGGGGTCGACAAGGAGGTCCGCCCGCAGGAATTCGCCGCCGAATTCGGGGTATCCCCGCGCACCATGGCGTGCTGCGTGACGCTCGGCTTTGCCGCGGTCGATACCCGCTCCAACGCTGCCGAGACCGCCAAGTGGGTGGCGCAGAACGAGGTCCGCAGCTTGCGGCTCGTCACCACCGACTGGCACATGCGCCGCGCCGCCGGAGAGCTTGACCGCACCCTCCCGCCGCATGTCACCGTGGTGCGCGACGCGGTGCCCTCGCAGCCCGATCTGGGCACCCTGTTCCTCGAATATCACAAGCTGATCGCGAGCCGCGCGGCAGGCATGGCCGACCTTTGAGAATGCTCCTTTCGGCCCTGCGCAGCCTTGCCTTCTATGCGCTGTTCTATGGCGGCAGCGTCTTTCTGGTGAGCGCCTCGGCGCTGGCGGTGACCGCAAGGCCTGCATCGCTGGGCGGGATCGTGCGGCGCTGGGGCGCATGGCACCTGTGGTGCGTCGAGCATGTCCTTGGCATCGAAGTGGTGCTCGAGGGCGCGCTGCCGCAGGGCCCCGTCCTGATCGCGGTCAAGCACGAGGCCTTCTTCGAGGCGATCGACACCCCGCGCCTGTTCGCCCACCCTGCGGTCTTCGCCAAGCAGGAGCTGTTCCGCATCCCCGGCTGGGGCTATTCGGCGCTGGTATACGGCCTCATCCCCGTCGCGCGCGAGGAAGGCGCCAAGACCCTGCGCCAGATGATCGGACACGCGAAGCAGCGCGTGGAGGAGGGCCGCCCGCTGGTGATCTTTCCGGAGGGCACCCGCGTCCCGGTCGGCACACGGCCGCCGCTTCAGGCCGGGTTCGCCGGGCTCTACAAGCTGCTGCGCCTGCCCGTGGTGCCGATCGCGGTCGATAGCGGGCGGCTCTACCACGGCCTCGTCAAGCGCCCGGGGCGGATCACCTACAAGGTCGGCGAGACCATCCCCGCCGGCCTCCCCCGCGAGGACATCGAGGCGCGGGTGCATGCGGCGATCAATGCGTTGAACAGGTAGCGGGCGGGACAGTCCGGAACGGATGCGATTTTAATCGTATCGCAACGAAGGAAGTCCTAACCTTGGTGCGTTGGGGGATCGAAGGGGGCACCTGACATGGAACTGACGGCTGAAAACAGGGACGAGGCGGCAGCACACGGCGCCGCCGATCAGGATGCGCGCGCGGCGCCAGTCCCCGCACCTGCTTGCGCTCCTGCACTCGGCGTCGCGCAAGCCAGGGCCCTTGCGGCCGGCACGCTGGCGCTGGCGGCTGCGGCCTGCGGCGGCGGGGGGAGCACCGGCGGCGGCGGCCCTCCGGTGGCGACGGTGCGCAAGCCTCAGAGCGATGCCGAAGCGGCGCGGTTTCTGCTGCAAGCCTCGCTCTCTGCCTCGACCGCTGCGATCGCCGAAGTGCGCAGCGAAGGGTTTGGCCCGTGGCTCGATCGCCAGTTTGCCGCGTCCAGCAGCCAGACCGCCCGCAACTTCCTGGCCGACCGCGGCTTTGACCGGGTCGATGCCAACCGCCACTATATTTTCGCGAACGCCGGCGATTACATGATCTGGTCCCAACTGCTGTCGGGCGGCGATTCGGTTCGCAAGCGGATTGCCTTTGCGCTGTCGGAATTCTTCGTGGTGTCGCTGGCTGGCATCGACCTGATCTGGCGCGGTCCGGCGATCGGCGAATACTGGGATATTCTCAACCGCCACGCCTCCGGCAATTTCCGTGACCTGTTGCAGGACATTACCCTGAACCCGGCAATGGGTGTGTTTCTCAACACTCGCGGCAATCGCGCCGCTGACGGGCGCGGCCGGGTGCCGGACGAGAATTACGCGCGTGAAGTGATGCAGCTGTTCACCATCGGGCTGTTCGAACTGAACCCCGATGGCACCAACCGGCTCGTGAACGGCAAGCCGGTTGAAACCTACACCAGCGAAGACGTTTCCGGGCTGGCAAGGGTTTTCACTGGATATGACTTCGATCAGGCTGGCCTTGCCTCCACGGACGGGGGGCCGGGCATAGGCCGGGTTCCCGATCCCGAATACGCCCGTCGCCCGATGACCGCCGATCCGACCCGCTGGGCGCCAGCGCGCACCATCGGTTTCCATTCAGCCGAAGCCAAGACCTTCCTCGGCCTTACCATCCCGGCTGGAACCGGCGCGGCTGAGAGCTTGCGGCTGGCGCTCGACCACCTGTTCAACCACCCCAACGTGGGGCCGTTCTTTGCCCGCCAGATGATCCAGCGGCTGGTGACCAGCAACCCCTCGCCCGCCTATGTCGGACGGGTTGCGGCGGTGTTCGCCAACAATGGCCAGGGGCGGCGCGGCGATCTGGCGGCGGTGTTCAAGGCGATCCTCACCGATAACGAGGCGCTCGATCCGGCGGGTATCGCCAACCCCAATTTCGGCAAGCTGCGTGAACCGGTGCTGCGCTATGCCCAGTTCGCCCGCACCTTCGGCGCGCGTTCGACCTCGGGCAACTGGCTGGTGCTCGATCTCGGCAGTCAGGCGACCGGCCTCGGCCAGAGCCCGCTGCGCAGCCCTTCGGTGTTCAACTTCTTCCGCCCGGGATACTTCCCGCCCAACACCGAAACCGCCAATCGCGGCCTGCTTGCGCCCGAGTTCCAGCTGGTCAACGATACCTCGGTCGCAGGCTGGGTCAACTTCGTCGAACGCGCAGTCCAGGGCGGCCGCACGCCGGTCGCCGACGTCACGCTCGACTACGCGGCCGAGATCGCCATCGCCCAGGACAGCGCGGCGCTGCTCGACCGGCTCGATCTGCTGCTGACCGGCCGCCAGCTCACCCAGGGCGTGCGCGACACGATCCGCGTCGCGATGGACGATGTGACCATCACCGCCACATCGACCAACGCCGAAAAGCTGCGGCGGGTGCTGATCGGCGTGGTGCTGATCCTCGCCTCGACCGATTATCTCATCCAGAAATAGGGCTTGGGGGCGCACATATGTTCATCGGCAAGAGCATCGAAATCGAACGGCGCGCCTTCCTGCGGCGGTCGGCCCAGCTGGCGATGATGGGGGGCGCGGCCTCCTATGCGCTCGACCTGGCCGGCCTTGCCGAGGCGGCGGCCTTCAGCAATGGCGGCGGCTACAAGGCGCTGGTCTGCGTGTTCCTGTACGGCGGGAACGACTACGCCAACACGCTGATCCCCTTCGATGCGGTCAATTACGGCCGCTATGCCGCGATCCGGGGCACGGCCGGTTCGGAAGCGGCATCGGGCATCGCGCTCGCCCGCAGCGCGCTGGCCAATACGGTGCTTGCCACCCCGTCCGACCAGCGGCTGACCGATGACATCACCTATGCGCTGGCCCCCACCATGCCGCGCATGAAGGCGCTGTTCGATGCGGGCGCGATGGCCCCGCTGCTCAATGTCGGGCCGCTGATCCAGCCGCTGACCCGCGCCCAGTATGATGCGGGCGTGGTGCCGCGCCCGGCCAAGCTGTTCTCGCACAATGACCAGCAATCGACCTGGCAGAGCTCGCAGCCCGAAGGCTCGCGCACCGGATGGGGCGGGCGGATGGGCGACCTGGCGCTGACCTCGAACACCAATTCGATGTTCACCGCGATCAGTGCCACCGGCAACGCGGTGTTCCTGAGCGGGCAGACGGCGGTGCCCTATCAGGTCTCGTCCAGCGGCGCGACGCTCTTCAACCCCTTGCAGAACGGGCGGCTGTTCAACTCCGCCGCCGCCTCGCAGGCGCTCGGCACCCTGCTGCGCAGCGCATCGGGCAATGTCCTTGCCGCCGACTATGCGCAGGCGAACAGCCGCTCGATCCAGTACGGCACCTTCGTCAACGATGCGCTGAACAGCGTGACGGTCAACACCAGCTTCGGCAGCGGCAACCGGCTGGCCGACCAGCTGCGGGTGGTGGCCCGGCTGATCGCCGCGCGCGGGCGGCTGGGGGTGACGCGGCAGGTGTTCCTCGTCTCGCTCGGCGGGTTCGACAACCACGACGGGTTGATCGGCACGCATGACGGGCTGCTCGCCCAGGTCGATCTCGCGATGGACGCCTTCTACCGCGCCACGGTGGAGCTGGGCGTGGCCAACAACGTCACCACCTTCACCGCCTCGGATTTCGGGCGCACGCTGTCATCGAACGGCGATGGCTCCGATCACGGCTGGGGGGCGCATCATTTCATCGTCGGCGGCGCCGTGCGCGGCGGACGGTTCTATGGCCGCGCGCCGCAGGTCTCGGTCACCGGCAACGATCAGGTCGGGCAAGGGCGGCTGCTGCCTGCGGTCTCGGTCGACGAGCTGTCCTCGACGCTGGGCCTGTGGTTCGGGGTCGCGCCGTCCGAACTGCCTTCGGTCGCGCCCAATATCGGACGTTTCGCCTCGCCGGACCTTGGCTTCATGCAGGCGGCGCAGACGGCGGCAGCGGTGGCGGCGAAGTAGGATCCGGGGCGGCCCTGCGCCGCCAAACTGCGCGCTTTCCTACTCCTTGGCGGCCTGTCATTGTGGTGCGCATGGCCCGCCGCGATCCCCTGCCTGCCCATGTTGCAGCCCTGCCCTCGGGCACTGCGCGCCGGGCGCACTTTTCCGCGCCAGGACAGTGTCTCATGTGTCTCCTACAGCCGCGCGGGTGAGCGGGGCCGGGGGCCTCACTTGTTGACCCGTCCGAAGTCGGGGCGCTCGTCGTCCTGGCCCTGTTCGATGACCGCGCGGCGGATCGCGCGGGTGCGGGTGAAGAGGTCGAACAGGGTGTCGCCGTCGCCCGAACGGATCGCCCGCTGGAGCGCGGTGAGGTCCTCGGTGAAGCGGCCGAGCATCTCGAGCACCGCGCCGCGGTTGGTGAGGAACACGTCGCGCCACATCACCGGGTCGGAGGCGGCGATGCGGGTGAAGTCGCGGAAGCCGCCCGCGGAGTACTTGATGACCTCGCTCTGGGTCACGTCCTCGAGATCGGAGGCGGTGCCGACGATGGTGTAGGCGATGAGGTGCGGGATGTGGCTGGTGACGGCAAGGACGAGGTCGTGGTGGGCGGCGTCCATCAGCTCGACCCTCGAGCCGAGCGCTGTCCAGAAGGCGGAGAGCGCCTCGAGCGCGGCGGGATCGCAGGCATCGGGCGGGGTGATGATGCACCAGCGCCCGGCGAACAGGGTGGCAAAGCCGGCATCCGGACCGGACTGCTCGGTGCCCGCCACGGGGTGGGCGGGGATGACGGTGGCGCCCGGCAGGGCCTCGGCCAGCGCCTCGGCGACCGCGGCCTTGGACGAGCCGACGTCGCTGACGATGGCGTGGGGGGCAAGGCCGGGGGCGATGGCGCGGGCGGCATCGGCCATCGCGCCGACGGGCACGCACAGGATCACGAGGTCGGCGCCCTGGACGGCGGCCTCGGCGGTCTCGTGGACAGTCCCGACCAGCCCCCGCTCGGCGGCGCGCTGGCGGACGGCGGGGTCGCGGTCCCAGCCGGCGGTGGTGACGGCCAGCCCGCGCGCCGTGACGGCGAGCCCGATCGAGCCGCCGAGCAGGCCGAGACCGATGATGGCGAGGTGCCGGATGGTCATGCCGCCGCCTCGCCGCACAGCTTGCGGAGCGCGGCGATGACGTCGGTGGTCGCCGCGGTGGTGCCGATGGTGATGCGCAGGGCATTGGGGAGCCCCTGCGAGGGCAGGTGGCGCACCGCGTACCCGGCCTCGGCCAGCGCGGCGAGTGCGGCGCCGGCGGTGACCTCGCCCTCGAAGTGGACGAGGAGGAAGTTGGCCTCGCTGGGTGAGGCCGAGATGCCGTGGTTGCCCAGCGCCGCGATGGCACCGGCGAGGCGGGCACGCTCGCGGGCGTTGTGCTCGCGGGCGGCGGCGACGAAGCCCTGGTCGGACATCGCGGCAGCAGCGGCCTTCTGCCCGCTCACCGAGACGTTGAACGCGCCCCTCAGGCGGTTGACGAGATCGACGAGGTGCGCCGGGCCGGTCGCCCAGCCGACCCGCTCGGAGGCAAGGCCATAGGCCTTGGAGAAGGTGCGGCTGACCAGCACGTTCCCGTGCGCCTTGGCGAGGGCGAAGGCGTGGGTCTGGAAGGCGGGATCGACATACTCGGCATAGGCCTCGTCGATCACCAGCAGCACGTCGGCGGGGAGCCCTGCGTGGAGGCGGGCGACCTCAGCGGGGGGGAGGAAGGTGCCGACCGGGTTGTTGGGGTTGTCGAGCAGCACCACCCGGGTGCGTTCGGTGACGGCGGCAAGCAGGCGGTCGACGCTCGCCCCGTAGCCCTCGGGGTCGGCGAAGACCGGGACCGCGCCGACCTTCTGCGCGAGCAGCGGGTAAAGCGAGAAGGAGTAGCGCGACATGAGCACCTCGTCCCCCGGCCCTGCCAGCGCCTGCACCGCACAGTGCAGCAGCTCGCCCGAGCCCGTGCCGCACACGATCAGCGCGGGGTCGAGGCTGTGGACGACGGCAATCGCCTCGCGCAGCGCCCGGGCATCGGGATCGGGGTAGTCGGCCGCGACATGCGCCTCGGCCAAAGCGGCGAGCGCGGCAGGCGAGGAGCCCAGCGGGTTCTCGTTCGCCGACAGCTTGACCAGCGGCCGGCCCGAAGCCGACTTCGACGTGCCGGGGACATAGGCGCGGATCGCGGCGATCCAGGGCTTGGGTTCGGGCTTCAGCATGGGACGAGCGCGATAGCCAGTTTGCCTGTGCGAATACAGCGCGAAAACGCGTGGCGCCCCCGGGCGCGATTGACATGCGCGGGGGGCTCCCCCAATTCGCGGATCGCCCATGAACCCAGCCCCGCCTGTCTCGCCGGTCTACCGCATCCCCCAACCCCTCCCGCTCGACAGCGGACAGGTGCTGGAGGCGTGCGAGATCGCTTACGAGACCTATGGCACGCTCGGCGCCGACAAGGGCAACGCCGTGCTGGTGTGCCACGCGCTGACCGGCGACCAGTATCTGGCGAGCCCGCACCCGATCACCGGCAAGCCCGGCTGGTGGGAGCGGATGGTCGGCCCGGGGAGGCCCATCGACACCGACCGGCACTTCGTGATCTGCGCCAACGTCATCGGCAGCTGCATGGGATCGAGCGGCCCTGCCAGCCTCGCGGCCGACAGCCAGCCTTACGCGATGCGCTTCCCCGTCATCACCATTCGCGACATGGTGCGGGGGCTGGTGGCGCTGCTCGATGGCCTCGGGATCGAACGCCTGCACGCCGTCGTCGGCGGGTCGATGGGCGGGATGCAGGCGCTGAGCCTTGCCGCCAACTGGCCGACCCGCGCCGCGCGGGTGCTGGTGATCGCCTCCACGGCCCGCCACTCGGCACAGAACATCGCCTTCCACGAGGTCGGGCGGCAGGCGATCATGGCCGACCCTGCGTGGGCCGAGGGCGACTATTACGACGCCCTTTCAAAGCCCGACAACGGCCTCGCCGTGGCGCGGATGGCGGCGCATATCACCTACCTTTCCGAAGCGGGCCTTACCGAGAAGTTCGGCCGCCGCTTGCAGGACCGTGAGGCCAAGGGGTTCAACTTCGACGCCGAGTTCCAGGTGGAAAGCTACCTCAGGTATCAGGGCAGCGGCTTCACCCGCCGCTTCGATGCCAACTCCTACCTCTATATCACCCGTGCGATGGATTACTTCGACATCGCCGAGGAACACGGCGGCAAGCTCGCCAATGCCTTCCGCGGCACCGAGGCGCGGTTCTGCATCGTCAGCTTCGATACCGACTGGCTCTACCCCACCGCCGAAAGCCGCCACGTGGTCCACGCGCTCAACGCGGCGGGCGCGAAGGTGAGCTTCGTGGAGCTTTCCGCCCCGCACGGGCACGATTCCTTTCTGCTCGAACACGACCAGCTCGACCGTGTGGTGAAGGGGTTCGTCGAATGACGCGCCCTTCGAATTCTCTCCGCCCCGACCTCGCCGCGATCGCCGCCCATGTCGCGCCCGGTAGCCGGGTGCTCGACATCGGCTGCGGGGACGGGGCGCTGATGGCCGAGCTGGAGGCGACCAGCGGCTGCGATGCGCGGGGGATGGAGCTTGACGGGGCGCTGGTGGAACGCTGCGTGTCGCGTGGTCTTTCGGTGGTGCAGGGCGATGCGAACCTCGACCTTGCCAACTACCCCGACAAGGCCTTCGACTACGCGATCCTCAGCCAGACCTTGCAGACCGCGACGCGGCCCGACCTGATGCTCGACGAGCTGCTGCGCGTGGGCCGCCGGGCCTTCGTCTCGTTCCCCAACTTCGCCCACTGGCGGACCCGCGCGGCGTTGCTGTTCGGGGGCAAAATGCCGGTCACCCGCGCGCTGCCGGTGAGCTGGTACGAAACCCAGAACATCCACCACGTCACGGTCGAGGACTTCCGCGATCTCGCCCGGATGAAGGGCGCCAGGGTGGAGCGCGCATGGTTCTTCTCGAACGGGAAACAGATCGGCGCGCCAGCAGCGAACTGGCGCGCCGAGTTTGCGGTGTTCGAATTAAGTCGTTAGTTTTCGGCCACCTTCGGTGGCGCAGACCCCCCGCCCCGCCTCCCCACCCGGCCACCATAACATAGTGGTACTATTGGTGGCCGGGTGGGGAGGCG
>NZ_ANFX01000048.1 GCF_000331285.1 Porphyrobacter sp. AAP82 | reverse complement strand
ACGTTCAGCATCTGGCAGGGCATTCCTCGCTTCAGACCACCCAGCGGTACATCGAAGGGGACAGCGGAGCGAGGAAGCGGGTGGTGGAGCTGGTTTAGGAGATTCTCAGGAGCATTTGTATCGTGGGCTGCCGTTTAGTAAAATTTTGCTTGGAGATGTTGTTTGTTGAATTTTCAAGTTTAAAGTCCAGCCCTCCCCTTCGCCAAACATTGAGAGTTCAACCAAGGTTCCACCTTCCTTTAACTCAGTTTTTATAACTTCGCCTTCACTTTCCCAGAATTTTATAGCATCTGAATAAATTTCCACTTTTGTGTCATCATACCTAGTGGCACACCGTGATGGGTCTTCCGTCCATCTTCCCCAATATTTGTTGGGGATGGTGTTAGGCAATGACCCGACGTTCGATGCGCTGCTTGCCTCCTGCGCTGCGGAAGCATTGCCTGCCTCTGAACTTTCTGACCCGCTCGACGCATTTAGTTTGAAAATCGTTGCGACGAGGACCACGGCAAAAATGACTGCTACGACAAAAGCTGCCCGTCGGGTGCCAGCCCGTGCAGCATTGCCAGCCCCATCCAGACCCGCCTGAACAAATCGATCCGCTTTGCCAGTGAGCCCTGGGTCTATTTTAGGGGCAGGATCGGTTATCGCCTTAGATTGATTCAGACAATCGGAACGGGCGCACCCCTGATCGGAAGCCACGATCTCGTTACAGGCTGAGCAGACTTTCATTGTTCCTCCGATACGAAAGCTGAAGCAAGCAACCCTTGGCATCTCGACTTCATCACCAATGCCGCTCGGAAAATCTCAACCGTGGGCAGGTCACTCCGAGACGTTCAGCATCTGGCAGGGCATTCCTCGCTTCAGACCACCCAGCGGTACATCGAAGGGGACAGCG
>NZ_ANFX01000047.1 GCF_000331285.1 Porphyrobacter sp. AAP82 | reverse complement strand
CGGGCGGGGCAGCGCCTGTGGCGGCTCCGGGGGGCGCTGGCGAGCCGGTGAGCGGAGCGGGCGCGGTCAAGCCCGAATATGCCCGCGCGGGCCAGTGGAAGGCGCAGCCCGGCCCCGCCGCCGCACCGGGCAACTGAGCCGCCCCCGCCCCCCGCGCGAAACAAGGTTAAGCCTGCCGAAACCCTGTTGTCACACCAAGCCTTAGCGGCGGGACGCTAGGGCTTTGTGACCGCTGCGCGCCATATTGTTGCGCGGCCAACAAGCAGGAAACCGCGCCCTATGTCCGTCCGTTTCGCCTCCGCCAATCATCCTGCCCGCCGTCTCGGCTGGCGCGCTGCGGGGCGCGGGCTGATCGCTCCGGCACTGGCGCGAGCGGCGAATGACAACTTGCAGCTTGGGCGCCGTCCGGCAAGCGAGGTCGCCGCGGCGGCCGTCGCCTTTGATCCGCTGCTGACCGATGCCTTGCGGCATTTCGCGGTCCACGGGCTAGCTGCCGCCGAAGTCGCGGTCGACCTGGCGGCCGAAGCGGCGCAGCGCGGCGATGGTGATGGACAGGACCACTGGCTGGCGGTCACGCAGTTGTTCGACCGCAGGCTCGCCGCGCGCGCGGGCCGCGTGCTCGAGCCGGCCTGAGTGCCGGCGGGGCCTTGCGCGGCCCCTTCCCTTACGGCAGCAGCGCTACGGGGTTCTCCTGAGGGGTTTAACCGAGCATTATTGCAATTGCGAACTGTTTGCAAAGATAGTTGCCCTCTCCGACTTTTTGACGGTTGCATTCCCCTTTTCAGCGGCCTACCGCCCCGGTGTAACGGGTGCTCGGTCGCTTGGGACGGGGGCCGGCACCAGCGCCTGGTCTGTCAGGCGCGCCCTTGCTTCGTCCCGAGGATCAGGGAAGGACGTCAGCAAAATGGCCCGCAAGAAGATCGCCCTCGTCGGCGCCGGCAATATCGGCGGCACGCTCGCACACCTCGCAGCATTGAAGGGCCTTGGCGACATCGTCCTGTTCGACGTGGCCGAGGGCATTCCGCAGGGCAAGGCGCTGGACCTTTCGCAGTGCGGGCCCGTCGAAGGCTTCGACGCGAGCATCACCGGCTCGAACGACTATGCCGATATCGCAGGGAGCGACGTGGTGATCGTCACCGCGGGCGTGGCGCGCAAGCCCGGCATGAGCCGCGATGACCTGCTCGGCATCAATTTGAAGGTCATGAAGGCGGTCGGCGAAGGCATTGCTGCCAACTGCCCCGATGCTTTCGTGATCTGCATCACCAACCCCTTGGACGCGATGGTCTGGGCGCTGCGCGAGTTTTCGGGGCTCCCGGCCAACAAGGTCGTCGGGATGGCCGGCGTGCTGGACTCGGCGCGCTTCGCCACCTTCCTCGCGTGGGAATTCGGCGTCAGCGTCAAGGACGTGAACGCCTTCGTGCTCGGCGGCCATGGCGACACGATGGTGCCGGTGCTGTCCTACTCGACCATCAACGGCATTCCGGTTGCCGACATGGCCAAGATCAAGGGCATTTCCGAAGACCGCCTCGGCGAGATCGTCCAGCGCACGCGTTCCGGCGGCGGCGAGATCGTCGCGCTGCTCAAGACCGGCTCGGCCTTCTATGCGCCTGCCACCAGCGCCATTGCGATGGCCGAAGCCTATCTCTACGACCAGAAGCGCATCCTTCCTTGCGCGGTGCAGGTTGACGGCAAGTACGGCGTCGACGGGCTCTATGTCGGCGTCCCGGTGGTGATCGGCGCGGGCGGCGCGGAAGAGGTGATCGAGATCAACCTCACCGACGAGGAGAAGGCCAACCTCGGCGTCAGCGTCGACGCGGTCAAGGAACTGCTCGAAGCGTGCAAGGCGCTGGATGGCTCGCTGGCGTGATGTTGCTCGCGCTGCCTTGGTTCGCGATGTTGCTTTGCGGTTTGGCCGTGACGGTGGGTTTCTTCGTCTGGCCAAAGCGCGTGGTCGCAGGTCTCGCCGAGGTGCAAGCCGCCTGTGCTGTGGTGCTTGTGCTGTTCGCCGCCTTTCCTGCACTCATGCGGCTCGTCAACGACACCGAACGCGACACGGGCGCCGTTCTAGTCGTGAGCGGCTTCTTCGCGATTTACGGGCTCGCGATGTTCGCTTGGGCATCGCAGTCTAGTTCTGATCGTCACCCCGGCGAAGGCCGGGGCCCAGAGGCGACCGCAAAACTGGGTCCCGGCCTGCGCCGGGATGACGAATAGAGGATGGAATACGGCGGCTACGTCTACATCATGGCGAGCCGCCGCAACGGAACGATTTACATCGGTGTCACCAGCGATCTTGCGAAGCGCGCTTGGGAGCACCGGGAAGGACTGATCGACGGCTTCACGAAGAAGTATGGCTGTAAGATGCTGGTCTGGTTCGAACACCACGGCACCATCGAATCAGCCATCCTCCGCGAGAAGCAGATGAAGGAATGGCAGCGCGCTTGGAAGCTGCGCCGTATCGAAGAGATGAACCCCGACTGGAACGACCTGTTCGAGTTGGTCTGTCACTAAACTGGGCCCCGGCCTTCGCCGGGGTGACGATAATGGAGAGATGAGTTGAGCATCCTCGTAAACAAGACTACCCGCGTCATCACCCAAGGGATGACCGGCAATACCGGCACCTTCCACACCCAGGCTGCGCTCGATTACGGGACGCAGATGGTTGCGGGCGTGACGCCCGGCAAGGGCGGCACCACCCATATCGGCCTGCCGCAGTATGACACCGTGCGCGAGGCCAAGGCCGCGACCGGCGCGACCGCTTCGTGCATCTACGTGCCCCCGCCGTTCGCCGCCGACGCGATCTGCGAGGCGATCGATGCCGAGATCGAGCTCATCATCTGCATCACCGAAGGCATCCCGGTGCTCGACATGGTCCGCGCCAAGCGCGCGCTGGCGGGCTCGAAGTCGCGCCTGATCGGCCCCAACTGCCCCGGCGTGCTGACGCCGGGCGAGTGCAAGATCGGCATCATGCCGGCCAACATCTTCAAGAAGGGCAGCGTCGGCATCGTCTCGCGCTCGGGCACGCTCACCTATGAAGCCGTGCACCAGACCACTTCGGTTGGCCTCGGCCAGACCACCGCGGTCGGCATCGGCGGCGATCCGGTCAACGGCACCAACTTCATCGACGTGCTCGACCTGTTCTTGGACGATCCGGAAACCGAGTCCATCATCATGATCGGCGAAATCGGCGGCTCGGCCGAAGAAGAGGCCGCCGCCTTCATCAAGGCCGAACGCGCCAAGGGCCGCAGCAAGCCGATGGTCGGCTTCATCGCCGGGCGCACCGCCCCTCCGGGCCGCCGCATGGGGCACGCGGGCGCGATCGTCTCGGGCGGCCAGGGCGGCGCGGAAGACAAGATCGCCGCGATGGAAGATGCGGGCATCCGCGTCAGCCCCTCGCCCTCGCTGCTCGGCGAGACGCTGGCCGCGATGCTGAAAGAAAACGCCTGAATTAGCGACTACCGCCCCCTCGCACTCTAACGCGAGGGGGCCACCTTTCCTCCTCCCCGGGAGTCCCCACGATGGGCAACGAACCGCACAATTTCCTCCCCGCCTTCACCGATCAGGAAGGCCCGCAGCCCGGCCCCTCGTGGGCGAAGCGCGGCTGGCTCGACACGCTGGCTGACAGCGGCGCGGACTTGACCGCGGCGATGGACCCGACCGAGATGACACTCGCGGTCGCCAAGGCGGCGAAGGATGCAGGGCGCGCGTCGGACCCCGCAGCGGTGGAGAAGGCCGCCAAGCTCTCGATCGCGGCGATGCAGCTGGTGCGGCTCTACCGTGTGCGCGGGCATATGGCGGCGGACCTCGACCCGCTCGGCCTTTCCAACCGCGAGGGGCCTGCGGACCTGACGCTCGAATGGCACGGCCTTGCGGGCAAGGAAAACGAGGACGTCTATGTCGGCGGGGTGCTCGGCATGGAGTGGACCACGGTCGGCAAGCTCCACCAGCGCCTGCGCGCGGTCTATTGCGGCAAGGTCGGCCTCGAATACATGCACATCGCCGACACGGAAGAACGCCGCTTCCTCCAGGACAAGTTCGAAAAGCCGGGCGAGACGATCCAGTTCACCCCCGAAGGCAAGAAGGCGATCCTCGCCGCCGTGCTGCGCGGCGAAGGCTACGAGGAATTCCTCGCGAAGAAATATGTCGGCACCAAGCGCTTCGGGCTTGATGGCGGCGAATCCATGATCCCGGCGCTGGAAGCCGTGATCAAGCACGGCGGCAGCGCGGGCGTGCGCGAGATCATCTACGGCATGGCCCACCGCGGGCGTTTGAACGTGCTCGCCAACGTGATGGCCAAGCCCTACCGCGTGATCTTCCACGAATTCTCAGGGGGAAGCGCCAACCCCGACGATGTCGGCGGTTCGGGCGATGTGAAGTATCACCTCGGCACCTCGACCGACCGCGAGTTCGACGGGATTTCGGTGCACATGAGCCTTGTGCCCAACCCCTCGCACCTTGAAACGGTGAACCCGGTGGTGCTCGGCAAGACCCGCGCGCAGCAGGCGATCCGCGACGATCTCAAGAAGAAGGACCAGGTGCTCCCCGTGCTGATCCACGGCGATGCCGCCTTCGCGGGGCAGGGCGTGGTGTGGGAGAGCCTCTCGCTTTCGGGCGTGCCGGGCTACGACACCGGCGGCTGCGTGCACTTCATCATCAACAACCAGATCGGCTTCACCACCAGCCCCAAGTTCGCAAGGTCTTCGCCTTACCCCAGCGACGTGGCCAAGGGGGTGATGGCGCCCATTCTCCACGTCAATGGCGACGATCCCGAAGCGGTGACCTTCGCCTGCAAGCTCGCGGTCGAGTACCGCCAGACCTTCCACCGGGATGTCGTGATCGACATGTGGTGCTATCGCCGCTTCGGCCACAACGAGGGCGACGAGCCCAAGTTCACCCAGCCGGTGATGTATGACAAGATCCGCGCCCATCCCAAGGTCAGCGTCTCCTATGAAGCGCGCCTGATCCGCGAAGGTGTGGTCGAGCCCGGCACGCGTGACCGGATCGCGGGTGAATTCACCGCGCTGCTCGAAGCCGAGTTCGAAGCGGGCAAGAGCTACAAGCCCAATGAAGCCGACTGGTTCGGCGGGCGCTGGGCCGGGCTCAACAAGCCCGCCGACCCGGAAACCGCGCGCCGCAGCGTCGAGACCGCGATCGAGCCCAAGACCTTCGACGCATTGGGCCGGGTGCTCACCGAAGTCCCCGCCGACCTCGACATCCACAAGACCCTCGACCGCGTGCTCGCCGCCAAGCGCGAGATGTTCGCCACCGGCGAAGGCTTCGACTGGGCGACCGCCGAGGCGCTCGCTTTCGGCAGCCTCGTGATGGAAGGCTACGGGGTGCGCCTGTCGGGCCAGGATTCGGGCCGCGGCACCTTCTCGCAGCGCCACGCGGTGTGGGTCGACCAGAAGACCGAGCGCAAATATGTGCCCCTGAAGACCCTGCCGCACGGCAAGTTCGAAGTGCACGATTCCACGCTCTCCGAATATGGCGTGCTCGGCTTCGAATATGGCTTTGCCATGGCCGATCCCAAGAGCCTTGTGCTGTGGGAAGCGCAGTTCGGCGATTTCGCCAACGGCGCGCAGATCATGATCGACCAGTATATCGCGAGCGGCGAGAGCAAGTGGCTGCGCGCCAACGGCCTCGTGATGCTGCTGCCGCACGGTTACGAGGGTCAGGGGCCCGAACACTCCTCGGCGCGTCTGGAGCGTTTCCTCCAGCTGTGCGCCGACGACAATATGTGCGTGTGCAACATCACCACGCCCGCCAACTACTTCCACGTGCTGCGCCGCCAGATGCTGCGGTCCTTCCGCAAGCCGCTCGTCATCATGAGCCCCAAGTCGCTGCTGCGCCACCCGATGGCGAAATCGGCGCGCGAATCCTTCCTTGGCGAGCGGCAGTTCCGGCGCATCCTTTCCGATCCCCGCGAGATCGCCGACGACAAGGTCCGGCGTCTGGTGCTGTGTTCGGGCAAGGTCGCCTATGACCTGATCGAAGCGCGCGATGCCGCCGGGCTCGACGATGTCTCGATCGTCCGCATCGAGCAGCTCTTCCCCTTCCCCGGCGATCCGCTGGCGCTGCGGCTCGAACGCATGACCGGCCTTGAGGAGGTGGTGTGGTGCCAGGAAGAGCCGCGCAACAACGGCGCGTGGTTCTTCGCGAACGAGAGGATCGAGGAAACGCTCGCCACGGCAGGCCACACGGGCAAGCGCCCCGCCTATGCCGGGCGCGATGCCGCCGCTTCGCCCGCGACGGGTCTCGCCAGCCGCCACAAGGCGCAGCAGGAAGCGCTCGTCGCCGCAGCGCTGGGCCTCTAAGCGCCCGCGCGCCGCTTCACACATGTTCTAAGCAAGTTCCAGGGATCGTCTCAAATGGCTACCGAAATCAAAGTCCCCGTCCTCGGCGAATCCGTCACCGAAGGCACGATCGCCGAGTGGCTCAAGCAGCCCGGCGAGGCGGTCGCGGTCGATGAACCGATCGCCAGCCTCGAAACCGACAAGGTCGCGGTCGACGTGCCCTCGCCGGTCGCGGGCATCATGTCGCAGCACGTCGTCGCAGTGGGCGACACGGTCGAGGTCGGCGCGGTGATCGCGATCATCGAGGATGGCGCGGCTGCTGCGGCTCCGGCTGCGGCTCCCGCTGCCGCCAAGGCTGACGCGGCCCCGGCCCCGGCGGCTTCGGAAGAACTGCTCACCCCCGCCCAGACCATGTCGCCCGCGGTGCGCCGCGCGGTGCTCGAACACGGGGTCGACCCTTCCACCATCAAGGGCAGCGGCAAGGACGGGCGCCTGACCAAGGAAGACGTCCTCGCCGCAGCCGAGGCCAAGGCCAAGGGCCCCGCGCCCGCCCCTGCCGCGACGCCTGCCCCCGCTCCCGCCGCCCCCGTGGCATCGGGAGGCACGCGCGGTGAAGAGCGCGTCAAGATGACCCGCATGCGCCAGACCATCGCCAAGCGGCTGAAGAGCGCGCAGGACACCGCCGCGCTGCTCACCACCTTCAACGATGTCGACATGAGTGCCGTCATCGAAGCGCGCGACAAGTACAAGGACCTGTTCGCCAAGAAGCACGATATTCGCCTGGGCTTCATGGGCTTCTTCGCCAAGGCCGCCTGCCTTGCATTGAAGGACGTGCCCGCGGTCAACGCCTATATCGACGGCGACGAGATCATCTACCACGACTATGTCGACATCTCGGTGGCGGTCTCGGCCCCCAACGGCCTCGTCGTCCCCGTCATCCGCGATGCCGATAAGAAGGGCTTTGCCCGGATCGAGCAGGACATCGCCGATTTCGGCGCGCGCGCGAAGGCGGGTACGCTCACCATGGAAGACATGACCGGCGGCACCTTCACGATCTCGAACGGCGGGGTGTTCGGCAGCCTCATGTCGACCCCGATCATCAACCCGCCGCAGAGCGCGGTGCTTGGCCTCCACCGCATCGAGGAACGTCCGGTGGTGCGTGACGGCCAGATCGTGATCCGGCCGATGATGTATCTCGCGCTGTCGTATGACCACCGCCTGATCGACGGGCGCGAGGCGGTGACGGCATTGAAGATCATCAAGGAAGCGATCGAGGATCCCACCCGGATGCTGATCGATTTGTGAGTTTGCGCACTCCCGCGTCACCCCGGTGCAAGCCGGGGCCTAGGGCGGCACATCTTGCCCCCTGAGACCTGAGACCCCAGCTTGCGCAGGGGCGACGGAGAAGAAGAATGGCTGAGAATTACGACTACGACGTCCTTGTCATCGGTGCCGGCCCCGGCGGCTATGTCGCGGCGATCCGCGCTGCGCAGCTTGGCCTCAAGACCGCCTGCGTCGAAAGCCGCGCCACCCTCGGCGGCACCTGTCTCAATGTCGGGTGCATTCCCTCCAAGGCGCTGCTCCACGGCTCTGAGCTGTTCGACGAGGTGAAGAACGGCCATTTCGCCACCTGGGGCATCACCGCGACCCCGACGCTCGATCTGGGCCGGATGATGCAGGAAAAGACCAAGGCCGTGGGCGAATTGACCGGCGGGATCGAGTTCCTGTTCAAGAAGAACAAGGTCACCTGGCTCAAGGGCCATGCCGCCTTCGAGGATGCGCACACCGTCAATGTGGCGGGCGAGACAGTCACCGCCAAGGACATCGTGATCGCCACCGGCTCGTCCGTGACGCCGCTCCCCGGCGTGCCCGTCGACAACGCGCAGCGGCGGATCGTCGACAGCACCGGCGCGCTCGATCTGGATGAAGTGCCCGAACACCTCGTGGTGATCGGCGGCGGGGTGATCGGCCTCGAACTTGGCTCGGTGTGGCGGCGTCTGGGCGCCAAGGTCACCGTGATCGAATTCCTCGACCAGTTGCTCCCCGGCATGGACGGCGAGGTCCGCAAGGAAGCGGGCAAAATCTTCAAGAAGCAGGGCATGGCGATGATGCTCGGCCAGAAGGTCACCGGCGCCGAGGTCGACGGCAAGACCGTCACCCTCACCGTCGAGCCCGCCGCAGGCGGCGAGGCGCAGACCATCACCGCCAGCCACGTGCTCGTCGCCATCGGCCGCCGCGCCAATACCGAGGGCCTCGCGCTCGACAAGGCGGGCCTTTCCGCCAACAACCGCGGCCAGATCGAGATCGACCACGATTTCGCCACCGCCGTCCCCGGCATCTGGGCGATCGGCGACGTCGTGCCGGGCCCGATGCTCGCTCACAAGGCGGAGGACGAAGGCATCGCGGTTGCCGAGAACATCGCCGGGCTCACCGGCATCGTGAACCACGATGTCATCCCGAGCGTCGTCTACACCGCGCCGGAAATCGCCGGCGTCGGCATCTCGGAAGAACAGGCCAAGGAGCGCGGCCTTGCCGTCAAGGTCGGCAAGTTCCCGATGATGGCCAACAGCCGCGCCAAGGCCAACCGCGACACCGACGGTTTCGTCAAGGTGATCGCCGATGCCGCGACCGACCGCGTCGTCGGCGTGTGGATGATCAACTCCCTCGCGGGCACGATGATCGCCCAGGCCGCGCAGGCGATGGAATTCGGCGCGACCAGCGAAGACATCGCCTACACCTGCCACGCCCACCCCACCCACGCCGAAGCCTTCAAGGAAGCGGCGATGGCGGTGACGGGCAAGCCCATCCACATGTGAGCCTCAGCCAGAGCCTCTACGCCGAGGTCCATGATCGGCGGCGGATTGCTTTGCCGCTGCTCTTCCCGGCGTTTGGAGGGCTCTGGTATCTCTGGTCCTTCGGGGCGCCCGCTGGCTTGATCGCGGTCAATGCCGGGGCGCTGGCAGCGGCGCTCGGCTGGATCATGCTCGGCCGCCTGCCCAAGGCCCGGCGCGTCCGGATCGGCATCGCCCTCGCGCTCGCGCTGGCGCTGTTCGGGCCGCTGCTGACAGGGCCCGATCTTGACGGGGTGCGGCGCTGGATAGCGATCGGGCCGGTGAGCCTCAACGCTGGCATGCTGCTGCTGCCGCTACTGACCATGCTCGCCGCGCGCGAGACGCGGGCCGGCCCTGCGATCCTCGGCCTTGCGGCGGCCGCGCTGGCGCTCCAGCCCGATGCCGCCGCGCTCGCCGCGCTGGCGCTGGCTGCCGCGGTGCTCGCCGCACACCACCGCAGCATCGGCTTTGCCGCCGCGGGCATCGCCGCAGGCGGCCTTGCCGCGCTGACCTTCGGCGCGGGCGCGCTTGAACCGCAGCTCCATGTCGAAGGCGTGCTTGCCCATGTCGCGCAGCGCTCCGTGTGGAAGGCGGCGCTGCTGGCGATCCTGCTGTTCGTGGTGCCGCTGTGGCATCTGGTGTGGGACCCGCAGCTCGCGCGCGCCGAGGGCTCTACGCGCTGGCGGCGCTGCTCACCGGGCTGGGGGCCATGGCGCTGGTCGCCCCCTTCCCCTTCCCGCTGATCGGGCACGGGGCCGCGCCGATCCTCGGCTTCGGGCTGGCGCTGGGCGCGGCGAGACGGCACGACCAGTTCGGGATTGCCGAATATCTCGAAACGCTGGGCCGCGCCCGCTAGGATTGCGGATTGTTGGCGCTTGCGGCTTTGACGTCCGGGGCCGGGCCTTTAAGCTTGCCCGCCGAGGGAGAGACGTCACGCATGGCCTATCCGCAATTGACCGACAAGGCGGGCGCGCTCGCCACTGCGCTGGCGATCCGCACGCGCAAGATCAGCGTTGCCGAAGCGGTGGATGCCGCGATCACCCGCGCCGGGCACCTCGATGCCGAGATCGACGCCATCGCCGTCCCCGATTTCGAGCGCGCCTGCGAAACCGCGCGCGCCATGGACAATGCCCCGCGCCGGCTTGGCCAGCCGCTGTTCGGCGTGCCGATGACGATCAAGGAAAGCTTTGATGTTGCCGGCCTCCCCACCACCTGGGGCCACGGCGAATTCCGCGAGACCATCGCGCCACAAGATGCGCTGCTGGTGCGGCGGCTGAAGGCGGCGGGCGCGATCATCATCGGCAAGACCAACGTGCCGGTCGACCTCACCGACTGGCAAAGCTTCAACCCCGTCTATGGCCGCACCGCCAACCCGCACAATCCGGCGCGCTCCCCCGGCGGCTCCTCGGGCGGGAGCGCGGCGGCGGTCGCGAGCGGGATGGTGCCTTGCGACTATGGCACCGACATCGGCGGATCGGTGCGCGTGCCCGCGCATTTCTGCGGGGTATGGGGCCACAAGACGACCTGGGGCCTCGTCCCCAAGCACGGCCACGACCATCCCGCGATGAGCCGCCGCGAGGGCTTTCTCGCCGCTGCCGACGGGCCGCTCTCGATCGCGGGGCCGCTGGCGCGCAATGCCGCGGACCTCGCCGTGCTGACCGAGGTCGGGGCGGAATTCCCGCTGCGCCGCCACACCCGCACGCTCAAGGATTGCCGCCTGCTGGCAGTCACCCGGCTGCCCGGCGCGCCGGTCGATGCGAGCGTGCTGGGGCCGACCGAGGCCGCGCTCGAAGCGCTCGCACGCGCGGGCGTGACCATCGACCGGGCGAGCGATCTGCTCCCCGATCAGGCGCGGCATTATCGCAGCTATCTCAAGATGATGAACATCGCCATGTCGGGCGGCGCGCCGGCCCCTGACGGCACCCGCGCGAGCGCTGCCGACTGGTTCGCGCTGATGAACGCACAGGCCGCCTGTATCGCCGAATGGGAGGCGCTGTTTGCGCGCTACGACTTCGTCCTCGCCCCGCCCACGCCGGTGCTGGCCGTGCCGCACAGCGACAAGGCGGTGTTCCGCGGGTCGCTCGCCATCAACGGGGCCGATGAGCCGGGAAGCTGCGGTCTGGTGTGGTCGGGCATGGCGACCTTCCCGGGGCTGCCCTCGACCGTCCTGCCCATCGGCAGCGGCACCTACCTTGGCGCCGAGCTTCCTTGCGGGATGCAGGTCATCGGCCCGCGCTGGAGCGACCTCGATTGCATTGCGGCGGCCGAGGCGATCGGGAACATCTTGCACAGCTAGGCCGGCTTCTGCATGGCGCGGGGCATGACGCTTTTCTCCATGCGCACGCTTGCCCGTTGGCACATCTGGCTCGGCTGGCTGGTCGGCGTGCCGATCGCGATGTGGCTGGCGACCGGCCTGTTCATGACCCTGCGCCCCATCGAGGACGTGCGCGGCGACCATCTGCGCATCACGACCCCGCCCGCCCCGCTCGCGCTCCCCGGCAGCACGCTCGCCGGGCCCGGATCGCGGCTCAGGGAAATGCGCGTCGTCATGCAGGAAGGCCGCGCCGTGGCGATCCTGACCGGCCTCGAGGGCGAGGTGCGCCGCGTCGATTTCACGACCGGTGCGGCGATCCCCGCGCTCGATGCCGCCGCCGCCCGCGCGCTGGTCGCGGCGCGGATCACCGGGGGTGACAAGGCTCTGCGCGTGACGCTGTTCCCCGCGGGCAGCACCCCCTTCGATTTCCGCAAGGCTCTCGCCGTGTGGCAGGTCGCGCTGGCGGACGGCACCAATGTCTATGTCGGGCAGGACACCGGCGAGATCGAGGCGGTGCGCACCCGCTGGTGGCGCGCTTTCGACCTTGCCTGGGGGCTGCACATCATGGACCTCTCGGAGCGCGAGGATACCAGCCATCCGGTCCTCATCCTCTTCGCCGCCCTGTCTTTGACTGGCGCGCTGATCGGCTGCGTGCTGATGTTCCGCCGCCGCAAGGCGCGCGTGACCGCCCCCCCGCCCGCCGGCATGACACCGCCCGCATGACATTGGCCGCATGACCCCCACCGTCCTCACCCCGATCCTCGATCTGCTCGACCTTGCCGGGATCGCGCTCTTCGCGCTGTCGGGCGCGGTGCTGGCGGCGCGCCTCAGGCAGACCTTCGTGACCATGGCCTTCTTCGCGCTGGTGACAGGCGTCGGCGGGGGGACGGTGCGCGATCTGCTGATCCGCGCGCCGGTGTTCTGGATCGACGATCCCTGGGTCGCCGCCGTGTGTCTCGGCACCGCGCTGATCGCATGGTTCACGCCGGTCCGCTGGTGGGAGGGCAAGGGCTTCGCCTATGCCGATGGCGCGGGGCTGGCCGCCTATGCCGTGCTGGGGAGCGCCAAGGCCCTGGCTTACGGCATTCCGCCGGTCCCCGCCGCGCTGATGGGGGTCATCACCGGCTGCGTCGGCGGCATCATCCGCGATGTGGTCGCGGGTCGTCCCTCGATCATCATGAGCCCCGAACTCTACGTCACCCCGGCCGCGCTCACTTCGGCGCTGAGCGTCGCCGGAATGCTCGCCGCACCCTATCTGGGGCTGGGAGATGCGGCTGCATGGGGCCTCGCCTTCGCCTGCGGCTTTGGCCTGCGCAGCGTGGCGATCCGCTGGGAATGGGGCCTGCCGAGCTACAGCGCCGGGCGCTAGCCGCCGCTGGCCTCTTCGAGCGTCTCGGGGATCACCTCGCCCGGTATCGGCCCGCCGGGATAGGCCGGCATCGCAGTGCCGGCTGCCGGTGCAGACCCTGCCGCGGTGCGGGCCGGAGCCATCGTCCCTGCGCGCACCTCGGCCTGCTGCACCGCCATGTCGGGCCGCACCGTGCCGCCCAGGCGGGCGCGCGCGGCGGCATAGGACTGGTCGTCCCACTGCCCGTCATCCGCGCTCGCCGAGCTGACGCCGAAGGTCCCGTCATAGGTGATGGTGTCGATCCGGCCGTCGTTGCCGATCCGGCAATCGAACTGCGCGCCGTTGAAGATCGCGCCGGTCACCTGCCAGCCGCTTGCCGTGCGCTGGACATTGTCGACCGTATCGACCCGCACATCGCGCTCGATCCGGTCGAGACACATGTCGACGGCATTGTCGAGTCCGGCGGACCCAGTGCGGCGGTCCTCGCGGCGGTCACGGTCGGCATCACCCTCGCGCGGGTCGCGGTCGATGACGACCACCTCGCGCTCGCGCTCGCGGCGGCGTTCGGAATTGGCGATGGCGAGCACGCCGCCGATCACGACGGCGCCGAGCAGCACATCGCCCGCATCGACGCGGTCACGCCTGCGCCAGCCGCGCCCGCCCCTGCCGCCCCAGCCGCAGCGCCGGTCGCAGCCCCAGGCGGCGCTGTCAGCAGCGGGGGCCAGAGGTCCGGACCCAAACACCGCCGAGGCCGCGCCGGGCGCAGGAAGTTCGGGAAGGGTCGCCGCCGCCGCCAGGGCGCTCGCCAGAAAGGTGGTGCCAACCAGCGCGCCCGCCAGCGCGCCTGCACGGATCATCCGAGCCATCTGTGCTCTCTCCTGTTGCCTGTCACCGGCGCCCACCAACGCCCGATGGACCGACGCTTAGGCGTGCAAGGCTTGCGCTGGGCTGAACCGGCAAAGAGCCGCCCCGCACGCCGGGTGGACGGCGGCGGGGCGGGGAGGATGCGCGCGGCGAAAAAGGCAGGAACGCCGCGCGCAAGGGGAAGTCCCGGCGATCAGCGCAGGCGGCGGATCCCGTCGAAATCGACAAACGGCGCGCCGCGGCCGTCAACCCGGCAGGAGAAGCTGCCGCGGTCGCTGCCGCGCCGGTCCCAGCCGCCGCCGACATCGATGCGGCCCCGCACCCGGAACCCGTCGCGGGTGCGGTCGATGTCGCGCACGTCAATCACGTCGGCATAGCGGTAGCCGCCGAAGCGCCGCGCCTGGTTCTCGGCGGCGCGCACGCAGCGGTCGACCGCGGTGCGCGGGTTGAGCCCGTAGCCATAGCCGCCGCGATCCCAGCGGTCGCCGCGATACCCGTCTCGGTAGTCGTAGCGGTCGCGGTCGCGGTCGCGGTCGCCATCGAAGGCCCCGGCAAGCGCGGCGATCCCGCCGATCACCACCGCGCCGGCGATGATCTCGCCCGCGCTTATCCCGTCGCGCTCGTCACGGTGATCTCGGGCCATGGCGGGGGTGACGGAAGCGGCGGTCAGCGCAGTCGCAGCGACCGCAACGAGCGCGAACCGGGCCATGGTGCCGGAGGCCAGCCGGTTGGTCTTGGTGGTCATCGAAGCATTCCTCTGTGGCGACCCGCTGGCGGAATTGCCGCAGGCGTCGAGGAGGTTTTGCGCGATTCGGCGTGAGGCTTGGCTGAACTGGGATGACAGGATTTGTTAAGCCATGAACTGCTTTTTATGAACAGTACGCCGCAGCAGCCTAGTCCCCGAGCGCGGCCAGCACATCGCGGGTCAAGGCGGCAATATCGAAGCCGCTCCCCGGCGGATCCTCGCCCCGCCGCACGATCACGACCTTGCGCGAGGGCACGATCACCACATATTGCCCGCGATTGCCGATCGCGGCGAAGGTATCGGGCGGCACGCCCTCCTCCTTGTTCAGGAGCCAGAACCCCGCTCCGTAGCCGAATGTGCCCGTGGCAGGCTGCGGGCCGGAGGGGGTGGTGACATATTTCACCCAGCCCTCTGGAAGGAGGCGTTCACCCGAAGGCAGGACGCCGTCGTTGAGGTAGAGCTGGCCCAGCTTTGCTAGATCATCGGCCGTCGACCAGACCTGCGAGGAAAGGACGTAGTCGCCCTGCCAGTCGGTCTCGGCGACGGTTCCCTCCATGCCGAGCTTCGCGAAGAGCGCGGCCGGGGGATGCGCGGCGAAGGTGTCCTTGATCGCGGCGACGGCAGCCAGCGTGTCGTTGTTGGCGTAGCGATAGACGCTCCCCGGCGGGCTCACCAGCGGCCAGTCGAGCGCCACTTCATCGACGGTGGCCCCGCCATAATAGAGCGGGTCGGTGCGGTTGCCGGGTGTGTCCGAATAACGGCCCGAGGCCATGCGCAGGAGGTGGTCGATGGTGATCGCGCGGCGCGGATCGGTGTCCGCAAGGCCCAGCCCCGCCGAGGCGCCGACATCCGCCTCCCCGCGATAGACCGCCGCGCCGATCAGCGTGGCCGCGATGCTCTTGGCGACCGAGAAGGTACGCTGGGGGGTCTTGGCCCCGAAGGCGTCGGCATAGCCTTCCGCAAGGGTAGTGCCACCCGCCTGGATCTTCACCAGGGTCGTGCGCGAGCCCTTGCCATAGCCATCGGCGGCAAGCGCCTTCTGCACGGCCGCGGCCAGTTCCTGTCCCGCCTTTCCCCCGGGCATCATGGGCACGTCATCCCGAGGAAGGATCGGCGCGTGCGGCGCCGGCCCGGGCTCGCCCGCCGGGACAGGTACTTCGGGTGCGCCGATGGGCTGGATCGCGCAGCCCTTGTACGGACCGCGATAGACCGCGACACGCGGCGGCATGTCCTGCGCCCAACTGACCGCGACGCGGGCAATCGGGCCATCGGGACTGCGGATGATGGTGAACGGCAGATCGACAATCACCGAGGCCTGCGGGGTTTGGATGCCGGTGAGCTCCCAATCCATCACGCTTTCGGCTGTCCGCGACGCGCCGTTGGCCTCGGCGCTCGTGATCGCCCCGCACAGCATCAGCGCCTTGTAGCCCGCGGCCAGCGCGCGGTTGTAGCGCGCATCGAGCGCCTCCTGCTGGTTCTGGGCGGCGGCAGGGACGGCGGCGAGGAGCAGCGCGGTCGCTGCGAATGCGGTGCGGATCATGGAGCGCACCCTGCCTCGCACCGGCGCAAAAGAAAAGGGCCGCGCAGATTGCTCCGCGCGGACCCTTGATCCTGTCAGACGATGCGCTGCTTACGCGTCTTCGTATTCGTCTTCCGACTGCACCGGGCCGCTGTCCTGACCCTTGGCGTCTTCGTCGCGGTCGACGAATTCGATGATCGCCATCTGCACCGCATCGCCGGCGCGGACACCGGCTCGCAGCACGCGGGTGTAGCCGCCGTCACGATCGGCATAGCGCTCGGCGAGCACTTCGAAGAGCTTCTTGAGCTGCGCCTCGTCACCCAGACGGGCCATCGCCAGACGCCGGTTCGACAGGCCGCCACGCTTGGCCAGCGTGATCAGCTTTTCGACATAGGGGCGCAGTTCCTTCGCCTTGGGGAGCGTGGTGGTGATCTGCTCGTGCTTGATCAGCGCGGCGGCCATGTTGCGGAACAGGGCGTTGCGGTGACCCGTGCGGCGGCCCAGCTTGCGGCCCGAAATACCATGACGCATTTGACTTCATCCTTCGTTCGTAGGGAGCCCGTGCAAGGTAGCTCCATCCTGGTCGGAAAGGGTCCGACCTGCCCTTACTTTCCCGGCGAGGCCGTCACGGGGGTAAATCCCGTGACGTCGAACGGGCTTCGCCCGCCGTCCGGCCTTCCGGCTGTGCGTCACCAAGCTGCGCTTGGCGACCTCGCCGATCGGCTTAACCCAGCAGCTCCTGCTCGAGCTTCTTGGCCATTTCCTCGATGTTCTCGGGCGGCCAGCCGGGGATGTCCATGCCGAGGCGCAGGCCCATGCTCGAGAGCACTTCCTTGATTTCATTGAGCGACTTGCGGCCGAAGTTCGGCGTTCGCAGCATCTCGGCTTCGGTCTTCTGGACCAGGTCGCCGATGTAGATGATGTTGTCGTTCTTGAGGCAATTGGCCGATCGCACCGAAAGTTCCAGCTCGTCGACCTTCTTGAGGAGGTAGCGGTTCAATTGGTTGGCGTCGCTCTCTTCCGGCTGCACCGCGTGGCCGATCATCTGGCCGACCGGCTGCGGGATGCCGTCCTCGAAGTGGACGAACAGCGTCAGCTGGTCCTGGAGGATGCGGGCAGCATAGGCGACCGCGTCTTCCGGGGTGACGGTGCCATCGGTCTCGACGGTCAGCGAGAGCTTGTCGTAATCGAGCTCCTGCCCGACGCGGGCGTTCTCGACCTTGTAGCTCACCTGACGGACCGGCGAGTAGAGCGAATCGACCGGGATGAGCCCGATCGGCGCGTCGGCCGGACGGTTCTGCACCGCCGGGCTGTAGCCCTTGCCGGTGTCGGCAGTGAGCTCCATGTTGAGCGTCGCGCCTTCATCGAGCTGGCAGATCACGAGGTCCTTGTTCATCACCTCGATATCGCCGGTCACAGCGATGTCACCCGCCTTGACCGCGCCCGGGCCGGTGGCCGAAAGCTGGAGCCGCTTGGGGCCTTCGCCTTCCATCTTGAGCGCGATCTGCTTGACGTTCAAAACGATGTCGGTGACATCTTCACGCACGCCGGCAAGCGACGAGAATTCGTGCAGCACGTTCTCGATCTTGATCGAGGTGATCGCCGCGCCCTGAAGGCTCGAAAGCAGCACTCGGCGCAGCGCGTTGCCGAGCGTCAGGCCAAAGCCCCGTTCGAGCGGTTCGGCCACGAAGGTCGCCTTGCGCTGACGATCGCCACCATCCTTGATTTCCAGGGAGTTGGGTTTCTTGAGTTCCTGCCAGTTCTTGGTGTTGACGGACATGGATTTCCCCTAATTCGCCTTTCGGGCGGTTCAAACTTGGGCGGGCCGGATGCGCGGGAAGAGCGGCGCTTGCATCAGACCCGATCGGGTGGCGGATGGCGCAGCGCGCCCCCGCCATCCCGGCGGATCAGACGCGGCGACGCTTGGAGGGACGGACCCCGTTGTGCGGGATCGGGGTGACGTCGCGGATCGAGGTAATGTTGAAGCCGACGGCTGCAAGACCCCGCAGCGCGCTTTCACGCCCCGAACCGGGACCCTTGACCTCGACTTCGAGGGTGCGCACGCCGTGTTCGGCGGCCTTCTTGCCGGCGTCGTCAGCGGCGACCTGCGCGGCATAGGGGGTCGACTTGCGGCTGCCCTTGAAGCCCATCATCCCGGCAGACGACCACGAGATGGCATTGCCCTGCGCGTCGGTGATGGTGATCATGGTGTTGTTGAAGCTGGCGTTGATGTGCGCAACGCCGCTGGTGATGTTCTTCTTGTCACGGCGCCGGATACGGCCTGGTTCGCGTGCCATTTTTGAAATTCCTCTAGCTCGTCAGAAGGAAAAAGCGTGAGCGGCTTGCCGCCAGCTTACTTCTTCTTGCCCGCGATGGGCTTGGCCTTGCCCTTGCGGGTGCGGGCGTTGGTGTGGGTGCGCTGGCCGCGGACGGGCAGGCCCGAACGGTGACGCAAGCCGCGATAGGCGCGCAGGTCCATCAGACGCTTGATGTTCATCGCGGTCTGGCGACGCAGATCGCCTTCCACGGTGAAATCGGCATCGATGGTTTCGCGGATGCGCAGGATCTCTTCGTCCGAGAGGTCCTGAACGCGCGCGGTGTGCGCAATGCCGAGCTTGTCAGCGATCTGGACGGCGGTGGTACGACCGATACCGTGAATATAGGTCAGCGCGATGATCACGCGCTTGTTGGTGGGGATATTGACCCCGGCAATACGAGCCACTTATTTCTCCATGCTCCACAGGGGCTTACGGCCTTAAGGGACCGCCCCTATCTCAACGCTCATTCATTCTTGTGTCCGCTTGCCGGATGAAGGCTGGCCAGAAGGCCAAATCACAAACGGCAAAAAGCCCGGTCGGCACGCGCAAGGGCGATGCCTGCCGAACTTTCTTCGAACATGTCGAATGAGGGGCGCGCATAGGCTGATTCGCGCAAGCCGTCAACCGCTTCGGTCGCAAACCGCATGACGCGGCAAAGAACCTCACGCATCAAGCAGATAGCGATGCCTCCCGCCCGCTATTCATCGCCCTGGCTTGTCGTCGAGATCGCTGAAGGCATCCTCGACAGAAGTGGGCTTGGGCGCAGGTTTAGGCGCGGGCTTGGGCGCGGCAGCGCCCGCGGCAGGCTTGGGCGCGGTGCCAGCGGCGGCCGGCTTGGGCGCGGTGGCCGGTTTGGCGGCGGGAGCGCCGGCTGCAGGCTTGGGAGCGGCCGCTCCGGCCGGCTTGGGCGCCGGCGCGGCAGGCGCGATGCCGGCCGGCTTGGCAGCGGCAGGCGCTGCCGCAGG
>NZ_ANFX01000046.1 GCF_000331285.1 Porphyrobacter sp. AAP82 | reverse complement strand
CCCGGCCACCATAACATAGTGGTACTATTGGTGGCCGGGTGGGGAGGCGGGGCGGGAGGTCTGCGCCACCGAAGGTGGCCGCCTAACCCAGTCTTCCCAGTTCCCGCCCGATCCGGTCCTGGAAGGCGCGCGCGGGGGAGGCCATCTCGAACCGGCCGCGCCAGGCATCGTCCAGCCGGGCGATGCGCTGGTGGAGCCTTTCGGTATCGGCGATCAGTTCGCGGGTCTCGGGCTCGAGCAGCGCGAGCTGGCCCGCGTCCGAGGCGCGGTCGGCCGGCAGCGCGCCGTGGAGGCGCACCTGCGTCTCGGAAAGCTCGCCCGAGAACAGCGCGCGCTGGTTGAGCAGCCAGGCAAGGACATGCATCATCCGCGTGGTGGTCTTCAATCCCTCGGTCGACAGCGCGAGGCGCACGAAGGCGTCCTCCCCCGTCAGCGGCTCGCGCACGCCGGCGGCAAACACGGCGCGCACTTCGTCGGCAAGGACGAGCGCTTCGGTGTAGAGCGCCTCGATGATCGGGCGCGAAAGATTGGTGGTGCGAACCATGGGGCAGGACCCTACGCCGGTGCGGGGCGGGCCGCCATATCCCTCATGGTTACTTTCCAAGCAATTTTCGCCTCCGTCCCTTCCGGGAACAGGTTTTGCCGGTGTGGTAAGGATGTTTGATCGCACTGGCGCGCGATGCAGACCTCCCGCCCCGCCCCGCCTCCCCACCCGGCCACCATAACATCGTGGTATTATTGGTGGCCGGGTGGGGAGGCGGGGCGGGGGGTCTGCGTTCGCGCCAGCGAACCGCAAACAAATCACGCGATGATATCGGGCAGCAGCGTGTCCTCGATGATCGCGATCTGGTCCTTGAGGCGCAGCTTGCGTTTTTTCAGCCGCGCGATCTGGAGCATGTCGGCCGACGCCGAGCCGCGCGCCGCTTCGGTCAGCGCGGCGATCGCGGCGTCAAGGTCGCGGTGCTCGGTCTTGAGCAATTCGAGCTTTTTCCTGAGCTCCTGCTCGGTCATCTTTCGCCCCTGATCACTTCCCGCTCCCGCGCGGTCTTCCGGCTTACCGGAATGCTGCGCCCCGCTACGCGTTCCCGCAAGCTTTGGGTAGAGGCTTCGCGTCTGCGCTCCACCGCCCCGGGGTTGCGGCGTAAGGATTCATCAGGGCTTTGCAAGCTAGCCTTCCTGTGGTTCTTTCGAACCTGCGGCCCGGCCGCCCAGCGTGCCGAGTCGCCTGCCCGGGGGCATCCCCCCGCTACGACAGGAGAACGCAATATGGCATCGACCGCAGTGTCCTCGCACCTCACCGCCCTCCAGACCAAGCACGCCGGCCTCGAAGCCCGCATCCGCGCGGAACTGGCCCGGCCCGTGCCCGACACCGCGACGATCCAGCTCCTCAAGAAGCAGAAGCTGCGATTGAAAGAGGAAATCGCCGGCGTCTGATCCGCCCGCAAGGAGCATCGGCGGGGTCGGGAGCGAATGCCGCTTTTGCATTTGCCGCGCGGACGGAATACATCCGTCCGGACATGACCGCCGCCGCCGCCGCCCGCCAGATCCTGCTCCGCCTCACCGAGGTCATGGCCTCGCGCCTGCACGCGCAGACCAAGCTAGACCAGGTCGTCGAGATCATCGGCGAATGCCTGTCGAGCGAGGTCTGCTCGATCTACCTGCTGCGCGAGGGGATGCTCGAACTCTTCGCCACCCGCGGCCTCAACCAGAGCGCGGTGCACGTCACCCGCATGGCGATCGGCGAGGGGCTGACCGGCGCGATCGCCCAGAAGGTCGAGACGTTGAACCTTGCCGAAGCCAAGGCCCACCCCGACTTCCAGTACCGCCCCGAAACCGGCGAGGACAAGTTCCACTCCTTCGCCGGCGTCCCGATCGTCTACCGCGAGCGCGCGGTGGGCGTATTGTGCGTCCAGCATGTCGAGCCGCGCCGCTATGAGGAGGTCGAGATCGAGGCGCTCCAGACCACCGCGATGGTCCTCTCCGAACTGATCGCCAATGCCGAACTGGTCGACGAGGAAGAGGCGCGCGGCCTTACCGCCGAACAGTCGGGGCCGCAGACGCTCACCGGGCTCACGCTGGTCAAGGGCCTGGGCGCGGGGGTGGCCGTCTACCACCAGCCGCGCGTCGAGATCACCCAGGTCATGGCCGAGGACATCGAGGCCGAGCGCCAGCGCGTCTACCGCGCCTTCGACCGGATGCGCGAGCAGATCGACAGCCTCGCCAGCCAGGCCGAATTCGGCGTCGGCGGCGAACACGAGGAGGTGCTCGAGACCTACAAGATGTTCGCCTATGACGAGGGCTGGTCGCGGCGCATCAACGAGGCGATCGACTCTGGCCTCACCGCCGAGGCCGCGATCGAGCGCGTCCAGCAGCACACAAGGATGCGGATGCGCGAGATCGACGATCCGCTGCTCGCCGACCGCATGCACGACCTTGAAGACCTCGCCAACCGCCTGCTGCGGATCGTGGCGGGGCAGGTCGGCACTGCGGCCAGCCAAGGCCTGCGCAAGGATGCGATCCTGATCGCCCGCAACCTCGGCCCGGCGGAACTGCTCGAATATGACAAGCGGCGGCTGAAGGGCGTGATCCTCGAGGAAGGCTCGCTCACCGCCCACGTGGTGATCGTCGCGCGCGCCATGAACGTCCCCGTCATCGGTCGCACGAAAGGCGTGCGCACCACGATCCGCGAGGGTGACGAGATCCTGCTCGATGCGAGCGCGGGCAATGCCATCGTGCGCCCCCTGCCGCAGGTTGCCGATGCCTTCCAGGCGCGCTTTGCCAAGAGCCGCGAAAAACAGGCGGCCTATGCCTCGCTGCGCGATGTCGAGCCCTTCACCCGCTGCGGCACCCGCATCCAGGTGATGATGAATGCAGGGCTCAGGGACGATATGAGCGCGCTGGGCCTCACCGGCGCGGACGGCGTCGGGCTGTTCCGCACCGAGTTCCAGTTTCTCGTTTCGGCGACCCTGCCCCAGCGCGAGCGCCAGACGCGGCTCTACCGCGACGTGCTCGACGCGGCGGGCGACAAGCCGGTGATCTTCCGCACCGTCGACATCGGCGGCGACAAGTCGGTGCCCTATCTCGCCAGCGAGATCGCCGCGCAGGACGAGAACCCGGCGATGGGCTGGCGGGCGCTGCGCCTTGCATTGGAACGCGAAGGGTTGATGAAGATCCAGGCGCGCGCGCTGCTCGAGGCGGCGGCGGGGCGCTCGCTCTATGTGATGTTCCCGATGGTTTCCGAGCCGTGGGAATTCGATGCCGCCAAGCAGGTCTTCGACGAACAGCTCGCTTTCCTGCGCGCGCAGAAGAAGCTGCTGCCCGAGAAGATCAATTTCGGCGCGATGCTGGAAGTGCCGGCATTGGCCGAAGTGCTCGACATGCTGCTGCCGCGCCTCAGTTTCCTGTCGATCGGCACCAATGACCTGACGCAATTCCTGTTCGCCGCCGACCGCGCCAATCCCAAGCTCGCCGAACGCTACGACTGGCTCAGCCCGTCGATCCTCAGGTTCCTGCGCCGCGTGATGCGCAGCAGCGTCGGCAGCGGGGTCGATATCGGCGTGTGCGGCGAGATGGGCGGGCGCAGGCTCGAAGCGCTGGCGCTGCTCGGCATCGGCTATCGGCGGCTCTCGATCACGCCGGCCGCCGTCGGCCCGATCAAGGAACTGGTGCGCAAGGTCGATCTTGCCGAGCTGACCGCGGCGATGAACGGCTGGCTGCTCAGCCCCGCGGGGTCCCTGCGCGACGAGCTTGCCGCATGGGCGGCGGCGCGCGATATCGAACATGATTGAGCGCAGCCATGCGGAGAAACGTGGCCACCGCGCGGCGGCGTGTTATGGCGAAGCTTGACAGGACGCGCCCGAGCGGGTGATTCCCGCCTTGCACAAACACACATCACTCTCATTCACTAGAACGCCTCGGCAAAGAAGGCGCGGGACCCGGGTCACATGGACAGCGAAGATACCAGCAGCGCCCCCGAGGCGCCCCAGACCGCCATCGCCGGCCCGGGCGCGACCTTGCGCGCCGCGCGCGAGGCCAAGCGGCTCGAACTGGCGCATATCGCCGCCGAAACCCGCATTCCGTTGCGCCATCTCGAAGCGATCGAGGCCGGGAATTTCGAAAGCCTGCCCTCGCGCACCTATGCGATCGGCTTTGCCCGCACCTATGCCAAGGCGGTGGGGATCGACGATGCGGCGATCGCCGAGGCGGTGCGCGCCGAACTGGCGGATGGCTCGATGCGCCGCACCGTGCCCTCGGCGCCGATGGAGCCGGGCGATCCGGCGCGCCTGCCCTCGGCGGGGCTCGCCTGGGCGGCGGCGGGCGCGGTGCTGATCCTGGCGCTGGGCATCTATGCCTTTGCGGGGAGCTATTTCGGCGCGGGTACCGGACCGCAATCGCTGCTGTCGCCCGATCCTGCGCCCGGCGCCAGTGCCTCGCCGGGGCCTGCCGCGCCCGCGCCTTCCGCCGTGCCGAGCGGGCCGGTGGTGCTCACCGCGCTGGAAGAGGGCATCTGGGTGCGCCTTTTTGAAGAGGGCGGCGAACGCCTGACCGAGCGCACTCTCAAACTGGGCGAGACGATCGAGGTGCCGGTGGCTGCCAGGGACCCGCGCATCAACACCGGGCGGCCCGATGCGCTGTCGGTGACGATCGGCGGGCAGCCGGTGGCCAAGCTCTCCGAAACCCCGGTGACGGTTTCGGGCCTGCCGGTCTCGGCCGCAGCGCTTGCCGCGCGCGGGACGGCGACGC
>NZ_ANFX01000045.1 GCF_000331285.1 Porphyrobacter sp. AAP82 | reverse complement strand
GGGGGGGGGGGGGGGGGGGGGGGGGGGGGGGGGGGGTTTGACATCCGCGGGCATGGTACACCCATCCCCTAACCCCTTCCCTCAAGGGAAGGGGAAAACATGACCTGGGCCAAGGAACTCGAAGAACTGCGCCGCCGCGAGGCGCTGGCCGAGGCGATGGGCGGCGCGGACAAGGTTGCGCGGCAGCATGGCCGGGGCAAGATGGACGCCCGCGCGCGGCTCGCGGCGCTGGTGGACGAGGGCTCTTTCCGCGAGATCGGCAAGATTGCAGGCTCGGCCAATTATGACGCGAATGGCGACCTCGCGCACGTCACCCCCGCCCCCTTCCTGTTCGGCAAGGCCCTCATAAATGGCCACCCGGTGGTCGCAACCGCCGACGACTTCACCATCCGCGGCGGCGCGGCGGATGCGGGGATTTCCCGCAAGATGGTGCAGGCCGAGATGATGGCGCACCAGTTGAAGCTCCCGATCATCCGCATGATCGACGGGACGGGCGGCGGAGGCAGCGTCAAGACGCTGGAGCAGATTGGTGCCACTTACATTCCCGCCGTGCCCGGCTGGGGCGATGTGGTGACCAATCTCGACACCGTGCCGGTGGTGGCGCTGGCATTGGGGCCGACGGCGGGCCTCGGCGCGGCGCGGACCGTGGCGAGCCACTATTCGGTCATGGTGAAGGGCCTCTCGCAGATCTTCGCGGCGGGGCCTGCGGTCGTGGATGGCCTCGGCGAGGCTTACAAGGGCGGCGCGGCCAATCACGAGGAGGCGAAGGAGGCGCTCGGCGGCAGCGCGATCCACACCCGCAACGGGGTGGTGGATGACGAGGTGGCGAGCGAAGCCGAAGCCTTCGCCCGCGCGCGGCATTTCCTCGGCTTCATGCCCGAATATGTCGGCCAGCCCGCGCGCCGGGTGGAGACGGGCGATCCGGTGGACCGCCGCGAGGAGGCGCTTCTCAGCCTCGTCCCGCGCGAGGACAAGCAGGTCTATTCGATGCGCCGCTGTCTCGATATGGTGCTCGACCAAGGCACCGTGTTCGAGATCGGCCGCCACTGGGGCCGTGCCGCGATCACCGCATTGGCGCGGCTCGATGGCTGGCCGGTGTTCGTCATCGCCTCCGATCCCAGCTATCTTGGCGGATCGTGGGAGGCCAAGACCTCCGAGAAGGTCGAGCGCTTCGTGCGCCTTGCCGACCAGTTCCGGCTGCCCATCGTCCACCTGGTCGACAACCCCGGCTTCATGATCGGGCGCGAGGCGGAAATGGCGGGGGCGATCCGCTACGGCGTCAATGCGATGAACGCGATCTACCGCGCCACCGTGCCGCTGGCCTCAGTGGTGCTGCGCCGTGCCTATGGCATCGCCGGGAGCGCGATGAGCAATGCAGAAGCGTTCCAGTACCGCTATTGCTGGCCGAGCGGCGACTGGGGGAGCCTGCCGATCGCGGGCGGGCTGGAGGTTGCCTACAAGTCCGAACTGGAAGCCGCCGAAGACCCCGAGGGGCTGCTGGAGGAAATCCGCGCAAGGCTGGCCAAGGTCACCTCGCCGTTCCGCTCAGCCGAGCGTCTCAACGTCGAGGACATCATCGATCCCCGCGACACGCGGCCCTTGCTGTGCGAGTTTGCCGGGTTGGCGTGGAGGCGGCTGGAAAGCGAGCGCTAGGCCCACCCCCAACCCCTCCCGCAAGCGGGAGGGGAGCGAGACTTAGCGAGCCGCAGGCGAGGTTAGTCGCAGCGGGGTGGGCCTACTCCGCCGGAGCGCCCTTCATACCCATCTCTGCATCACTCGGCCCGAACAGCTTGCCCTTCTCGCTCCACAGCACCAGCACGAGGCAGGCGAGGCCGCTCGCCAGCAAGGCCAGAGCAAGAGGGCGCGCCGTGCCGTCATAGGCATAGCCGATCGCCCCGCCGAGCATCGCCGCCGTGGTCATGCGGACAAAGCCATGCGCCGAACTCGCCGCGCCGGCGATGGCGGAAAACGGGTTCATCGCGATCGCGCCGAAATTGCTGCCGATGAACCCGAGCAGCGCCATGTTGATCGCCATGAGGGGGACGAAATGCCACAGCTGCTCTTGCGGCTGGAAGGCGAGCATCACCTGCACCGCGCTCACCATGATGAAGGCGAACAGCGCGGTGTGGCTCACCCGGCGCGCGCCGAACCGCTCGACGATGCGCGAATTCGACCAGCTGGCAAGCGCCATCGATCCGGCGCAGATCGCGAAGACCATCGGGAAGATGTCGCCCGCGCCGAAGGTGTTGGTGATCAGCTGCTGCGAGGAATTGATGAAGCCGAACAACGCGCCGAACACCAATGCCGAACCGATCACATAGCCCGCCACGCTCGGCTGGGTCAGCGCGCGGATCATGTTGACAGCGATGGTGCGGGGGATGATCGGCTGGCGGTTTTCCTCGGTCAGGCTCTCGGGCAGGCGGATGAACACCCAGCCCGCCATCCCCACGCCCAGCACCGCCATCGCCGCGAAGATCGCGCGCCAGCTGCCGAAGGTCTGAAGGATCGCCTCGCCGACGGTCGGCGCGATGGCGGGGACCATCAGGAAGATCACGAAGATGAGGCTCATCATGCGCGCCATCTTGTCGCCGCTCACGCGGTCGCGGATGATTGCGGGCGGGAGCGCAAGGATCCCGGCGGCAAAGAAGCCATGGCCTGCGCGCACCGCGATCAGCGCGTCGTAACTCGGCGCAAGCGCGGAGCAGATCGAGAGCACGATCGAGATCGCCACCGCACCCAGCAGGATCGGCCGGCGCCCGAAGCGGTCGGCGAGCGCACCGGGCACCAACGACCCGATACCGCCGGTAAAAAGGTAGACGCCGATCACGAACTGGCGGTCGTTGCCGCTCACCGACAGGTCGGCCGCGAGCGCGTCCAGGGCGGGCAGGATCGCATCGATCCCGAAGGCATTGAGCGCCATCAGCATCGCCATCATCCACAAGAGCTCGGTCTCGCCGAGCGCTCTGTGGGCGGGCATGCCGGAAGCGTGCGAATTGGCGTGCGAGGTGGCCATCGCGGGGCCCTTGCCCATGGGTTCGCCGGAAGACCACTGTTCTTTTCGCATGTGCACAAAATGGCAGGGGGAGTGAATTGTTCCAGCAACAGTTCCTTCGGGCGGCACAAGGTTCTATTTCCAGGGGATGATACCAAGGGCTCCGTCAGACGAGGATGGTGAGGCGCGCACCGAGGAGCTCGGCCTGCGGAAAATCATCCATGTCGACATGGACGCCTTCTTCGCCAGCGTCGAACAGCGCGACGATCCTGCGCTGAAGGGCAAGCCCGTCGCCGTGGGAGGAGCAGGCGGGCGCGGGGTGGTGGCCGCCGCCAGTTACGAGGCGCGCAAATTCGGGGTGAGGAGCGCCATGCCGTCGGTCACCGCCCAGCGCCTGTGCCCCGATCTTGTCTTCGTGCGCCCGAGCTTCGATGCCTACAAGGAAGCGAGCCGCCAGATCCGCCGGGTGTTCGAGCATTACACGAGCGTGATCGAGCCGCTGAGCCTCGACGAGGCCTATCTCGATGTGACCGACGACCGGCTGGGGATCGGCAGCGCCACCCGCATCGCCGAGCTGATCCGGCAGGAAATCCGCGCCAAGACCAGGCTGACCGCGAGCGCGGGGGTGAGCTACAACAAGTTCCTTGCCAAGCTCGCGAGCGACCAGAACAAGCCCGATGGGTTGTGCGTGATCCGCCCGGGCGAGGGCGCGCAGTTCGTCGCCGGGCTGCCGATCCGGCGGTTCCACGGGGTCGGGCCGAAAGCCGAAGCGAAGATGCTGGCGCTCGGGATCGCGACCGGCGCGGACCTCGCGGCGAAGGACATCGACTTTCTGCGCGCGGCTTTCGGCAGCATGGCCGACTACCTGTTCCGCGCCGCCAGAGGCATCGACCTGCGCCCTGTCGCCGCGCACCGCATCAGGAAGTCGGTCGGCGGGGAGCGGACTTTCTGCGAGGACATCGGCAGCGGCGCGGCCTTGCGCGAAACGCTGGAGAACATCATCGATATCGTATGGGAGCGGATCGAGGCGGCCGGCGCGCGGGGGCGGACGGTGACGCTGAAGCTCAAGTTCACCGATTTCCAGATCATGACCCGCGCCACCTCGCAGCCCGATTACGTTTCCGGCAAGGCCGAGTTCGCCAGGCTCGCCCGCGCGCTGCTGGAAGCGGAATTGCCCCTGCGCGGCCCGATCCGGCTGATGGGGCTGACGCTCTCGGGGCTGGAGGGGGCGGACGAGCCCGGGGGAAAGCCCGTTGATACGGCACAACTCTCGCTGCTATAGCCCGCCCACAAGGAGCGCCGAGGCATGCCGAAACTTCACCCCATTGCAGGCCTCGCCGCGCTGCTGTTCGCCCTCTCCCCGGCGCGCGCGGATGAGCCGACCGCAAAGGTCGACGCGCAAATCGAAGCCCCGGTGCGCTGCGCTTCGGTCTACACCTTTTTCAGCGTCATCATCGGCACGGAAAATCCTGAGGCCAAAGCGGCGCTGACCGAAGCGGCGAAGCGGTTCCTCGGGCACGCCAGCGACCTTGCGCCCCAGAACGAGCAATTGGTCAGCGAACGATACGTCGCAAACAACAGTGCCCTGATGTCCATGCTCACCGGAGGCGACGATCGCAAGGCGGCCATCGCGGGGCTGGGCGAAGAGCTGAAGGCCTGCGGTGACACCGAGAAGCAGATATTCGGCTCCTCGGTGCGCGAGCGGCTGGGCCGCTAACCCACGCCCCGCCCTCGCCACACCGCGATCCTTGCGCGGGTGGTTTCGCCCAGTGGCTCGGGCAGCGAGTGCGAGGGGAAGAAGCGCGCCTCGGTCACCTCGCGAAGGTCCGGGCGGGGCTGGCGGTCGCAGACGCCGGTGAAGATATGCGCGGTGTGGGGCGAGCCCGACAGGACCTCTTCGAGCGTGCCCACAAAGTCGATCCGGGCAAGCTCCACCCCCAGCTCCTCGCGCACTTCGCGCCATGCTGCGGCGAGCGGGTCTTCCCGGCGCCCGAGCCCGCCGCCGGGCAGGCTCCACACCGCAGGGCCATAGGAATGCTTCAGCAGCAGCACGTCGCCGGCAAGGTTGGTGACGATCACGCTCACCCCCGCGATCGGCACCTTGCGCCAGCGCCGCCAGCGATGCCGGACAAGGTGCGCGAGCGGCAGCAGCGCGCGGTGGAGCGGGGCGGGGAGGAAATGCGGCATCGGCTCAGGCGAAGACCGTGACGGGAATGCCGCGCGCGGCGGCGGCGGCAAGCAGGCGGGCGACGGGCAGATCGTTCTCGCCCCGCATCGCCGCTTCGAAAACGCTGCGCTTGTCGGCCGCGCCGCCCAAGGTGAACAGGATCGCATCCGTTGCCAGCAGCGCCGGGATCGTCAGCGTGATGCGGTCGAAGGGCGCGTGGGCGGGCAGCGGATCGGGGGTGAGGCGGCGCACGGCTTGGCGGTCGTCCACTTGCGGATCGGTATTGGGAAACAGCGAGGCGATATGCCCGTCGGGCCCCATGCCGAGCCAGGTCAGCGCGAAATGCGGCGGCGCCGCGTCTTCGGTGAGCGCTACCACTTGCGCCCCTGCCGGCTCCAGCAGCGCGCGAATCTTGCCGGTGTTGGAGGCCTCGTGATCTTCGGGCACGATGCGGTCGTCGTTGGGCCACACCGCCCAGCCGGTCCAGTCGATCCCGACCTGCCCGGCGAGCGCGGCAAGGATCGGGAAGGGGGTCGATCCGCCCGGCACGGTGATCGCTCCGCTGCCGCCCAGCCGCGCCAGCAGCCAGCCGGCGATTGCGGCGTGATCCCCGCCCTCGATCATCGTGATGTCAGCCATGCCCGCAAGCATAGCAAACGGGCCGCCTCCGGCAATGGGGACGGCCCGCCTTTGCCGGATTGCCCGCGCCGCCTAGGCGAGCAGCGCGCGCAGGAACCACACGCGTTCCTCGGCCATGTCGGTCCAGTCGTCGAGCAGCCCGTCGGTGGCGTTGTCGCCCGCCTGTTCGGTCAAATCCTTCATCGCCTTCAGCCGCGTGACGACCTTTTCGTTGTCGGCGGCGAGTTCGGCGATCATGTCCTCGGCCTTGAGGCTGGTGCTGTCCTGGTCCGTGATCTGTGTCGCCCCCGCGACCGCGCCCAGCGAGGTCAGCGTGTCGGCATCGAGCTTGCGCACGCGCTCGGCGATCGCGTCGATCTGGCCCTGCACGGCGCCCGCCTGCGCATCGAACAGCAGGTGGAGATCGTGAAAGCGCGGGCCCCTGACGTGCCAGTGAAAGCTCTTGGTCTTGATGTAGAGCGCGAAGTGATCGGCCAGCAGGGCGTTGAGCTCGGCGACCAGCGCGGTCTTCGAATTGGTCTTGTCGGCCATCATGTTCTCCTTGGCGCGGTGTGCGAGAGGCGGCGTGGTGTCTATATGGGCGCTTAACCACCGCACGAACATGGATCAGGTTCCGGCAAATTCATGGGGTTAGTGATCGCCTGAAGCGATCAGAACGCCGCAAATCGGGCGTTCAGGCCGATGAAGAGCGCGGCAATGCCAAGGCACACGGCCAGCGCGATGCGGAGCATCCGGAGCGGCCAACGGCCGAGCGCGTCGCTCCCCGCCGCCCAGCCGAGGCCCACCGCCGCCGCCCCGCCCAGCGCACCGCCCAGGCCTGCGGTGACCGGCCACACCGTCCACGCGGCGAGCGCGAAGACCGCAAAGCGCGCGCCGTCACCGATCTGGCGGGCGAGCAGCACGGTGCCGAGCGCCGCGAGCGAGCGGGTCGGCTCGTTCGGGCGCTTGAGGCGCACCGGCATGGCAAGTTCGGCCGCGGCAATCGCCAGCGCGAAGGCGACCAGCATCTGCGCGGCGCGGCGCGGGAGAAGGCTTGCAAACTCCGCCCCGATCCACGCCATCGCCGCCGCGCTGAGGCAGGCGCAGGCGAGCGCGACGCCCAGCAGCTGCACGCTCTGGCCAAGCGCGTCCGCCCACTGCGCCACCATCAGCTGGTCGCGCCCGCCGGTCGCCAGCATCGCGACCAGCAGCAGGGCGAGAAGGAAGCCGTCCACCCTATCTGCGGTTCACGCGGCCCACGGTCCGGTGATCGCCAGCGTCGCCGTGGGACCATAGGCGTTGACGAACAGCACCTTGCCATCGGGCGAGAAGCACGCGCCGGCCAGCTCGGTCTGGGCGCGCAGCAGCGCGATGGTGTAGGCGCGGCCATCGGGGGTGATGCCGCGGATGTGGTTTTCCTGCACCGCCGTATACTGGTCCTCGCACACGATCAGATGGCCGTTGGGGCCCACGGTGATGTTGTCGCCGTAATTGAACTGGTCGGTGCTTTCGCTTTCGAAGAACAGCTCGATCGTGTCGGGCTTGCCGGCATTGCCAATGGCGAGCCTGAAGATCTGCCCGAGCGTCTTCGCGCCCCCGCTGGTGGAGCACACGAAGACTTCGGAGGCCCCGCGCCCCGCGCCCATGTGGATGCCCTCGCCCCGCGCCACCAGGGCTGCGCCCTTGGCCGCCGCGCGCTGGCGCAGGTCGTCTGCGGGTGCCTCGACATCGTCGAGATCGACCCAGGTGACGCGAAAAGGCTTGCCCACCGGCATCACCGCGCCGTTCCGGTTGCGGGTGTCGGCGAGGCCCTCGATCACCATCGCCTGGAGCCTGCCGCCCATGGCGAGTTGCCCCGGCACCTTGGGGACGAAGCGGTAGAGCACCGAATCGTCGCGGTCCTCGGTCTCGTAGACAATGCCGGTCGCCGGATCGACGCAGGCGGCCTCGTGGTTGAAGCGGCCCAAGGCCTTCAGCGGCACCGCATCGACCAGCCCGCGCGCGGATGCGGGGACTTCGAACACCCAGCCATGCGCCTGGTCGAGCCCGTCGCCGCCCGCGATGCCGGGGCGCAGGGTCGTCTCCTCGCAGGTCAGCCACGTGCCCCACGGGGTGATCCCGCCCGAACAGTTGCGGATCGTGCCGCCAAGGCTGCGGAACTGGCGCTTCACTTCGAGCGTCCTGGCATCGAGCACGAGATTGGTCGTGCCGCCCGGAACGAACACGCCGTCCTTCTTGCCGAAGCCCTTGGCAATCGCCCCGCCCGCCTTGTGCCTGGGCTGCAATTCGTGGTTGCGCACCAGCGCGATTTCGCCGTTTCCGAGGTCGAAGCAGCCCATGCCGTCGGCATTGTCGGGCACGGTCCCGCCATCGTCCATCATATCGCCAAGGCGCGAGATGACGCGGTAGGAGAAGCCTTGCGGAAGATCGAGTAAGCCCGCCGGATCGGACTTGAGCGCCCCGTATCCGGCAAAGCCGCCGCCCGCACCGGGCGCGGGCGCGGCAAGGCTTTCGCCATCGCGCATCATGCACCCGCTCGCGGCCAGCGCGGCAAAGGCCGAGGCGGTCGCGCCGATGAAGCTGCGGCGGTCGGGCGTGGTGATCGGCGTCATGGTCACTTTGTCTCCCCCAGCGCGGCCAGCACCTCGTCCCAGCGCACGAATTTGAAGTTCTGCGCCTGCGGCGCGTTCTGCCCGTCCTGCGCGATGAACAGCCCGCCGGGGTAATCGGCCCCGAAGGCGCGGTTGTCCAATTCGATCCCGTCGGTCTCCTCGGCGCTGCCGAAGGTGGCGCCCTGTGTGATGCGGAAGCGGCCCACCGGGGTCACGCCGGGCAGGCGGAACACCGCATAGGCATTGTCGCCTTGGGAGGAGGCGACCAGATAGCCGCCGTCCTTGCCTTCGGGCGCGATGGCGAGGCCTTCGACATCGGCGACCAGCATCCTGTTGTCCACCGTCGCCACCATGCGCTTGGCGCCGGTGGCGATGTCGATCGCCCAGATCCCGGCGTCCTCCTCGCCGATATAGAGCGTGTTCGTGCGAAGGTCGGCGATGCAGCCTTCGGTCTGGGTGGGGACGGTGGCGACGGTGCGCACCGATCCGATGGGAACGCCAAGGCCGAAAGTGTTCTCGTAGATCAATCCGCCTTTGGTCGCGGTGTAGACCTTGACTTGCCCGTCGGCAGCGAGCGCGCCGAAGCAGATGCCGTAGGCCTCGCCAGGCCCGACCGGCTGGCGTCCAATAAAGCGAAGCGTGCCTGTGGCGGTGTCGAGCAGCGAGAGGTGTATGGACGCGGTGGCAAGGTCGCTGCGGTCGCTCGCGGCCACCAGGACCCTGCCATCGGGAAGCTCGACAAGATCGACATTGTTGAGACCCGGCGCAGGCAGAAAGCTCTTCTGCGCGCCTTTGAGGTCATAGACATAGAGCCCGCCCTTCTTGTCGGTGCCGACCACCAGGCTCGCCGCCGGATCGGCCGGGTTCAGCCAGATCGCCGGATCATCGGCCGCATCCTCGCGCGGCGTTCCGACCGGCGGGGTCTCGGCGCGGGCGGTGACGGTGACGGCGGGATCGCCGGTGATCGCAGGCACGCTCGCGCAGGCGGCGGCGATGCCCAGGCTGAGCAAGGCGAAACCGTGGAACGGTCTGATCATGATGGCCCCTCGATGAATTCCGGCCCGCGCTTAGGGCGCTTGGATGACAATAAGGCGACCGCGCGCAGCCCCTGATGCAATGGGGAGCTAGCGCAGCGGCGCGCAAGCGCCTAGCCTCGGGGCAAACAAAAACGAGGAGAGAGTGCAGCCATGAAACTCGAAAGCGGCATGGCCGTGGTCGTCACCGGCGGGGCGAGCGGTCTGGGCAAGGCGAGCGCGCAGGCCTTTGCCGAAGCCGGCCTGAAGGTCGCGATTTTCGACATCAACGACGAGGCCGGAGAGGCCCACGCCAAGGCGATCGGCGGGACCTTCCACCATGTCGATATCATGGACGAGGCTTCCGTGGAGGCAGGCTTTGCCGCGGCCCGCGCCGCCCATGGGCAGGAACGCGTGACGCTGCATTGCGCAATGGCCAGCCGCCGCGGCAAGACGCTGGGCTGGGACAAGGAGACGGGCGCCTACAAGCGGCTGCCGACCGAGGATTACGCCTTCGGGGCCGAGGGCATTCTGGTCGCCAGCTACCGCGTCGCCAGCATCTCGGCGCTGGGGATGGCCAATGCCGATCCGGTCAATGACGATGGCGAGCGCGGCTGCATCATCCTCACCGCCAGTGTCGCGGCGCAGGACGGGCAGATCGGGCAGGTGATCTATGGCAGCTGCAAGGCCGGGGTGAACGGCCTCGTCCTGCCGATGGCGCGCGACCTGATGGATATGGGCATCCGCGTCAATTCGGTCATGCCGGGGATCTTCGCGACGCCGCTGATGCTCGGGATGAAGGACCGCAACCCGCCGATGTGGGCGCAATTGAACGCCAGCGTTCCCTTCCCCAAGCGCCTCGGCGAGCCCGAGGAATTTGCCTCGCTGGTGCTGGAGATCGCTCGCAACAGCTACATCAACGGCCACCAGTTCCGGCTGGATGGCGCGATCCGCATGCCGCCGAAGTAAGTCCCTTCCCTGCCGATTGCGAGGAGAGAGCGCATGGCCACCGCCACCAACGAATACCCCACCCGCGCCTATGGCGCGACCGCCCCTGACAGCGGCGTGGGGCCGATGCAGATCACCCGCCGCGGCCTCAGGCACGATGACGTGCTGATCGAAATCAGCCATTGCGGCATCTGCCATTCGGACCTGCACTCGGCGAGAAACGACTGGGGTTTCACCACCTACCCGATCGTGCCGGGCCACGAGATCGTCGGCACCGTCACTGCGGTGGGCGAGCACGTCACCCGCCACAAGGTCGGCGACCGCGTGGCGATCGGCTGCATGGTCGACAGTTGCCTCGAATGCGCGCATTGCGAGGCGGATCTCGAGCAATACTGCCTCGATGGCGGCAACACCGGCACCTATAACGGCAAGGACCGGCGCGACGGATCGCTGACCTTCGGCGGCTATTCGGAACGGATCGTGGCCAGAGAGGAATTCGTCCTCAAGGTGCCCGAAGGCATGCCGATGGCCGAGGCCGCGCCGCTGCTGTGCGCCGGGATCACCTCCTACAGCCCCTTGCGCACCTGGAAGGTCGGCCCGGGCAGCAAGGTCGCGGTCGCCGGGCTCGGCGGATTGGGGCACATGGGGGTGAAGCTCGCCGCGGCGATGGGGGCGGAGGTGACCGTGCTCTCGCGCAGCGAAAGCAAGCGCGCCGATGCCGAGGCGCTGGGCGCCCATGCCTTCCTGAACACCGAGGACAAGGCCGCGATGAAGGCCAGGCGCGGCTATTTCGACCTGGTGCTCAACACCATCCCCGTGCGCCACGATGTCGTGCCCTATCTGCACCTCCTCAGGATCGACGGGGTGCAGGTGCTGGTCGGGCTGATCGGGCCGATGCCGGAAATCCACACCGGGGTCCTGCTGGGCCGCAAGGTGCTCACCGGCAGCGGGATCGGCGGGCTTGCCGAAACGCAGGAGATGCTCGATTTCTGCGCCGCAAAGGGCATCCTTCCCGATATCGAGGTAATCCGGATGCAGGACATCGCGGCCGCCTATGACCGGATGGAAGCGAGCGACATCAAATACCGCTTCGTGATCGACATGGAGAGCCTCAGGCAAAGCGCTTAGGCCGCGCGCAGGGGCGGTGGTCGCTTGACGTATCGACCGCGCCCTTGCCGCCTCCTAGGACATGGCCGCAAAGTGTTGCACGAAAGTCACGCAATAACCTAATATGAAAGGCCTCTGCCACATAACCTTTGTGCGCAAGTGCAGCATCGAGGATTATGACGGCGCCGTGACGGGAACCCGAGTCATCGGATAAGAACGTCCTGCACGGCGCGCAGGTGGAACGATCCAAACCTCTCTATGGAGCGTTCCTTATGTCCATTCGTTTCGCATCGGCCGCATCGGCTGTCGCACTTGCCGCATGCCTTGCCACCCCCGCCTTCGCCGGCGAGGCAGCTGCTGCACCCATCAGCCCGGCCGCTGACACCGAAACCGAAATCACCGTCTCCGACACCGCCACCGCAGCCCTGACCCCGGCGATCGCCCCGATCGATGCCGCAGAGCTGATGGGCCAGGAGGAAGACACCCCCGCCATCACCATCACCGGATCGGCCACCCTCGCCTCGGACTACCGCTTCCGCGGCGTCTCGCAGTCCGATGAAGGCATGGCGATCCAGGGCGGCTTCACCATCAACCACGAAAGCGGCGCCTATATCGGCACCTGGGGTTCGAACCTCGCCGGCTGGGGCACCTTCGGCGGTTCGAGCATGGAGCTCGACATCTACGCCGGCTACAAGATCCCGGTCGGCGAAGGCACGCTGGATCTGGGCGGCACCTGGTACATGTACCCGAGCGGCGCGGACATCACCGACTTCGTGGAATTCTACGCCAAGCTCGGCGGCACCGTCGGCCCGGTCGGCCTGACCGCCACGGTCGCCTACGCTCCGCAGCAGGAAGCGCTGGGCAACTGGGACCCCGTCGGCCCTGCGGTCGATCCGGGTGACAAGGAAGACAACCTCTACCTCGCCGCCGACGCCGCCTATGCGATCTCGGGCGCGCCGGTCACCCTCAAGGCGCACCTCGGCTATTCGGACGGCAACCCCGGCCTTGGCCCCAACGGCACCAGCGTCGCCCCGACCGGCACCTATTTCGATTGGTCGCTCGGCCTCGATGTCGTGCCGATCGAGCACCTGACGCTCTCGGTCGCCTATATCGACACCGACATCGCCGAGGCCGACGCCGCGCTGATCCGCCCGAACTTCGCGACGCTGGCCGGAGATTCGATCTCGGATGCGACCGTGGTGTTCTCGGTCACCGCATCGTTCTGATCCGGGTCTGACGACAGGTGAGGGGCGCTCTGCCATGGCGGCAGGGCGCCCTTTCCTTTTGCGTGTTCCCTTTTGCCTGCACCCCCGATAGGTTTCACGCCAAAACCGGATCGGCGGGAGAGGGATAATGAAGCGCAATCTGTTGTGGGCGGCCGCAGCCGCCGTGCTGGTGACGGCCCCGGCCGGCGAGGCCCTCGCCAAATACCGCTATTCCGCGACCATCACCCGCACCACTTACGGCATCCCCCATATCGAGGCGTCCGACTGGCGCGGCGTCGGCTACGGGGTCGCCTATGCCTATGCCGAAGACAACCTGTGCATGCTGGCCGAGGAATTCGCCACGGTGGCGGGCGAGCGTTCGCGGTTCTGGGGCCCGGAGGCCAAGGCGGTGCTCGGCTTCGAGGAGGTCGACAACCTCTCGTCGGACGTGTTCTTCCGCGCGGTGATCGATTTGCCCGCCCTGCGCAAGGGTGCCGAGACGACGCTCTCGCCGCGCGGGCGCGAACTGATGGCGGGCTATGTCGCGGGCTACAACCGCTTCCTGCGCGACGCCGGGCCGGACGGCATCCCCGCCGAATGCCGCGGCAAGGGCTGGGTGCGCCCGATCACCACCGATGACATGCTGCGCCTCAACGAAAAGCAGATGCTGCTGGCGAGTTCGCTGAACCTCGCCCCCGCGATCGCCAACGCCGCGCCTGCGGGCAGTGCAGCGCCCAAGGTCGCTATCAACCTGCCCGATCCGAAGGAACTCGGCATCGGCAGCAATGGCTGGGCCTTCGGCGGCGAAGTCACCGCCGATGGGCGCGGGCTTCTGGTCGGCAATCCGCATTTCCCCTGGAAGGGCCCGAGCCGCTTCTGGCAGATGCATGTGAAGGGCCCGGGCGGCTACGAGGTGATGGGCGTCGGCCTTGCGGGCACCCCGATGCCGACATTGGGCTTCAACAAGGACATTGCCTGGACCCACACCGTCACCGAGGCGCGGCACTTCACGCTCTACCAGCTGGCGCTCGATCCGGCCGATCCGACCCGCTACATGGTCGATGGCACCTCCGAGGCGATGACGCCGCAGACCGTCACCGTGCCGATGCCCGAAGGCACGCCCGCTCTCAGCCGCACGCTTTACAGCACCCGCTGGGGTCCGGTCTTCGTGGTGCCTTCGCGCGGCATCACCTGGAGCGCGCAGACCGCCTTCGCATTGAAGGACGCCAACCGCGGCAACCAGCGCGGGATCGAGACCTGGCTGCGCATCGGCGAGGCGAAGAATGTCGGCGAGGTCGAAGCCGCCGTCAGCGAGACGCTGGGCATTCCCTGGGTCAACACCATCGCCGCCGACCGCTATGGCGATGCGCTCCACGCCGATGTGACCGCGGTGCCCAACGTCACCGCCGAAAAGGCCAAGACCTGCGCGACCCCGATCGCCGGGCTGTTCGCCGAATTGGCGATCCTGCTGGATGGCAGCAAGGCCGCGTGTGACTGGGACGTGGCGGCAGGCACCCCCGTGCCCGGGCTGATGCCGGCGAGCGATCAGGCGGCGACCACGGTGCGCAGCTGGCTCACCAATTCGAACGATTCCTACTGGGTCAGCAACCCCGCTTTCCCGCATCGCCAGCTTTCCCCGATCCTCGGCAAATATGCGACGGCGCGCAGCTTGCGCACCCGGTCGAACTTCACCGAGACCGCCGCGCTGATTGCGGGCGGCAAGATCGATCATGCGCGCGCCGAGGCCCATGCCTTCGCCAACAAGAGCCTTGCAGCGGACATGGCGTGGGAGGACATCGGGATGCTGTGCACGCAGGAAGCGCCCATTGCCGCGGCGGCCATGCGCGGCTGCAAGGCGCTGGCCGGATGGGACCAGCGGTTCGAGACGCAGAGCCGCGGCGCGGCGCTGTTCCGCGCCTTCTGGCCCAAGGCCGCGCGACTGCCCGGCCTGTGGGCGGTGCCCTTCGATCCGGCCGATCCGGTCAACACCCCGCGCACCCTCGCCACCGACGGCGCCAAGGGCGAAAAGCTCCTCGCCGCGCTGGGCGAGGCGGTGGAGGAACTGGAGAAGGCCGGCATCCCGCTCGATGCGCCGTGGGGCGATGTGCAGCGGGTGATGGCGGGCAAGGATGCGATCGCGATCCATGGCGGCCCCGGCGGGCTCGGGATCCTCAACATGCAGGAATCGGTCCCGGTCCCCGGCGGCCTCACCCCGCGCCACGGGACGAGCTACATCCAGATCGTCGGCTTCGACGACAAGGGCCCGGTGGCCGATGCAATCCACAGCTATGCGCAGTCGACCAATCCCGCCAGCCCCCACGCCCATGACCAGACGCGGGCCTATTCCGCAAAGAAGTGGCACCGCCTGCCCTTCTCGTCCCGGGCCATCGCTGCCGAAACCATCGCCGCGCCCAAGCGCATCCGGGAATAGGCAGAGCTGCGCCAAAAGCGGGAAAGTGGCGGCGGGCGGCGGCTGTAACCGCGCGCGCGGGCAGCGAATGTCCGCAAGAGGGTGCGGGTGGCAGCGCCGGGTAACGACAAGGGGGAATGTGCATGCTGACCGGTTTGCTTCGCACCAGCGCCGCAGGCGCTGCCATTGCGGCTGCGAGCGTGATTGTCGCGCCTGCCGCGATGGCGCAGCAGGCCGGGATCGAGATCAAAGTGGTGTCGGGCGATGGCACGCCGGTCGCCGGCGCCGAGGTGGTGATCGCAAACCCCGCGATCGGCCTTGCCCGCTCGCTCGTGACTGACGCGCGCGGCACGGTGCGGCTCGACGGCGTGACAACCGCAGGGGCCTATCAGATCGCGGTTCCCGCCGCCGCCGGCTTCGCACCGCTCGCTGCGCGAGGCGTGGAGCTGCGCGCGAACTTCACCAGCAGCGTGATCCTGCAATTGCAACCTGCCGCCGATGCCGGGACCGATCGCGGGGCCGATGGCAGGGCCGATGCCGGGATCGTGGTCACCGCCGCGCGCGCGATCACCGCGCTCAACACCGCCAACGCCGAAATCTCGGCATCCCTCGGCCGCGAGCAGCTGGTCGCGCTCCCCATCGAAGGCCGCGACGTGCTGGGCGCGCTGGTCCGCCTGCCCAACGTGGTCCCCTCGACCGGGTTCTTCCCCGAGGCGCCGTCCATCTCCATCAACGGCAGCAACGGGCTCGATACGAACTCCCTGATCGACGGGCTCGACAATAACGAGAATTTCCTCGGCGGGATCAAATTCCCCGTGCCGCTGGGCTTCACCCGCGAGGTGACCGTGCTGGCGAACTCCTACTCGGCTGCCTACGGGCGCACGGCCAATGGCATAGTCAACTATACCACCCCCTCGGGCAGCAACGCCTTCACGGGGGAGGCCTATGCACTGGTTCGCCCCGGCAGGCCGTTTGACGCCCGGTCCCCCTTCCCGCGCCGCGACCTGTCGGGCAACCCCGTTGGCGAGAGCTTCGAACGCTATCAGGGCGGGTTCGCCGCGGGCGGCGCGCTCAGCCGCGACAAGGCCTTCTTCTACGCCAACTACGAATACACCCGCGACCGCAACACGCAGATCGTCGACGCGCCGCAGCTCGGCATCGTCGACACGGTCACCGGCACCAACGCATTCCACCTCGCCTCGCTGCGGCTCGATCACCGCCTGACCGAAGACTGGACGCTTGGCCTGCGCGGCAATATCGGTCGCGTCACCATCGACCGGCCCGGCGGCGCGCTTGGCGGGGGCAATGCGACCTTCCCCTCGGCGGGATCAAGGCAGGACCGCTTTTCGACCCTGATCGCGGCGACCGCCAGCTATGCGGGGGCCGAGTGGAGCTACGACGGCGCGGTGCAATACAGCCGCTTCCGCTGGGACTACGGCGAGGCGACCGGCCCTGCCGGGCCGCAGGTGGTGGTGCGCGGGCCTTCCGGGCTGACGGCGGCGGTGGTCGGCAATCCGGGCTATGTCTTCGACAGTCTCGAGGAGACCTGGCAGACCACCCACCGCCTCACCCGCGACATCGGCGCGCATCGGGTGAGCGCAGGCGTGGACGTGATCGCTTCGCACTTCGCGCTGCTGGGCGGGGGCAATCCGAACGGCAATTACACCGTCGACCTCACCGCCGCGCAGCTCGCCAGCCTTGCGAGCCGGGGGTTGGCGCTCAATGCGCAGGATGTGCTGGCGTTGAACCCTGCGGTCGCCAACTACGCGGTCGAGCTGCGCCCGCAGAGCTTCGGCACCCCGCAGACGCTGGTGGCGCTCTATCTCGAGGATGCGTGGGAGCTGTCGCCCAACCTCACCGCCACGCTGGGCCTGCGCTGGGACTACGACACGCTCACGACACGCGGCGCGGGTGCCAAAGGAGGTGGGGGCGATACCGACAACATCGCCCCGCGCCTTGCCCTCAACTGGCAGCCCGATGCGCGGTCTTCGGTGCGCTTCGGGGCGGGAATTTTCACCGGCAAGCTGAGCTACGCCGTCATCTCCGACGCGTTGCAGCGCAACACCACCTCGGCCGGGTTCCTCACGCAGCTCGCGCAATTGCAGGCGCGCGGAATCATCCCTGCGGGCGTCGATCTTCGCGACATCACCTTCAACGGCAATCTTACGGTGACGCCCCCCTGCGCAACCGTCTCCGCCTGCCCGACGCCGGCGCAGGTGCAGGCGCTGCGCGATACCGCGACGCTGGGCGAGGGGCGTATTCTCAGCCCCACCGGCTACGACAATCCATGGAGCGTGCAGGTGAGCGGCGGCTACCAGTATGCCGCCACAAGCACCCTGACGCTGTCCATCGACGCGCTCTACAGCCGCTCTCACAATCTGGTGCGGCTGCGCGACCTGAACGCGCCCGCGCCATTCACCCCGAACCTTGCCAACCTCACCCCTGCCAACATCGCAGCCTTGCGCGCCCTGCCCGATAACGCCGCGCGGTTCGTGCTGGCGCAGAGCCTCGGTCTGGTCCGCTCGCAGGCCGCCGCCGACGCCTCGCGCCCGATCCCGCTGGTGGCCGGCGGCGCGCGGCAGATCACCGTCTCGCAGACCGCAGGCAAGGCCGAATACCTTGCGCTGATCCTCCAGGCGATCAAGCTCAGGGGCGAGGACGATTACGCCTTCCGCGTCAGCTACACCCTCTCGCGGCTGAGGAACGACACCGACGACATCAACTTTCGCGCCGCCAACAGCAATGATTTCGCCGCCGAATGGGGCCCCTCGGCCAATGACCGGCGGCATGTGATTTCGGCGGTCGGATACCTTTACCCGCTGGACGGGCTGACACTGACGGCAGCGGGGCTGTTCCAGTCGGGCCAGCCGGTCAACCTCGTCCCCGATGCCGGCATCTTCGGCACCCAGGACCTGAACGGCGACGGCGCGAGCTTCGGCGAGAACTACCTCGGCAATTCGGACCGCTACCCGGGCGAGGGGCGCAATTCGGCACGCCTGCCGTGGTCGGCGACGGTGGATGTGGGCCTGCGCTATGCCTTGCCGGTCACCGGAGGCAGGCTGGAAGCGAGCGCGGACGTGTTCAACATCTTCAACGCCAACAACCAGAGCGGCTTTGCCAACGCGGCGACGACCTCGAACCAGATCCAGTTCGGCGGCGGCGCGCAGTTCGTGCAGAGAAACGCGGGCGCACCGCGGCAATTCCAGTTCGGGCTCGCCGAGGCGGGCGCGAAGACCGCTGATCTGGCCCGGCGGCACGGGGTGTCTGAAGCGACGATCTACAAC
>NZ_ANFX01000044.1 GCF_000331285.1 Porphyrobacter sp. AAP82 | reverse complement strand
GCGCCGATGCGCAAAACAACCGCCAGACTCTAATCCAAGCTGGGGGAAAGCTGGGGGTCACGTCACACGATATCCGCTGAATACCTTGGATTTTAGGAGGTTGTCCAGACGCATGTGGATGGCGATGGACGGGAAAGTGGAGCGGGTGAAGGGAATCGAACCCTCGTCGTAAGCTTGGGAAGCTTCTGCTCTACCATTGAGCTACACCCGCATTTCAACAGCTTAAGCCATCGAAACCCCGGCAGTTTACAGTGTGGTTTACACATCGTCCCGGAGCCGCCGGGTCAAATCACTCACAATGGCCCTGTCGTCAACATACTTTTTCCGGATTTGATCGACGTGCTGGGGCGACCAGCCCATCCGTTCGGCGACCTCATTGTTGGTGAGATTTGCATTGGCGTGCGCGATGATGGCATCGCGAAGCGGCTGATCTGCAACCGCCTTGATGGCCTCCAAATCTTCAGGCAGCCAGATGACCGCCGCGCGACCCTCGGGGCGGTCGATAGTCGGGATGCCAATAGCTGGATTGTGGATCATATGCCTGTCAATCGGCGTTCAATCGGGCCCCCCTATCGGCACGCAAAAGGGACCCCCTTGTTGAGATGG
>NZ_ANFX01000043.1 GCF_000331285.1 Porphyrobacter sp. AAP82 | reverse complement strand
CGCCGCCCCCGCCGCCCCCGCCGCCCCCGCCGCCGCCGCCCAAGGCTCCGTGCAACACGGGCCCGTACATCGTGTTCTTCGACTTCGATAAGTCGGACATCACGTCGGAAGCTGCCGGCATCCTCAACAGCGCCGTCACCGCCTATGCCAACTGCGGCACGGCGAGCGTGATGCTGGCCGGTCACACCGACCGTGCGGGCAGCACCAAGTACAACGAAGGCCTGGCCGATCGTCGTAACAAGGCGGTCACCGCCTACCTGACCGGCCGTGGCATTCCTGCCGCGCGTATCGCCGCCACCGGGTTCGGCGAAACCAAGCCGCGCGTTCCGACCGCCGACGGTGTGCGTGAAGCGCAGAACCGCCGCGTCGAAGTGACCTACGGCCCGGGCTCGGGCATGTAAGTCAAGGTTCCAACGGAACACGAAGAGGGGCCGGAGCGATCCGGCCCCTTTTTTGTCGCCCCTCCTGCGCACGAAGAACAACCGCCCATAGCGCATGCCTGCCGCGCGAATGCCTCAGGCTCGCAACCCGGCAGCGGCTGGACCAAGCAATCACCCGAAATGCAAAAGAGCGCGCCGCAGCCGGGCATCTGCCCGGGCTGCGGCGCGCTCTTTTGCGTATGTGCGTGCCGCCGCCTTGCTACCGACAGCGTATCGCGGTCGAGCGAGCGGCTCTAGGCGGTGGTGGCCCCGGCATCGCTCGGGCCCGCGGCGGCCGCCGCAGCGCGCTCGGCGATCGTCGCTTCGGCCTTGGGCAGCGCGCGGTAGGCGTAGAACAGCAGTGCCAGCGAGATCGGCGCCACCCCGATCAGCGACAGCACCCCGATCCGCAAGCTCCCGCTCACTTCCGAAATCGCGCCGACCATGTACGGCCCGAGCCCCAGCCCGACGAGCGTCGTGGCGAGGAAGAACGAGGCGGTCGCCGTCCCGCGCATGCGCGGCAGGACCAGATCCTGCGTGGTCGCCGCCGCCGCGCCCAGCGCCGCTGCGGCAAACATCCCCGCAAGGAAGTTCATTGCGTAGAACAGCCCGGGGCTCTGGGTTGTGAACCCGATCCAGATCGGCACCACCGGAGCGAGAATCCCGAACATCACCACCAGGATCCGTCCCGCGGGATTGCGCCCGCGCAGCCAGTCCGACATGCGCCCGCCGAGGATCACCCCGAGGAAGCCCGACAGCGCCCCGCTCCCCCCAAGCACGAAGGCGAGCTCGGCCTTGGGCAGCTTCAGCACCGTCTCGGCATAGGGCGCAGACCAGAACGCCAGCGCATAGGCGCCGAGCGAGACCAGCCCGTAGCCCAGCGCCGTGCAGATGAAGGCCGGCGTCCCCCAGATCAGCCGGAAGGTCGCCGGATCGTGGCGCCGCAGCGTCGATGCCCACGAGAACACCGCGTAATAGCCGAAGGCGATCGCCGACCACTGCGGCACGTTCCCGGTGAGCTTGATCATCACCAGCGCGAAAGCGATCATCGCCCCGGCCATCGCCACATTGACCAGCGTCGCCGTCGGCCCGCGCCGGGCCGCGTGGATCAGCGTGAAGGGCGGCAGCAGCATCGACAGGTCGACGAAGAAGTCCGCCAGCGGGTGGCGCGTTCCGCTCGCTGCGTCGGGCTGGCGCGCCGGTTCGCGCAGGGATGCGACCCACAGCGCCAACAGCACGCCGGGGACGCCCACCGCGAGGAACGCCGCCTGCCAGCCGGTCAGCCCGCCGATCCCGCCCCCCGGATAGGCCGCATCCCACACCTGCGAGATCTTCGCGCCGATCAGCAGCGACACCCCGCCCCCGAGATACAATCCCGAGGAATAGATCGCGAGCGCGGTCGCCCGCTGGCGCGAAGGGAAATAGTCCGAGATCAGCGAATAGGCGGTCGGGCTCGCCGTCGCCTCGCCCACGCCCACGCCCATGCGCGCCAGCGAGAGGGTAAGGTAATTGCGCGCGAAGCCCGACAGCGCGGTCATCGTCGACCACAGCAACAGGCCGATCGTCAGCAGCCGCACCCGGTTCCAGCGATCCGCCAACCGGCCGAGCGGCACCCCGAACAGCGCGTAGAACACCGCGAAGGCCGCACCTCCGAGGAACCCCAGCTGACCGTCGGTGAGGGAAAGGTCGCGCTTGATGTCGACCGCGAGGATCGACAGGATCTGCCGGTCGATGAAGTTGAGGATGTAGACCACAACCAGGACGACCAGCACATACCAGCTATAGGCCGACGCGGGCGCCTCGCTGCTTCCGGGCGCCGCCGTGGTGTCCTCGCTCAAAACTCATCCCCTATCCCGTATATCTGCTTGCGACGGCACGCGGCCGTCAGGCGTGATAGCGGGTGCTATCCACAATCCCCGCCTCGGCAAAACCCTTTTTCCGCAATCGGCACGAATCGCACAACCCGCAGGCAAGGCCATCGGGGGCGGGATCGTAGCACGACCAGCTCCACGCCGGATCGAGGCCGAGGCGCGCGCATTCGCGGGCGATGTCGGCCTTGGTCATGTGCTGGAGCGGCGCGTGGATGGTGAAGGGCGCGCCCTCGACCCCGGCCTTGGTGCCCAATCGCGCGGTCTCGGCAAAGCTGGCGATGAATTCGGGACGGCAATCGGGATAGCCCGAATAGTCGAGCGCATTGACCCCGATGAACACATCGCGCGCCCCTGCCGCCTCGGCGCAGGCCGTGGTCAGCGCGAGGAACACGAGGTTGCGCGCAGGCACGTAGGTGACCGGGATATCGTCGCCGACGCCGCCCTTGGGCACATCGATGCTATCCGTCAGCGCCGACCCGCCGAACGCCCGCAGATCGAGCGCGATCGCCGTGTGCCGCGCGAGGCCGAGCCGGCCCGCAATGCGCGCGGCCGATTGCAGTTCGAGCTTGTGGCGCTGGCCGTAATCGACGCTCAGCGCATGAACGGCGAACCCCGCCTCCTGCGCGAGCGCGGCGGTCACCATCGAATCGAGCCCGCCTGACAGCAGCACCACGGCGAGCGGCTGGGATTGCACCGGATCAGTCATGCGCGCGGCCCTATCACCGGCGCGCGCAAAGGCAATGCAGGCCTGTCAGCACGATCCCGTGCGGCGCGCCTCGGCGGTGAGCTGGAAGGGCATGCGCCCCTCGATCCCCTGGCTTTCGAGCTGCACCAGCGCAGGCGTTTCGCGGCGGATGCTGGTGCGGCCATAGCCGTTGCCGGGACAGGTATACTGCACCGTCACCCGCGCCGCGCCATCTTCCACCACGAACCGGCTGCACCCGCTCTCGCGGTGCATCAGCTGGATGAGCTCCGCGCCCGAGCGGATGCAGACCTTGCGATCGGGCGCGCCGCTGCGCTGGCGGATGGTCCATTCGCCCTTCGCCAGCGTGCCGAGCATGGCGAGCCCGTTGCCCTGTGCAAGCACCGGCACGGCAAGGCCCAGCACCGCCCCCGCCCCGATCAGCGAAGCGAGCACGCGGGCGCGAAATGTGCTGTCAGTCCGGTTCGTCATACACCCCCACATGCCAGCTCTGCGCGGCCATGCCTTGCAAGAATTGGACGCCTGCGCTGCGTTTGCGCGAAGTTTTCGACCAAGCGTCAGATCGCCAGCGCAAACGTCTTGGAACAGAACGCGCAGTCGACCGCGATGATCCCGTCGGGACCGCGCATCGCCTCCTGCTCGTCCACCGGAAAGCGGGCGATGATCGTCTCGTAATGCGCCGGGGAGCAGCGGCACCCGCGCGACAGCACGTCGCCCGGCTGGACGCGCACCTCGGGCTCCTCGTGGAACAGCCGCCACGCGATGCCTTCGAGCGAGAGCGCGCGATCGAGCAGTTCGTCATGGCTGATCGTGCCCGCCAGCACCGCGACATGCTCCCAATCGGGATGGTCGAGCCGCACGTGGAGCCGCTCGCGCCCGTCCTCGCCATCGGGCAGGTGCTGCACCAGCAGGCCTGCCGCCATCCGCCCGCCGGCACTCGCCCGGCTGGCGACGCGAATCAGGGTCGGGATCTGTTCGGACTGGCTGAAATAGCTCTCGCACGCCTCGGCAAGGCTGTCGCCTTCGAGCGGGACGATCCCCTGATAGCGCTGGCGGCCCTGGGTCTCGAAGGTGATCGCGAGATAGCCCTCCCCGAACAGCGCCGCGAGGCCGGGATTGGCGCCCAGCTTCGCCAGCCGCTCGCCATCGAAATCGGCATAGCCGCGCACCGCGCCGGCGCGATAGTCGCACACCAGCAGCCTGACGATCCCGCCCTGGGTCTGCGCCTGCAAGGTCATCTGCGCGCTCTCGCCCTTGAGCAGCCCGCCCATCAGTGCGCCCAGCACCAGCGCTTCGCTGAGCAGGTGGGTGATCGGGGCGGGATAATCATGGGCCGAGAGCACCTCTTCAAGCACGCCTTCGAGCCGCACCGCCCGCCCGCGCGCATTGCGCGCCGGAAGGGTGAAGCCCATCAGGGTGTCGGAAAAGGTCTCTGCGGCGGCGATTGCGTCAGTCATGCGCCGCCATATGGGGACGCATGGCGCGAGGCGAAACCCCCTGTCAGCCCCCAAGCAGCCCGAAGGCCCACAGCAGCACCGATTTCTGCGCGTGGATGCGGTTTTCGGCCTCGTCGAACACCACCGATTGCGGGCCTTCGAACACCTCCTCGCTCACTTCCTCGCCGACATGGGCGGGGAGGCAGTGGAGGAACACCGCATCGGGCCTGGCCAGCGCCATCAGGTCGGCATTGACCTGATAGGGCGCCATCGCGGCGAGCTTTTCCCCGGCATGGGCCTGGCCCATCGAAATCCAGGTGTCGGTGACGACCACATCCGCACCGCGCGCCGCCGCTTGTGCATCCTGCGTCAGCGTGACCTGCGCCCCGCCCGCGCGGGCGAGTGCGACGAAGGCGGGATCGGGCTCGTAGCCCGCAGGCACCGCCACGCGGACGTTGAACTTCATCAGCCCGGCCGCCTCGAGGATCGAGTGCAGCACGTTGTTGCCATCCCCGAACCACGCCACTTCAAGGCCCGGAAGCGCCTTGCCGTGCTCGATCACCGTCAGGAGATCGGCGAGGATCTGGCAGGGGTGCGACATGTCGGTGAGGCCGTTGATGACCGGCACGCTGGCATGGGCCGCCATTTCCTCGATCTTGGCGTGATCGTCGGTGCGCAGCATGATGCCATCGACCATCCGGCTCAGCACCCGCGCGGTATCGGCGATGGTCTCCCCCCGGCCCAATTGGCTCGAAGCCGAATCGAGCAGCAGCACCGTGCCGCCCAGCTGGCGCATCGCGATGTCGAAGCTGACCCGGGTGCGGGTCGAGTTCTTCTCGAACACCAGCGCCAGCACGCGGCCGGCAAGCGGCGCATCGGCATCGGGCGCGCCCTTGGGAAGCCCGGCGCGCGCGGCCTTGCGGTCCAGCGCGTCATGGATCATCGCGGCGATCGCATCGCCCCCGGCATCGCCGAGATCGAGGAAGTGCTTCATGCCGCTTCCGGCACCTTGAAGCTCGCCGCGCCCGCCGACAGCTTGTCGAAGAACTCGTCGATCTCGGGCTCGCCGATCACCAGCGGCGGGATGATGCGGATGGTGTTGTCGCCCGCGGCCACGGTCAGCAGCTGGTGGTTGTCACGCAGGTGCACATAGAACGGGCGGCTCTCCATCTTCATCCTGATGCCGAGCATCAGGCCCTTGCCGCGGACAAGCTCGAACAGTTCGGGGTAGTTGCCGATGAACTGTTCGAGCCGCGCGCGCAGCCGCTCGCCCTTCTCCGCCACGGCGTTGAGGAATTCGTCGTTCGCCACGGCTTCCATCACCGCCGTCCCCGCCGCCATGGCGAGCGGGTTGCCGCCATAGGTCGACCCGTGCGTGCCGAAGGTCATCCCGCGCGCGGCCTTCTCGGTGGCGATGCAGGCGCCCAAGGGGAAGCCCCCGCCGATGCCCTTGGCGGTGGCGAGGATGTCGGGCTCGATCCCGTAATGCTCGTAGGCATAGAGCTTGCCGGTGCGCGCGACGCCGCATTGCACCTCGTCGAGCACCAGCATCAGATCAAGCTCGTCGGCGAGCTTGCGCAGCCCCTGCATGAACTCCATCGAGGCCGGGCGAATCCCGCCCTCACCCTGGATCGGTTCGACGAGGAACCCCGCCGTGTTCGGCCCGATCAGCGCCCTGGCCGCTTCCAGATCGTTGAACGGCGCATATTTGAACCCGGCGAGCAGCGGCGAGAAGCCGTGGTGCATCTTCTCCTGATTGGAGGCCGAGATCGTCGCCATCGTGCGCCCGTGGAAGGCATTGTGGAAGGTGATCAGCTCGAAACGGTTTTTGTCGCCGCCCGCCCCGTTCTGGTGATAGGCGCGCGCGGTCTTGATCGCCGCCTCGACCGCTTCGGCGCCCGAATTGGTGAAGAACACCGTATCGCCGAAGGTTGTGTCGACCAGCCACTGCGCCAGTTTCTCGCCCTGCGGGCTGCCATAGAGGTTCGAGACATGCATCAGCGTCGCGGCTTGGCTCTGGATCGCGCCGATCAGCCCGGCGTGCGAATGGCCGAGAAGGTTGACCGCGATGCCGCTCGCGAAATCGAGGTAGCGGGTGCCGTCCTCGCCGATCAGATGGCAGTGCTCGCCGCGCACCGGCCGGACACCGCAACGCGGATAGACGGGCATGAGCGGGGTAATCGACATAGGGCTGCTTCCTGAGATTGAGAATCGTGGGGGTCTGAAACGCAAATGGCGGCCCTGAACCAGAGCCGCCACCTGCTTTACCGTTTAATCTTCCGCTTCCCCCCGGTCAAACCGCGAAGGAGCGGTCCGGGCCGTGGTCAGCCTTCGATCGGTGCGAGATTGACGGCGGAATACTTTCCGCGTCGATCCACCTCGAGATCGAATTCGTAGCGTTCGCCCTCGTTGATGCCGGAAAGGCCCGAGCGCTCGACAGCGCTGATGTGGACGAAGGCGTCCGGCTGGCCATCATCGCGCACGAGGAAGCCGAAGCCCTTCATCGCGTTGAAGAACTTGACCGTGCCCTTGGCGCGTTCACCGGTCAGCTCGCGCTGCGGGGCAGCGGGCTTGGCTGCCACGGCGATCACGTCACCCACGACCTGGAGATCCTGCGCCGACACCTTGCCGCCGCGATCCACGAGGTTGTACTGGAGTTCCTGCCCCTCGGCGAGGCCTTCGAGGCCGGCACGTTCGACCGCAGAGATGTGGACGAACACGTCCTCGCCGCCGCCATCCTGCTGGATGAAGCCGAAACCCTTCTGGGCGTTGAAGAACTTCACCGTGCCCTTGCCGGTGCCGACGATCTGGGCGGGCATGCGGCTGAAACCGCCGCCACCACCGCCGCCGCCGCCGGGGCCGCGGGGGCCTCCGCCGCCGAAGCCGCCGCCACCGCCGCCGCGCGGGCCACCGCCG
>NZ_ANFX01000042.1 GCF_000331285.1 Porphyrobacter sp. AAP82 | reverse complement strand
GATGGTGTAGCGGACTGCCTGGTTTTCCAGGTGGTGAGATCGGGATGTTGGTGGTGGAGACGGTTGGTCCAGCCCCACTCGCGGATGGAGGCGGCAATCTGGGCGACCTGTTCGTCCGAGTGCGTGCGGGAGTTGCGCGCATAGGGCGTGATCTTCTCTATCGGCCAGAGCTCGCTGCTCTGGGCCGGCCAGTTTTGGGTCATGAAAATTCCGATGAGATCCTGACAGATCAGCTATAGCGGCGATCTTGCCAATTTTTGCCAAAAGTGGTATTCGCGCCCTCATGAGCACGATGAACATCTCTTTGCCGGACACGCTGAAGTCGTTCGTCGACCAGCAGGTCAGCACCCGGGGCTACGGCACCAGTAGCGAATATGTCCGTGAGCTGATCCGCAAGGATCAGGACATCCAGAAACTGCGCGGCCTCCTGCTGGACGGCGCGGCATCAGCTCCGACGGCACCTGCCGATGAGACCTATTTTGCCGGGCTTCGCGCCAGGGTCAGCCAGCACGCTGCTTCGTGAAGTCGCTTCCCGTGATCCCTCGCGAACTGGCGAGGCTGGATGCTGAGCAGGCAATCGATCATTATCTCGCCGAAGCCGGTCGCGATGTCGCATTCGGCTTCATCGATGCGCTTGAGGCCACCTACGCGCAGATTGGTGCAAACCCCTCCGGCAGTACGCCGCGATGGGGGCAAGAACTCAATCTAACGGGTCTGCGCAGCCAGAAACTGAAACGCTATCCCTACCTCGTGTTTTTCATGGCACGTGAGGACCACGTCGATGTCTGGCGCATTCTGCATGCCCAGCGGGATATTCCATCGTGGCTTCAGGACGGCGAAGAAGACTGACACCCCTATCCGGGCTCAGATCAGTTCGAGCTCGGTCAGCACCTTGGCTGTGTCGAGCAACTGGTCAGTCCGGACCGTGATTTCGATGGTGCAGCTATCGGCGGTTGCACTGGCGTATCGAGCACTTCTTTAATGAAGGAGATTGTCATTGGCCTGAGCTTCAGGCCCCTGGCAAAACTCTGCGCGTGGACTCCCGGGTCATGGAGAAGGCCGAGGTTGGCGAGACTGCCAGCGCGGACAAGGGGTATGAGGCCCGCCTCGAGCAGGTAATCGACGAGGCATCGATCCCTGAAACCAAGAAGGAACGCCTCCGGGCAATGAAGAAGGAGGAGCTCCTCCGCGAGATCATCGATAACGTCGGCAAGCGGGGCGGTGCAGGTCAGAACCTCCAGAAGGTCATATCGGTTGCCATGCTGTCAGAAGGCTGGGACGCAAAGAATGTGACCCACATCATGGGGCTGCGAGCCTTCACATCACAGTTGCTATGCGAACAGGTGATTGGTCGCGGGCTGCGCCGTGTCGGCTACGACAAGGACGAAAATGGGCTTTTCCTGCCAGAGTACGTAAACGTCTTTGGTGTACCGCTTTCGATCTACGAGCCCGGTGAAGATGGGGATGCCCCGCCGCCACCAAAACCCAGCACTCAGATTGATGTGGTGCCTGACCGCGCCTCATTTGAACTAAAGTGGCCGAATGTCCTCCGCATTGAGACGGTAGTGAAACCGGAACTGGCAGTTGAATGGGCAAAAGTCGAGCCATTAACCCTCGATCCAGTCGCCACAGTGATCAGTGCCGAAATTGCTCCCGCACTCGGCGGTGCTGCGGACATGAGCAAGGTGACGGCTATCGACCTGTCCTTGCTGCCTGAGGACTTCCGCCTTCAGCGACTGACATTCGTCGCCGCGCGCAAGGCTTTTGCCGAACTAAGAACTAACTTCAGGGGCAACGAGGAATACCTCGTCTTCCAGCTTATCCGGCTAGTCGAGGTATTTCTAAGTTCGGACAAGATCGACATTCCATCGCTGTTCCATAGTGACCCGGTCCGCCGCCGTATTCTCATAGCGCTCAATATCGACCTGGTCGTCCGGCATCTTCTCCGCTTCGTAACCGAGCAGAATACCACTGCCCTCACGCCTGTGTTCGACGAAGAGAATCCGATTGGCAGCACCGGCCAGATGCGGGCGTGGTACACCACCAAGCCAAACATGCCGACTGACAAATCTCATATCAGCCATGTGGTTGGCGACTCGGCGTGGGAACAGTACGCTGCGAACGTTTTCGAGAGCCGTGATGATGTGACCGCGTATGCCAAGAACGATCATCTGAACTTTCAGATACATTACCTTTGGCAGGGATCCCGCCGCCGCTACATTCCCGATTTCATTGTCAGGCTTGCGAACGGGAAGACATTGGCGCTGGAAATCAAGGGAACCGACAGCGAGCAGAACAAGGCCAAGCGCGAAGCGTTGGATGAATGGGTGCGAGCAATCAATTCCGTGGGAGGATTTGGGCAATGGTCGTGGGATGTAGCGTTCGATCCGAGCGAGGTCCACGATATCGTCTCAAAGCATATGGCAGCATGACACATCCTTGGGGTTAAGATGCATCTTGATGATATTGTTCAATCCTACCTTCAAAGTGCCGATCGGCTATATGGAGATTTCCAATGCCTGAAATCGATTGGGCGCCAATACCTAATAGCGAAAAGTTAGCGATCTTAGGCATTCTGCCAGATCCTTGCATCCTAGTTGATGAAGATGGGGATCTAGGAAATCCTGGCACCCTGACAGAAAGAGTTCATTTATTCACCTTCACTTACACCTCGCCCTTGCTTGAAGACGCGTGGTTTTTTCGCCGAGCTCTAATTTCAGGTCAGCAGGAATGGATATACTTTTTTGAAGGGCTCTTAGATGCGGACGTCATCAGAATTGCCGGCCTAGGACCGCCAAACGATGAAACCGCTATCCGAATGTATCTTCGGATAGCAGACCATACATGTGAGACATTTCCCAAAAAGATAACCTGCGAAAGTGGGTTCAAAGCCGAAAAATCATGGCTCCTGAGATGGTCACACGTCGGATATTATCGTGACTTTCCCGACCTACTAGAGAGCGATTTTGCCTCTTGTGAATACCTGTCGGGCGAATAGGCGTAATCTGCAACCAAATGGTTGGATTCGGGTAGCGTTTAGCTTTTGGCTGCCATCTCTAAATCAAATCCTCTTCCAAATATAAAACATTAAAATTCAAGAGCTTGATTGCATCCACCAAAACAGATGCAGTCGAGAGCTTTGGAGAATATCAGGCCTAAGAGAGCATATTCGCGCCGGCACCACACATGTGCAGTGGAGAGGTTGATGCCTATAACCCTTGAAACACACGGGATTTTTCGTACCGAACCCATGGAATAGAATGATTCCAATGGGTTGAATGGCGGAGAGGGTGGGATTCGAACCCACGTTACCGTTGCCGGTAAACCGCATTTCGAGTGCGGCGCATTCGACCACTCTGCCACCTCTCCGCGAGGTCTGGCGCGCGTATCGGGCTGCCTTGGTCGGGAGGCGGCGGGCGTCAGAGCCGCGCCCGTTAGCCCAAGGTTTCGCCCTTGCCAAGGGGGGCGGGCGCACAAAATGCGGGCATATCTGGCGCGTGCCGCGCCGGGCATGCTTGTTTTGCGCGGGCAATGGTCCATATTGCTCCGCATGGAACGTGCTGAGTTCTTTTCGAGCCAGGCCGGACGCACCATCATCGCGCCGCGCCAGACCCGCGCCCGCTTCGGGATCGGCGATGTGGTCCGCCACCGCCTGTTCGCCTTCCGCGGCGTCGTCTTCGATATCGATCCGGTCTTCGCCAACTCCGAAGAGTGGTACCAGTCGATCCCCGAGGATATCCGTCCGCAGCGCGACCAGCCCTTCTACCACCTGCTCGCCGAGAACGACGACAGCTCCTATGTCGCCTATGTCAGCCAGGGCAACCTCCTCGCCGATCCGCAGGGCGGGCCGGTCGATCACCCGACGGTGCGCCAGCTGTTCGACAGCTTCAAGGACGGTCGCTACCGGATGCGGGCCTCGCTGACGCACTGATCGCGCGCGACGCTTACGCCTTGGCAACCTTGCCCTGCTAATGCGGGGCCCATGGTGCCCCCCGACCAGCCCGACAACGCAAGGATGGCGCAGCTGCGCGCTGCGCTGGAGCGCGAGCTTGGCCCCGAGGAAGTCGTGCTGTGGCACGGCTGGCAACTCGCCCGGCTCGATCCACGGCTGTTCGGCATCTACCTCTTTGCCATTCCCTGGACCGCCTTCTCGCTCGGCTGGACCGGGATTGCTGCCGGCGCTGTTGCCGGCATGGGCGACGAGGGTCCGGGGATCATCGCCTGGGCCTTCCCGCTGTTCGGCCTGCCCTTAGTGGCGGTCGGTTGCTGGATGCTCGCGCGTCCCATCGTGCCGCTGTGGGAGAAGGGCCGCGTGCTCTATGTCGTCACCGACCGCCGCGTGATCAAGCTCGCGCTCGGCCGGAAGCTCGAAGTCAACACCGTGCCCGCCGACCGGATCGGCCCCGCCCAGCGCAGCGAGAGCCGCGACGGGGCCGGCACGCTTAGCCTGGCGGTCAGGATCGGGCGCGACAGCGACGGCGACAGGCAGACCGAGCACTTCGTGATCGGCGCGGTCGAGGACGTCATGGGCGCCCAGTCGGCCATCGCCCGGATCGCCGCGCGCCCGCTCAGCTCTTGAGCTTCCAGCCGCTCCTCAGCAGCGCATAGATCCCCGCCGCCAGCGCCGCATTCAGCACCAGCAGCCCCGCACCCGCCGCCGCGACATGTGCACCATCGCCGATGTCGCTCGCGCCCAGGAAGCCATAGCGGAAGCCCGAGATCACGTAGAAGAACGGATTGCAGCGGCTCACCGCCTGGAACACGCCGTTAAGGTTCTCGATCGTGTAGAAGGTCCCCGACAGGAGCGAGGCGGGCGCGATAATGAAGTTCGAGATCGCGGCGGTGTGATCGAACTTCTCCGCCCAGATCGAAGTCGCAAGGCCGATGATCGCCAAGAGTGCCGATCCCATCAGGCCGAACCACAGGACCGCCCAGGGGTGGGCCATGCCCAGCGAGACCCCCGGCCACAGCGCCATCGCCAGACCGACCGCGCATCCCACCATTACCGCGCGGGTCAGCGCCGCGCCAAGGATCGCCGCCATCAGCTCGCCGGGCGACAGCGGCGGCATCAGGTAATCGATGATCGTCCCCTGCATCTTCCCGCCCAGCAGCGAGAAGCTCGAATTGGCAAAGGCGTTCTGCATCATCGCCATCACGATCAGCCCGGGCGCGACGAAGGTGGCGAAGGGCACGCCCAGCACCGTGCGGCCTTCCCGCCCCAGGGCGACGGTGAAGATCACCAGAAACAGCAGCGTCGTGAAGGCCGGCGCCCAGATCGTCTGCGTCTGGACCTTGAGAAACCGCCGCACCTCCTTCATATAGAGCGCTGAAAGCCCCACGCGATTGATGCCCGTGATCACGGGGACACCGCGCGGGGTGAACCGGAAGCTCCCGCCGGTCTTGTCATCCGCCGTCACTTGCGTCACGGGAGCACCGCCGCCGGGCGGGTTTGCAGTTGGGTTATCGGCCATGGGCATGGTGCCTAGGCGGTGCCCGCGTCGCTGACAAGCTCCGGCCCCCCGGCCCCGGCCGGACATGAGGAACAGGTAGAACTCTATGAGCTGGACTGACGAGCGCATCGCGACGCTCCGCAAGATGTGGGAAGGCGGCGCGACTGCCAGCGAGATCGCCACCGAACTGGGCGGCGTCAGCCGCAACGCGGTGATCGGCAAGGCGCACCGTCTCGGCCTCAAGGCGCGCCCGTCGCCGGTGAAGGCGAACGAGAAGAAGAAGCCCGCCGCCGCTGCGCCCTCGCCCAAGAAGCCCGCCGCACCCGCGCCTGCCGCCAGCCCGCGCACGCCCGAGCCGGCCG
>NZ_ANFX01000041.1 GCF_000331285.1 Porphyrobacter sp. AAP82 | reverse complement strand
GCGCCGATGCGCAAAACAACCGCCAGACTCTAATCCAAGCTGGGGGAAAGCTGGGGGTCACGTCACTGATCCGCCCTGGGCCCCAGCCTTCGCTCGGGTTACGGACAACTGGGGTAGGGCTCGGCGATTAACCCCGCCCCAGCTTCTCCAGCTTGGCCTTGAGCGCCGCCTCATCAAACGGCTTGACGATGTAGTCGTCGGCCCCTGCGGCGATGCCATCATGAATGTCCTGGGCCTCGCCGTTCGAGGTGCAGAACACCACGGTCGGCTCTCTGGGCGTGGGGATCGAGCGCAGCTTGGTGACGAAGGTGATGCCGTCCATTTCCGGCATGTTCCAGTCGGTCAGCACCAGATCGGGCATCGACTTCTTGCAGCGGGCGAGCGCTTCCTCGCCGTTCTCGGCTTCGATGGGGACATAGCCCAAGCTGATCGCGATCTTGCTCGAGACCTTGCGGATCACGCGGCTGTCGTCGACGATCAGGCAGGTGCGCTGCGTGGCGGCAGGGGCCTCGCGGCCGGGGTAGCGGTCGCGCATCGCCGATGCGCGGCACCGCGGCAAAGCGGATCCGGCTCTGGGTCTGGTGGGTTTCGTTCTGGACTTCGATTTCAATCACGGCGCAGCCCTCGTCTGGCGCCGGTTTTATCGGGCAAATGCTTTATGTTTGGTCAACGCAAGGACGACCGGAGCGGCGTTTCGCGCCGCCCCGCCCCTCACTTCGTCGCAGCGACCGCCTTCTTGGCGGGTGCCTTCTTCTTCGCGGGCGGCTTCTTGGCCGCGGCCTTCTTGAGCGCGGCCTTCTTCCGTCCCTGCTTGGCCGGCGCCTTCGCAGCGCGCGCGTCGATCAGTTCGCTCGCCATGGCAAGGGTCACGTCCTCCGGCTTGACGTCGCGCGGGATCGTGGCGTTGGTGGTGCCGTCGGTCACATAGGGTCCGTAGCGCCCCGGCATGACCTTGATCTCGCCGCCGCTGACGGGATGCGCGCCGAGGCTGGCGATGGGTTCGGCCTTGCCGCGCGCCGCCCCGCCTGCGCCGCGATTGGCTCCTTGCGCGAGAATGTCGACCGCCCGGTTCATGCCGACCTCGAACACCTCGCGGGTATTGGTCAGCTTGCCGTATTTGCCATCATGCCTGAGATAGGGCCCATAACGCCCGATATTGGCCTCGATTTCCAGCCCCGTATCGGGATGCACACCGATGATGCGGGGGAGGTCCAGCAGCTTCACCGCCCAATCGAGCCCGAAATCGTCGAGGTCCTTGGGGATGCTGGCGCGCTTGGCTTCCTTGCCCTCGCCCATCTCCACATAGGGGCCGAAGCGGCCGGTCTTGCGCAGGATGTTCTGGCCCGTCTCGGGATGCTGGCCGAGGATCCCGTCCTCGGCGCCGCCTGTCCCCTCGCCGCCCGGCTGGGCGAAGCGGCGGGTGTATTTGCACTCCGGATAATTGGCGCAGGCGACAAACGCTCCGAAGCGGCCGCCCCTCAGCGAGAGCCTGCCATTGGCGCGTCCTTCCGTCGCGCAGAGCGGGCAGGCGCGCGGGTCGCTCCCGTCCTCCCTGGGCGGAAACAGGAAGTCCGAGAGATAATCATCCAGCGCCTCGGTCACTTCCGAGGGCATCTTCTCCATCACCTCGTCGGCCTTGGGCTTGAAGTCCTTCCAGAAGCGGGCGAGCAGCGCCTTGTATTCCTCGCGCCCGTCGGAGACGACATCGAGCTCGTCCTCCATGCCCGCCGTGAAATCATAGGCGACATAGGTGGGGAAGAAGCGTTCGAGGAAAGCGGTGAGCAGGCGGCCCGATTCCTCCGCGAAGAAGCGGTTCTTCTCCATGCGCACATAGGCCCGGTCGCGCAGGGTCTGGATGGTCGAGGCGTAGGTCGAAGGCCGCCCGATCCCGAGTTCTTCCAGACGCTTCACGAGGCTGGCTTCCGAAAAGCGCGGCGGCGGCTGGGTGAAGTGCTGGGTGGCCTCCACGGCGCGCTTGGCCGGGGCATCGCCCGCCTTCATCTGCGGGAGCAGGCCGCCGTCCTCGTCCTCGGAATCGTCCAGCCCTTCCTGATAGACCGCGAGGAAGCCCGGGAAGCGGATCACCTGGCCGGTCGCACGCAGTTCGTGCTGGCCGGTCGCATCGCGCAAGGTGACAGTGGTGCGTTCGAGCAGCGCGGTCGCCATCTGGCTCGCCATGGCGCGCTTGAAGATGAGGTCGTAGAGCTTGGCCTCGTCACCCGTGCCCGCGCGCTCGCGGGTGAAATCGGTCGGGCGGATCGCTTCGTGGGCTTCTTGCGCGTTCTTCGCCTTGGTGCTGTACAAGCGCGGCTTTTCGGGACGGTAGTCCTCGGAAAAGCGCGCCGCGATGGCATCGCGCGCGGCGAGAATCGCCCCCATGTCGATCTGCACGCCGTCGGTGCGCATGTAGGTGATCGCGCCCGCCTCGTAGAGGCTCTGCGCAAGCCGCATGGTGTGCTGCGCGGAGAACCCGAGTTTCCGCGCCGCTTCCTGCTGCAAGGTGGACGTGGTAAAGGGCGGCGCGGGGTTGCGCTTCAGCGGCCTGGTCTCGACACCCTCGACGGTGAAGCGCCCGGCTTCGACCGCGGCCTTGGCCTCCATCGCGATCCCCGCATTGCCGAGGCTGAGGCGTTCGAGCTTCACGCCCTTGAACTTGACGAGGCGTGCGTCGAATTCGGTCCCGTCGTGCTGCATCTTCGCCAGCACGCTCCAGTATTCCTCCGCCCGGAACGCCTCGATCTCGCGCTCGCGCTCGACGATCAGGCGCAGCGCGACCGATTGCACGCGGCCCGCGCTCTTGGCGCCGGGAAGCTTCCTCCACAGCACCGGCGAGAGCGTGAAACCGAACAGGTAGTCGAGCGCGCGGCGGGCGAGATAGGCGTCGATCAGCGGCTGGTCCAATTCGCGCGGGCGCGCCATCGCCTCGGTCACGGCCTGCTCGGTGATCGCGTTGAAGGTGACGCGCTCGACCTGCTTGGGCAGCGCCTTGCGCTTGGCCAGCAGCTCGCGCACATGCCAGCTGATCGCCTCGCCCTCGCGGTCGGGGTCGGTGGCGAGCACGAGGCGGCTGGCGCCCTTGGCGGCATCGGCAATCTCTTTGAAGCGGCTCTGCTTGTCGCGGTAGAGTTCCCACTCCATCGCGAAATCGTCGTCCGGCTTCACGCTGCCGTCCTTGGGCGGCAGATCGCGGACATGGCCGTAGGAGGCGAGGACCTTGTAGTCCTTGCCGAGATACTTCTCGATGGTTTTGGCCTTGGCGGGGGATTCGACGATGACAAGCTGCATGGCGGGTATGGAGAGGTCCCTTACGTGTGTACGCGCGAGGGTGGCGAGACAGAGGCAGCCCCGTCAAGCGGGACTGTGCGGATATTGGCGCGCCGCCAGGTCGGTGCTATGCCGCCGAAGGGACAACGGGCGGGAGATGCTTGATGCGTTGCGTGATGATGGCCGCGCTGGCGGCGCTTGCCGTTCCGGCCATACCGGTCGCTGCCAATGCGCAAGGCATCAATCCGGTCGTGGCACTGTGCCCGGCGGGCGATGTCACCCGCGTGCGCATCTCTAAGCTCAAACCCGGGGCAAGCATGGCCGATTTCGACGCCGCAGTTGCGGCCCATGTCGCCTGGTACAAGGAACGCGGCTACAAGATCGAACAGATCGTCGCCCCGGTTTATGTCTGGGTCGAAGGCAAGCCCACCATCGCCAAGGACGAAGTGATGACCTTTGCCAGCGGCGACAATGTGCCGCGCGCCAAGCAGGACGACGGCTGGGCCGCCTTCGTCGCCAAGTATCGCGCAGTCTCCGACATCACCATCGACCGGGAAATCTGCATGCCCAAGCATAACTGAGCCGGGCATCATCGGAACGCGAAAGACCGCGTCCCTCCTTGCCGCCCAACTCGAACCACCGCACCGCGCGCCCGCTGTGCCGCGCGGGGGCGGAACCAATCCGGGCGGACGGTCTTCATTCCCGCAGAAGCCCCGACGAAGGAACCTGTCGCACATGATTCGCCTGCCCGCCCTCACGCGCTCTGCGCTCGTCACGCTATGCGCCTGTGCGATCCTCGCCGTCCCTTCTTTGGCAGATGACGGGATGACCGTCGCCGCGATGAAGCTCGCCGATGGCACCGATGTCGGGTCGGTTCGCTTCACCCAGACCGCGCAGGGAGTGGTGGTTACGGTCGCGGTCAAGGGGCTGCCGGCGGGCAGGCATGGCCTCCATATCCACCAGACCGGCGCCTGCGCGCCCGATTTCATGGCCGCCGGCGAACACTTCAACCCGGGCGCGACCGAACACGGATTCCATGCCCCGAACGGCTATCACGCAGGCGACCTGCCCAATCTCGACGTGGCGGCAGACGGCACCGCGACGGCGGAATTCTTTGTCCCCGATCTCACCATCCACGGCCCGGTGAGCGAGGCGCTTCCTCACGCGCTCCACGACGCGGACGGTGCGGCCATCATGATCCACGCCGCGACCGACGACTACAAGACCATGGCCTCGAGCGGCGGGCGGCAGGCCTGCGGGGTGATCATTCCGAAGAGTTAAGCTCTGCGCACGGTCCCGTCCGCCTCGCGCACCAGTTCGCCCGCCAGTTCCAGTTCGAGCAGCGCCATGTGCACCTCGGCAGGGGTGGCCTGTGACTGGCGGACCAATTCGTCAATCGCGACCGGCGCGTTGGTGAGGAGGTGCGCGATGTCGTGGCTGAAATCGGCGCGCGCTTCGCCCCAGTCGAGCCGGGCCAGTTCGGCATAGTCGAAGGCGCCCGGGCTGTCCGCGACCCGGAAACGGGAACGCGGTGCGCCGGTGAAGCTCACCAGCAGCTCGATGACCTCGTCGGGCGTCTGCACCAGCACCGCGCCATCGCGGATCAGCTGGTTGCACCCGAGGCTGCGCGCATCGAGCGGCGAGCCGGGGATCGCCATCACCTCGCGCCCCGCCTCGCCTGCCAGCCGCGCGGTGATCAGCGAGCCCGATTGCGGCGCGGCCTCGACCACCAGCGTGCCGCTGGCAAGGCCTGCAATGATCCGGTTGCGCGAGGGAAAATGCCGCCCGCGCGGCTCGGTCCCGGGGGGCTGTTCGGCGACCAGCAGGCCCTCGCCTGCGATCCGCTCCTGAAGCGCGGCGTGCTGCGGCGGGTAGGCGATGTCGATCCCGCTGGCGATGACGCCGATGGTCTGCGGGAGGGCGCCCTCGTGGGCGGCGCCGTCGATCCCGCGCGCGAGGCCCGAGACGAGGGTGAACCCGGCCTCGGCCAGCGCGGCAGCGAAATCGCGCGCGAGCTTGACCGCGGCAGCGCTTGCATTCCTCGCCCCCACCAGCGCCACACACGGCGCGCTCGCCAGCGCCAGATGGCCGCGGCAGGTGAGGATCGGCGGCGCGCTGTCGAGTTCGCCCAGCAGCGCGGGGTAATCGGACTGGTCGTGGAACAGGTAACGCGCACCCGCCGCACGCACCGCCATCACCTCGCGCTCGATGCTGTCCGCGCTGGCGGGGCGATAGGGCCCCCTCCCCCGGCTGGCGAGATCGGGGAGCGCATCCAGCGCCGCTGCCGCGCTGCCGAAGCGGGCGATCAGCTGGCGGTAGCTGATGGGGCCGATATTGGGCGAACGCAGCAAGCGGATGCGCGCAAAGGCTTCTTGCTGTGAGAGCGTTGGCTGCGACCCCTTGCCCTCCATCAGATGCGGACCCGCATCACGGCCTGGCCGAGGACGAGCCGACCTTTGGCTCCTCCCCCCGCATCAGCCGGCCGATATTGGCACGGTGCTGGACGATCACGATCGCGGCAATGGCCATCAGCGGCGGGATCGCTTGGCTGTAGCCGAGGCCCCATGCCACCACCGGCGCGGCGACCACGCTCACCAGCGAGGAGACCGAGGAAATCCGGCTGAGGAACAGCGTCAGCCCCCAGATCGCCGCGCAGGCGAGCATGGCGGGCCACGCCAGCGCGGCCAAGGCTCCGGCCGCGCTCGCAAAACCCTTGCCGCCCTTGAAGGCGAGCCATGGCGTGAAGCAATGCCCGGCGACCGCGCCGACTGCGGCAAGCGCCGCCGCCTCTTCCCGGAGGTTTGCCGGCTGACACCCGAACAGGCTCAGCGGTTCGCAGCCATTCCATAGCACCGAAGCCACCAGCACCGCCGCCGCCGCTTTGCCAGCATCGAGCAGCACCGTCGCCGCTGCCAGCCCCTTGTTGCCGGTGCGCAGCACATTGGTCGCGCCGATGCTGCCGCTGCCGATCTTCCTCACATCGCCCAGCCCGGCGGCGCGGGTGAGGATCAGGCCGAACGGAATCGAGCCGAGCAGAAAACCCAGAGCGGCGGCAAAAAGCGGTTCCAAAACAAATCTCCATACGGGCCGAGCTTGCCCTGTCCCTGCACTTCTTCTAGCGCACACGCCACAAAGAAAAAACGCCCCAGTGGCAGTCCGGGGCCAGCAGATTTGAGAGACTTGGACAAATCCTCCCCCATCCTGCTGTTCGATTCCGGCGTGGGCGGCCTCACCGTCTATGACGCCCTGCGCGAGGTGCTGCCCGGCGCCCCCGTCATCTACGCCGCCGACCTTGCGGGGCTTCCCTACGGCACCAAGACCGAGGCGCAGATCGCCGCGCGGGTGGCGGGGCTGCTCGGGCGCATGGCCGAGCGCTGGCAGCCGCGCCTTGCCTGCATCGCCTGCAACACCGCTTCCACGATCGCGCTCGGCATGGTGCGCGATGTGCTCGAGATCCCGGTGGTGGGCACCGTCCCTGCGATCAAGCCCGCCGCCGCGATGACACAGACCGGCACCATCGGCCTGGTCGGCACCGAGGCGACCATCCGCCAGCGCTATGTCGATGATCTGGAAACGGAGTTTGCGGCAGGCAAGCGCCTGTTGCGGATCGCCGCGCCGGGCCTCGTCCAGGCGGCCGAGGCGAAGCTGCGCGGGGGTCCGGTCGATCCGGCGCTGATCGCCGATGTCCGCGACCGGCTGCAAGCGCTGGCGGGGGACGAGCGCATCGACACCCTGGTGCTCGCCTGCACCCACTTCCCGCTGCTTGCCGAGGAGCTTGGCCATGCTTTCGGGCCGGATGTGCGCCAGGTCGACGGTGCGGCCGGAATCGCGCGGCGCATCGCGCACCTCATCGAAGGCCAGAACCTCACACCCTCGCCCGGGCCCAACCGGTTCGTCGTCACCGGCCCGCTCGCCGGTGCGATAGGGCTAGAGGCGGCCCTCGCCGCGCGCGGATTCGGTGCTGCGCAAGCGTTCTGATCCGCGCATGACCGCTTGCGAAACACTCGCAAAGATCCCTGTTTCAAAACCCCGCCCGCGTCCTTAAATACGCATCTGAAACCTTCCGCCCTCTGGCACGTTATGGCGGGACAAAAAAGCAAGCAGGAACCGAGCGCCGCCCCTTATCAGCAGGCGATGCGCGAGAGCAGCGAGGGCTGAGTGAACTACGACCAGATCTTCGATTCCGCGATCGACCGTCTGCACGAGGAAGGGCGCTACCGCGTCTTCATCGATATCATGCGCAACAAGGGCGCCTATCCCAACGCGCGCTGCTTTCACGGCCATAACGGACCCAAGCCGATCACCGTGTGGTGTTCGAACGACTATCTCGGCATGGGCCAGCACGACAAGGTGATCGGCGCGATGGAAGCCGCCCTGCACGATGTCGGCGCCGGCAGCGGCGGCACCCGCAATATCGGCGGCAACACCCATTTCCACATCGAGCTCGAGCGCGAGCTGGCCGATCTTCACGGCAAGGACGCCGCGCTGCTGTTCACCAGCGGCTATGTCTCGAACGATGCGACGCTCTCGACGCTGGCCAAGCTGCTGCCGGGCTGCGTGATCTTCTCCGACGAGTTGAACCACGCCAGCATGATCGCCGGCATCCGCAATTCGGGCTGCGAGAAAAAGGTGTTCCGCCACAATGATGTGGCCCACCTCGAAGAATTGCTCGCCAGCATCGACATCGACACGCCCAAGCTGATCGCCTTCGAAAGCGTCTATTCGATGGACGGCGACGTCGCCCCGATCCACGCGATCTGCGATCTGGCAGTGAAATACAACGCGCTCACCTATATCGACGAGGTGCACGCGGTCGGCATGTACGGCGCGCGCGGCGGCGGCATCAGCGAGCGCGACAACGCCGCACACCGCATCGATATCATCGAAGGCACGCTGGGCAAGGCGTTTGGCGTCATGGGCGGCTATATCGCGGCCTCGACCAAGGTGGTGGACTGCATCCGCTCCTACGCGCCGGGCTTCATCTTCACGACCTCGCTATCGCCCGTGCTGGTCGCGGGCGTGCTCGCCTCGGTGCGGCACCTCAAGGAGAGCAGCGCCGAGCGCAACGCCCAGCAGCGCGCCGCCGCGATGCTCAAACTGAAGTTCGCCGAGGCCGGGCTGCCGGTGATGGATTCGGTCACCCACATCGTGCCGCTGATGGTCGGCGATCCGGTGCGCGCCAAGAAGATCAGCGATATCCTGCTGGCCGAATACGGCGTCTATGTGCAGCCGATCAACTACCCCACCGTGCCGCGCGGGACCGAGCGGCTGCGCTTCACGCCCGGGCCGTTCCACACCGACGCGATGATGGACGAGCTTACGGCCGCGCTGGTCGAGATCTGGGACCGGCTCGAACTGGAGCTTGCCGAGGCGGCGTGAGGCACCCCGCCCTGCCGTAACGGATTTTGCCCCGCGCGCGCCCTGCGCTAGCACCTCTGCCGACACGCAGAATCGGGAGAGAAACGACATGGGCGGCACGCCTGACCAGACTTATGCCGAGGTGGTGCTCGGGCGGCGCAGCATCCGGGGCTATCTCGACAAGCCCGTGCCCCGCGCCCTGATCGCGGAAATCCTCGCCATGGCGATGCGCTCGCCGACCTCGATGAACACCCAGCCCTGGCACTTCCACGTCATCACCGGCGCGCCATTGGACCGCATCCGCAAGGGCAACACCCAGAACATCCTCGCCGGCGTCCCCGACAGCCGCGAATTCCGCCGCGGCGAGGCCTTCGCAGGCGTCCACCGCGAACGGCAGGTCGAGGTCGCCAAGCAATTGTTCGGGGCAATGGGGATCGCCCGCGACGATGCCGCCGCCCGGCAGGACTGGGTGCTGCGCGGCTTCCGCCAGTTCGACGCGCCGGTGTGCGTGATCGTCACCTACGACCGCGAGCTTTCCGGCAGCGACGACACCGCCTTCGATTGCGGCGCGGTGACGACCGCGCTGGTCAACGCGGCGTGGTCCAAGGGCCTTGGCTGCGTGATCAACTCGCAAGGCATCATGCAAAGCCCCGTGGTGCGCGAACACGCCGGCATCCCCGAGGATCAGGTGATCATGAAAGCGGTCGCAATGGGCTGGCCCGACCCCGATTTCCCCGCCAACGCGGTCGTCTCGCTGCGCAAGAGCGTGGACGAGGCGGCGCGGTTCGTGGGGTTCGACTAGGCCCCGCGCGGCCCCCACAGAATGATCGCCGCACCCGCAAGGCAGACCGCGCCGCCCAGCACATCCCACCGGTCAGGCTGCGCGCCCTCGACCGCCCACAGCCAGACGAGGCTTGCGGCGATATAGACCCCGCCATAGGCGGCAAAGGCGCGGCCCGCGAAGGCGCTGTCGATGCGGGTGAGAAGGACGGCGAACAGCGCGAGGCTCAGCACGCCCGGCACCAGCCACAGCACCGGCCTGTCGGCGCGTGCCCAGGCCCAGAAGGCAAAGCAGCCCGCGATCTCGGCGAAGGCGGCAAGGGCGTAGAGCGCGGCGGTCATCACCCGCCAGCCTGCCTTCACGCGCGCCTCGCTGCAAGCCCTGCGCGCTGGGGGACAGGCGCCTCATTTGGGCCTGCGTCACTTTTGGCAGGCAACCTTGCGCATTTGGCGCTATGGGCCGCGCATGACGCTGCGGGGAGACCTGCGCATCGCCTCCTCCCCCGGCCCTCCGCCCGAACCCGCACCCGTGCGCGGGCCGCGCGCCGCTTCGAAGAAAAGTGCCCTCCCCATGACCTTCCCCGCCCTTCCCGACACTATCGCTGCCGCCCTCGAAGAACGCGGCTATGCGGAGGCGACCAGCGTCCAGGCTGCCGTATTGCAACCCGAAGCCGCCGGGCGCGATCTCGTCGTCTCGGCCCAGACCGGTTCGGGCAAGACCGTCGCCTTCGGCCTTGCGATGGTGCCCGAACTGCTCGCAGCCAGCGAGCGGATCGGTTTTGTCGAGAGCCCCCGCGCGCTGGTCATCACCCCGACCCGCGAACTGGCCTTGCAGGTCAGCCGCGAGCTCGAATGGCTCTACGCCCGCACCGGCGCCCGCGTCGCGACCTGTGTGGGCGGAATGAATCCCTCGGCAGAGCGCAAGGTGCTGCATTCCGGCCCCGCCATCGTCGTCGGCACCCCCGGCCGCCTGCGCGACCATTTCGAGCGCGGCGCGCTCGACCTTTCAGGGCTCGCCGTCGCGGTGCTGGATGAAGCCGACGAGATGCTCGACATGGGCTTTCGCGAGGAGCTGGAAGCGATCCTCGATGCCACCCCCGACACCCGCCGCACGCTGCTGTTCTCGGCCACCATGCCGCGCCCGATCGAGGCGCTGGCGCGGCGCTACCAGCATGAAGCGCTGCGGATCGCCACAATCAGCGAAGGCGGGCGCGGGCATGGCGACATCGCCTATCAGGCGGTCACCGTCTCCCCGCCCGAGGTCGAGAACGCGGTGGTCAACCTCTTGCGCTTCCACGAGGCGGAGACCGCGATCCTGTTCTGCTCCACCCGCGAGAAGGTGCGCCACCTTCATGCGACCTTGCAGGAGCGCGGCTTTGCGGTCGTCGCGCTGTCGGGCGAACATTCGCAGTCCGAGCGCAATCAGGCCTTGCAGGCGCTGCGCGATGGCCGTGCCCGCGTTTGCGTTGCGACCGATGTCGCCGCGCGCGGGATCGACCTGCCGACGCTGAGCCTCGTCGTCCATGTCGAGCTGCCACGCGATGCCGAAACGCTCCAGCACCGCTCGGGCCGCACCGGGCGCGCAGGCCGCAAGGGGATCGCGGTGCTGATCGTGCCCTTCTCCGCCCGCCGCCGGACCGAGGCAATGCTCGGCCGCGCGCAGATTGCCGCCGAATGGCAGGACGTGCCCGGCCCCGAAATGATCGCCGCGCGCGACCGCGAGCGGCTGCTCGAAAAGCTGCTCGCGCCCACGGATTTTGACGAGTCCGACCGCGAGCTCGCCCAGCGCCTGCTCGCCGAACGCTCGCCGGAAGATATCGCCGCGATGCTCGTCCACGCCCACCGCGCGCGCCTGCCCGAGCCGGAGGAAATCACCGCCAACACGCCGCAGGCCCGCGCCGAGGCACAGAAGGAGCGTCACCGTCCGGGCTTCGAGGATACGGTGTGGTTCCGCATGGACATCGGCCGCAGCGACGGGGCCGACCCGCGCTGGCTGCTGCCGCTGATCTGCCGCCGCGGGCACATCACCCGTAACGAGATCGGCGCGATCCGCATCGGTCAGGCCGAAACCTATTTCCAGATCCCCCGCGCCATCGCCGACAAGTACGCAGGCTCCGCCGCGCGCACGGCCGAGGCTGAGGGCGATAAGGAAGCAGCGGTGCGGATCGAGCGATCGGACGCCGGACCGCGTGAAGCCGCGCGCAGCAACCGCCAGCGCCGCCCTTCGCGCTCCAGCGCCGACAATGCCTTCGTGAAGGCCAAGCCGCCGCAGCGCGGGTTCGCCAAGGCAGGCCCTCCGCCGGGCGGCAACGGCCCCAAGCCGGGCAAGCCCGCGCACGGCAAGAAGCCCGGGCACAAGCGCAAGTTCAAGCAGCCCTGACGGGCGCCTGCGCGGTTCAGCGCGGGAGTTCGGACGCCCCCATCAGCGCTTCGTCGACCGCGCGCGCGGCCTGGCGGCCCTCGCGGATCGCCCAGACGACAAGGCTCTGCCCGCGCCGCATGTCGCCGCAGGCAAACACATCGGGCTCGCTGGTGGCGTAGCTATCGGTGTCGGCGGCGACATTGCCGCGGCCATCGAGCGTGACGCCCGCCTGTTCGAGCAGCCCAGCCTTGCGCGGGCCGACAAAGCCCATGGCGAGCAGGATCAGGTCTGCCTTGATGACGAATTCGCTGCCCGCGATCTCCTGCATCTGGCGGTCTTTCCACTCGACCCGCACGCATTCGAGCCCCGTCACGCTCTCGCCATCGCCGATCACGCGCTTGGCGAGCACCGCCCAGTCGCGCTCCACGCCTTCCTGGTGGCTCGACGAGGTGCGCAGCTTCATCGGCCAATCGGGCCAGGTCAGCGCCTTGTCTTCCTTTTCGGGCGGCTTGGGCATGATCTCGAGCTGGGTGACGCTGATCGCACCCTGGCGGTTCGAGGTGCCCACGCAGTCGGAGCCGGTATCCCCGCCGCCGAGCACGACGACATGCTTGCCGGTCGCCACCAGGCTGCCGCGCGGCGCGGCGCGCAGTTCATCGTCGCCCGCGACGCGCTTGTTCTGCTGGGTGAGGAATTCCATCGCGAGGCGCACGCCGGGCATCTCCGCGCCGGGGATCTGGAGCGAGCGCGCATCTTCCGCCCCGCCCGCCAGCACCACCGCGTCGAAATTCTCCTTGAGCGAAGCAAAGGAGATGTCGACGCCGACTTCCTTGGAGGTTTTGAACGTGACGCCCTCGGCCTCCATCTGCACGCAGCGGCGGTTGATGAGGTGCTTTTCCATCTTGAAGTCGGGAATGCCGTAGCGCAGCAGCCCCCCGACACGATCCGACTTTTCGAACACGGTGACCGAATGTCCGGCACGCGCGAGCTGCTGCGCGCAGGCGAGGCCCGCCGGGCCCGATCCCACCACCGCGACCGACTTGCCGGTCCTGGTCGCAGGGATCTGCGGCGTGATCCAGCCTTCCTTCCACCCGCGATCGACGATCGCGCATTCGATCGACTTGATCGTCACCGGCTGGTCGATGATGTTCAAGGTGCAAGCCGCCTCGCAAGGCGCGGGACAGATGCGGCCGGTGAACTCCGGAAAATTGTTGGTGGAGTGCAGGTTAGCGAGCGCACGCTTCCAGTCCGCCTCGTAGACGAGGTGGTTCCAGTCCGGGATCATGTTGTTCACCGGACAGCCGTTGTGGCAATAGGGAATGCCGCAATTCATGCAGCGCGAGGCCTGCCCCGTGAGCGTCGCATCATCCGGCTGGATGACGAATTCGCGGTAGTTCTTCAGGCGCTCTTTCGGGTCGAGATAATCCCGCTCGCGGCGGTCCAGCTCGAGAAATCCGGTTTCCTTGCCCATACTTACATCTCGTTCCTGAAATCTATTCTGCTGCGACGCTTTCGGCCTCAAGCCGTTCCGCTTCGAGCCGTTTAAGCGCAGCCGCATAGTCGCGCGGCATCACCTTGACGAATTTTGCGAGCGCCGCGCCCCAATAAGCCAGCAGCGCGCCCGCAAGCTTGCTGCCTGTATGGAGCTGGTGGCGTTCCACAAGGATGCGCAGCCGCTCGGCATCGTGCCGCAGCATGTCGCCCATGCCGAAATCGTTGACCGAACGTGGACGCTGCGACGGGCGGCCCGTGCCTTCCTCGGCATCCGGCGTGGCCGGAACCGGCAGCAGGTCGACCTGCGCGTGGTTGACGAGCTCGGTGAAGCGCCCCTCAGGGTCATAGACATAGGCGACCCCGCCGCTCATGCCGGCTGCGAAATTGCGCCCGGTCTTGCCGAGCACGACCACCACGCCGCCGGTCATGTATTCGCAGCCATGATCCCCGGTGCCTTCGACCACCGCGATCGCGCCCGAGTTCCTGACCGCGAAACGCTCGCCCGCGACACCGCCCAGATAGGCCTCGCCCGCGATCGCGCCATAGAGCACGGTGTTGCCGACGATGATGTTCTCGTCCGAAGCGCGCGGGGCCTCAGAAGGCTGGCGGACGATGATGCGCCCGCCCGAAAGTCCCTTGCCGACATAGTCGTTGGCATCGCCGACCAGATCGAGCGTCACCCCATGCGCAAGCCACGCGCCGAAGCTCTGCCCGGCCACCCCCGTCAGGTTGATGCGGATCGTGTCGGTCGGCAGGCCCTCGTGCCCGTGCGCCTTGGCGACCTCGCCCGAAAGCATCGCGCCGACAGTGCGGTTGACGTTGCGCACCGCGTATTCGCGCTGCACCGGCGCCTTGGTGTCGATGGCGGTGCGGCAATCGGCGATCAGCCGGTTGTCGAGCGCGCCGTCGAGCCCGTGATCCTGCGTCGCGATCTGGCGGAGCGAGGCCCCGTCCTTCAGCGGCACCTGGTGGAGGATGCGCGCGAGATCAATCCCGCGCGCCTTCCAGTGGCGTTCCATCCGGCGGGTGTCGAGCAGATCGACCCGGCCGACCATCTCTGCAACCGTGCGCAGGCCCATCTCGGCCATGATCGCCCGCAGTTCCTCGGCGACGAAGAACATGTAGTTGACCACGTGCTCGGGCAGGCCGGTGAACCGCGCGCGCAGCACCGGGTCTTGCGTCGCGACCCCGACCGGGCAGGTGTTGAGGTGGCACTTCCTCATCATGATGCACCCGGCCGCAATCAGGGGCGCGGTGGCAAAGCCGAATTCGTCCGCGCCAAGCAGCGCGCCGATGGCGACATCGCGCCCGGTGCGAAGGCCCCCATCGACCTGCACCGCGATCCGCGCGCGCAGATCGTTGAGCAGCAGGGTCTGCTGGGTTTCGGCAAGGCCGATCTCCCAGGGGGACCCTGCATGGGTCAGCGAAGTCAGCGGCGAAGCGCCCGTGCCGCCGTCATAGCCTGCGATGGTCACATGATCCGCACGCGCCTTGGAAACGCCCGCCGCGACCGTGCCGACCCCGACTTCGGACACCAGCTTGACCGAGATGCGCGCAACCGGGTTCACGTTCTTGAGGTCGTGGATGAGCTGCGCGAGATCTTCGATCGAATAGATGTCGTGGTGCGGCGGGGGGCTGATCAGGCCCACGCCGGGCGTCGAGTGACGCACCGCGCCGATGCGCTTGTCGACCTTGTGCCCGGGCAGCTGCCCGCCCTCCCCCGGCTTTGCGCCCTGCGCCATCTTGATCTGGATATCGTCGGAATTGACGAGATATTCCGTCGTCACGCCGAACCGGCCCGAGGCAACCTGCTTGATGCGGCTGCGCATCGAATCCCCGTTGGCCAGCGGCTTGAAGCGGAACGGCTCTTCCCCGCCCTCGCCCGTGTTCGAACGCCCGCCGATGCGGTTCATCGCGATTGCCATGGTCGAGTGCGCCTCGTGGCTGATCGAGCCGAGGCTCATCGCGCCGGTCGAGAAGCGCTTCACGATCTCGCTTGCCGGTTCCACTTCGGAAAGCGGGATCGGCTTGTCGGCCTTCCTGAACTCCAGCAGCCCGCGGATCGTCAGCAGGCGCTCGGACTGCTCGTTGATCGAACGCGCGAATTCCTCGTAGTTTTTCGGATCATTGCCGCGCACCGCGTGCTGGAGCTGGGCGACGTTCTGCGGCGTCCAGGCATGCTCCTCGCCGCGCAGGCGATACTGGTAGATGCCGCCGACATCGAGCATCCCGTCATAGAGCGGGTTGTCGCCATAGGCCTGCCCGTGACGGCGCAGCGCTTCCTCGGCGACTTCGGCAAGGCCGATGCCTTCGATGGTGGTGGCAGTGCCGGTGAAATACTTCTCGACGAAGGCGGACGAGAGCCCGACCGCATCGAAGATCTGCGCACCGCAATAGGACTGGTAGGTCGAAATGCCCATCTTGGACATGACCTTGCGGATGCCCTTGCCGATCGCCTTGATGAAGTTCGCGCGCACCTTGGCGGGCGGCAGGTCGGGATGGCGCTTGGCGCGCAGGGCCTCGAGCGTTTCGAGCGCGAGATAGGGGTTGATCGCCTCCGCACCGTAGCCGGCCAGCACGCAGAAGTGGTGCACCTCGCGCGCTTCGCCGGTCTCGACGACGAGGCCGGTGTTCATCCTGAGGCCCTGCCGCACGAGATGGTGGTGGACAGCCGCGGTCGCCAGCAGCGCGGGCATCGGCACGCGGGCTTCGGACTGGCCGCGGTCGGACAGGACGAGGATGTTGTGATCCTGCAACACCGCCTCGGTCGCCGCCCAGCACATTTCCTTCAGCGCCATTTCAAGGCCTTCGGCCCCGCTCCTGGCATCCCAGGTGATGTCGATCGTGGCGCAGCGGAAGGCGCCGTCCAGCGCCTCTTCCACCGAACGGATCTTGGCGAGATCCTCGTTCGTCAGGATCGGCTGGTCGACCTCAAGGCGCTTGTGCGTCCCGGCATCGCGGCCGAGCAGGTTCGGGCGCGGGCCGATCATGCTGGTGAGGCTCATCACCAGCTCCTCGCGGATCGGATCGATCGGCGGGTTGGTGACCTGCGCGAAGTTCTGCTTGAAGTAGTCGTAGAGCAGCCGCGCGCGGTCCGAGAGCACCGCAATCGGCGTGTCGGTGCCCATCGAGCCGATCGGATCGTCGGCATCGACTGCCATCGGCTCGAGGAAGCGGGTGATGTCTTCCTGCGTGTAGCCGAAGGCCTGCTGGCGTTCGAGCAACGTGCGCTCGTCGGCCGGAATCGCTTCGAGCTCGGGGACGACATCGGTGATGTCCTCGAGATTGTACTGCGCCTGATGCAGCCACTCGGCGTAAGGATGGGCGCTGGCCAGATCGGCCTTCAACTCGTCATCCTCGATGATGCGGCCCTGTTCGAGGTCGATCAGCAGCATCTTGCCGGGCTGCAAGCGCCACTTGCGCACGATATCTTCCTCGCGGAACGGCAGCACGCCGCTTTCCGAAGCGAGGCAGACGATATCGTCCTTCGTCACGCAGAACCGCGCCGGCCGCAGCCCGTTGCGGTCGAGCGTCGCGCCGATCTGGCGGCCATCGGTGAAGCACACCGACGCCGGGCCATCCCACGGCTCCATCAGCGCGGCGTAATATTCGTAGAAGGCGCGCCGCTCGGGCGTCATCAGCGGGTTGCCGGCCCACGCCTCGGGGATGAGGATCATCATCGCATGGGCGAGGCTGTATCCGCCGGCGATCAGCAGTTCGAGCGCGTTGTCGAGGCAGGCGGTGTCCGATTGCCCGTGCGGGATGATCGGCCACATCTTGTCGAGGTCGGGTCCGAGCAGCTCGCTTTCCATGGTGCGGCGACGGGCGTTCATCCAGTTGACGTTGCCGCGCACCGTGTTGATCTCGCCATTGTGGGCGATGAAGCGGAACGGGTGGGCAAGACGCCAGCTCGGGAAGGTGTTGGTGCTGAAACGCTGGTGCACGAGGCCCAGCGCCGACACGCAGGCCGGATCGCGCAGGTCGTCATAGAAGCTGCCGACCTGCGTCGCCAGCAGCAGCCCCTTGTAGACCACCGTGCGGGTCGAGAAGGAGGGTATATAGGTCTCGGTCACTTCGGGAAGGCCGTGCTTCTCGGCGAGCTGGGCGAGCGGGTTCTGCACCTGCTTGCGGATCGTCAGCAGCTTGCGCTCGAAGGCGTCCTGGTCGGCGCAATTGGCGCCCTGCCCGATCACCGCCATTTCGATCACCGGCATCGAGGCAATCACCGCCGCGCCGAGTCCGGCAGGGCTCGTCGGCACCTCGCGCCAGCCGATGAAGCGCTGGCCTTCCTTGGCGGTGAAGGCCTCCATCCGCGCCTTGACGAAATCGCGTGCGGCCGCGTCCTGCGGCAGAAAGCACATGCCGATCGCATATTCACCGGGCTGCGGCAGATCATGGCCCGCAGCCACCGCCCAGCGGCGAATCAGCGGATCGGGAATCTGGATGAGAATCCCCGCCCCGTCGCCCAGCAGCGGGTCCGCGCCGACCGCGCCGCGGTGATCGAGCTTCTCGAGGATTTCGAGCGCCTGGGCGATGATCGCATGGTTTTTCTCGCCCTTGATATGCGCAACCATGCCGACGCCGCAGGCGTCATGTTCGTTGGCGGGGTCATAGAGACCCTGGGCGTTAGGGTAACCCATGCATCAAGTCCGATCTGTCAGATGCCGAGAGGCGCGAACCTTCTCGCATGATCGCTCATGCGAAGGAACACGCCTCGGGCAGGTCTATCGGGCGCGGCCCCCGTGCCAGGGTGGCGCTTGCCCGTTTTCGGGGCCCTCATGCCGACAGGAAGCGGGTTTGGCAAGGGTCTCGCGCGTAGTAATATTTCTCGCAGACCTATTCAGACTTTAGGTAGATTGCGCGCAGCGCACATTCCGCCCCGCTCGGTTGCAGGTTTTGCGCGGGCGAGCCCGTCTGCGGCCGGGTTCAGGCCGCCCCGCGGACGCGTTCGTAGTCCGGCTGGAGCCGTGTGTGGGGGGCGTGGAAGGGCTCGTCGCGGCGCGGCAGGCGCGGCGCGGGGCGGCCCTTGCCGCTCAGCGCCTCGAGTGCCTTCAAGGCTTCGGCAAGCGCTGCCTCGCGCGCGGCAAGATCGGCAGGCCCAAGGCTGCGCCCGGGCGAGGTCTCGCGCATTTCGTGGAGCGCGCCGGCGAAACGTTCGACCATTTCGGCAAGGCTGAGCTCGCTTGCAGGGATCGCGCGCAGACGGGCAAGCGCGGCGGTGCCCGGCGCGGGCGGCAACCCGGCGAAGGGATCGGCAGGCACAGCAGGCTCCGCGATCGGCGCGGCAAGTGCTCGCTCGGCAACCCACACCGCATTGCGGCCGGGCAGTTCGGCAAATTCCGCCAGATCGAGCGCGCTCGGCTCGGGCGCGGGTGCAGCGACACGCGCGGGCGCGGGTTCGGGTGCCCGCTCGTCATAAAAGGCGCGGGCCGGCTGCGGATCGTCGAGATCGGCATCGCGCCAGGCGGGAGTCGAAAAGGGCATGGTCTCGACCGGATCGTCGAGCCGGCGCGAGCCGAGATCGCGCGCGGGGTTGATCGGCGTCACGCGGCGCGCGGCCACTTCGGCAAGGGTCGGGCCGTTGCGGCGCCGCCGGCCCGCAGCGTGCAGCAGCGCGCCGATCACAAGGGTCACAAGGCCGACCAGCATCGCACCGATCGCCGCCAGCACCGGCTGGCTCGCCGCGCCCCAGGTGCCCAAAAGCGTGCCATGGACGAGGTCCGTCACCAGCACCGAGGGCAGCACCAGCACCACGCCTGCGCCCAGCGCCATGCCCCACAGGCCAAGCAGCGGCACGAAAGCGCGGTGCGCGCAAAGCGGCGCGCGGGCCGGACGGTGGTTTCGCCTGCGTTTCTGCCGAACCGATTTGCCCGTGTGCCCCGATGCCATGCGAATACTACCCCGTTTGCCCGGCAGCGCGCGCGGCGCTGTCCTTGTCATCACGGGCTAGCAAGAGATGGTAAACAGAGAGATAATGACGCGCATTGACGGCCCAGTCGTGACGGGTGCGCACATGATCGACCGCGCGGGTCTTGATCGCCTCCCAATCCGCGTGGGTATCGAGCAGCCGGGCGAGGGCTGCGGCGCAGGCAGCGGGATCGTCGGGGGCAAACAGCGTGCCCGTCACCCCGTCCTCGATCAGCTCGCGGTGCCCGCCGACCGATGAGGCCGCCACCAGTCGCCGCTGGGCCATGGCTTCCAATGGCTTCAGCGGCGTGACCAGATCGGTGAGGCGCTGGGCCTTCCTCGGATAGGCGAGCACATCGACCAGCGAGTAATAGCGCTCCACCGCGGTGTGCGGCACACGGCCGGTAAAGATGACCGCTTGCGGATCGGGCAGCGCGGCGGCGGCGGCGCGCCAGGCCTCGTCCATCGGTCCTGCCCCCACCAGCAGCAGCCGCGCATCGGAGTGCGCGGCGCGCAGCAAGGGCATGGCGGCGATCAGATCGTCGACCCCCTCATAGGCATAGAAGCTGCCGATATAGCCGATCACCGGAGCGCCGGGCGCGATCCCCAGCTGTGCCGCGAGCGCCTCGTCGCGCGGCGGCGGATCGCCGAACAGCGCAAGGTCGACCCCGTTGGGCATGACATTGATACGGCCCGCCGGAATGCCGCGCGCGGCCAGATCGTCCTTGAGGCCATGGCAGATCGTGAACAGCGCGTCCGCGCCGCGCGCCACGCGCGTTTCGAGCGCGCGGGTCAGCCGGTATTTGAGATTGCCCTGGGTGCCCGAAAGGTTGCCGACGGCGGCATCCTCCCAGAAGGCGCGGATCTCGTAGACAAAGGGCACACCCAGCGCGCGCGCCGCCCGCTCGGCAGCGGCGCCGCACAGGGCGGGCGAATGGGCGTGGATGATGTCGGGGCGCCATTCATCGGCAAGGTGGATGATCGCCGCGGTCAGCGCCTCGATCTCGCCCAGTTCGCGCAACGGCGGCGGGCCCGACGGGGTGCCGGGGGTGCGGTGGAAGGTCAGCCCGTCGGCTTCCTCGCATCGAGAGGTCACCGCGGCCTCGAGATTGTGCCGTTGCCCGGTGATCCCGCGCACTTCCAGCCCGTGGCCCTCCTGAGCCTTCAGGATCGCGCGGGTGCGGAAGGTGTAACCGCTGTGGAGCGGCAGCGAATGGTCGAGGACGTGGAGGACGCGGGTCATGGCCCGGCTGTCTATCGCAGGCGTGCTTAACGCGCCGTCAACTGGCTGCCTGTAAGGCTCTCCCATGCCTGCGCTTCGGACCCTGCCCGCAAGATGATCGACACCATCGCCCTTGCCCTCGGCCATGGCCTGCTCGCCATCGCGATGATGCGGCTGGTGATGCGCGAGGCGCTGGATGTCGATCCGCTGCTGGGCGACATCAAGTCCGAGACCGAAGGCAACCGCAAGGCCGCGAGCGTTTCGGGCCGCAACGAGGCGCGCCGCGCGCGCCGGGCCGCCAGCGAGGCCGGAGAGGACGGGGCGTGAAGGACCTGTTCTTCCTCACCTTCATCGCCTACGTCCTGCTGCTCGGCCTCAGGCGCCCGTTCCTGTGGGTGCTGCTCTACATCTATATCGACATCCTCTCGCCGCAGCGCATCGGCTATTCGATCATCACCTCCCTGCCGCTGTCGCTGATCGCCTTTGCCGCGGCCTTCGGCGGATGGCTGGCACTGGACCGCAAGGAGGGCGCGCGCTTCACCTTGCGGCAGGGGCTGATGCTGGGGCTGCTGCTCTATTGCTGGTGGACCACCGGCAATGCCGATTTCCCGCTCGATGCGCAGACCAAGTGGGACTGGGTGTGGAAGGCGCTGCTGTTTGCGATCTTCCTCCCCCTCACCCTCACCACCCGCGCGCGGATCGAGGGGCTGGCCATTTCGCTGGTGCTGAGCGTGGCGATGATCGTGATCGCCACCGGATTGAAGGTGGTGACCGGCGGGGGCGGCTATGGCGAATTGAACTTCTTCGTCGACGACAATTCGGGGATCTACGAAAGCTCGACCCTCGCCACGGTCGCGATCGGGCTGATCCCGCTGCTGTGGTGGCTGGTGCGCCACGGCACGGTCTTCCCGCGCCACTGGACGGTGACGATCTTTGCCGCCGCGCTGACCTTTTCCAGCCTGCTCGTGCCGATCGGCACCGAGGCACGCACGGGCCTGCTGTGCATCGCCGCGCTGGCCGTGCTGCTGTTGCGCTATTCCAAGCGGCGCATCCTGTTCATCGCCGGTGCGGGCGTGCTCGGCCTGGCCGCGCTGCCGTTCCTGCCGCAATCCTACTACCAGCGCATGGCGACCATCGCCGAGCCGGGCGGCGACGAGAGCGCCTCGACCCGCGTGGCGGTGTGGGAATGGACGCTCCACTATGTCGAGACCAAGCCGCTGGGCGGCGGGTTCGATGCCTACCGGTCGAACAAGTTCACCTATGTCATGCCGGTCCGGAAGACCGACGGGAACACCACCACGGTCACCTACGAGGAAGTCGAGGACAAGGCCCGCGCCTACCACTCCTCGGTCTTCGAGATGCTCGGCGAACAGGGCTGGCCGGGGCTTCTCACCTGGGCGCTGCTGCACCTGCTCGGCCTGTGGCAGATGGAACGCATCCAGCGCCGCTGGAAGAAGGAGGAGGACGAGACGACCCGCTGGATCGCGCCGCTCGCCTCGGCGCTGCAAATGGGGGCGGTGATCTACCTGGTCGGCGCGCTGTTCCAGGGGATCGCCTACCAGCCGGTGATGCTGATGCTGGTGGGGCTCCAGATCGCGCTCCACACCTATTGTCTGCGCATCGAGTCGGCGCGCGGATTGCTGGAACGCAGCGCCACCCGCAGGGCTGCGGTCGCCGGCCAGATGCGCGGTGCCGTAGCGGCATAGCTGATAGCGTTGCGCTCCCTTGTGTGTTGCGCCATGAAGCCGGGCGCATCAGCAGCGCGGCGGGCACGGGATCCCGCCCGCATGACAAGAGGAGGAGCCCCATGAACCCCCAGGATTTGGCCGCCAAGGTCGGCGAAGTGATCGGCACCAGCGAATGGGCCGAGATGAGCCAGGAACGCATCAACCAGTTCGCCGAGGCGACCGGAGATCACCAGTTCATCCACGTCAATGAAGAGATGGCGAAGATGACCCCGTTCGGCGGGACCATCGCGCATGGCTTTCTGACGCTTTCGATGATCCCCTATCTCGGCGCCCAAGGCGGCGCGCCGCGCATCGACGGGGTGAAGATGGGCGTCAATTACGGCGGCAACAAGACCCGCTTCATCGCCCCCGTGCGCGCCGGCAAGCGCATCCGCGGCGTCTGGAAGCTCACCGAAATGGTCGAGAAGCGCCCCGGCCAGTGGCAACAGACCTGCGAGATCACGATCGAGATCGAAGGCGAGGAAAAGCCCGCGCTGATCTGCGAATGGATCACGCAATACTTCGTGTGAGGCAGCGGGCCATGCCCGGCCCTGCCCACCCCTGACAGCATGAGGCTCCCGCCCGCGCGCGGGAGCCGCCCCCCAGAGCAAGGATACCCCCATCATGGCCCGTGACGCCGTTATCGTCTCCACCGCCCGCACCCCCATCGGTCGCGCCTACAAGGGCGCCTTCAACGCCACCCCCGGGCCGACCCTCGGCGCGCTCAGCCTCGCCCCCGCGATCGAACGCGCCGGGATCGAGGCCGGCGAGATCGACGATGTGCTGTGGGGCACCGTCCTCACGCAAGGGACCCAGGCCGGCAACATCGCCCGTCAGGTCGCGCTGCGCGCCGGCTGCCCGGTGGGCGTCAGCGGCCAGACCATCGACCGCCAGTGCTCCTCGGGCCTGATGGCGATTTCGACCGCCGCCAAGCAGATCATCGTCGACAACATGGATATCGTCGTCGGCGGCGGGCAGGATTCGATTTCGCTGGTGCAGACCCCCGAGATGCGCGTTGCGCCCGACCGCTCGCTGATCGCGATGCACAATGACGTTTACATGCCGATGCTCGGCACCGCCGAGACCGTCGCCAAGCGCTACAACATCAGCCGCGAGCGCCAAGACGAATACGCCTACCAGTCGCAGATGCGCACCGCCGCCGCGCAGGCCGAGGGGCGGCTCGATGCGGAAATCGTCCCCGTCACCGTCACCATGAACGTGACCGACAAGGAGACCAAGGAAGTCTCGCAGAAGGAGATCACCTTCTCCAAGGACGAGGGCAACCGTCCCGAGACCACCCTTGAAGGCCTCCAGAGCCTCAACCCGGTGATGGGCCCGGGCATGAACATCACCGCGGGCAATGCCTCGCAGCTGTCGGACGGTTCCTCGGCGAGCGTGCTGATGGAAGCCAAGCTCGCCGAACAGCGGGGCTTGCAGCCGCTCGGCCGCTATGTCGGCATGGCGGTGGCGGGCACCGAGCCCGACGAGATGGGCATCGGCCCGGTCTTCGCGATCCCCAAGCTCCTGAAGCAGACCGGCCTCAAGATGGACGACATCGGGCTGTGGGAACTGAACGAGGCTTTCGCGGTGCAGGTGCTCTACTGCCGCGACCAGCTCGGCATCAATAACGACATTCTCAACGTCAGCGGCGGCTCAATCTCGATCGGCCACCCCTACGGCATGACCGGCGCGCGCTGCACCGGCCACGCGCTGATCGAAGGCAAGCGTCGCGGCGCCAAGTATGTCGTCGTCACCATGTGCATCGGCGGCGGCATGGGCGCGGCCGGTCTCTTCGAGGTCTTCTAAGCGTTTTCAAGCCGGGTGGCACAGCCGGCGGCTCGGAAAACGCGACAACAAAAGAGCGCACGGAACAATTCTGCCGCGTCGGCGCTAGCGCCTGTCCCGTTCAAAGGAGACAGGCATGGCGACCGACGCGGAAATCCGTTCGAAATTCTGGAAGGCGCTCAAAAGCGACAGGACGATGTTCCTGGGCCTTGCCGAGGGCGAGGACGGCCACGCCCGTCCGATGACCACGCAGCTCGATGATGCGCTCTACGACAGCGGCGAATATTTCGGGCCGCTGTGGTTCTTCACCGCCACCGACAACGCGCTCTACCGCATGATCCAGCAGGCCGAACTGGCCGGCGGGCAGCCGCGCGCGATGGCGCATTTCGCCTCGAAGGGCCACGACGTGTGCGCAACCCTCCACGGCACGCTTTCGACGACCCGCGAGCGCGCCATCATCGACCGGCTCTGGAACCGCTTTGTCGCGGCATGGTACGAAGGCAAGGACGATCCGAAAATCGCCCTCGTCCGCCTCGATGCGGAAGACGCCGAAATCTGGATCGACGCGTCCTCGATCGTCGCCGGGATCAAGATGCTGGTCGGGATCGATCCCAAAACGGACTACAAGGACAAGGTCGCCGAGGTGCGGCTCTAGCGGGGCGCAGGGCGGGCGTCAGGCGCCGCCCACCCACCATGCGACGAAGCTGACATAGGACGGCCACACCGTCATCCCGCGTTGTGCGCCAGCGGTGGCAAGCCCCGGATCGTGCCAGTCCTCGCGGTCGACGGCGTAGACCTTGCGGTCCTTGACCCACAGCACATACCACAGGCCCTGCGGGTCCATGTAGTCGGCGCGCTCCTCGCTCTGGGCGATGGCGACAAGATCGGGGTGGAGCCCGAAATCCTGCCGCATCGCATCGTTCCAGCCCTTGAGGGTCACGAAGCTCGCCACCGGATCGCACAAGCTCAGGTGCGAGCGGCGGGTCAGCACGTTGTCCATGCGGTAGGCGCGCATCAGGCCGAGCGCGGCCGGATCGCGGACCCAGCCCAGCTCCTTCATTGCGCCCGCGACCTTGCCCGCTTGCTTGGCCGGGCGCGCGGCGGGGAAGGAATTGCCCTCGTCATCGGTCTGCTGGCCGAGGTGATGGTCGAGATAGCGCCGCGCGTCCTGCGCATCGGCGATGATGCCGGTGTCGGCGGCAGGTGCGGGCAGCGGGGCGGCGGCCACGGCGATGTAGCGATCCGGTTCGCGCGTGGTTTCGGGGGTGGAATCGTAGGGCAGCGTATGCGGCCAGGAGTGGCGGTAGCACCCTTCCCACCCGATGCGCTTGAGCACGGCAGCGAACAGCGCGTCGATGATCAGGTCATTGTCGTCATAGCCGTTGAACCAGCCCCGCTCGAAGGTCTTGCCCGCCTTGGACTTCCACAGCGCCTCGTGCGCCGCCAGCAGCGCGGCCCCGCTCGCGAACTCCCCCGTCAACGCGCGGCGGTAGAACTGCGCCTCGGCAACCTGGAACTTGGGCCAGCGGTTCCTGACCGTGCTGTCCTCCCAGTCCTGCCAGCGCGCCATGTCGAGCGGGGCGTCGCCGGTCATGGCATCGAGCAGGATCGGCTTGAACGAGGGGTAGAGATCGCGCTCCTCGCGCGGGCGGCGGGGGACCTGCGCGACCGGGCGATCCAGCAGGAGCCCGGCGATCCGCGCATCGGCTTCGTCGGAATATTCCATCGGCCAGACGGGGCCCCGCTGGTCGCAATAGGCGATCATGCGCTCGTGACTGTCCAGTGCCTTGCCCAGATAATGCCGGGCTGTGGCGGTATCCCCCTGGCCCCAGTAGAGGCCCGCAAGGTCGAAACAATGCCGCACATGGCCGGCGAGGTTCGTCGTCGCCATCTGTGCATCGCCCGCGGCAATTTGCTGTTCGATCAGGCCACGCAGGTCAATCCCGCCCCAGGTTTCGACCTTGCCCTCGGCCCAATCGTGATAGAGGTCGGTGAGATAGGCGATCCGGCTCTTGGGCTCAGGTGCCTTGCCCCCTCGCAGCTTGCCGAAAATCTTCCTGAACATCAGCACCCCCAAGGGGCGTGATGGCCCCGCGCCGGCCTGTTTGCAGGCGGCGCGGGACCATGACAAGGTTTAGCGCAGCGAGACCACGTTGTCGGTCGCCTCGCGCACGCGGGTACCGTTGAACAGGCTCATCATCGGCTCGTCCTGCACGGTCACGACCCGGGCATTGCCATAGCCGTTGAAGCCGGTCTTCATCGCCGCGCCGTAAGCGCCGAGCATGCCGATCTCGACATAGTCGCCCGCCTGGATATCGGCGGGGAGCTTGAAGGGGCCCTTCATGTAATCGGCATCGTCGCAGGTCGGCCCGTAGAAGGCGAAGTCCTCGTCATCCTCGATGAGGTCGTCCTCGAGCGCGCGCACCGGGAAGCGCCACGCGACATGGGCGGCATCGTAGAGCGCGCCATAGGCGCCGTCATTGATGTAGAGCTCCTCGCCGCGGCGCTTGTTGACCTGCACGATCATCGAGGAATACTCGGCCGAAAGCGCGCGGCCGGGTTCGCACCACAGCTCGGCGTTGTAGGCGATCGGCAGGCTTTCGAAGTGCTTGGCGATGATCGCGAAGTAATCTTCCATCGGCGGCGGCTCGAGCCCGGGATAGGCGCTCGGGAAGCCCCCGCCGACATCGATCATGTCGATCACCACCGAGGCCTCGGCAATCGCCGCACGGGTGCGATCCAATGCCTGGACGAAGGCGAAGGGCGTCATCGCCTGGCTGCCGACGTGGAAGCACACCCCCAGCCAGTCACAATGCTGGCGGGCCTGCTGGAGCAGCTGGGGCGCTTCGATGAGGTCGCAGCCGAACTTGCTGGCAAGGCTGAGCTCCGAATACTCGCTCGACACGCGCAGGCGCACGCACAGCCTGAGGTCGCGCGGCGCCTCGCCGTCATCGCCGCGGCAGGCGTCGATGATCTTCTCCAGCTCCTCGAAGGTGTCGAGGCTGAAGGTGCGCACGCCGTGCTCGAAATAGGCCTCGCGGATCGCCGCCGGGGTCTTCACCGGATGCATGAAGCACAGCACGGCTTGCGGAAGAATGCTCCGCACCAGCCGCACCTCGGTGATCGAGGCGACATCGAAGTGGGTGACACCCGCGCTCCACAGCACCTCGATGAGATCGGGCGCAGGGTTGGCCTTGACCGCATAGAGCACCTTGCCCGGAAACTTCTCGACGAAGAAACGGGCGGCGCGCCGCGCGGCATGCGGGCGGTTGAGGATGACGGGTTCGTCCGGACGGAGGTCGCGGACTACAGCCAGTGCGTCAGGATAGATGTGCAACTCAAGGGACCCCCAAAACGGCTCTGTTGAACCATAAAACGACAAGCTGCCTTGCGGTTTGGAAGTCCCCTTGGGGCAGCGGAAGCGCGCAGATAGGGCTTGGGGGGGGAAATGCAAACGAAAAATGCACCCCGCCCGGGTGAAATGTTACTTTTTGAAGACACTAACTGGAAAGCGACCGGAATGTGACGGGAAACCCGCAGCTTTCCGCCATTCCGGAGCCGGTTCAGAAGGCGATGCGGGGGGCCTGATCGACCGTTCCCTGCGCGCTCGCGTCGAGGCGGTGGAAATCGGCCTCGGCGAATCCGAGCGGGCCTGCAAACAGCACCGCCGGAAAGGATTCGCGCGCGGCATTGAAGCGCGCGGCAGCGGCGTTGAGGGCGCGGCGCGCAGCGGCAAGCTTGTCCTCGACATCGGCAAGTTCGCCCTGGAGCGACTGGAAGTTCGCGCTCGCCTTGAGGTCGGGATAGGCCTCGCCCAGCGCCAGCAGATTGCCGAGCGCGCTCTTCAATTGCTGCTCCCCGCCCGAGGACGGCGTGCCGCTGGCGGCGGCATTGCGCGCGGCGATCACGGCTTCGAGCGTCGCTGCTTCATGGGCCGCATAGCCCTTCACCGTCTCGACCAGATTGGGGATCAGATCGTGCCGCTGGCGCTGCTGCGCATCGATATCGGCGACCCCCTGCCGCACCGCTTGCCGGAGGCCGACGAGACGGTTGTAGATGCCGATCAGCACCAGCACCAAAACGACCGCGATCACCAGGATCGCCGAGGTCCAGAACCAGCCGATAATGTCGATCACGCGCAAGCCCTCCTTGAATTGTGACGCCTCCTTAGCGCATATTCCTTAAGGGAGCGGTGCAAACCGGCAAAAAATGGCAGGACGCGTGGGATCGGATATCAACGCCCTGATGCAGGGCGGGCTGGCGGATTGGCTCGCCGGCCAGAACGACATGCGCGAAGGCGCGAAGAAGCAGGCGACGAATCGCTGGGTGTGGGGCGCGGCTATCCTCATGCCGGTGCTGGCCTTCGTCTGGTTCAGCCCCCTGCCCGCACAGCTTTCGGGCATTCTCACCCTCGCCGGGGTCGGCGGCGCATGGTGGTGGGGCTACCTGCCGATCGTCGCCGCCAAGAAGACCATCAAGACCGGCATCAACGCCGCCATCGCGGCAGGCTATGGCCTCACCTACAGCCCCGATGTCGAACCCGGGGCAGAATTCGAGGCGGCGCGCACCTACGGGCTGCTGCCCGGCTTCGAACGCTCGGGCTTCGAGGATCGCTGGCACGGCACGCTCGAAGGGCACGATTTCGAGCTCTATGAATGCCACCTCGAGGAACAGCGCGGTTCGGGCAAGAACCGGCGCTGGGTGACGGTGTTCCGGGGCCCGGTCATCCGCATGGCATTCGGCCGCAAGTTCCATTCCACGACGCTGCTCGAACGCGCCGGCAAGCACAGGAAGTGGCTGGGGCTTGGCGGGGCGAGCGACCACGTGAGCTTCGATGGCCACCGCCTCGACCGGGTCGATCAGGTCCACCCCGCTTTCGGCCAGAGCTTCGCGCTCTATTCCGACGATCAGGTCGAGGCGCGCGTGCTGGTCCACCCGACCTATGTCGAGCATCTGCTGCGGCTCGAAAGCGCCTTCGAGGCGCGCGAGATGCGCGCGCTGTTCAGCCGCGGCGAGGTGATCATCGCCATCGAGGCGGGCGACCTGTTCGAAAGCGGCGGGATGGATGCGTCAAAGGACCGCGAGAACGCGGCGCGCGCGGCCCGCCAGTTCGGCGCGCTGACCGGCCTTGCGCTGGCGATCAACCAGAACGAGCGCGGGCGGGTGCTGCACGACCGGCCCGAGGTCTCCGACGATCTCTAGGGCGGGCTATTCCTCACCGGCGGCAAGCGCATAGGCATCGCCGACGCTGCCGAGCAGCACGTTCACGTTCTCGCGGATATTGGCCATCGTCACCCCGTGATCGAGCACGTGGTAGCGGGTGAAGACCAGCGACTTGGCCGCGAAATCGGCGGTGACGCTGATCGCGGCCTGCCCGGCATTGGTTTTGGCGAGGGTCTCGTAGGTGGTGCCCGGCGGCAGATCGAAGCGCGCCTGGATCATCACCCCCTGACAGCCCGGCACCCCGCCGACCGCGCAGGCGGTGCCGAACAGGAGGTAGACGACCCCCTCCCCGGTCTCGGCGGCGATGAAGGTCTCGCCCTCCTTGCCTCTTTGCGTGATCTTGTGGCCGAGCGAGGCGGCGATCGCGGCAAGATCGGCCTGGTTGACCGCCATCACCACGCGCGCAGCGTCAAAATCCTGCGCTGCGGCGGGCGCGGCGAACGCGAGTGCACCGGCGGTCGCCGCTGCGGCCAGAAGCCTTGTCATCATCACCTTGCCCCCACCCGGCGGGTCAGCTCAGCCGGTCACGAAAATCGGCGTAGTCGAAGCGCTTGATGCAGTCGAGCGCGTCGGTCTCGGAGTCCCACATCCAGATCGACGGCAGGGCGACACCGTTGAAGGTGTTGGTCTTGACCATCGAATAATGCGCCTGGTCGAGGAAGGCGAAGCGCGCGCCCGGTTCTGCCGCGACCGGCAGGCGGTAGTCGCCGATGACATCGCCCGCAAGGCACGAGGGGCCGCCGAGACGGATCGGGATCATTGCCTCGTCCGTCAGTTCGCCCAGCATCGCCGGGCGATAGGGCGCTTCGAGCACATCGGGCATGTGGCAGGTTGCCGAGATATCGGTGATCCCGACCGGCACCGCGTTGAAATGGGTATCGAGCAGCGTGCCCACCAGAATGCCGGCATCGAGCGCGACCGCCTCGCCCGGTTCGAGGATGATCTGGCAGCCGGTGTCGGCGGCCGCATCCTTGAGGAATTCGACCAGCTCCTCGCGCTGGTAATCGGCGCGGGTGATGTGGTGGCCGCCGCCCATGTTGATCCACTTCAACTGGTCGAAATAGGGCTCGATCACGTCGAACACCCGGTCCCAGGTGGCCTTCAAGGGCTCGAAATCCTGTTCGCACAGGTTGTGGAAGTGGATGCCCTCCACCCCTTCCATGTGCTCTTCGGTGAGCTGGTCGAGCGGGAAGCCGAGCCGCGATCCGGGCGCGCTGGGGTCATACTTGGCGACCTCGCCGGTCGCCACCTGCGGGTTGATCCTGAGGCCCACGCTGACCGGCGCGCCATTGGCCGCGGCCTGATCGAGGATCAGCCGCGCGCGTGCAAGCTGGTAGGGCGAATTGAAGATCACGTGGTCGGAGAGCCGGCAGATCTCCTCCAGCTCCTCGGGCTTGAAGGCGGCCGAATAGGTCGCGATCTCGCCGTCGTAGAACTCCGATGCGAGCCGCGCTTCCCACAGACCCGAGGTGGAGACCCCGTCGAGATATTCGCCGATGATGGGCGCGGCCGACCACATCGAGAAGGCCTTGAGCGCGGCGAACACCCTGATGTCCCCGCCGTCCGCCGCAGCCGCATCGCGCACCGCTGCCAGAACGCGGCAATTGTCCCGCAGCTTGGCGGCGTCCACCACGAAGGCGGGGCTGTCGACCCGCGACAGATCGAAATGGGCAAAGGCGCCCGGATCACCGGCTTTGGTCTGCATTGGTCCTGTTCACATGAGCGGGGAGAGAGAGGCGCACCACGCGGCCGCCGGCCACATCGGTGACGTAGATATGCCCGTCCGGCCCGATCGCAATGTCATGGCCGAGGCTCGCGTCCTCGCCGGGAAGGCCGATGTCGTAGGAAGCCTCGGTGGTGCCGTCTGCGGCATAGACGCGCAGGATCGCACCGTTGCGGTCGGCCCCGTCACGCCCTTCGACCGCGAGCAGCCGTCCGCCACCTAGAGGCTTCAGGCCGTAGGTGTGGTTTCCCGCGAGCGAGGGCCAGCTGGCGAGCAGCTTGTCGGCATGGTCGAAGATCTGGATGCGCGCATTCTCGCGGTCGGCGACGTAGATGTGCGCCTCGTCCACCGCGACCGCGTGGGCGACCTTGAAGTCGCCCCAGTCGCGGATGAAGGTGCCGTCGGGCGCGAAGGCGGCAACGCGGGTGTTCACATAGCCATCGGCGACCAGCACGCGGCCGGGCAGGAAGGCGACATCGGCGGGCCGGCCGAAATGGCCCGCGTCCTGCCTTGTCACGCCGCGCTCGCCCAGCGTCAGTTCGAGCGCGCCCTCGGGCGAGAAGCGCATCACCTGCTCGCGCGCCACATCGGTGATCCAGACCTTGCCGGCGGGGTCGATCGAGATGCCATGCGGCATGACGAACAGCCCCGCCCCCCATTGCGCCAGCAGCTTGCCATCGGGCGAGAACTTGAAGACCGCGGGCTCGGGGATCGGCTCTTTCGGGAAGGGCTCGGCCCACTTGCGCCCGGCGCGGTGGAGCACCCAGACATTGCCCGCAGCGTCCACATCGACCGCGCTGACTTCGCCGAACTTCGCGCCCGCCGGGATGGTGGGCCAGCCGGCGTCGACCGCAAGCCTCGGCACCTCCTCGCGCGGAGGGAGGGCAGCGTCGCAGGCGGAGAGGGCGAAGAGCAGCCCCGGGCCGATGGCAAGCATGGCAGCATTGGCGTACTTGGTTTCCATCAGCAGCATGGTGCCTTTTCGTTTCGCGCAGAGGCGCAGAGGACTACTGCGGGCGGTAATCGTTCACGACCCGGCGGATGCCATCTCTCATTGTCTCTTGAGAAAATATCAGAAGCAGCCCTACGGGCTGTTTAAGCAATCGCAGATAGGTCAGCAGCTGCTTTGCGTGGGCCTTGTTCAGCTGATCGGTTGCCTTGAGCTCGAGAACGAGGCGTTGGTCAACGAGGATGTCGACCCGAAATGCCGGGTCGAAAATTTGTCCATCGAAGATCAATGGCACCGGAAACTGCCGCGCAATCTCAAATCCTCTCGCCTCAAGCCGTCCTGCAAGGACGGTTTCATAGCCATTCTCGAACAAGCCGGGCCCCAACTCAGGATGGATGGCGATAGCCTCATCGACGACAGCAGCGGAGATACGATCAATATCCAACTGCAAACCCCCTCTGCGCCTCTGCGTGGAACCCTTTCCTTCTGTCAGAACTCCACCGGACCGGCCATCTCCTCGACCGTCCACGGCAACCCGTGTTCGTTGAGCATCGCCATGAAGGGATCGGGATCAAGCTGTTCGATGTTGAACACGCCCCCTTCTCCATTGGCACCCTGCCAGTGGCCCTGCACCATCATCGCCGCGCCGATCATCGCAGGCACGCCCGTGGTGTAGCTCACCGCCTGGTTGCCGGTCTCCTCGTAGGCCGCCTCGTGCGAGCAGATGTTCTTGATGTAGAACGTCTTCTCGCCGCTGCCGTCCAGCGCCTCGCCGGTCGCGATCACGCCGATATTGGTGTTGCCCTTGGTCGTCTCGCCCAGCGTCTCGGGCTTGGGGAGCACCGCGGCGAGGAATTGCAGGGGGATGATGTCCTTGCCCTGATAGCGCACCGGCTCGATCGAGGTCATGCCGACGTTCTGGAGCACGGTGAGGTGGGTGATGTACTGGTCGCCGAAGGTCATCCAGAAGCGCGCGCGTTCAAGCTCGGGGACGAACTTGGCGAGGCTTTCCAGCTCCTCGTGATACATCAGGTACATGTTCTTGGGGCCGACGGCTTCGAAGTCGAACGCCACCTTGTTGGCCATCGCCGGGGTCTCGACCCACGCGCCGCCTTCCCAGTGACGCGCGGGCGCGGTCACTTCGCGGATGTTGATTTCGGGGTTGAAGTTGGTCGCGAAATGCTGGCCGTGGTCGCCGCCGTTGCAGTCCAGAATATCGAGCTGGCGGATGGTCTTGAGCTTGTGCTTCTTGAGCCACATGGTGAAGACCGATGTGACGCCCGGATCGAAGCCCGAACCCAGCAGCGCCATCAGGCCAGCATCCCGGTAGCGGTCGTGATAGGCCCACTGCCAGTGATATTCGAACTTGGCTTCGTCCTTGGGCTCGTAATTGGCGGTGTCGAGGTAATCCACGCCCGCCTCGAGGCAGGCGTCCATGATCGGCAGGTCCTGATAGGGCAGCGCGAGATTGACCACCAGGCCGGCGCCCGTCTTGCGGATCAGGTTGACCATCGCGGGCACTTCCTCGGCGTCGATCTCGTAGGTGGCGATCTCGCGCCCGCATCGCTCCTTCACCGAGGCGGCGATGGCATCGCACTTGGCCCTGGTGCGGCTGGCGAGATGGATTTCGGGGAAGATCTCGGCGTTGAACGCCATCTTGTGGACACACACCGAGCTGACGCCGCCCGCACCGATGACGAGGACAGTCTTGGATTTGGCTGCGGACATGACGGGAACCTTTCGTGAAGCGATGCGAATCTTGCGCGGGCCTTAGTGCATTGCTCCGAAAAGTGGGAAACGGTTTTCGGACCAAAGCAATGCGGCAACCACCAACGCAATGCGTAGAAGGGGACAAATGATCCGCATTTCCTACTGGCGCGCGATTTGCCATAGAGGCGCAATGACACGTGCCGCGCCGCTCCGCCTGCCCAGCCCGCCCCGCATCCGCCGTTTGCGGGGGGCTTTTGCGGGGGAACTTTTCCGCTCCAGGACAGTGTCTCATGTGTCTCCTACAGGCCGGCGGCAAGCGCCGTGACGGACCGGATCCCCACCCGCGAGGGCGTGATCGCCGCTGCCGAGTCGGTGGCGGGCATCCTGCCGCCCACCCCGCTGCTGCCGGTCACCATCGGCGCCGTGCAGGCATGGGTGAAGGCCGAGGTGCTGCAACCGATCGGCTCGTTCAAGATCAGGGGCGCGTGGTGGCGGCTCTCCAACCTCACCGCCAATGAGCGCAGCGGCGGCGTGGTCGCGGTGTCCTCGGGCAACCACGCGCAAGGCGTCGCATGGAGCGCGCGGCGGCTGGGGGTGAAGGCGGCGATCGTGATGCCGCACGATGCGCCGGCGGTGAAGCTCGCCAACACCCGCGCGCTGGGCGCCGAGGTGGTGCTCTACCAGCGCCCGGGGGAAGACCGCGATGCGGTTGCCGCACGGCTGATCGCCGGGCGCGGCGGCACGCTGGTCCATGCCTTCGGCGATCCGTGGGTGATCGAGGGCCAGGGCAGCGCCGCGATCGAGATCGCCAGCCAGCTCGGCCGCGCGCCTTCGCGGATCGTGGCGTGCTGCGGCGGCGGGGGGCTGACCGCAGGGCTGGCGCTGGGCGCGCCCGGCAGCGCGGTGTACCCCGTCGAGCCGGTCGGCTGGGACATGGTCGGGCAGGCAATGGCAAAGGGCGAGCTGGTCCACGCCGCGGCCGATGCGCCCCGGACGATCTGCGATGCCTTGCAGCCCAACGTCACCAAGCCGCTCAACCTGGCCCTCCTCATGGGCCGCGCCGAGCCCGGCGTCACAGTCACCGATGACGAGGTGCGCGCCGCGCAACGCTTCGCCTTCGCGAGCCTGCGCCTGGTGGTCGAGCCGGGCGGCGCGGCGGCGCTCGCGGCGGCGCTGGCGGGCAAGGTGCCGGTGGATGCGGACACCGTCATCATGCTCACCGGCGGCAACGCCGATCCGGCCGCCTATGCCGCCACCATCGCCGGCACCCCATAAGGCTGTGGAAACCGTCACATTGACGAAACGCTAGCCGAATACGACAAGAGCTTGACGTAACGTAAGGACCCCCTCCCCCCATGGCTACTCAGGCAAAGCGGATCATCGAAGACGCGGTGATCCGCAAGGATGCAAAGGTCGGCGACAAGCTGCTCGACAAGGCTTTCGCCCTCGCGTTCAAGGGGCTGGTCTATGCCCAGATCTGGGAAGACCCGGTGGTCGACATGGAGGGCCTCGACATCCAGCCCGACAGCCGCGTGATGTGCATTGCGAGCGGCTGCTGCAACGCGCTGTCCTACCTCACCGCCAATCCCGAAAGCGTCACCGCGGTCGATCTCAACCGCGCGCATGTCGCCCTCGGCAAGCTCAAGATCGCCGCGATCGCGAACCTGCCCAATTACGAGCGCTTCCACCGCTTCTTCGCCCACGCCGACCACAAGGAGAACGCGGCGGTCTACAAGACGATGATCGCGCCGCATCTCGATGCCGAAAGCCGCGCCTATTGGGAAAAGCGCGACATCCGCGGGCGCAAGCGCATCAGCTACTTCACGCGCGGCATCTACCGGCAGGGATTGCTGGGCAACTTCATCGGCCTGGCGCACGTCTTTGCCAAGCTCTACAAGATCGACCTGGCCAGGATCCTGGAGGCCGAGACGCTCGAGGAGCAGCGCGACGTGTTCGAGCGCGAGCTGGCGCCGGTGTTCGAGAAGCGCTTCATCCGCTGGCTGACCGACCAGCCCGCCTCGCTGTTCGGCCTCGGCATTCCGCCCGCGCAGTTCGAGCACCTTGCAGGCGATGAACGCATGGCCGAGGTGCTGCGCCGCCGGCTCGAGAAGCTCGCCTGCGACTTCGAGGTCAAGGACAACTACTTCGCCTGGCAGGCCTTCGGGCGCGGCTACAACCGCTCGGAAAGCGCGGCGCTGCCGCCCTATCTCCAGCGCGCCAACTGGGAGGCGATGCGCGAGCGGATCGGCCGGCTCGAGGTCACCCGCGCCAATATGGTCGACTGGATCGGCGCGCGCGAGGAGGCGAGCATGGACCGCTTCGTGCTGCTCGATGCGCAGGACTGGATGAACAACCAGCAGCTCGACGGCCTGTGGACCCGCATCACCCGCGCCAGCCGCCCCGGCGCGCGCGTGCTGTTCCGCACCGCTGCCGAGCCCAGCCTGCTGACCGGCCGGCTGGACGATGCGATCCTTGGCAAGTGGCGCTATCTCGAGGAACTCTCCGCCGATCTCACCCGCCGCGATCGCTCGTCGATCTATGGCGGCGTCCATGTCTACGAGCTGGCGTGATGGCCCCTGAGACCCTTGGTGCTCCCCGCCCCACCCACGCCGCGCTGATGGACGAGGTCTATCGCGGGCAGCGGCACATCTATGATCTGACGCGCAAGTACTACCTGTTCGGGCGCGACACGCTGATCGCGGGGCTCGATGCGCGGCCCGGGATGCGGGTGCTCGAAGTCGCCTGCGGCACGGGGCGCAACCTTGCCAAGGTGGAGCGGGCGTGGCCCGGGGTGCGGTTGTTCGGCCTCGACATCTCGGCCGAGATGCTCAAGAGCGCGCGCGCGGCGCTGGGCGGGGACGCGCGGCTCGGCGAAGGCGATGCCTGCGCCTTCGATCCTGCAAGCCTGCTGGGCGAGCCTGCCTTCGAGCGCATCGTGCTGTCCTATTCGCTCTCGATGATCCCCGACTGGCAGGGCGCGCTCGCCCATGCGGCGGGGCAGCTGGCGCCCGGCGGCGCGCTTCACGTGGTCGATTTCGGCGATCTGGCGGGGCTGCCGGGACCGTTCCGGCGGGGCCTCAGGGCATGGCTCGCCAAGTTCCATGTGACCCCGCGCGCCGATCTGCCCGCAGTTGCCGCGCAGATCGCGGCGAGCCGCGGACTGGCGCTGGAAAGCCGGCGCGGGCCGCTCGGCTATTACCAGCTCCATGTGCTGACGGCGGGCTAGAGCGCGCGCGGCTGCGGCGAGGGTCCAGTAACGGCACATCCCGCCAAGCGTCGCGGCAATCGCGGCGAAGCGCGGGAGGCCGTCGGGGTGGCCCTTGCGACAGCCGCGCAGGGGTGACGCAACGCGGTGCTTGGCGAACAGCCCGCCCGCGCCGAAGCAGATGTCGGCCAGCGGCGTGCGGCTGGCGGGACCGCCGAAGCGTTCGACACGGCAGACCGGCGCGCGGGCCACCGGCACCCGCGCGCAGCGGGCACGCAGGACATAGTCGGCAAGCTCGCCCCATCGCAGCGGGCCGCCCGGGCCGAAGCGCGGATCGAAGCGGCTGACGTGACCCCCAGCTTTCCCCCAGCTTGGATTAGAGTCTGGCGGTTGTTTTGCGCATCGGCGCG
>NZ_ANFX01000040.1 GCF_000331285.1 Porphyrobacter sp. AAP82 | reverse complement strand
ATGAGGGGTCCCTTTTAGACGCCGATCACCCCGCTAACGGGGTCCCTTTTGCACGCCGGTCCACAGCAAAGAATGGTGCGGGTCGTTGTGGTGACGTCATGCTTTTGCTGTCGCACGAGATATTGGGTATCGACTTGCCATCGACATTGTTGGCGGACATCAAGCGCGATCCGGCCACCTGTCGAATTGTTGATTACTGCCACGCCCAGATCAACCGGATCGGAATGACGGGTGGACCAGCAGGGCCCCAGAACATTTCCGAGACGGCAGCCTACATGCGCAATCTGCTAAGGTGCGGAACCGGTTTGGGTGGCTTCAGCCGTACAGCTTGGGCCTTGTGGAATCGCCCTTATGGCGGCGGGTTGCTCTGGCTGCCGCGCGTCTTTCGTCCGGTGGCGATGCTCGTATGGCTGCCTTGGCGCGTTATGCGGCGAATGCTCCTTGATAGCCTTGAATTGTGAAATGGCGACAGATCAGCAAGAGCCTGCTTGGGCATGCATGATGCGTTCGGCGGTTCCGTGTCCACCCTTGGGCCAAAGTGTCTTCGACGCACACCGGTCGGCGAACCGGGTTGAGCATGGCGCGAGCTGGGTCCTGCGGCATGGGTCGTAGGCCGCGCCGGCTTGGTTGATTTGCCGCAACGACGGCTTGACTGCGGCGTAATCGTCTCAAGCGTTTGATCGAAGGCGAGATCGCGGTCGCAATTGTCTGATATTACTTAGGATATATCCTTCAGAGGTATAGCGCTTGACCGCAGAAGTTGCTTATTGTTGCGGCTGTGACAATGAAGAAGCCTCGGGACCGCCGCCAACGGATTATGGTCCCTGCCCGGATGAAAGCGGGTGGTGGTGAGTCACCCGTGATGATCCTCAACGTCTCGCAGCGAGGGTTGCTTGCCTCTTCCAGCACGCCGCCGCCACGTGGTCACTATGTGGAGATCCGAAAGGGCGGCGTTGTCATCATCGGCAGAGTTGCCTGGTCGGGCAATCAGGTCTTTGGCGTTCGCACGCAAGATGAGATCGATGTCCCGGGCCTTGCCGGCATTCGGCCGGCGGGAATGCCCGATTTTGCTACAAAGGCAGGCGAAAAAGACAGAGCTGCGACTTTGCGGAGACCTTATAAAGCAGCCCCGCTGTCTGCTTACGAACAGAGCCGCATTGTATCGTCCCGAATGAATTACGTTGCGAGCTTGATTGTCTCTTGCGCTTTTGCCGCCGCTGCCGGCGTGCTGGCCTACGAAATGCTCTCGGAACCCATCGAAACCATTCGCGGGGCCTTGTCGCCCCGGGACAACCGATCTGTGCGGTGAGTGAATCTCGGGCATGCGGGTGTTGCATCGTCACTCGCACCAGCATGCTGACATCAACACGGCGCAAGCATTTGAGGTGGGGTAATCATGGCAAACGCGGCGCCATCCTTGGCGGGCATCAGTATAGGTGCAATGGAGCACACGGAAGCGCAGCGGCTCTTCGCGATGGCTCGAGCGGAGGGCTGGAATCCCGGAGCCTTCGATCTTGCCTGCGCTTGGGCGTATGATCCAGCCGCGTTTGTCGCGCTCCGCTATCGCGGCACAATGATCGCAGGCGGCAGCATTTTTCGGCACAATCCAGGTTTCGGCTTCATGGGCCTGTTCATCGTTGACCCGGAATTTCGCGGGCTGGGCTTTGGCCGGCTGCTTTGGCGTGAACGCCTCGAACGGCTACGCGGGCGGCTTGCCCCCGGTGCGGTTATCGCAATGGACGGCGTATTTGCGATGGAGCACTTCTATGCGGCGGGCGGTTTCAAGCCGCGCCACGAAACGACGCGTTACCAAGGGGTCGCCCCGTGCGCGGTTGTGCCGCCGATCGATCCCGCGCTCCGCCTCGACGGTCTTCCGGACGTCGATGCCGTCCTCAGCCTCGACCGCGAACATACGGCCTATGACCGCACCGGCTTGCTGCGCTTGTGGCTGGAACGCAAGGAAACTCTGTGTTCGTGCGTGTTGCGCGACGGCGAGCTTGTGGGCTTCGGCCTTGCCCGTCCGGCTGTGACAGGATTCAAGATCGGCCCGGTGATCGCCAAGGATGCACTATCCGCGCAAGCGCTGATTGCCGATCTTGTCGCCAAACTGGAGGGCCAGCAGATCCAGATCGACGTGCCTGAGCCTAATCTTGCCGCAAGAACACTCGCCCTCGGCTATGGCCTCGCCCCGGTTTTCGGGTGCCGAAGGATGTATTTCGGGGTTGTCGCGGAGACGGATTTGTCATCTACCTATGCCGCCATGTCTCTCGAGTTCGGCTAAGGGCGTTCGGCACGAACATGTTCGGCGCTGCTGCGGTGCTGATCCTGAAGCCGCTTCAGGCAAAGGCTGCTGTACGTCAGGCAGCGCGTCACCCGCCCGCAATAAGCAGCGTCGCGCCGGCGGGGAGTGCAGCACAGATAAGACAGGAACCCAGCGGAATGCGCTGGTCCTGCCAATCTATCCGCTGTGGCTCGAATAGTCGCTGCAGCACGGCATAAGCCAGGCCGAACAAGGCGGCGAAGAGCAATATCGTTGGCAGCACTTGCCAGCCGAGCCAGGCGCCGATCCCGCCCAGCAGAATGGGATCGCCGCCGCCCATGCCTTCGCGGCCGCGCAGATTTTGATAGGCTACAGCGACAGCGGAAAGTCCAAGATAGCCAGCACCGGCGCCGATCAGCGCGCTGCCTATGGATATGCCAAATGCCAGGTGGCCGACGATCAGTCCGGCAACCAGAAAGATGATATTGGGAACGAGTGGCAGGAGAAAGGAGCGTGCATCACTCCAGGCCATAATCCCCATCAACACCAATGCACTGGCAATCAGCAGCACCTGGATCATTGCGGTGGCTAGGCTTTCCATCGCTCGCTATCGGATCGTCGACGGGCTGAAACGCGCGACACCCTTTTTGTCGAACGTCACCGCCAGGAGCCGCCCATTGACACCTGCGCGCCAGGCCATTCCTGGACGGTGAGGCGGAAGAACCTCCAATTCGGCATTTGGAAAATGCCGCTTGCCGGCCAAAAGAATTGCATCGATCGGCGCGTAGCTGCGACACACGAGCGTGCCCTTCGGCAACGCTGTGCTTGATGCAACGTGGTGGATCAGCCGGGCTTCGAAGGTTCGGGAGTCAATTTCGAGAACCTTCGATTCCGTGCGCGTCGCAACTTTGACGCGGGCGACACCGGGCCGGACGATCCGGTATGATACCAGCATACTGCCGAATAGGTGTGACTGCGCCACCGCAACCTGTGCTGCGGCGACATTGCGTCCTTCGGGCGCTACAATAAGTCGGCCCGAACGTTCAAATGTCTGGGCCGCCAGGGGCAACGCATAGACCTGCGCTGCCGCTAGCGCCAACAAGACCATCGTCTTCACGACTTTGCCTTTTTCAGCCTTCGCACAGTTTCAATCAGGATTTTCGGCGTGGAGGTGTGATAACCATAGCCGGCCACCGTGGCACGCGGATCGAGTATGTAGATCAGCGAGCTATGATTAATGCTGTGGCCGCGCTCACCAGCCCGTGGGGGCGTATGTTCGCGTGCCACCCGAAAGGCCGCAGTGGCAGCCGAAAGCTGGCCCCGCGTTCCGGTGAGAATCTGCAATTCCGAACCAAAGCTGCGCTGCAATGAACGCAGGGCAGCAGTACGGTCGATCAAATGCACATGGCCCGCAGCGTCGGCTGCCTTGCTTGAACGACGCCGGACATAGCCGACAGCCGGTGCCTCGATATCGACAAAGACAGCATTCGTCTTGATGCCGATATCTCTCAAATCCTTGGCCGCCGTCGCGATTGCCGGAATGGCCATCGGGCAGCTATCGGTGCAGCGGGCATAGCCGAAATAGAGCAATGTCCATTGCCCTTTGAAATCGGCATCGGTGACCGGCCGCCCCGCCAGATTCGAGAAGTTGAACATCCCGCCCAGCTGGTCGGGGTTCGGCGGCAGATGGCCACGATGGTAGCCGGCAATGCGATCGTCAGCGGTGACCAGTCGCGCTGTTTCGAGGGCCGTTTCGCCAGAGAGCGTGAAACCGCTGGCGAGGAAGATTGCGGGGGTTGTCACGATACGATGATCCTTGTGTCAACAATGCCGCGGCCATTGTGCTGAACCTGTCCGGTGATCCAGTCGAGGAACCGGAAGCGCACCGGGAACGTGCCGCGCGCGGTCGGGCGGATAATGATGTCGCGGCGTTGCGCGGTCGACATGATGAAGGGTCGGTTTGCCGGGAGCGGCAATGGTGCGTTCCAGGGCTCAATTCCCAGGGCGCAGCCATCCATGATATGGCATGTGCCCGGGAGCGCCATGGTGGTTTCAAGCACAGAATAGCTGGCGTTGAGCAGCCGGATGAGGATCGTCTCACCCAGCTTCGCATTGATCACCGCACGCGGATCGGTCGTCGTGCGGTTGTTGAAGACGCCGCTGAGGAAGAAATAGTCGGGCCGGAAAATGTTCAAGCCGACATCCTCGCCGCACAGGCCTGCATCATGGTTCGGGTTATCGTGCCACCGCGAATCCATATCGTCGAGGCACCAGATCTTCTCGACGTCATACTTGGGGCCGCCGCTGAACAATGTCCCGGGGCCTTCGGGCGGATCGACGATCAGCATGCCGAACATGCCCATTTCGAAATGCTTCACCGTGTTGCGGTGGCAATGATAGAAGAATGTTCCTGCGCGGGTCGGCTGGAACTGGTAAGTGTAGCGCGCATTCACCTCGAACGACACGTGCCCGACGCCGTCATTCACGGTCGTCGGTTCGATCCCGTGGTGGTGGATGGTATGCGCGTTCTTTTTCGGTTCGAGCGTGCTGTGCACGATCTGCCCCTGGCGGAAGCGCATCGTCGGCGACGGATACATCGGCGCACGCCCCGCTTCGGTCCGAGCGAGCGGATCGGTGAAGGTCCACAGACGGATCTTCTTGCCGTCCGGTGCCGTGATATCATAGCTCACCTCCATCTGACGCTCGACATTGACGTCAGGCTTCACCCGGTCGGGGGTGGGGAAGTTCGATTCCTGAAAGGGGTTGCATCCAAAGGTCGCATAGGTGACCTCACCTTGGACCCCGGTTTTTGTCCAATCTGCCGCTTGCATGGCAAAACTCCTGAATGATTAGATTTGTCGCGGGGTCAGAGGGAGGCGGTCATTTCCCAATGGGTGACGAGACCCTGCGGATAGTTGCCGCCGGCAGCCGTTTGCGACATTTCCGTATGGCAGTGCATCACGTAGCGCATCGGAAAGGGCTCATCCTTCGGCGGCCAGACCGGAGCGTCGCGGGGCCGTTCAAAGGGCAGCAAAAGGTCTTGCCGCGATAGCGGAGGCAGCGGCCAGGAATCCAGTTCGTAGATGGATGTCGCTACCGAGATCGCTCCGCTTGGAAGAGATTCGGTCAGCTTGAAGACGTGGTTGCCATGGATATGCGGGCTATGACTGCACAGGCCGGCATTCATGTTGCGAATGACCGTGGGCTGGCCTTGGCGACCATGCGGCATGATCCGCCCGGCACCCTTTGACCAGTCGGTGGTTGCATCGACCTTGTGCGGCGCTGCGTCATAGCCGCTCAGGCCATTGATCATGAAGTAGCGCGGGACGAAGGAGGGCACGACGCTTGCCGGAGGCACGGCCTCACCTGCATCGACCCGTTCCGCGATGAGCGGATCGACCTGCGAGAAGACCCAGACCTTGTCGCGCTCGACATCATGGGGCACCCACTTGTTGCCAGGGAACCGTTCCGAGTTGCCGAGCGCATCGAAAAGCGCAGTAATTGCCGGCGTGTGCGTCGCCCGGCTGAGCGGCGTCGGCGAACCCGACGCGGTCGTTCCCAGAGCGGGATGAACGATGAACGCACCGTAGAGACCGAGGATGCGGTTCAGCGGCGCGAGCGTGGGGTCGATATACAAGTAGCTGCCGGCGATTGGCGCGGTGAAACGCACGGTCGCCTTGCCGCCCGGCGGGATCGACGCGACCGAAGCAGCCGGTATCCCGGGAATGCCAAAGCCGTGTGGCCGCGTATCGAGGTTGGTGACGTTGATCGTCACGACTTCGCCTTCGGTGACTTCGAGGATCGGGCGGCCTTCCTCGCTGCGATCGAAGAACATCAGGCTGAAGACGAAAACGCCGTCGATCATCTCGGAATCGACGGCTTCGATTGTCAGATCGAACATGCCGCCGGTCGTCTGCGCGCTCGCCATCGCGGGGAAGGCCGCAACCCCGGCCGCGGCGGCACCAACCTTCATGAACTTGCGTCTATCCACTTTGCTAACTCTCACTTCGGATGCATGCGAATCAATTCAAGGACCCCATTAACTGGGTCTATAGAAATCCCATACACCCGAACGCATACGTCCCAAATTCGGACAACAAAAATTCGATTTTTGAATAATTGCTTTTCAATTTGAAAATATATGATCGCAAGAATCCTATGTTGAACAATTTGCGAAGAATTTTGCTTTACAGTGATAAGGCCATTTTTCTGTAAGAATCTAAAAAAGATCGAAGCTTAACTGCGAATTCTATCCCAGACCTTCAAAATGAAGCTATTTGAGGAGCGATTCGAGCTTGTTCTGGAACTCCAGGTCGTCGGCGTCGAAGCCGATTGCACCTGCGCGTTTGCCGTTGCGGTCGATCAGGAAAATCGCTGCGGTGTGGTCGATCGCATAATCCGTCTCGGAGTAGCGGACGGTTTCATAGACCACGGCAAACTGCTTCGCCGAGGCAGCGATATCGGCAGCGCTCCCGGTCAATCCTGTGACAGGGAGCGAGAAGGCACTGAAATAGTTCTTCAGCGCTTCGGGCGAATCGCGTTCGGGATCAAGCGACACGAACAGGATATGCAGATCGTTGAACGGCGCGCCGATCCGTTCGCGCATGATCGAAAGCTTTTGCATCGTCATCGGACAGAAATCGGGACACTGGGTGAAGCCGAAAAACACCGCAACCGGCCTGCCCTTGAGCGAGGCAAGATCGAACGGCCGGCCGTCCGCATCGGTCAGCTTCAGCTCGACAGGCGACCCCAGCGACGGATCGGCCGCAGGTTCTTCTGTGTTGACCGGATTTCCTTCACCCGCCGCATAGGTGAGATACACGCCTCCAGAAATTGCGGACACGGCCAGGCCGCCAATGATCGCCCGGGTGACAGTGGCATTCAATTTCATGATTCCAGACCTTTAATTGCTGTTCTCGAAGCGTGAGTAGCTGTGCAGGGGCATCGTCTTCCCCGGAACCCAGGGCACCAAGGTGAAGGCCTTCTGGCCGCGGCCATTCATCAGGCCGTTGATTGATCCGCTGAATTCGGACGCCACATTCTGCATCGTCCGGTCTTCGCTGATCACTTTGGGTGTCACGAGGATGAGCAATTCGGTCTTGCGCTTGGTCGCGCTGTCGACGCGGAATGCCCTCCCCAGAAGCGGCAGATCCTTCAACAAGGGCACACCGCGCTGGCCCATGGACGCGCTGTCCTGGATCATCCCGCCAAGCACCGCCGTCATGCCTTCGCGCAACGACAGCCGCGTCGTGACCGACCGATTGCTGATGATCGGACTACCGATGTTAGAGGTGACGTTGGGCTGCTGGCTTGACACTTCCTGGAAGATCTCGATGTCGATCCGGTCGTTGCTCAACACCACAGGGCGGATGTTGAGGATCACGCCCGTCTGGCGATACTGCACCGTCTGAAGGATATCGGTGTCGCCATTTGACTGGATGTCCGCCGCGCGCTGCGAAGTGATGATCGGCACGTCATTACCGATCAGGATCTGCGCCTCGCCGCCCGACCTTGCGAGCAGCCGCGGCGTGGAGATGATATTGAGGTTCTGATTGGTCGCGATCGCATTCAAGGCGGCGGTCACTGAGGTCTGCGCAAAGCCCCTTGCAAACGTGAGGCCCAGTCCGCCGGCCTCCCGCACGAGGCCTCCGGTCGTGGTTGCCTCGACCGACCCGTTCGACATTTGCCGATCGAGGAACCATTCGATCCCGAAACGCGTCTCGTCGGTCAATGCAACCTCGGCGATGGTGATTTCGACGAGGACCTGTTTCGGGGCGACATCCAACTCCTTCAGCAGGCGAAGCAGAGGCGCATATTCACGCCGGGTGCCACGAAACAGGATGCGATTGCCGGGATTATCGACAATGACCTTGCCGCCGCTCCCCTCATTGTCCGAGTTCGGCTGTGGCAGGCCCAACTGCTGCATCCCCGACGCTTGTTTGCCGCTTGCGCTGCGGGGCGCCGGGTCGTCGATCCGGCCCTGCGGCGAGGCAAAAGTGCTCAGGTCACCCTCGCCGTTCGCGCGCCCGACAAGACTGCCCAGTTCAGCGGCCGTGGTGTTACGCACCTGGTAGACAAAGAACCCGGCATGATCCCCGCCGGATCCTTCAAGGGAATCGAGCTGTTCGACCCAGTAGAGGACGCGGTTGAAGAGCCGCGCATCATCCGAAAACAGCAGCAGGCAATCGGGGCGCGACAGGTGCACGAGATTTGTGCCGCCAGAGCCAGCAAATCCGATCGAGAAGCCTTCGCTTGCCAGCACTTCGCGCAGCTTTTCCGCCAGCGCCTCCGAACTCCAGAGCAGCGGGGCGATCCTGGCAACCCGCGCGCCCGCATATTGCGGCTGGTCCATCCCGGCGAGCAGATTGCTGGCGCTCGCCACTTCGGCATCGTCGCCCTGCAACATGACGCCATTGGCATCGGGCAAGGATTGAACTGCAATCCCGCCCTGGTGTTCGACAATATCGGCAAGGATCCCGGCCGCCGGGCCGGCAGCGATTTCGCCGAGCGCGACGATCCGAGTGACGCCGGTCTTCGATTGTCGAGCGCCGGTGCTTGCCAGTGCCTCGCGCACAAGGACTGCACCGCCCAGCTGGACGAGCTCCAGCCCGTATTGATTCAGCGCTTTCTCGGCGAGCCGCAGGAATTGCCGCGATGACATCTCCTGCGGCCCACTCATGCTCACAAGATCGCGTCTCTGCGCAACACCCGAACCCATGATATAGGGCACGCCCAGTATCTGCCCCAGGACGGTTTCGGCAAATTGCCCGAGCGGTTGCGGGGGCAGGCTTGCTGCCACGCTCTTGTCGGGGACCAGAGCCATCAGATCGGCATCGCTCAGGGGCGCAGTTTGGTCCGTTGTCACGGGCGCATCGATCAACACCGTTGTGCGCTGCTCGATCCGTTCGACCGGGCGTGGCGGAGGTGTATCGACAGGCAACGCCAATACCTCATCCGAGAGCATCAGCGGCTCAATGGAAATACGCGGCTGAACGTCGGCGGAGGACGACGCAATGGCAATCGCCACAATCGCGGTGCTGGACATGATCATCTGCATCATTATTTCTGTTCATCAGAGGTGCCAGGACGCGCAATGCGCCGACGCGGCCGGGAGGAAGCCGGGCGGGTGCCAGGATTGGCCGATCGGATGCCGGCGGAACTGACCGTGTTCGCCGCCGGTGCAAGATAGGGCGTAGTTGGCACGGGCCTGCGCAAACCGAATCCCACAGGAACGATTGCTTTTGCGGACTTTCGCCCAAGCGTTATCGACTGCGTATCGATGAGTTCAACGCGCCAGCCGTCTCGATACAGGTCGCCCACCTTCAGCGTCCGTCGAATGCCATTGGCGTTGTCGATCACAATCACGCTGGCAACCCCATCGCTGCGCTTCACCGCCGCTATGGTTCGTGACAGCAGTCCAGCAATCTGATCGGCGCTCAGCGCGGGAGCGATCGTCGGCGGCTTGGGTGCTGCGGCTGAAGCATTTCCGGGCACTGCCGGCATGACCGGCACATCGGTGGTCAGCGCCAGGCCATCGACCCGCGCCGGATCATCAGGCGGTGCCGCAACCCAAAGCGTTTGCGGGAGCTCGGCCAACTGTTCGCGAGCCGCCTTCGCCCTTAGATCAGGATCGTCAAGGCTCGCAGGCTTTGGAGCGAAGGCGTCTTGCAAGACATCTGTTGCACCAGTGGAGTTCCCAAGTATCCGGCCAGCGGCAAATGCGATCCCGGCCAGCACGACACTGCCGGCGATGAGAAGTGCGCGGTTCATGTCTCTGTCGCCTGCTTGTTGTGTAGCGCGCGGAACGTCACGCGCATCCGGCGCTTGTCGGCCTCCTGCCTTACTTCGAACCCGTCGATGAAGTAGCTGCGGCCGTCGTATTCTACCTGTTCAAGCAGGCGCAATAGCCCTGGCCAGTCAAAATCGAACTCAACAGTTGCGGTCAGTACGGTGAAGCCTTGTTTGGCGCTCTTGTCTTCCGCTAGAGAATCAATTGTGTCGTTATCGATGATGACTGGCCCGGCGAGGCCAGCCCTGCTGGCGAGATTCAGGATTTCGCCACGCAGCCTTATCTTGCTGATCGCAGGAGTCGCGTCGATCAGCACGGATTGCGCGAGCAGCTTTTTCTGCGCTGCAATTTCGGCAGGCAACTGATTGTTCGAAAGCAGATCGAGCTGAGAGCGTGCTTCTGCCAATCTTTCCTTTGCAGCTACATCGTACGCTGCGGCATTTTGCCGCGTGTCGGCGGAGATATAGAGCCACGCGGCAAGAAAAGTGCCGAGCAGAAGCTGTAGCAGACGCTTTTCCCGATCATCGGGACGCCAATCCAGAAGTGCGGTGAGGTGGCTGGCGATCATGGCTCTACCTTTGCCGAAAGGATCATTTCGCCAGCGCTTTCACCGTCCTGCGCGGCGACATGAACGAAGCCGGGAAGCGCCTCGATCTGCGTAGCGACAGCGCGTAGCCGTTCAACATCGCCCTGGGTCTGGACGGAAATGCGCAGTTGTTCGCGATCAAGCTGCATCGACGATAGCGACAGGCCCGCACTGGCGACCTGAGCAAGAATGGTTGCCAAGTCGGTGGCAGTGCTCGTTCGCCCCAATGCGCGCTGCGCAGCGTCCAATTCCTGTAGATCGGAGCGGATCCTGGCGAAGAGTTCGTAGCTGGCGGTAAACCGTTCCAGCCGCACGGCCTCCGCCTGGTTGCGGGTGGCATTTTCCGCCAATGTTGCGGCCTCGCCCTGCCACCATCCGCCAAGGATCGACGCAAGCAGCAATCCGACGAGCAGCAGCTTCTCGGCAGCGGCCATCGGGTGCCGTAGCTCCCTTCCGCCACGCAACTGAGGGGTCAAATGCGATCGCTCGATGCGCGCTGCCGGAGGCAACGGGATTCCAGCATCCCCACCTGGCTCGGCAAGCGCGACAATGTCCTGCCATTCGGCCTTAATAAACGCTGTCCGCCGCCAGACGGAGGCGACGACCATTTGCCGCCGGACAAGCCGGGCCTCATAACCAGTGTCGAGACTGATATGATGCCAACCATCAGGCAGGTTGGCGCACAGGCTTTCCGGAAGATAGCGACTGGCTCTGTTCTGCGGAGCCTCGGTCATGTTGGCCCATGCGCCGGCATCCCACCACCAGATCCCGACGCCGTCGCGGTCGCCGATGACGATCGATCCGGCATCTACGAAGGGGGGCTTATGCTCTGCGCGGAGCAGGCAGGCGGCCTCAAATTCCTGCCGGCCAAGTTGAGCGGGGCGTTCGAAATATTCAAAGCGGCAAAGACTGCGGGGAATGATTGCGGGGGCAACCAAGCGGCCTCCGGAGAGATCTGTCTCCCACCGATCACCGTTCGGGGAGCGGCTGGGCAGCTTCCTCCAAAAACGGAAAGCACTCGGATTGATACCCAGCATCGACTATCGGGCCTTTTGCAATAAAGGATAAGGCAGGATCGTCACGATCAAGCTCAAGTGTCGATTGATAGAGATAGACAGGTAAAGTGTTGGTTAACCGGTCATGACTTATCTGCACGCTCATCCGAATATGCGCCGTAATCGATCCCATTTGTCTATAAGGATATTGAATGATATTTCCATTTTTGTTGTATAATAATACCATTTTGGAAATATCTTGGTCTCTTTCGCGTAGTTCCAGGATTTGGCGAGTTCGGCGTTCGCTGCCAGTCAGGGCAAGCAGCACTGATGGCGGAGCAGTCGGCAGATAAAGGCCGGGCTTCTCGCGGTGTCGCCATGCTGTCGCAGCCTCCAGCTTGCGGCGCTCATCGCCGCGCACATGTTTTCGCCAATCGAAATCAGATGTGCGACTGCGATCAGCCAAGATGCCTGCGGCAATATTCTGTGCCCTCGGACCCGTAATGCCGCAGGCCGAAATCAGATCTGACAGGATGGTCGTGCTAGCTTGATGCAAGTTTATCAGCCCGCCTTCATCCTGTAGGCGAACGATGACTTCATTCGTGCTGTCGATTTTCATTTTATAGGGGCGTCCATCGAACAGGATGGTCCGTCGCATGCTCGGAAGTTCACCGCTGACCAGGCTTCCGTCAAGAGCAAGGCGCGGTCCGCCAAACTCAAGACCGTTTTGTCCCACCGGTTCGGTCAACATCAAAAAGACGACCCGGCTTTGCGCGCTCAACGCCACACGTTCAACATGGAGCTGAGCACGGGCGTGGCGGAGCTCTTGTCCCAGCCGGTCGCTGGCCGGTAGCGACATGACGAGTCCCAGTGCGAGCAGCGCGACAGCAAGCGCAGCCATCGGTGCGGCAAATCCGTGGTTGGCATCTCCGGTCACGGTGCGATCCACACGTGCGATTGATCGCCTCGCTGAAGGGTGAAGCGCACAATGTCGCTTTCGGCATCATCGCTCGTGCTGCGCCATATGGAGCCGTCATGGCTGTAAGAGAAGCTGGCGCGCCCCGCTGTCCAGCGCAAGACAGGCTGCGCACTGCCTTGGCCTTGCAGCACCAGCGCATCAGGGAGGATGCGCAATGCGCCAAGTTGGCGCGCGTCAGCAGTTCCAGTCGCCCGCGCGGCTTCGGTAACGAAGATGCGGCGTGCCTGCAGCTGCTCGACCGCAGCTTGGCCGCGGGAGATGAAGCGGCGGCTTTGCGCGCTTTCTGCCGTCAACAAATCGACAATAAGCGCCAACAGCACCGCAGTCATGGCCAGGCCGATCAAGGCGTCGACAAGCGCAAAGCCTCGATCGCTACCGGATGCCGGCATCGGCGCCGCCCACAAAAATGTCGCGCGCGGTGCCTGTGCCACCTGCCGATCCGTCGCTGCCCAGCGTGCCGACGGCCGGCCGCCCATCAGGCGTTTGCGGCTCGCGATAGATGAACGGGCGCCCCCAAGGATCCTTCGGCACGCCCTCCGCCAGATAAGGCCCTTGCCAGCTTTCCGCGACATCGGCGGCCGGGAGCTGCAGGAGCGCAAGCCCCTCGGCGCTGCTCGGATAGCGATCGATATCGAGCCGCATCGATGTCAGCGCCGATTCCAAAGAGCGAATTTGTGCGCGCGCAGCAACGACTTTGGACTTATCGAATTGCTCCATCAAGCGAGGAGCAACCAACGCCATAATGAGACCAATTATCGCCAAAACGATAATTAATTCTACCAAAGTGAAACCATTTTCAAATTTTGATCGGATATTCTTCATGTTATTTATACCAAATGACAGCATTGAATGTGACTCAAGGATATGATGGTCTTTGAGAGATCTCAAGGTTTTCGGCTTTGTACATTAGTGATTTAGACTTTCTTACCTCAGACGGCTTGATTTCGCAGGCTGACCTTGTCGAGGCTCGGGCGTTACAGGCGCATGGCGGCGGCTCGATCGCTGCGGCATTGATCCGCCTGGGTGTTATCGGTGACGAGCGGCTGGGCGAGGCATTGGCGGAGGTCATGGACCTGCCCTTGCTGACCGACGCGCCCGCGAGCGGTCAGATCCTTGCCGCGCAAAAAACCTTGCGGTTTTCGCTGAGCTGGCTTGCAGAGCAGGAAGTGTTGATCTGGTGCGACGCGCTTGATCGTCCCTGCATCGCCTTTGCCAGTTGCAGCAATGCGCTGATCGAAGAGGCGGTGGAGCAGTGGGACATTGGGCCCGGCCGCCGCTTCGTGATCGCGTTGCGCCTGCTGCGCGCCGTTCTGGCCGATCTGGAGGAGGGCGGCAGCAGCCAGCCTTCATCGGGCGTCATCGGCAAGTTGGAAGAATTGGCGGAAGACGCGCCGGCAATCGAATTCATCAATGCAATGCTGTCCGAAGCGATGGCCCGCCGGGCTAGCGACATCCATATCGAGCCCTTCAAGGGTGACATGCAGATCCGCTTGCGGATTGATGGAACGCTTCATCTTTGGCGCACTGTTGCTGCGATCCGCTTTGCAGCGATCGCCTCGCGCATCAAACTCTTGTGCGGAATGGATATTGCCGAACGGCGAATGCCGCAGGACGGCCGTTACGCTCTCCGAATTGCCGGCCGCGACGTCGATATTCGCGCATCCTGCCTGCCGGGCGTCTGGGGCGAATCGATCGTCCTGCGCTTTCTGGGCCGCACCATCGACCTGCCTTCGCTCGCCGAACTGGGTATGGCGCCGGCGATGGCCCAGCAATTGGGCGATCTGATCCGCCAGCCTGCCGGCCTGCTGTTGATCGCGGGCCCCACCGGATCGGGAAAAACGACAACGGTTTATAAATTGCTCGAGCAGTTGAATGACGGTTCACGCAAGATCATCACCATCGAAGACCCTGTCGAAATTGATCTTCCAGGGGTGATCCAGGTCAACGTGCGGCAGGATATCGGGCTTGATTTCGCCACTGGCCTGCGATCGATGCTGCGCCAGGATCCTGATGTCATCTTTGTGGGCGAAATTCGCGATTCCGAAACGGCACAAATGGCAACGCGCGCGGCAATGACCGGGCATTTGGTGATTTCCACCCTGCACACCCGCTCAGCGGCAGCATCGATCACGCGCATGGTTGACCTTGGCATTGAAGGCTATCTGCTAGCTGAGGCGATCAGCGGGATCATCGCGCAACGCCTGTTGCGGCGGCGCTGCGCAGACAACGCATATAGCGGGCGGATCGGCGTCTATGAACTTATGGGCGTCGAACCGCTGCTGCGCGACGCGATCCGGCGTAACGCCCCGCAGAGCGAGCTTGAACAGATTGCCTCGCAGACGCGCTATCGGCCGATGATCGATGACGCTCGCGACAAAGCGGACGCCGGGTTAACCGACGCGGCCGAAATCCAGCGTGTGCTGGGAGACTGAAATGGCGGGTGACGGTGCAAGCCATTATCTTTATGTCGCGATTGACGGTAACGGACGGCGGCAGCGCGGAACGGTGCAAGCCGACAACGCGACCCAAGCCTTTGCCCGGGTCACACGTCAGCATCTGACCGTTGTTAAGCTGGAACACTGCGGTGCAGGCGACACCGCCAGCAGCAAGGCAACCTCCCGCCGCGACCAGATTGCTCTGCTGCGACAATTGGGCTTGATGCTGCAAGCACGCGTCGATCTGATGCAGGCACTCATGGCGATGCAGGCCGGGGCAGCCACACCGACACTGCGTTCGGCGATCGACGTTGCTATGTCCGAACTACGGAGCGGAAAGCCGTTGGGTGTATGCCTCAGGACCGCGATCCCGGGAATGCCGTCCGACATCCTCGCGCTGGTCAATGCCGGAGAGGCCGGCGGCTGCCTTGCAGAAACCATCGGCCACGCCGTCGAACAGCTAGAGGCAGAGGAACGCATCGCAGCAACCATCAAGAGCGCGCTCGTCTATCCGACCTTCTTATCGGTTGCCGGATTGCTGGTCGGCATGATCATGCTGCTGTTTGTCATACCCCGTTTTGCAACGCTGATCGGCGAACGTCGCGATCAGCTTGATGCGATGTCACGGCAAATCTTCTGGCTCGGGGACGTTGCGCAGCAGAGTTTTGGGCTGGCGCTGATCGCCCCGCTCGTCGCGTTCCTGTTCCTGATAGTCACTGGTCTGCGTGGCGATAATGCCTGGCTGCGCCGCTATGCAATCCGCCACATCCCTTTGCTTGCGCGCCTGTCGCTGCAAAGAGAACGCGAAAGGTGGTGTCGCATCATGACCTTTGCGCTGCTCGCACGCATTTCGATCGTCGATGCGATGGGGCTGGCTGCGGATGGCCTTAAGGATACTTCGTTGCAGGAACGGGCAATCAACGCCTCGCGCGAATTGCGCGTCGGAAGCCGGGTGGCAGACGCGATCGCTGCGATCGGGCTGCTGGATGAGGCGCAGTTGAGCCTCGTGCGGGCGGGCGAGGAATCGGGGCTTCTGGCCGACATGTTCAGGCGCATCGCCATCGACACGGAGCTGGGGCTTCGAGAGAGCCTGAAGCGCACAACCGGGGTGCTTGAGCAAACAGTGGTGGTTGCCGTTTCGCTGTTTGTCGGGCTTATCGTTTACGGGCTGATTGCTTCCTTGACGAGCGTATACGAAACGGTTCCGCTGTGATCGCGCGATCTCGAACACAGGGTTTCAGCACGCTGGAGCTCTTGGTCGCACTCGCCATATTGTCGCTGGGCCTGATGGCGCTGATCGATTTTCGCCTTAGCTTGCTTCAGACGCAGTCGCGCCAACTTGCACAAGTAGAGGCGATCCAGCATGAGGCGAACGCGCTTGCACTGCTGCGTCAGATCAATCCGGCGGCCGAACCGTCGGGCCGCAAGGCGCTCGGTCAATCGGTGTGGTTGCAATGGGAGGCGCGCCCGGCTGGAAATTATCGCCCGCAGCTTGCCTGGCTGGGCCGTGAGACAGGGTACCGGGTCGCGCTATTCAAGGTGGACTACGCGATCATCGAAGCCAATGCGGTGAGCGTGCGGGGCTCGATCGCGTTGATCGGCCGCATTGGCCCCGATAGCCGGCCCACGCTTTGACCCCGCCGCATTGAAGGAGAATGAGGTATCTGCGCTCTGCCCTTGGTGCTGTTGATCAAAAGCTTCAGCAACATGGCGTATTTCGGCAACAACAACGCTGAACGAGGGTAAGCGAGATTGGGCAACATTTGGGCAGCGCGGTTTTCGGTGCGAGCCGGGTTCACCGCAGCCTGGACACGCATGTAAATCACGGAAAAAAAGAGATTTTGCGTAATGATACGGTCCCGTGTTCGACTCACGTAAACCCGGCCACCGCCCCATCTCTTCGCCATCGCCTGCTGCTGCTGATTTCGCTATCCGGTCGGCGGCCGGTGTTTGTTCGGCGGGGTTGGCAAAAGGGGGGCGGCTTGGCGTGAGGGGTTCGGTTGCGGCGGTAGCGGCGGCGTTGCTCTGCCAGGCGGTGCCCTTGGCGGGCGCTGCCGTGCGGCCGCTGTGCGGCACGGGCCGGAACGCGGGCGTCTGCTTCGCTTCGGTTGACCGCAACGGCAGGCTTTCGGCTGCGGAACGCGCCAAGCTCGCCGCCGCAGCGCCGGTCGCCGTCGATATTGTCAGCTCGCGCGCCTTCGCCGCCGAACTCGCCGCATTCCATGCCGCGCTTCCGGCGCGCTGGGTGAAGGCGAACCGCTATTGGCGCGGCTTTGACCCGGTGGAGGCCACTGCGGCGATCCAGACCGCTTTCGCGGGGCTGCATATCGACACCAGAGGCGGCGCGCAGGCGCAAAGGGATGCGCGGTTCGGCGGGAACCTCGCCTACGAGGGCAGCACCGATGCGCGCACCGGGGAGCGGTTCATCCTGCTCAACCGCTACCGGCTGGACCGGCCGGCGGCGGGGCTGGTTGGCACCTATGTGCACGAGGCGGCGCACAAGGCGGGCTATTCGCACCGCGCCGGGCAGTCCCCGGACCAGAAATGCGAGCCGCCCTATGTCATGGCGCAGCTCGCCCGCAAGCTCGCCGATCCCGAAAGCTGGCCGGGCTATGCCGCGGGCAAGAATGCGTGCCGGTTCTGGCGGACGATGAAATGAGGCTGGACGGGGCGGGAGCGGCATAATCCGCCGAGGCCGCCTACATCGAGGCGCGGCGCGAAATGTGGCCGCAATGGGGCAAAAACGGTTGCCCCGCGCCCAAACTTCGTTCAATGGCCATACCCGCGCCTCCCCTGTTTGGAATCATGAGGCGCGCGCCCTTCGCGCAGGGGCAGGTCCGGGGCAGATGGCCGGAGTGCGCGACTGATCACGTGTTTCAGCATCGCCGGCACCACCCAGGCTTCAGGAGGACTGAGAACTTGCAGCTTCCGCACCATCTTCCCGGCTCGATCGAGCTGTCCGTCGTCATCCCCGTCTACAACGAGGAAGCAGGGCTCGACGCGCTGATCGAGCGCGTTACCGCCGCCGCCCACGCCCAGTTCGGCGAGCGGTATGAATTCATCCTCGTCAACGATGGCTCGAAGGATGGCAGCTGGAACGCGATCTGCCAGCACGCCGACCATGATCCGCGCATCGTCGCGATCAACCTGTCGCGCAACCACGGCCACCAGCTGGCGCTGACCGCGGGCCTCAACCATGTGCGCGGCGAGATCATCTTCGTGCTGGATGCCGACTTGCAGGACCCGCCCGAACTGCTCGGCCCGATGCTCGAACAGCTCAGGCAGGGCTATGACGTGGTCTATGGCCAGCGCACCAAGCGCCACGGCGAGACCGCTTTCAAGCGCGGCACCGCGGCGCTGTTCTACCGCGGCCTTGCCAGCATGGTCGATACCCACATTCCGCGCGACACCGGCGATTTCCGCCTGATGACCCGCCGCGTGGTCGACCAGCTCAATGCCATGCCGGAACGCTACCGCTTCATCCGCGGGCTGGTCAGCTACATCGGTTTCAACCAGACCGCCTTTCCCTATGAACGCGACGCGCGCTACGCGGGGGAGACCAACTACCCCTTGCGCAAGATGCTCGCGCTCGCGGTCGATGCGGTGACGAGCTTCTCGGTCGTTCCGCTGCGCTTTGCCTCGCACCTCGGGATGCTGTTCGGCCTGGCCGGCCTCGTCTCGCTGGTCGGCATCCTGTGGTCGTGGCTGGCGGGCGGCACGGTGCAGGGCTGGGCGAGCCTGGCCGCGCTGACGCTCATCATGGGCTCGGTCCAGCTGCTGGTGCTCGGCGTGTTCGGCGAATATCTCGGCCGCATGTACATGGAGGGCAAGAGCCGTCCGCTGTTCATCATCTCCGAGGTGCGCCGCCATCCGATCGCCGCCAACGAGGAACCCGCCGAGACCGCAAGCCATGTGGCCGAGGGCGGCATGATCGACACCAAGGTGGGCGAGGGTATCCGTGTCGCAGGCTGAATTCGACGCTTACGTTGACGAATATGACGCCCAGCACGCCAACTCGGTCAAGCTGAGCGGGGAGGACCCGGAATTCTTCGCCCAATACAAGGCGAAGGAAGCCGCGCTTGTGGCTGCCGCCGCCGGCCTTGCGCCGCAGCGGATCATGGATTTCGGCGCGGGGCGGGGCAATTGCATCGCCCACCTGCAAGCCGCCTTTCCCGATGCCGCGCTGACCGCTCTCGACGTTTCGGCGCGCTCGCTCACCCATTGCCAGGCGCGCGCGATCCGTCCGCTGGAGGCCGTGTGTTATGACGGGCGGACCCTGCCCTTCGAGGACGCGAGCTTCGACCTCGTCTTCACGGCCTGCGTGTTCCACCACATCCCGGCCGAAGACCATATCCGTCTGCTTGCCGAGATCCGCCGGGTGCTCGCCCCCAAGGGCCGCTTTATCCTGTTCGAGCACAACCCCTGGAACCCGCTCACCCGCCATGCGGTGGCGACCTGTCCTTTCGATGTGAATGCGGTGCTGATCAGCGCGCCGGAAATGCGCCGCCGCTTCCGCGCTGCGGGCTTCACCGACATCGACCTCAAGTGGACACTGTTCTTCCCGGCCTTCGCCGCGGCGCTGCGTCCGCTTGAAGCCGCGCTCGGCTGGCTGCCGCTCGGCGCGCAATACCGCCTCGCCGCGCGCTGAGAGAGCCTGACACGATGCTTGCCCGCCTGCTGTGTTTCGGGCTCACTGGCCTTGCGAATTCGGCAGTGGGCTGGGCGGTGATCTTCGGCGGGCTGTGGGCCGGAATGAACGGGCTTGCGGCCAATGCGGCAGGCTATGGCGTGGGGCTCGTCTTGTCCTTCACCCTCAATCGCCGCTTCGTGTTCGGCGTGACCGGCAAGGTGAGCGCCCCCGAGGTGCTGCGCTTCCTTGCCGCCTTCGCCATCGCCTACGGGGTCAATGTCGCGGTGCTGCTTGCCGCGCAAGGCGTGTTCGGGGCGGACAGCGCGCTCGCGCAAGTGCCGGCGATCGGTGCCTATATCGTGATCTTCTTCCTGCTTTCGCAGTTCGTCGTCTTCAAGCCGGCGGCCCGCGAATGAGCGCGTCATCGCCGATCCTGCCGCTTGGCGACACACGTCCGGTGAAGGGCCCGCTCGACCGCTGGTGGGCGATCGCGCTGGTGTGCCTCATCGCCATCGCCCCGCTGCTGGTGGTGGGGATCGCGCCGCTCACCGACCTTTACGGCCACCTCGGGCGCCACGCGGTGCAGACCGAGCTGGCCCAGCGCCCGGGCCTCCAGCCCTATTTCAGCTACCAATGGCAGCTGATCGGCAATCTTGGCGGGGATATCCTCGTCCAGCTGTTCCACCCGCTGCTGGGTGTCGAGGGCGCGGTGCGGGCGACGGTGCTGCTGACGCAGGGCCTGGGCGCGCTCGGCCTGCTGCTGGTGAGCCGCGCGGTGCATGGCCGCATCACGCCCTTTGCGCTCGCCGCGATCCCGCTCATCTACGGCTTCCCGTTCAATTACGGCTTCATCAACTACACGCTGAGCATGGCCCTGGCGCTGCTTGCCTATGCCGCATGGCTGCATATCCGGCGCAGCGGGCACCGAATGTCCGAAGGGCTGGCGGCCTTGTGGCTGGGTGCGGCGGGGGCGGCGATCTGGGTTGCGCATACCTATGGCTGGGCGTTCCTCGGGCTGCTCGCCGGATCGACCATGCTTGCCGAGGCGATCAATGCCCGCACCCATCCGGCGCGCGCTGCCTTGCGCATCCTTGCCGCGTGCTGGCCGCTGCTGCTGCCGATCGTGCCGATGGTGATCTGGCGCGCGACCAGTTCGGGCGCGGCGATCGGGGGCTGGGCCTGGCAATACAAGTTCGTGTGGCTGCTCTCGGCCCTGCGCACCTACTGGCGCGATTTCGACATGGCCTCGCTCGCGGTGCTGGCGATGCTGCTCGGCTGGGCGGTCGCATCGCGCAGCGTGCGGTTCGAGCGCGGAGTGGGGATCGCGGCGCTGCTGTGCTTCGTGTTCTTCCTTGCCCTGCCGTTCCGGGTGTTCGGATCGGCCTTCGCCGACATGCGCCTGCTGCCCTATGCGCTGGCGCTGGCGCTGGTGGCGATCGGCGCGGGGAAACTGGCGCAGGGCAAGCACGCGAAGGTGTGGCTGTTGGCATGCGGGATCGCGCTCGCCTTCTTCGGGGTGCGCATGGCGACGACCACGGTCGCCTTTGCGCGGCAGGACCGCCAGGTGCAGGCGGCGCTGCCGGCGCTGGGCAAGATGCCCAAGGGCGCGCGGGTTGCGTTCTTTTCGGTAAAGCCCTGCCGCACGCGCTGGGCGCTGGCACCGCTCGATCACCTTTCGGGCGCGGCGATGGCGCGGCGCGATGCCTTCGTGAACGACCAGTGGCAGCAGCCCGGCGTCAACCCCTTGAAGGTCAGCTACCCGGCGGCCGAGCCCTTCGTGCGCGATCCCTCGCACCTCGTGGTGCGCGAGGATTGCAAGGAGACCCGCTCGCGCCAGCGCCTGTCGAGCGCGCTGCGCCGCCTGCCGCGCACGGCCTTCACCCATATCTGGATCGTCGGCGAGCTGCCGAAGAAGATCACCCCGCCGCCGGGCTTTGTCGAGGTCCCCGATGCGGGCAGCGGGCGGCTGTTTGCCTCCGCGTCCGCCGCCCCGCCGCCGCCCCCGCTCGCGCCCGCAGACTGACCCGCCAGCAAGTTCGCCAGTTCCCCCGCCCCCGCATCCGCGTCACAAGCGGGCAGGGATAGCGGGAGAGACCGGCACATGGATCTGGGAATTCGCGGGCGGCGCGCGCTCGTCAATGGCGGCAGCGCAGGCATGGGCCGCGGCGCGGCGCTGGCGCTGGCGCGCGAGGGCTGCGAGGTGTTCATCTCGGCGAGGGGCGCCGCGCGGCTCGGGGAGACCTGCCGCGCCATCGCCGCCGAAACCGGCGCGAAGGTCCACCCGCTGGTCGCCGATCATGCCTCGGACGCGGGCCGCGAGACGATCCTCTCGGCCTGTCCCGATCCCGACATCCTCGTCGCCACCTGCGCCCCGCCGCCCTTCACCGGCGACTTCCGCGAGGTCTCGCGCGAAGCCTTCGAGGCATCGGTGGCGACCGCGCTCTTGAGCCCCATCGATTACATCAAGGCGGTGACCGGCCCGATGGTCGAACGGCGCTGGGGCCGGATCGTCAACATCTCGACCGGTGCTGCCAAATACCCGGCCGCGATGCGGGTGCTGTCCGGCCCGCCGCGCGCGGCACTGGCCAATTACTGCCACGCGATCTCCAAGGAGCTTGCGCCTTACAATGTCACGGTCAACGCGGTGCTGCCCGGGATGCACCACACGCCGGGGATCGAGGAGATGATGAACCCGCGCGCTGCCGCCAACGGGCGCACCTATGACGAGGAGGTGGCAAGCTTCGTCAAGGCGGTCCGCATCCCCGCCGGCCGCTTTGGCGATCCCGAGGATCTTGGCGCGCTGGTGGCGATGCTCTGTTCTGCCCAGGCAAGCTTCGTCACCGGCCAGTCGCTGGTCGTCGATGGCGGGATGGGGACTTCGGTCTTCTAGGCCGCCGCGCGGTAGCCGCTGCCGCGCACCAGCTTGCCCGGCCGCGCGCCGGTGCTCTCGTCGAAGCGGCGGATGATCTCGCCGGCGACGATGGTCGCCTCGTAGCCGGTGGCGCGCTGGTGCAGGCGGCGGCCGCCTGCCGGCAGATCGCGGACGACTTGCGGGAGGTGCAGGGTGAGGCCATCGAGGTCGATCACGTTGAGATCCGCGCGCCCGCCGACCACGAGCGTGCCGCGGTCGGCGAAGCCCACCGCCCGCGCGGCCTTCCGGCCCAGCATGTGCACCGCCTCGGCCAGTTCCAGCTTCAGCGGCCCGTCCTTCTGCACGAATTCGGTGAGCAGGTAGGTCGAATAGCTCGCATCGCAGATCGCACCATAATGCGCGCCCCCATCGCCGAGGCCGGGCACGCAATGCGGGTGGCGCAGCATCTCGTGCGCGCTGGCGAGGCTGGCGTTCTCGTAATTGCCGAGCGCGGCAAGGAACAACCCGCGGCCCTCGGTTGCCAGCAGCCGGTCATAGGCGACCTCCTGCGGGGTGCACCCGCGCGCCTCGGCCTGCCCCGCCATGCTCATGTGCGCAGGCGGGGCGTAGTCGGGCGGGTTGTCCAAGGGGAACAGCCAGCGCCAGTTGCGGGCAAGTTCGTTGAAGGGGTGGCCGGGGGTGAAATCCTCGCTCAGCAGTGCGGCGCGCAATGCGGGATCGCGCATCGCGGCGACCTGTTCGGGGATCGGAAGGTGCGCGATCCTGCTCCACGACGGGCACAGCACGAACGGGTGCACCGTCAGTTCGAGGCCCGCGATCAGCCCGATCGGGCGCGGCATCACCTGCGCGTTCGCCACGCCGCCGCTGGCATTGGTGCGCTCCAGCATCTCCAGCACCCGCCGCCAGCGCGGCGGCGCGTCATTGCCCGAGGCGAGGGTGAAGGTCGCCGGACGGCCGGAGGCGGCGATCATCCGCTCGATCACTGGATATTCCTTGTCCCACCCGACAAAGGCATCGAGCACCACCTGGAACGTCCCCGCGCCCGCATCCGCCATCCCGCGGCCGATGGCTTCGAGTTCGGCGATGTCGGTATCGAAGGTCGGGATCGCCTGCCCGTCGGCGGTCTTGTGGATCGAGAGCCGCGAGGTCGCAAAGCCCAGCGCGCCTGCGCGCATCGCCTCGGCGGTGAGGCGGCGCATCGTTGCAAGATCATCCGCGTTCGCCACCTCGCGCGCTGCGCCGCGTTCGCCCATCGCATAGACCCGCAAGGGTGAGTGCGGCAGGTAGGCGGCAACGTCGATGTCGCGCTTTCCGGCGGCGACCTTGTCGAGATACTCGGGAAAGGTCTCCCAGTCCCAGTCGAGCCCCTCGGTCATCACCACGCCGGGAATGTCCTCGACCCCCTCCATGACGTTGACGAGCATGGCGTGATCGCTCTTGCGGCAGGGCGCGAAGCCGACGCCGCAATTGCCCATCACCGCAGTCGTCACGCCATGCGAGGAGGAGGGGGAAAGCTCCTCGGCCCAGATGCACTGGCCATCGTAATGCGTGTGGACGTCGATGAAGCCGGGGGTGACGATCTTGCCCTTCGCGTCGATCTCGTCGGCCCCGCGCCCGCCGACGCTGCCGATTGCCGCGATGCGCCCGGCGGTGATGGCGACATCGCCGGCGACCAGATCGCCGCCTGTGCCGTCGGCGATGGTGCCGCCGCGGATCACCAGATCATAGTCTGCCATGGCTCAGGCCTCTCCTTGCGCCAGTTTCACGATCCCGCCTACAGCCGAGCCGAGCACGAAGATATAGATCGGCGGCATCGAGATGTAGAGCGGGATCAGTCGCTTTTCGGCCGCCTTGTGATAGCCCAGCGCATAGAGCACCCGCATCGGCGGCCAGACGATGCCGATGGCAGCGGCCCATAGCGGGCTCACCGCATAGGCGAACAGCCACATGCCGGGCAGGAACAGCACGAGGTGTTCGAGCGTGTTGTGATGCGCGCGGACATGGCGGACATATTCCTCCGGCCCCTCGTGCGAGGGCGCGGGCACCTTGAACTTCACCCGCGCAAGCCCCGCCTTCAGCAGCGTGAAATAATAGGCAAGCAGCGCCAGCGCGCTGACGATCACGACGTAGATGTAAGGGTCCTGCATCGGCGGCGCCTCTCCCCGAGCGCTTGGCTGACAGGCTGGCGGGGGGAGGGGCGGGCGGCAACTCGCACTTTTGCGCTTGGGCAGGGGGCGCGCTAAGGGTGGGGCGATGACCGAGCTTTCCGAACACCCGCGCCGCATTGCCCTCGCCGGGGCGAGCGGAACGATCGGCGCGGCGGTGCTGCGAAGGCTGGAGGGGGAGGGGCATGACGTTGCCGCTCTCCCGCGCGGCGCTTTCATCGAGCCGGACGCGCTGGCAGACGGCATCAGGGACGACCGGATCGATGTCGTAATCTCCTGCATCGCCTCGCGTTCGGGCGCGCCGGGGGATGCGCTGGCGGTGGATTACGGGGCGAATGCCACGCTGCTCGCGGCGGCGCGCGAGGCGGGCGTCGCGCAGTTCATCCTGCTCTCGGCGATCTGCGTGCAGAAGCCCTTGCTGGCGTTCCAGCACGCCAAGCTGCGTTTCGAGGCTGAATTGCAAGCCAGCGGGATCGGCTACACGATCATCCGGCCGACCGCCTTCTTCAAGTCGCTCTCGGGGCAGGTGAAGCGCGTCAAGGCGGGCAAGCCGTTCCTGATCTTCGGCGACGGCAACCTCACCCGCTGCAAGCCGATCAGCGACGATGACCTGGCGTGCTTCATCGCCTCGTGCATCGGCAATCCCGGAGCGCTGGGCAAGGTGTTCCCCATCGGCGGCCCCGGGCCTGCGCTGAGCTTGCGCGATGCGGGGGAATTGCTTTTCGCGGCGGCGGGCCGGGAGCCACGCTTCCGTTCGGTCAGCCCTGCGATGTTCACATGGGCCGAGAAGGTGCTTGCCCTGGGCGCGCCGTTCTCGCCCTGGTTCGCCGAGAAGGCCGAATACGCCCGCATCGCGCGCTATTACGCGACCGAGAGCATGCTGGTGCTCGACCCGGCGAGCGGCGAATATTCCGCTGATCTCACCCCCGAATACGGGCGCGAGACGCTGGCGGATCACTACCGGCGGTTGCTCGCGGAAGCCTAGCGCGGGGCGATGTGCCAGCTGGCGGGGCCGAGGGTCTCGCCGAGGTGCGGCACGAAGACCGATTCGGCGGCATAGTTGAAGGTGAAGGCGTGGGCAGCCGTGCGCCGGATGCGGATACCTTCGGGAAGGTCGAGCAGCGGCACGCCCGCCTTGCCTGCCATCCGCTCGACAAGCCGCCGCAGCAGGGCACGGTCGGGCCAGATCGCGCAGTAGCGCACATGGCCATGGGCATAGACCACCCCGCGCCCCGCTTTGTCGGACAGCTCGGGGGCGAGGCCCGACGCCACATCCTCGCGCCAGCGGGTGACGGTGAAGCCCTCTGCCGCCTCGGCGATACCGTCACGCAGGGATTCGACGCGGGTGACGGTGAGCGGGATCGCTCGCTTGAGATCGCCCGGCGCGAGGCCTTCGGGGATGCAGAAGCTCTCCGTCTTGCTGCCCGACCTTGGCCCCAGGAGCACCGGGCAATCGAGCGCCGCGAGCTTGTCCGCGAAGCCCGCCGGGATGATTGGCAGCGTCGGCACCAGCACCATGCGGTAGCCCGACAGATCGGCGTCGGGCGCAAGGATGTCGACATCGAGCCCGCGCACCCGCAGCGCCTGATACCATTCGAACGCCAGCTCGAGATAGCGGAAGTTCTGCCCTTGCGGCTGGATGCCGATGGTCCACGCCGCCTCGTAGGAGAATACCAGCGCGACCGGGGCCTGCCCGGTCGTCTGCGGACCAATCCCGGCCAGCACCGCCGCTGCCGCGCGCGCCTCGCCTGCGGCTTCGGCCTCGGTGCTGTCGGGGCGCAGGAGGCCGGCGTGCATCTGCTCCTGCGCGAACGGCGCCTGCCGCCAGCGGAAGTAGCTGGTAAGCTCGGCCCCGTGCGCGGCTGCCTCGAGGGTCCACAGCGCCACCATCCCCGGCAGCGGCGCGGGGTTGAAGCGCGCCCAGTTCACCGGCCCCGGCTGCTGCTCCATCACCCCCCAGCGCGAGCCGGATTCCTTGGGCGAGCATCCCCGGTAGAGGTCATGGTGGAAGGCGGCGATATCGGGATGGCCCTGGCGGAAATAGGCGGCCTTCTCTTCGCCCGAGAACCAGAATTGCTCAAGGAAGCCGAGCGGATAGGAATCCCACGTCGCCACGTCGATGTCGCGGCCCACGGCGTGGTGATCGAACTCGGTGAAGAAGCCCATGAAGTTGTGGGTGACGGGGGTGCCGGGCGAGAGCCGCCGCAGGATATCGACCTGCTCGCGGTTGAAGCTCGCCACCTGGTCCGAGGCGAAGCGGCGGTAATCGAGCCAGTGCGCGGGGTTCGCCTCGGTGACGGTGAGGTGGGGCGGATCGATCTCGGCGAAGCTCCTGTATTCCATGCTCCAGAACACGTTGCCCCACGCCGCGTTGAGGGCCTCCACCGTGCCATAACGGGCAGCGCACCACCCCCGGAAGGCCGAGGCGGCGGCGTCCGAAAAGCTCAGCACGGTATCGTGGCAGCCATATTCGTTGTCGGTCTGCCACATGTGGAGCGCGGGGTGCCGCCCGTAGCGTTCCGCCAGCGCGGTGACGATCCTTGCGGCTTCGGCGCGATAGCCCTCGTGGCTGAAGCAGTAGTGGCGCCGCGAGCCGAAGCCGCACGGGCGGCCCTTCTCGTCGATGGCGACCATGTCGGGCATCGTGTCGACCAGCCACTTGGGCGGGGTCGCGGTCGGCGTGCCGAGGATCACCTCGAGGCCCGCCGCGTGGAGCGTGTCGATCGCGCGGTCGAGCCAGCCCCAGTCGTAATGCCCCGGCTCGGGCTCAAGGCGGCTCCACGCGAATTCGCCGATCCGCACGAGGGCAAGGCCCATCTCCCGCATGCGCCGCGCATCATCGGCCCACATCGCCTCGGGCCAGTGTTCGGGGTAGTAACAGCAGCCGAGTTTCATTCGGGGAGCCTCTCCAGCGCGATCAGCCACGCGGTTTCGGGGTGGGTGAGGGGCAGCGCAAGGCCCTGCGTCATCAGCGCGGTGCCCGAGAGGGTCAGGTCCCCGCGCCACCGCTCCGGCGCGGCGAGGTAGTGCTGCGCTCTCGGCGGCCAGGGTTCGGGCAGGGTGACGCGGTAGCGGGCGTCCGGCTCCAGCCCAGCGAGGCGCAAGGGCGCGGCATCGAACACCGGCGAGAAGGCGGTCTGCGCGGCGAGGGCAAGGGCCTTGCCTTCGTGGACCACCATCATCGCGGTCACCTCAGGATCGGGGTGGGCAAGACGGTGCAAATCGCCCGCATGCAGCACCGAGCGCCACGCCTTGTAGAGCGCGATGTGCTGGCCAAGGCATTCGCGCTCCTTGTCGGTCATGCGCGCAGGATCGGCCTCGACCCCCATGTGCCCGAACATCGCCACCTTGGCGCGGAAGTCCATCGCCAGCCGCCTGCCAGTGATCGGATTGGGCGAGGGGCCGACATGGCTGCCGAGCACTTCCAGCGGCAGGAACTGGCTCCACGCGGGAATGATCCGCAGGCGCTCGATGGCGTCGTTGTTGTCGGAGGGCCAAACGCGGGTGCAGCGGGAGAGTGTGCCGTAATCGATCCGCCCCCCGCCGCTCGAACAGCTCTCGATCTCGACCTGCGGATGGGCGGCGCGCAAGGCATCGAGGAGGGCATAGAAACCCTCGGTCTGCCCGGGGCCCGAGGGGAAGAGGTCGCGGTTGTGATCCCACTTGAGGTAAGCGATGGCGTGCTCGCGCAGCAGCGCGTCGAGGCGTTCGAACAGATAATCGCGCACCTCCGCGCGCGCCATGTCGAGCGCCAGCTGGCCGCGCATCGTCGGACGCTCGCGGCCTTCGGTGTGCAGGCACCAGTCGGGGTGGGCGCGGTAAAGGTCGCTGTCGGGCGAGACCATCTCCGGCTCCACCCACAGGCCGAAATCCATGCCGAGTTCGTGGACGCGCGCGATCAACGGGCCGAGACCGTTCGGGAAGATATCGGGCGAGACGAACCAGTCGCCGAGGCTTGTGGTGTCGTCACGCCGCCCGCCGAACCAGCCATCGTCGAGCACGAAGCGCTCGATGCCGAGGGCGGCGGCATCCTCGGCAAGGCGCATCAGCCCCGCTTCGGAGAGGTTGAAGCCCAGCGCCTCCCACGAATTGAGGTGGACCTTGCGCGGGGGCCACGCCTCGCGGTTCGGGAGAATGGCGCGGGCGTGGGTGTGGAACACTTGCGCGAGGGCGGAGCGGTCGGCCGCCAGCGCCACCATCGCCACCGGCGTGCGGTAGCCACCCTCGTGCGCTAGATCGACCTCGCCCCCGTCCCAGCTCGCGCCCATCTGGAGCACCGCGCGGCCATCGGCGCTGCCCACCATGTCGGGGTCGATCCGGGTGTCGTGATCGCCGCTCCATGCGAGATGCGCGCCCAGCACCTCGCCCGACGCGGGGTCTTCGAAGATCAGCCAGTTGCCCCCCGCAAATCCCGGCTTGCCGGCGACCGAGGTGCGCGCGAAACCTTCGGGCGCGATCGGGCGGGTAGCCTCGCGCATTTCCCCCGCCCAGCGTCCGCTAAAGCTGGTGAGGTGGGTGAAGCGACGGGGCAAGGGCAGCGCGAGCGCGCTCAGCCGATCGAGCACCAGCCTGCGCCCGCCGCCGTTGTTGATCGACGCCTCGGTGCAGATCATGCCCGATGGGCCGAGCCACCAGTTCTGCTCGATATCGACCCCGAGCATTTCATCGTAGAAGGTGAGGACCAGTTCGGTAGGATAGTGCTCCCAGGCGGCGAGGCGGAAATCGGTAGCGCACAGAAAGCAGGTATCCTCGTGCCTTTCGCTCAGCCGCACCGCAGGCGTGCCGCTCCACCCCGCCTTGCCCTCCGGCAGAAGCCCCGGAACCGGCGGCACATCGGGCTGGCTCTCGTGCCGACCGTGCGCGGTGGCGGCGGCGATCATGGCGAGATCCTCGCCCGCGGGCAGGCGCGCGCCGAGGTAGACGAGGTCCGCTCCGCCGCCCACCTCCAGCGCGAACACCAGCGTCAGCCGCTCGCCGTCGAGCCTTACGAATTCCACTGGCTACCCTCTCCCGTCTCGCCCGCGCCGGTGATGACCGGCGCGCGCGGGCTTGCCGCTGGCCCGCCATTGCGCTGTAACCGCGCAAAACCAGAGGGGAAAGCGCGCAGATGGCACCAGCAACCACGGGGGGAGACCCCACGCAGATCGCCGTGTGCCTCGGCCTGACGCTGGCGATCGCGCTCGCCACATGGCTGACGCTGCGGCGCGAGGGGCACGACGGGTCGAGGAAGGACGTCTACCTTGCGGGCGGCAAGCTCAATTGGCTGTTCGTCGCGGGCGCGATCACCTTGACCAACCTTTCGACCGATCAGCTGGTGGGCATGAACGGCAACCAGATGCTGCTGCTCGCCTGGTGGGAGATCAGCGGCTTCGTGGGCCTCTTGATCCTCGCCTATGTGTTTGTGCCGATCTATTACCGCGCCAGGGTCACGACCGTGACCGAGCTTCTCGAACAGCGCTATGGCGGGGGCGGCATCAGGACGCTGGTGTCGGCGTTGTTCCTGTTCGGGATGGTGCTGATCTACCTGCCTGCCGGGCTCTATTCGGGAGCGCTGTTCCTGAAGACCGCGGGGATCGATTACCCGCTGCTGGTGCTGGCGGCGCTTCTCGGGGTGATCGCGGCGGCCTATACCATGGCGGGCGGGCTTCGGGCGGTGGCGGTGATGGAGACCTATTCCGGGATCGGCGTGCTCGCCATCGCGGTGCTGGTGGTGATCCTCGCCTTGAATGCGGTCGATTGGGACATCGCGCGCGGCGTTCCGCCCGAGCGTTTGACGATGGTGGGCGCCGCCGACAGCCCGATCCCGTTCCACACCCTGTTCACCGGCATGATCTTTATCCAGATCTACTATTGGTCGACCAACCAGCCGATCACCCAGAAGGCCATGGCCGCCCCTTCGGTGAAGGAGGCGCAGAAGGGCGTGCTGGCCGCAGCGGTGGTGCGTATCTGCATCATCCCGGCAATCGTCGTGATCCCCGGCGTGGTCGCCTTCCAGTTGTTCGGCGATATTGACGATGCGGCCTATGGCAGGCTGGTTGGCGAGGTGCTGCCGCCGTGGCTCTCGGGCGTCTTCGCCGCTGCCATCGCTGCTGCGGTGATTGCGCACACGGCAGCGGTGATGAATGCGGCGGTCGGGCTCTATGCGGTCGATTTCCACGAGAAGTTCGTCGGCAAGGTCGAGAACCACTGGCGCCTGTCGGGGATCGTGACCCTGGTGCTGACGGTGGCCGCGGTCGCGCTGGTGCCGGTGTTCGACAATGCCAAGAGCATCATCAACCTGCTCCAGCAGTTGAACGGCCTCAGTTCGATGCCGATCCTTTCGGCCTTTATCGTCGGGCTGCTGTTCACCGGGGTCGAAAGCCGCGCGGCGATTGTCGGGGTGGTGTGGGGCTTCGCGCTCTACGCCATGTTCAGCTTTATCGCCGAGCCGGCGGGCGCGATCAGGCTGCACTATATCGACTTCATGGTGGTGACGCTGGCGACGAGCGTGATCGCCGCGCTCGCCTTCAACCGCTTCGCATTGGGCGGCCGCGCAAGGTTCGCCCCGCGCGAGGTGTTTGCCGGGTTGGCAAGGCGGCCCGAAGAGGAGGAGGTGTTCGGGTGAACCTCGATCCCGCCCGCCCCCACCGGCGTTTCAATCCGCTGACCGGCGGCTGGGTGCAGGTCTCGCCGCAGCGCATGGGCCGGCCGTGGCAGGGCGAGGTGACCGCGCCCGATCCGCTCCCGCCCGCCTATGACGCGGGCTGCTACCTGTGCCCCGGCAACGCGCGGGTGGGCGGCGAGGCGAACCCGGATTACGCGGGCGTCCATGTCTTCGACAATGATTTCCCCGCGCTCGCGGACAGCGAGGCGGGCGATGCCGGCGATGATCCGCTGCTGCGCGCGCAGGCATCGGCAGGGGTGTGCCGGGTCATCTGCTTTTCTCCCGATCACGGCAAGTCGCTCCCGCTGTTGCGCGATGAGCAATTGCGCAGCGTCATTGGCACATGGGCGGACCAGACCGCCGAGCTCGGCCAGCGCTTCCAGCATGTGCAGGTGTTCGAAAACAAGGGCGCGATGATGGGGTGTTCGAACCCCCATCCCCACGGCCAGATCTGGGCAACCGCGCACCTGCCGCAGGAGATCGCCACCGAGGACGCCCGCCAGCGCGACTACCTCAGCCAGCATGGCCGCCCGCTGCTGCTCGACCTGGCGCAGCGCGAAGCCGCAGGCGAGCGCGTGGTCGAGAGCAACCACGAATGGCTCGCCATCGTCCCCTTCTGGGCCGCCTGGCCGTTCGAGACGCTGCTGCTGCCGCGCTTTGCGGTGCAGCGGATGCCCGATCTGACCGGCAGCCAGCGCGCCAGCCTCGCAGGCATCCTCAAGGCGCTCACCACCCGCTATGACAACCTGTTCCAGACCAGCTTTCCCTATTCGATGGGGTGGCACGGCGCGCCCTTCGGCGGGGAGGGGGCGCAGGATCACTGGCAGCTCCACGCGCACTTCTACCCGCCGCTGCTGCGCTCGGCCTCGGTGCGCAAATTCATGGTCGGCTACGAGATGCTCGCCGAGCCGCAGCGCGATCTCACCCCCGAACGCGCGGCAGAGATGTTGCGTTCTGTCAGCGGCTTGGTGCATTACCGCGCCTAACCAAGGATAGGGTCACACAGACACCATGGATCGCCGCGACCGACTGATCGCCCGCGCCCGGCAGGGCTTCCGGCTTGCCTACGGGGTCGAGCCGACGCGCTTCTATGCCGCGCCCGGCCGCGTCAACCTGATCGGCGAGCATGTCGACTACAATGACGGCTTCGTCCTGCCCTGCGCGATCGACCGCGAGACGATTGTCGCCGCCGGGCCTCCATCCCCGCAGACCAAGGACAAGCTGTTCGAGGCGGTCGCGCTCGACATGGGCGAAATGGCAAGCGCGCGCGACAGGTTCGATCTGGTCGCCCCGATCCGCCCGGGCGACAACAACTGGCAGAACCATGTGCGCGGGGTGGTGCAGGGGCTGGGCCGCTATGGCCACCGGGTGCGGCCGATGCGCATCGCCATTGCGGGCGACGTGCCGATCGGCGCGGGGCTCTCCTCCTCGGCAGCTTTCGGCGTCGCGGTGGCGCTGGCGTGCTCGGAGTATTCGGGCCTCGACCTTGCGCCTGCGATGCTCGCCAAGATCGCACAGCTTGCCGAAAACGACTTCGTCGGCTGCGCCTGCGGGATCATGGACCAGATGGCCGCCGCCGCCGCGCAGGCCGATCACGCATTGCTGCTCGATTGCCGCAGCCTTGAACACATGGCCGTGCCGATCCACAAGAGCCTCGCCATCACCGTCATCGACACCGGCCTCAGGCGCAGCCTCACCGAAAGCGCCTTCAACCAGCGCCGCGCGGAATGCGAGGCGGTGGCGCAGCACTTCGGCGTGAAGGCCCTGCGCGATCTCGACTTTGGCAAGCTGCTGCTCGCCGAGCCCGATCTCGATCACACCCTGTTCCGCCGCGCCCGCCATGTGGTGAGCGAGCTTGACCGGGTCGAGCCCGTCGGCGTCGCGCTCGCGCGCGGCGATACGGCGCAGCTTGCGCAGGTGATGCGCGAGGCGCACCTCTCGCTGTCGGAGGATTTCGACGTTTCGCTGCCGCCGATCGACCGGCTCGCGCAGATGGTCGCCGAGGCGATCGGGGATGCGGGCGGGGTGCGGCTGACGGGCGCGGGCTTCGGCGGGTGCCTGGTTGCAGTCGCCAGGCACGAGTCGGGGCCGATGATCGACGATGCCATCGCGCGCTACAATGCCGAGGCCGATCTGCCCGCCCGCGCCGAAAACTTCCGCGCGGTGGGCGGGGCGGCGCCGATCCCGATCGACTAGGCGGCGCATCCTGCGGGCGCGGCGCGCGATTTTTGCGCTCCACGCTCCCGTAGACGATTTACACATATAAAAATATCTTTATATGCTCTCGGTCAACATGCTGATCGAGGACATCTTCAAGGCGCTGGGCGATCCGACCCGGCTGCGCATCGCCCGGCTGCTCGGCGCGATGGAACTGGCCGTCGGCGAACTCGCGCAGGTGCTCGGCCAGAGCCAGCCGCGTGTCTCGCGCCATGTCGGCATCCTGTGCGATGCGGGCCTTGCCGAGCGCCGCCGCGAAGGCAGCTGGGTGTTCCTGCGCCAGAGCGAATCGGGCTCCGCCGTGATCGAGGCGGTGCAGGCACTCCTCGCGCTCGCCGAGACGCATGAACCCGCCTTTGCCGCCCTGTGCGAGGCCGACCGCAAGAAGCTCGCCGCGATCCGCGATGCGCGCGAGGCGGCGGCCGAGACCTATTTCGCCCGCCACGCCGGGGAATGGGACGAACTGCGCGCGCTCCACAGCGCCGATGCCGAGGTCGAGACCCGCCTTGCTGAGGCGCTCGCCGATGCGCCGCTGGGTGCCCTCCTCGACATCGGCACCGGCACGGGCCGCATCGCGGAACTCTTCGCAGAGCGGGCCGAACGGGTGGTGGCGCTCGACAAGAACCTCGAAATGCTGCGCGTCGCGCGCGCCAAGCTCCAGCACCTGCCCGCCAGCCGCGTCGAACTGGTGCAGGGCGATTTTGCCGACCTGCCGTTTCCTGCCGCCAGTTTCGACACGGTCATCCTCCACCAGGTGCTGCACTTCGCCCCCGATCCCGCCCCCGCGCTTGCCGAAGCCGCGCGCGTGCTGCGCGGCGGCGGGCGGATCGCCATCGTCGATTTCGCCAGCCACGATCACGAAGAGCTGCGCACCCGCCACCAGCATGTGCGGCTTGGCTTTTCGGACCGCCAGATGGCCGAGCTGCTCAAGGCCGCAGGCTTCGCCGCTGCCGCGCCAAGGGCGCTCGAAGGCGGGGCGCTGGTCGTCAAGATCTGGACGGCCAAGCGCCGTGCCGCCGCTGCAACCGCAAAATCCCCCGCTCTGGAAACCGCGCAATGACCCCGACCCTCAGCCAGCTCCACGAATACCGCACCGCCACCGATACGCCGCTGTTTTCCGGCCTGCCGGGCGATGTCGCGGTCAGCTTCGAATTCTTCCCGCCCAAGAGCGAGAAGATGGAAGAGCAGCTGTGGGATGCGGTGACGCAGCTGAAGCCCTTGGGGCCGAGCTTCGTGTCGGTCACCTATGGAGCGGGCGGATCGACGCGCGAGCGCACCCATGCCACGGTAGCACGGATCATCGGCGAAGCGAAGCTGCCGGCGGCCGCGCATCTCACCTGCGTCGCGGCGAGCAAGGCCGAAATCCGCGAGGTTGCCGAACAATACTGGGAAGCGGGCGTGCGGCATATCGTGGCGCTGCGCGGCGATGCGGGCGAACCCGGCGCGCCGTTCACTCCGCACCCCGAAGGCTTTACCGGCGCGGCCGATCTTGTCGCGGGCCTCAAGGCGATCGCCCCGTTCGAGATCAGCGTTGCCGCATATCCCGAGACGCACCCCGACGCGCATTCGCCGCAGGACGATATCGACAATCTGAAGCGCAAGCTTGACGCCGGCGCGACCCGCGCGATCAGCCAGTTCTTCTTCTCGCCCGAAACCTTCTTCCGCTTCCGCGACGCCTGCTGCGCTGCCGGGATCGACGCGCCGATCCTGCCGGGCATCCTCCCCGTCACCAATGTCGCGCAGGCGAGGAAGTTCGCCGGCGCCTGCGGGGCGGCGATCCCGGCGTGGATGGACGGCCTGTTCGAAGGCCTCGACGAAAAGCCCGCCGCGCGCCAGCTGGTTGCCGCCACGGTCGCGGCCGAACTGTGCCGCCGCCTCTATGCGGGCGGGGTGCGGGATTTCCACTTCTACACCCTCAATCGCCCCGAGCTCGCCTATGCGATCTGCCACATGCTTGGAAAGCGCCCCGTCGGAGACAATGCATGAGCAAGCGCGAACAGCTCCTCGCCGCCGCGCAGGACCGCGTGCTGATCTTCGACGGCGCTTTCGGAACGCAGATCCAGCTGCGCAAGCTGACCGAGGAAGACTATGCGGGCACCCTCGGCCTTCCTGCCGACCAGAAGGGCAATAACGACATCCTCGCCCTGACGCGTCCCGATGTGCTGAGCGACATCACCCGCGCCTATTTCGAGGCGGGGTCCGATGTGGTGAGCACCAACACCTTCTCGGCCAACCGCATCAGCCAGGCCGATTACGCCGCCGAAGATCTGGTGCGCGAGATCAATGTGGCCAGCGGCAGGCTCGCCCGCGCGCTGGCGGATGAATATGCGGCGAAGGATGGCCGCCCGCGCTTCGTTGCCGGGGCGATCGGGCCGACCAACAAGACCCTGTCCCTGAGCCCCGATGTCGAGGACCCGGGCTACCGCGAGATCACCTTCGACTTTCTGGTCGACGTCTATCTCGAACAGGCGCGCGCGCTGGTGGAAGGGGGCGTGGACTTCATCCTGATCGAGACCGTGTTCGATACCTTGAACGCGAAGGCCGGGATCATGGCGGTCAAGCAGCTCGAGCGCGAGCTGGGCCGCGCGGTGCCGGTGATGATCTCGATGACGCTGACCGACCTGTCGGGCCGCAATCTCTCCGGGCATACGGTCGAGGCGTTCTGGTATGCGGTGCGGCACGCCAAGCCCGTCACCATCGGTTTGAATTGCAGCTTCGGCGCCGAGCAGCTGCGCCCGCATGTCAAGGTGCTCTCGCAGATCGCCGACACGCTGCTGATGATCTATCCCAATGCAGGGCTCCCCAACGAGCTGGGCGAATATGACGAGCTGCCGGACACCACCGCCGGGCTGGTCAGGGACTGGGCCGATCACGGCCAGGTCAACATCCTCGGCGGGTGCTGCGGCTCCTCGCCCGCCCACATCGCCGCGATTGCCAAGGCGGTGGCGAACAGCGCGCCGCGCACGGTGCCCGCGCCCGAACCGGCGATGAAGCTGGCGGGCCTCGAGGCCTTTATCGCCGCCTGATGACCCTCCCGAGAGAACCCACGTGACCCAACCCTCCTCCTCCCGCTTCATCAATATCGGCGAGCGCACCAACGTCACCGGATCGGCGGCGTTCAAGAAGCTCATCATGGCGGGCGATTACGCTGCGGCCGTGGAAGTCGCGCGCCAGCAGGTCGAAAACGGCGCGCAGGTGATCGACGTCAACATGGACGAGGGCCTGCTCGATGCGGTCCACGCGATGACGACGTTCCTCAAGCTGATCGCCGCCGAGCCCGACATCGCCCGGGTGCCGGTGATGATCGACAGCTCGAAGTTCGAGGTGATCGAGGCGGGCCTGAAGTGCGTCAGCGGCAAGCCGATCGTCAATTCGATCAGCATGAAGGAGGGCGAGGAAGCCTTCCTCCAGCACGCCCGCATCTGCATGGATTACGGCGCGGCGGTGGTCGTCATGGCCTTCGACGAGACCGGCCAGGCCGACACCAGGGAGCGCAAGACCCAGATCTGCAAGCGCGCCTACGACCTGCTGGTCGGGATCGGCTTCCCGCCCGAAGACATCATCTTCGATCCCAATATCTTCGCGGTCGCGACCGGGATCGAGGAGCACAACAATTACGGCGTCGATTTCATCGAGGCGGTGAAGGACCTGCGCGCGCTGTGCCCCCACGCGCATTACTCGGGCGGGCTGTCCAACCTCTCCTTCTCCTTCCGCGGAAACGAGCCGGTGCGCCGCGCGATGCATTCGGTGTTCCTGTATCACGCGATCCCCGCCGGGCTCGACATGGCGATCGTCAATGCGGGGCAATTGGACGTCTACGACCAGATTGACCCGGCGCTTCGTGATGCCTGCGAGGACGTGATCCTCAACCGCGATCCCGACGCCACCGAACGCCTCATCACGCTGGCCGAAAGCTTCAAGGGCAAGTCGGTCGCCGACGAGAAGGCCGCCGAGGAATGGCGCGGCTGGGCGGTCGAAAAGCGGCTCGAACATGCCCTTGTCAAGGGCATCGACGCCTATGTCGTCGAGGATACCGAGGAAGCCCGCCAGCACGCCACTCGCCCCATCGAAGTCATCGAAGGCCCGCTGATGGACGGCATGAACGTCGTCGGCGACCTGTTCGGATCGGGCAAGATGTTCCTGCCGCAGGTGGTGAAGTCCGCGCGCGTCATGAAGAAGGCGGTCGCCCACCTCATCCCCTTCATCGAGGCCGAGAAGGACCTCCTCCCCGAGGCCGAGCGCAAGGCCAAGGGCAAGATCATCATGGCCACCGTCAAGGGCGACGTCCATGACATCGGCAAGAACATCGTCGGCGTCGTGCTCCAGTGCAACGGCTACGAGGTGATCGATCTGGGCGTGATGGTGCCCTGGCCGACGATCCTGCAATCGGCCAATGACAACAAGGTCGACATGATCGGCCTCTCCGGCCTCATCACCCCCTCATTGGACGAGATGGTCACGGTCGCCGAGGAAATGCAGCGCGCCGGCATGACCATGCCGCTGCTGATCGGCGGGGCGACCACCTCCAAGGTGCACACCGCATTGAAGATCGACCCGGCCTATGAAGGCCCGGTGATCCACGTGCTCGACGCGAGCCGCGCGGTGGGGGTGGCCTCCAAGCTCCTTTCCGATACCCAGCGCGACGAATATGTTGCCGAGGTCGAGGACGAATACATCGCGGTGCGCGATGCGCGTGCGGGGCGGACCACCAGCGAGCTGCTCCCGCTGGCAGAAGCGCGCGCCAATGGCTTCGTCATCGACCCGTCCGAAAAGCCCGATGCCCCTGCCCGGCCGGGCCTCCACGTCTTCGACGACTGGAGCCTCGAGCATCTGCGCAGGTTCATCGACTGGACCCCGTTCTTCCGCGCCTGGGAACTCCACGGCAATTACCCCGCGATCCTCACCGACGCGGTGGTGGGCGAGACCGCGACCCAGCTGTTCGCCGATGCCAATGCGATGCTCGATCAGATCATCGCCGAAAAGTGGCTGACCGCGCGCGGCGTTGCCGGCCTGTGGCCTTGCGGGCGCGACGGGGACGATGTGGTGCTCGACAATGGCACGCGTCTCCCGATGCTGCGCCAGCAGGTCAAGAAATCGCGCGCCAAGAAAGACGGGGGGCGGGCCAACATGTGCCTTGCCGACTTCATCGATCCGAGCGGCGACTGGATCGGCGGCTTTGCGGTCGGCATTCACGGGATCGATGAGCATTCCGCGCGCTTCCTTGCCGACAAGGACGATTTCTCCGACATCCTCCTGAAGGCGCTGGCCGACCGTTTCGCGGAAGCCTTCGCCGAGGCGCTCCACCAGCATGTGCGCACCACCTTGTGGGGCTATGCGGCCGGCGAACAGCTCGACAATGCCGCGCTGATCCGCGAGCAGTATCGCGGCATCCGCCCGGCGCCGGGCTATCCGGCCTGCCCCGATCATTCGCTTAAGCCGATCCTGTTCGACCTGCTCGACGCGCCTGCCAATGTCGGCCTGACGCTGACCGAAAGCTTCGCCATGTGGCCGACTGCGGCGGTGAGCGGGTTCTACTTCGGCCACGGCCAGGCCGAATATTTCGGCGTCGCCCGCGTCGGGCCCGATCAGGTGGAAGACTATGCGCAGCGCCGCGGGGTCGATCTGGCGACGGCCGAGCGCTGGCTGAGGCCGAATCTCGATTGACGCGAGGCGCGGCGCGGCGATGATGCGCGGCATGTTCCGCCGCCTTCTCGCTGCCCTCGCGTTCATCGCCGCCCCCGCGGCTGCCGAGGTCACCGCGCCCCCGCCGCCCGCGGCGGTGGTGGTCGCCTTCGACCGCGAGAGCATCCGCCCGCTGATCGTCGAAGGGCTGGCGGACATGCAAACCGGCCGCAAGCTCGAAGCCAATGATCCGGTGCGGATCGCGAGCATCTCCAAGCTCGTCATGGCGCTCGCCGCGCTCAGGCTGGTGGACGAGGGCAAGGTCGATTTGGGCCGCGATGTCTCGGACTATCTCGGGTGGCAGCTGCGCTCGCCCTTCTATCCCGACACCCCGGTGACGCTCGCGCAGCTGATGTCGCACCGCGCCGGGCTTTCGGCTTCGGCGGAGTACATCATCCCGCTGGGCGAGAGCCTTGAGGCGAAATTCGCCGATCCCGCATCGTGGCGCGAAGGCGTGCGGCCGGGCGGGCGCAACGATCCCCTGCGCGGGCCCGATCCACAGGCGTTCCGCTATTCCAACCTCGGCGCGCCGCTGGTGGCGACCGTGCTCGAAGCGGCGAGCGGCGAGCGGTTCGACCGGCTTGCCGAACGGCTGGTGTTCAAGCCTTTGGGCGTGCAGGCCTGCCTCAACTGGATCGGTTGCGGCCCGGACATGACGGCCCGCGCGGTGACGCTTTACCGGCATACCGGCGAGGTGGCGAAGGACGGTGCGGGCGACCTGCCGCCGCATTGCACGATCCCGGTGGCCGAGGAGCACGCGTGCGATCTCGACAATTACGTGCCCGGCACCAATGCCTCGATCTTCTCGCCGCAGGGGGGCGTCAGGATCGGAATGATGGACCTGGCGAAGATCGGGCAGGCGCTCTACCGGCTGGATGACGACGGGCCGTTCCTGCGCCCCGAGACGGTGCAGCGTATGGGCTGGGCGATGCAGCCGACCGCCCAGACCGCCTTTTTCTGCACCTATGGCCTGCATTTCCAGCTGATCGAGCACCCCTTGCTCGCATGCGAGGGCGACCGGCTGCTGGGGGACGGCATCCCGCGCATCGGCCATTCGGGCGAGGCATACGGTCTCCAATCGGGCCTGTGGCTCGATCCCAAGGGCGACAGCGGCTTTGTCTATTTCACCACCCAGGTCCCGCCCCCGGCGGGCGGCGAGGACACCGGCGGCTTCACGCCGCGCGAACAGGCGCTGATGGCGCGGGCGTTGGAATTGGCGGGGAAGTAAGGCGGCGCGGGAGGGGGCTTTCCTACTCGCCGCCAAGGGCGCAGGATCGCGCCCATGACCCCGCTCGCCCGCCTCTTTTTCGCAGCCCGGATGGCCGGTGCGGGGGCGGAGGAAATCCGTCCCAGGACAGTGTCTCATGTGTCTCCTACAGGCGCGCAGGCGCCCGATGGAGACGCGCTCAGGCCTGCGCCTTCAGCGCCTCGCCGACCTTGCGCAGCCGCGGGGCCACCATCGGCACGGTCAGCATCGTGCTGGTGACGGCCATCAGCAAGAGCGCGGTGAAGGCCGCGTTTGAGATGATGCCCTTGTCGAGCAGGACGTTGGCGAAGATGATCTCGATCAGCGCCTTGGTCTGGAGCAGCCAGCCGATGATGCTCGCCTCGCCCGGTCGCCAGCCGAGCAGCTTGCCGGCGATGCGGATGCCGAGCAGCTTGCCGCTGACCGAAGCCGCGAGCAGCAACGCGGCGGCACCGAACACGGCGAGCCCGCCGACGTCCCACTGGGTCCTGAGGCCGGTCGAAAGGAAGAACACCGGCATGATGGTGAGCAGCACGGTGTTGCGGAAGCGGTCCATCGCCGCGTGGCCGAACCACCCGGCATCGAGCACCACGCCGGCAAGGAAGGCGCCGACCATGTAGTGCAGGCCCGACCAGTCCGCCCCGAAGCCGGCGATGGCCAGCCAGATCAGGCCGACATACCAGCGGTCGTCCTCCTTGAGGCGGACCATCAGCTTGCGGATCCCGAAGGCGGCAAGCGCGAAGCCGGCGAGGAAGATGCCCTGCCGCTCGATGCGATCGAAGTCGAGCAGGATCAGCGCCAGCACGCCCCAGATCGCGACATCGTCAAGGCTGGCATAGCGCAGGATGCGCTGGCCGAGCGGTTCGCGCAGGATGCCGAGCTTCTCCATCAGCAGCGCGAGGATGGGGAGGGCGGTGACCGCGCAGGCCATGCCGATGCCGACCACGATCTGCCAGGTCGATCCCTTGGGGCCCATCCAGCCCGGCCCGCTCGCCAGCAGGATCGTCGCCGCGATCGAGCCCAGCGCCATCGGGAAGAGCAATGCGCAGGCTGCGGTCACCCCGCTCTCGGCGCGGCGCTCCCAGGCCAGATTGAGGTCGAGCTCGAGCCCTGCGACCCACACGAACAGCATGACGGCCCACCACGCGACGCCATTGAGGGCGCCGATCACCTCGGGCTTGAAGACGAAGGCGTAGTAGTCGGGAGAGACCGCGCCGAGCACGCCCGGGCCGAGCAGAATGCCGCCGACGATCTGGACGACCGCCAGCGGCATCCAGTGTTCGGTGTCGAGCACGCGCCACACGAGCCACGGGGCGGCGAAGATGATCGTCAGCGCGATCAGATAGACTTCGGTGGTGTTCATCGTGCCTGCGTGTCTATTCAGCCGCGCATGTCGGCGCAAATGCGTTTTCCACACCGCAAAGGCGCGCCTCGCCGATTGACGCGGTGCAGCATTTCGCCCATCGCTGCGGGGTCTTCCGCGCTCAGGAGCGATTCTGGCGCGGGCAGGCGAGCGGGAGAGCCCGATGCCCTTCTCGAAGGGCAGAGGCGCCGAAGGAGCAACCGCCCCGGAAACTCTCAGGCCACCGGACCGCTCGGCTGCGTGACACTCTGGAAAGCGCTCCCGCCGCAAGGCAGGGGCCACCGAAGGGGAGGCTGGCTGCGCTCGCGCGGCCCGCCGAAGCTCTCAGGTCACCCGACAGAGGGGGCAGTTACGTGGCGGCGCGCTTGCGCTGCCGGACTGCCGTATCCTGCCGGGGAATCCTCAAGTGAGCGACCACGATACCGAAGACCATCTCGAAGAGATCGCGCTGGAGCCGCTGCCGCTCGATGCGTGGCACCGCGCGCGGGGTGCGCGGATGGTGCCCTTCGCGGGCTACGAGATGCCAATCCAGTACGAAGGGATCGTCGCCGAACACAACTGGACCCGCGAGAATGCGGGCCTGTTCGACGTGTCGCACATGGGGCAGTTGGTCCTGTCCGGCCCCGATCTCGACGCGGCGGTCGAAGCGGTGCTGCCGATCGACCTTGCGACCCTCAAGCTCGGCCAGCAGCGCTATTCGCTGCTCCTTGACGAGAACGGCGGGGTGCTCGATGACCTGATGGTCTCGCGCTGGCCCGAGGCGCTCTATCTGGTGGTCAACGGCGCGACCAAGTGGGACGACATGGGCACGCTGCGGGAAGCCCTGCCCGACGACATCACCATGAACTACCTCGACGAGCGCGCGCTGCTCGCGCTTCAGGGCCCCAAGGCCGCCGACGCGCTCGCCCGCCATGCAACCGGCGAATACCCGCTGTCCGCGCTGACCTTCATGAAGTTCGGGCAGTTCAAGCTGGCGGGCCATGATGTGACCATCGCGCGGGCAGGCTACACCGGCGAGGACGGGTTCGAGATCTCGCTCCCTGCCGAAGCCGCCGCCGAAGTGGCCGACCTGCTTTGCGCCGAACCGGAAGTGAAGCCCATCGGCCTCGGCGCGCGCGATTCGCTGCGGCTCGAAGCCGGCCTGCCGCTCTACGGCCATGACATTTCGCCCGAGACCAGCCCGATCGAAGCCGGCCTCACCTTCGGCATCAACAAGCGCCGCCGCACGGAAGGCGGCTACCCGGGCGCCGAGCGGATCAACCGCGAGATCGCCGAGGGCACGGCCCGCAAGTGGGTCGGCCTCAAGCTCGAAGGCCGCCTGCCTGCCCGCGAGGGTGCCGAAGTCTTCGCCGGTTCCGAGAAGATCGGCACCGTCACCTCCGGCGGCTTCTCGCCCACGCTCGGCGCGCCCATCGCGATGGCCTATGTCTCCAGCGACCACGCCGCCATCGGCACGCAAATCGAGGTGGAGGTCAGGGGCAAGCGCCTCGCCGCCACCGTCAGCCCCACACCTTTCGTCCCCCACCGCTACCACCGAGGGAGCTAAGCCATGCCGCGTTACTACACTGACGAACACGAATGGATCGATGTCGAGGATGACGTCGCGACCGTCGGCATCACCGAATATGCGCAGGGCCAGCTGGGCGACATCGTGTTCGTCGAACTGCCCGAAGTCGGCGCGATGATCGAGCAAGGCAAGGACGCGGCCGTGGTCGAAAGCGTCAAGGCCGCCTCCGATGTCTACGCCCCGATCACCGGCGAAGTCACCGAGACCAACGCTGCGCTCGAAGAGGACCCCTCGCTCGTCAACTCCTCGCCCGAGGATGCCGGCTGGTTCTTCAGGATGACCATCGCCGCGCCCGCCGAGCTCGACAAGCTCATGGACGAGGACGCGTACAAGGCCTTCGTCGAGGACCTGTGAGCCAAAGCCCGCCCTCCGCGCCGCTGCGCCTGCTGGTCGCCACCCCGCTCTATGGCGGGGCCGAGGGCGACTATCTGCGCAGCGTGGTGGGCCTGACGGGCGCGGCCGAGCGGGCGGGGGTGCCCTGTGCCTTCGCCTGGCTCAGCAACAATCCGGTGATCGACCGCGCGCGCAACGTGCTCGCCGCCGCCTTCCTCAAATCGGACGCGACGCACCTTGTGTTCATCGACGGCGATGTCGGCTTCGTGCCCGAGGAACTGCTCGGCCTGGCCGCGCGGATGGCGGGCGATGATCGCCTCGCGGTGGTCGGCGCGCCCTATCCCAAGCGCGCGATCAACTGGCGGCTGGTTGCCTCGGCGGCGGCCAAAGGCCTCGGGCAGGACAACCCTTCCGCGCTCGAGAGGTTCTCGGGCCTCTTCCCGCTCGAAGTGCTCGAACCGGGGGCGAGCTTCGCGGTCGACCAGCCGATCGAACTGAAGCACACCGGCACGGGGCTGATGGTGATCCGCCGCGACGTGATCGAGACGCTGGCCGCGCGCCATCCCGAGCTGGTCTATGCCGCCGATGCGAGGGACCGCGAAAGCGGGCTGGTGGGCGAGACGCTCTCGGCGCTGTTCCAGCCGCTGATCGACCCTGGGACCGGCCACATGCTGTCCGACGATTACGCCTTCTGCCACCGCGTGCGCGCCGCGGGATTTCGCATCTGGCTCGCGCCGTGGATGCGCACCTCGCACACCGGCCCCGCGCGCTTTGCCGCGACCTTTTCCGATCTTGCGCTGCTCGGCGCCTGACTGTCCCTCCCACCCCAAGCCACGGAAACCCCTCTCCCATGCGCTACCTTCCCCTCACCGATAGCGACCGGCAGGCGATGCTGGCGAAAATCGGCGCTTCGCATATCGACGACCTGTTCGTCGACGTGCCCGAAGTCGCCCGGCTTGACGGCCCGATCCACGGGCTTCCCATGCATGCCAGCGAAATGGCGGTCGAACGCCACATGAAGAAGCTCGCGGCGAAGAACCTGGTGGCGGGCGAGGCGCCGTTCTTCCTCGGCGCGGGCGCATACCGGCATCACGTGCCGGCGAGCGTCGATACCATCATCCAGCGCGGCGAGTTCCTGACCGCCTACACGCCCTACCAGCCCGAGATCGCGCAGGGCACGCTCCAGATGCTGTTCGAGTTCCAGACGCAGGTCGCGCGGCTCTATGGCTGCGCGGTGGCGAACGCCTCGCTCTACGACGGCTCGACCGCGTGCGGGGAGGCCGTCGCGATGGCGACCCGCGTCACCAAAAGGAAGCGCGCGGTGCTCTCGGGCGCGCTCCACCCGCATTATGCGCAAGTTGTGAAGACCATAGCGCACTTCACCGGTGACGAGATCGCCGACGCGCTGCCCTCGATCACCTCCGACCCCGAACTGACCGGCCTGATCGGGCGGATCGACGAGGAGACCGCCTGCGTCGTGGTGCAATATCCCGACATCCTGGGGCGCATCGCCGACCTCACGCCTGTCGCCGAGGCCGCCCACGCCAAGGGCGCGCTGCTGGTGGTGGTCAACACCGAGCCGGTGGCGCTGGGCGCGATCAAGTCGCCCGGCGAGATGGGCGCGGACATCGTGGTGGGCGAGGGGCAATCGCTGGGCGTCGGCCTGCAATTCGGCGGGCCCTACCTCGGCCTCTTCGCGGTGCGCGATCCCAAGCATGTGCGCCAGATGCCGGGCCGCCTGTGCGGCGAGACCACCGACGCGGAAGGCAAGCGCGGCTTCGTGCTCACCCTCTCGACCCGCGAACAGCACATCCGCCGCGAGAAGGCGACGAGCAACATCTGCACCAATTCGGGGCTCTGCGCGCTCGCCTTCACTGTCCACATGACGCTGCTGGGCGAGAAGGGCTTGCGCCAGCTTGCGGCCGAGAACCACCGCCTCGCCTGCCTTGCCGCGGAACGCCTTGCCAAGGTGCCCGGCGTCGAGGTGCTCAACAACGGCTTCTTCAACGAGTTCACCCTGATGCTCGGCGGCAAGCCCGCGCGTAAAATCATCCGTGACCTCGCCGACCGCGGCGTGCTTGGCGGGGTTTCGCTCGGGCGGCTCTACCCTGGGGTCGCGGCCCTCGAACACGCGCTGCTCGTCGCCGTGACCGAGACCACCACCGAGGAAGATATCGAACGGCTCGCCACAGAGCTTGAAGCCGCCATCAAGGAGACCGCGCAATGAACGCCCCCAACAAGAGCGGCTGGAAGCCCGAGATGCAGATCGCCGAAAGCGGCTTTCTCGGCGGCCCCGTCACCAGCACCGGCAACCGCGGGCTGATGCTCGAAGAACCGCTGCTGTTCGAGATCGGCCGCGCCGATGTGACCGGGGTCGATCTGCCCGGGATCGACCCGCAAGCACCCACCCGCCTCGGCGGCCTTGCCCGCAGCGAAGCGATCGGCCTCGTCGGCCTGACCGAGCCCGAGACGGTGCGCCACTACACCCGTTTGAGCCGCCAGAACTACGGGATCGACTTGGGCTTCTTCCCGCTCGGCAGCTGCACGATGAAGCACAACCCGCGCCTCAACGAAAAGATGGCGCGGCTGCCGGGCTTTGCCGACATCCACCCGCTCCAGCCGGTCTCCACGGTGCAGGGCGCGCTCGAGGTGATGAATGAGCTCGCGCATTGGCTGATCACGCTGACCGGCATGCACGGCGTGGCGATGAGCCCCAAGGCGGGCGCGCATGGCGAGCTGTGCGGGATGCTGTGCATCCGCGCCGCCCTGGAAGCGCGCGGCGATACGCGTGATGTGGTGCTGGTGCCCGAAAGCGCCCACGGCACCAACCCCGCCACCGCCGCATTCGCCGGCTTCCGCGTCGAGGACATTCCGGCCACCCCCGAAGGCCGCGTCGATGTCGCGGCGCTGAAGGCCCGGCTCGGACCCGATGTCGCGGCGGTGATGATCACCAACCCCAACACCTGCGGCCTGTTCGAGCGCGACTTCCGCGAGATGGCCGATGCGGTCCACGCGGCGGGCGGCTTCGTCTATTGCGACGGGGCCAACTTCAACGCGATCGTCGGCAAGGTGCGACCGGGCGACCTCGGTGTCGATGCGATGCACATCAACCTCCACAAGACCTTTTCCACCCCGCATGGCGGCGGCGGGCCGGGTTCGGGGCCGGTGGTGCTGTCCGAAGCGCTTGCGCCGTTCGGGCCGATGCCTTTCACGGCGCGTGACGGCAACGGCGTCGTGCATCTGGTCGAGGAAGAAAGCGCCGCGGAATTCGGCCACACCGAGGCCTTCGGCCGCATGACCGCCTTCCACGGCCAGATGGGCATGTTCACCCGCGCGCTGACCTATATCCTCAGCCACGGTGCCGACGGGTTGAAGCAGGTCGCCGAGGATGCGGTGCTCAATGCCAATTACATCTTGCGCAGCATGGAGGACATCCTCCACGCCCCCTTCGGGGCGAGCGGTCCGTGCATGCACGAGGCGCTGTTCGGCGACAAGGACTTCACCAACGGCCTCTCGACGCTCGATGTGGCCAAGGGGCTGATCGACGAGGGCTATCACCCGATGACGGTCTATTTCCCGCTGGTGGTCCACGGTGCGATGCTGGTCGAACCGACCGAGACCGAGAGCAAGGCCGCGATCGACCAGTTCATCGCCGCCTTCCGCGGCGTCGTGGAGCGTGCGCTCGAAGGCGACGAGGCGCTGAAGCAGGCGCCCTACTACTCACCGCGGCGCAGGCTCGATGAGACCGGCGCGGCGCGGAAGCCGAAGCTGGCGTTCGAGGGGTGACTCAATTCTCCCCCTCCCCTTGGGGAGGGGGCGGGGGTGGGGGCTCCCACGCGAGCGGCCTCGCCCCACCCCCGACCCCTCCCTCAAGGGAGGGGAGCCAGGTTAGCGGGCCGGCGGAGCCTTGTCCGTCCCTTCAGCATCGGGCTCCACGACCAGCCGGAACTGCTTGAGGTTCACGATCGCCACATAGAAGCCGACCACTGCGAGCAGGCTTGATCCCAGCACCGCAAAGCCGGCCCCCTGCGCGCCCTTCCAGTCGATGGCCGCTTCCAGAAACAGCAGCGCAAGGATCGTCGGCACCAGCCGCACGAGGAAGGCGATGTGCGCCTTGCCTGCCGAGATCAGCAGCGATTCGAGGCTCGCCCCGACCAGCTCGACCGCGCCTGCAATGCTGAGGATGATCATCGCCCAGTAGAAGCCGGTGAACTGTTCGCCCGCGATCAGCGCCAGCCCCTCGCGCCCGAACAGGATCGCGGTCACCACCGCCGTCACCCCGGCAATTGCGGCGATATTGGCCATGCGCCGCGCGATCTCGACCGCGCCGCTTCGCGATTGCACCAGCTCGGGCAGGATCGCCTTGGAGATGGTCTGCGCGAGCGCGATCAGCGCCACGCCCAGCTGGTTGGCGATGCGGAAACCGCCGGCAAGATAGGCGCCGCCGAAGGTGCCTACCAAGAGGACCATCACCTGCTTGCCTGCGACCGCAAGGCTGCTCGACAGGTTGGTCGAGACGACGAAGCGCCACACGCCATCGTAACGCGCCGGGATCGCCTTGAGGCTGACCGAGGCAAGGCTCACTGGCTGCACCCGTACCGCGACCCACCACAGCGCCAGCGCCGTGCCGACTTCGGAGGCCGCGAAGGCGAGGATGAAGCCGGTCACGTCGGGCATCAGCCCCCATGCCAGCCCGGCGCCGGCCGCGCGGATCACCGGTTGCACCGCTTCGGCCCAGGTCGCCTTGCCGTATTCGGAATGGAGCCGCAGGATGCCGGTCGGCGTCGTGCGGATCGTCGCCACCGATATCACGCAGTACCAGAAGGTCAGCCACAAGAGATCGCGCGGCACATCGAGCCACAAGGGCGCGGTCAGCACCAGCACCGCCGAGGCGATTGTCCCGCCCGCGAAGGACAAGAGGTCGAGCGCGACGGCAAACCCGGTTGCCTCGCGCGCGCGGGCGATATCGACGCCGGGGTTGTCCGGGTCCGCGCCCCAGCGGACGATGAACTGCCAGGTCTGGAAGCTCGAAAAGCCGGTGATCGCCTGCCCCAGCGCGATGATCAGCGCCATGTAGCCGAAGCCGTCGGTGCCCAGCGTGCGCGCGGCGATGGCGAGGTAGAGGAGGCTCAGACCTGCGTTGAACCCGCGCCCGCCGAGCAGCCAGCCCATGTTGGCAAAGACCTGCTTCATTCAGCGGAGGGCCCGGGCGTGCGGAAGGGGCAGGGCGGGACAACCATAGGAGCTGCGCCCTTAGCCGCAAAGCGCGCGGTTAGCCAAGCGGGGATCGTTTCGGCGCGCGCGCCGCGATGGCTGTCAGACCTGCGGCGCCGACGGCGCCAGCACATCACGCGCGAACAGCCAGCTCATCATCTCGGCGTTCATCCGTAGCGGCACGATCGGCGGCTGGATACCGCGTTCCCACGCCATCATGCCGGTAAGCGTGCCCGAGGTGTGCGGGACGACCGGCATCGCGGCGGCGAGCTCGGCATCGGCATAGGCCTCATCCGCGGTGATGATCGTCCAGCCATCCCTGTTCAGTTCGGCGACCAGATCGGCGATGAACAGCGCGGCAAGATCGGTCTCGTGGAGCAGCATCACGTGCGGCGGCGAGCGGCCGAGTGTGGCCTGAGCAAGGGCATCGTGATAGGCGATGCCGCTCATCTGCGATTGCAGGTAGAGCTTCCTGAGCGCCGCCATGTCCATTGCCGTGCCGGCGCGCGCGGCCTCGACGGTCAGCTGTTCGAGATGCCAGTCCGATCCGTCGGCAGTGACATAGCCGTTCCTGAGCCCGCGGGCGACAAGGCCCGCCCGCAGCGCGTCACGCTTGGCCGCATCGCGCCCGCCCTCGTCGAGGAAGGGGTAGCGGAACCACGCCCGGTAGCCGGAGCGCCCCCTCAGCCATGCGGCTGCGCGGTCGAGGTCGGCGAGGTAGGCCTCGGCCCCGGTCTGGTCGAGGTGCCAGTGCGAATGGCTGTGGTTGGCGATGACATGCCCGGCGGCGGCATAGGCGGCGATCCGCGCCTCGCCGCCCGCGCCGTCGGGGGTGTCCAGATTGGCGGTGGTGACGAAGAACGCGGCTTGGCGAACGCCCGCCTCGCGCAGAGCCGCGATCAGGCGCGTGGTGCGATCATCCGGCGTGAAGAACGCGCCTGCCCCACGCGGCACATCATCGAAGGTGAGCGCAATGCGCTTGTCTTGTGCAAGCGTCGGGGCGGCCAGCGCCAGCGCCGCCGCCCACACCATCAACAGGAACGCCCGCACTGCCGATCACCCCATCGTCGGGATGACGAAGGCGTTCGATCCGTCTTGCGAACCATCCGGCCAGCGCTGGGTGATCTTCTTGTTCTTGGTCCAGAACCTGAGGCCTTCCACGCCATACTGGTCAATGTCGCCGAAGCCCGAACGCTTCCACCCGCCGAAGGAGTGATAGGCGACCGGGACCGGGATCGGCACGTTGATCCCGACCATGCCCACGTTCACCCGCGCCGCAAACTCGCGCGCGGCGTGGCCGTTGCGGGTGAAGATCGCGACGCCGTTGCCATACTGGTGCTCGGACGGCAGGCGCACCGCCTCTTCAAAATCACGCGCGCGCACGATCTGGAGCACGGGGCCGAAGATTTCCTCCTGATAGGATTTCATTTGCGGGGTGACGTGGTCGATCAGCGTCGGGCCGACGAAGAAGCCCTGTTCGTGGCCTTGAAGCGTGAAGCCGCGCCCGTCGACGACGATCTGCGCGCCTTCCTGCTCCGCCGTGGTGATCCACTGCTCGATCCGCGCCTTGTGCTCGGGGGTGACGACCGGGCCATAGTCCGCCTCGGGGTCATTCGAGACCCCGATGCGCAAGGCAGCGATCGACTTCAGGAGCTTCTCCTTGAGCCGCTCGGCCGTCTCCTCGCCCACCGGCACCACCACGGGCAGCGCCATGCAGCGCTCTCCCGCCGAGCCGAAGGCCGCGCCCGTGAGGTCGGTGACGACCTGGTCGAGGTCGGCGTCAGGCAGCACGATCCCGTGGTTCTTTGCCCCGCCGAATGCCTGCACGCGCTTGTTGTTGGCCGAGCCGCGCGCGTAGATATATTGCGCGATATCCGATGAGCCCACAAAGCTGATCGCGGCGATATCGGGGTGGTCGATGATCGCGTCGACCATCTCCTTGTCGCCGTGGACGACCTGGAGCAGCCCCTCGGGCGCGCCCGCTTCGAGGAACAGTTCGGCAAGCCGCACCGGCACGGAAGGGTCACGCTCGGAAGGCTTGAGGATGAAGGCATTGCCCGCTGCGCAGGCCATGCCGAACATCCACATCGGGATCATCGCCGGGAAATTGAACGGGGTGATGCCTGCGCCGATGCCGAGCGGCTGGCGCATCGAATAGACATCGATCCCAGGCCCTGCGCCGTGGGTGTATTCGCCCTTCATGATCTGCGGCAGGCCGCAGGCATATTCGATCACTTCAAGGCCGCGCTGCACATCGCCGCGCGCGTCGGGGACGGTCTTGCCGTGTTCGGATGAGAGCATTTCGGCGAGGCTCTGCATGTTCGCCTCGACCAGTTCCTTGAAGGCGAACATGACCCGGGCACGGCGCTGCGGATTGGTGGCCGCCCAGCCGGGCTGGACGCGCCTGGCGGTTTCCACCGCGCGGGCGAGCAGTGCCGCATCGCCCAGCGCGACCTCGGCCTGGACCTCGCCGGTCGAGGGATTCCAGACGCTGTGCTTGCGGGCCGGAGCGGGCGAGCCGCCGACGATGAAGTGGTCGATCTGACGCATTGCGGGGGTCTCCTGTCTGCGCTCCCAATGCCCCCCGAGGAGGTTGCTTGCAACCCTCGCGCCTCCCCTCAAAAGTGCTGGCATCGGCCTGCGCGGCAGGGCACTGTCGCAGCAAGACGAGGCGAGCGAAGAGGCAGGCGATGGCAAGAGCATGGATGGCAATCGGCGGCGCGGTGCTCGCGCTGGTGGCGGGGGGCGCCGCAGCGCAGGACAGCGCGGCAGTGAGTGCCGGAGCGAGCGCACAGGGCACGCTGGTGGTCGCCGAGCCGCGCCTCGTCGAGGGCACGATGGAACTGGTCGCCACCGGCTACACCTTCACCGAAGGCCCGGCGTGGGATGGGGTGCGGCTGATCTTCAGCGATATCCCGGGCAACACGGTCTACGCCTACACCACCGACGCGGGCGCGCCGACGGTGCTCTATGCGCCCAGCATGAACGCCAATGGCCATACCTTCGACCGCGCAGGCCGCCTTCTCAATGCCGAGCACGGCAGCGGCGCGCTGACCCGCTGGACGCCGCAGAGCGGGCGGCAGGTGATCGCCGAAAGCTTCGAGGGCAAGCACCTCAACAGCCCCAACGACGTCGTGGTGCGCGGCGACGGGATGATCTTCTTCACCGACCCGCCCTATGGCCTCGGCCAGCGACAGAGCGAGACAGGCTTCTCGGGGGTGTTTGCGCTCGACGAGAAGACCGGGCGCATGGCGCTGATCGATGACGGTCTGGCGCGCCCCAACGGCCTTGCCCTCTCGCCCGATGAAAAGGTGCTTTATGTCGGCGATACCGCGACACAGACCCTTTGGGCCTATGACATTGCCGCAGATGGCAGCGCCTCGGGCAAGCGGCAGGTGATCGACCTCAAGGTGGAGGGGCTTTCCGGCAATGTCGACGGGGTGCGCGTGGACAGCGACGGGATTGTGTATTTGACCTGCCCGGGCGGGATCTGTGTGGTCGACCCGGCCAAGCGCGCACTGCTTGAACGGATGGCCGTGCCCAGACGCGCGACCAATCTCGCCTGGGGCGGCCCGGACCTGTCCGATCTCTACATCACTGCCCAGTCCGACGTGTACCGCGTCAAGACCCGCGCGCGCGGGATCGGATCGTCGAGCCGCTAATCCGAAGCGATCAGCGTGATCGTGGTCTGCCGGCCATCGATGAAGCGCACGGCCTCGCCATCGAAGAAGGCGTCCTCCTCGGTGCGGAAATCGACGCGCTGGCCGCCCCATTCGGGCACCTTGGCATAAGAGGTGAGCTCGATCGACCAGGCGGTGTTCGGCCGAATCGGGCCGCTCCCTCGCGGATCGGGCTTCTGGTTGTCCCAGAAGCCGATCGCCGGCCCCGCGCCATGGCCGTGGTGGCCGATCGGGTGGGTGTAGATCGAAGGATCGAGCCCCGCCGCGATCGCTTCGGCGCGGGCGATGGCAAGCGCCTCGTTGCCGCTGCGCCCGGGCTTGAACGCGGCGCGCAGGAAATCCTGCACCCGGTTGCTGTTCGCGAGTCCGGCTGTGAGGCCCGCCGGCGCCTCGGTCTCGCCCGGCTTCAGCACATAGGCGAGGTGCTGGGTATCGGTGTTGAGCCGCAGGTAGGTGATGCCGAAATCGGTCCACAGCAGATCGCCCGGCCGGATCACCTTGTCGCCTTCGATCATCCCCGCGGCCCCCTGCCGCTGGATCGCGACCGAGGGGTGGAACCATGGATCAAGGCCAAGCTGCATCAGCCGGTCGCGATACCACCACTGCACCTGTTCGGCAGTGGTGACGCCCGGTGTGATGACCTTGCGCGAGAAGGCCTCGCCGATCACGGCGTGGGCGATGCGCACGACAGTGGGATAAATCGCCATCTCGGAAGGCGTGCGGGTTTCGAGCCAGCGGATCGCCAGCCCCTCGCCACTGGTGACGCGCTCGTGCAAGGGCGGGGGCAGGGCGCTCATGAACCTGTCGTACTGGCTCAGCGTCATCCCGTCTGCGAATTGCGAGAGGTCGGAGGAGTTGATCGCGATTGTCTTGGGGTCACGCGCGGCGATGATCTCCGCGACCGCCTGCCACTGGTCGGGCTGCGTGTCCGGATCCCAGGCGGGCGCGAACAGCCCGCCGAGGCCGTAGCGGCTGACCGTCAGGCGCTCGACCGGCTTGTCCTCGCCCGGATCGTGGAAAACCAGGATGGTCCGCCGCCGCGCGTGCATGTTCTCGGCATCGAGCATGGTGGCGACCACCGGCTCCTCGAAATATTCGCGCGCGACCAGCACCCACAGGTCCACCCCTTCGGCGCGCATGATCTGCGGGACCAGCGTGTCGAGGCGTTCGGCAAGGATGCGGTTTTCGAGCGCCGCGCGCTCGCGCGGGGAAAGGATCGGGGGAAGCGCGGGGGCGGCGACCTCGGTCTCGGCAAGGGCGAGCGGCGCTTCGGCCAGCGCCGGCGCGGCTGCGAGCGCCGCCGCCAGTGCGATCAGATGTCTTGCGCGCATGCCGTCCTCCGTGTTGCCCGCTTGTCAGTGACGCGCGCGGGGCGCGGGATCAAGCCTCGGCAGGCTCGCTCCCGTCGTCGAAGCCGATCCGCTCGGCGGCGGCTCCCGACATGATGAAGCCGATGGGCCGCTCGGTCTCTTCCTGGAGGTGGGCGATGAGGCTCGCGGTGCGGGCGAGGAGCGAGATGCCCTTGAGCGCGGCGAGCGGGAAGCCCGCGTCGAGCATCACCGCGGGGATCGCGCCGTTGACGTTGATCGGCAGGCTGCGGCCGATCGCCTCGGGAAGCACGGCCTCGATGGTGCGCAGCATGGCGATGTGCTTGCCTTCCATGCCGTGCTCCTTGGCCAGCGCCAGCAGGCGGTGCGCGCGCGGATCGCCGCCCGAATGCTGGGGGTGGCCGAAGCCGGGGATCGCCTTCTTCTCTGCGCGCAGTGCCTTGATCGCGGCGATGGCGGTGGCGGCGGCGTCACCGCCATCGCTAACTGCGACCACCTGCGCATAGAACTTGCCGGCGACCTCCGCGCTCCCCAGCACCACGCTGCCGCAGCCCAGCAGCCCTGCGGCAACCGCGCCGTGGAAGGCCTCGGGCGCGGCGGCGTAGGTCATGCGGGTGGCGACGACGCTCGGCACCAGGCCATGTTCGGCAATCGCGCAAAGCACCGCATCGGCGAGCGCCTTCTGTGGCGGGCTCGGCATGGTGCCGGTCACCAGCAGCCAGAAATAGCTCGTGAAGTCGACATGCCCGATCACTTCGCTACACAGGTCCCGCCCGCGCACCGTGATGCTGGTCGCATCCGAGGTGCAGATCGAAGTGACCGCGTTATCCTGCTTGCCGATGCGCATGAGTCCGTGCCTTTTCGTTATTCGAAGTTGATTTCGGTATGCGAAGAATATAGTGTCACATCCACACCAAGGCAAGCAGATGGGATCAGAGCGATGACAGCAAGGCCGCTCGCGGGCGTTACCGTGCTCGAAATGGGCACCTTCATCACCGGCCCTGCCGCCGGCATGCTGCTCGCCGACATGGGCGCTGATGTCATCAAGGTCGAACAGCCGGGCACGGGCGATCCGTTCCGCAGCTTCAAGGGCGAACTCTACAGCCCGCACTTCCAGACCTACAATCGCGGCAAGCGCTCGATCACCATCGATCCCAAGAACCCGGAAGACCTCGCCGTGCTCGACCGGCTGGTCGAGGATGCCGACGTGTTCATCCAGAACTTCCGGCCGGGCGTGGCAGGCCGGCTCAAGGTCGATGCGGCGCGGCTCCAGGGGATCAACCCGCGGCTGGTCTATGCTTCGATCTCGGGCTTCGGCGCGGAAGGCCCGGAGCGCGACCGCCCTGCCTTCGATACCGTCGCGCAGGCGGCAAGCGGCTTCTTGAGGCTGCTGGTCAACCCCGAGCACCCGCGCGTCGTCGGCCCGGCCATCGCCGATGCCATGACCGGCTTCTACACCGCGCTGGGCATTCTTGCGGCGTTGAACGAGCGGCACGTGACGCAGCGGGGCCGGGTGGTCGAGACCTCGATGTTCGAGGCGATGTGCCACTTCAACCTCGACGATTTCACCCACCTGCTGTCTGCCGATCAGGTCATGGGGCCATATTCGCGCCCGCATGTCTCGCAGAGCTACGTCTTCCAGTGCGCGGACGGCAAGTGGCTGGCGCTGCACATGTCCTCCCCGCCCAAGTTCTGGGAGAATCTCGCGGTCGCGGTCGGCCAGCCTGACATGCTGGGCCTGCCCGCTTTCGAAAGCCGCGAGGCGCGGATCGCGCATTACGAGGATGTCGTCGCCTTCCTCGCCCCGATCTTCGCCAGCCAGCCGCGCGATCACTGGACCGCCGAGCTGACCCGTCTGGAAGTGCCCAATTCGCCCGTTTACGACACCACTGAAGTGCTCGCGACCGAGCAGGCCAAGGTGCTCGGGCTGGAAGTGGCCGATCCGGACGGGCCGAAGGGGACTTTCCGCACCATCCGCTTCCCTGTGTCCTTCGACGGCGCACGGATGGACAGCGTCACCGCGCCGCCCCTATTGGGGGCCGACGACGCGGCGGTTCGCCGCTCCATCGAAAGGCCGGTGCATGGGGTCCGCAGGGGCTGAACCGCAGGACAAGGGGGCCTCGAAAGACCCCGAATTCCTCTCGACGCTCGAACGCGGGCTGAGGGTCCTCAAGGCCTTCGACGAGGATCATCCCGAGATGACCCTCTCGGAAGTCGCCGCCAAGACCGCGCTGCCGCCCGCCGTGGCGCGTCGCTGCCTCATCACGCTGGTGGAACTGGGCTATATCGGCCAGCACGAGCGCAAGTTCCTGCTGCGCCCAGCAGTGCTGACGATCGGCTCGGCGTTCAGCGCCTCGATGCAGATCGAGCAGGTGGTGCTGCCGCCGCTGCAATCCCTGCGCGACCAGACCGGCGACAGCGCGTCGCTCGCCGTCATGTCGGGCACCAACATCCTCTATGTCGCCCACGTCTCGACCGACCGGCGGTTCCGCGTTGCCGCCGGTGTGGGCACGCGCTTTCCCTTCCATGCCACCTCGCTCGGCAAGGCGCTGGCGGCGAACCTGCCCGAGCACGAGCGCGCCGCGCTGCTCGCCCGGGCGCCGTTCCAGCGCTTCACCGAGCGCACCGTGACCGACGCGGCCGCGCTCGCCGAGCGGCTCGCACTGATCGCTGAGCGGGGCTACGATTCGGCGCTCGATGAACTCGATTACGGGATCGTCTCGGTCGCGGTGCCGGTGTTCGGGCGCGACAGGCGGGTCATCGCCAGCGTCAACTGTTCGACCTCCACCACCCGCATCTCGCAGGACGAGCTGGTCCGCACCCGCCTGCCCCTGCTGCGCCGCGCGGCGGGCGATATCGAGGCGGCCCTGAAGCGCTGGCCGGCACTCGAGGCGAGCTTGCGCCCCTGAGCGTGTCCATGCGGCAACAGCCGCGCCGGAATTTCGCATATCGAAGTTGACTTCGCATGGCGAAGTTCATAATTGCCAATCCGAGGAGAGGGGTCGCCACAAGAGCGGCGCGTTCGCGCGCATACAGGGGAGAGAGTTATGACGTTTCCGGGCCTGAACCGCGCGACAGGGGGGCAAATGACCCGCACCGCCGTCAGCACCACCGCGCTGGCCGCAGCGCTGATCGCCGCCGCGCCCGCTTGGGCCGCGCAAGACGCCGCCGCCGAGCCGGCGGCCGAAACCGAAGGCGAGATCGTCGTCACCTCGCTGCGCCGCACCGAGACGCTGCAGGATACTCCGGCAGCGGTCACCGCCTTCGATTCGCAAGCGATCGCGAACGCCGGGATCGAGCGCCCGGCCGACTTCATCGCGCTGACCCCCAACGTCAACCTGATCGAGACCCAGAACGCGGGCAACGCCTTCGTCATCATCCGCGGCATCACCCAGAACCGCAATTCCGAGCCTTCGGTGGCGGTGATCGTCGACGGCGTGCAGCAGGTGAACCCGGCGCAGTTCAACCAGGACCTGTTCGACATCGCCCAGATCGAAGTCCTCAAAGGCCCGCAGGGCGGCCTTTACGGGCGCAACGCCATCGGCGGCGCGATCATCATCACCACCAAGGCCCCGACCGACGAATTCTCCGGCAACGTCACCGCCGGCGTCGACAACGGGTTCGGCTACTATGTGCGCGGCGGGGTGAGCGGGCCGCTGGCCGACAACGTCAAGTTCCGCGTCGCCGGATCGTGGTATGATACCAACGGCTTCATCGACAACGTCTTCCTCGGCGAAAAGGCCGATCCGGTCGAAGATTTCAGCTTGCGCGGCAACCTGCTGATCGAGGCGACCGACCAGCTCACCTTCGATCTGCGCGCCAGCGTCAACCAGCTGCGCACCCAGGGGCTCTACTACAACATCGTCGCCGATGTGAACGACATCGCCGATGTCGAGGTCAACAACCCCGGGCAGAACGATCGCGACATCTACAACGTCGCTCTCAAGATCGAATATGCGGGCGACAATGCCGTGTTCACCTCGGTGTCGTCCTACGACACGCTGAAGGAAGTGCTGACCGGCGACGCTTTCGACTTCAAGCCGATCCCGGACAGCTTCTTCTTCAACCTGTTCGAATTCCTGTTCGGCCCGGGCAACGGCTTCGATCTCAACCAGAGCCAGTATCTCAACGTCAAGGCGTTCAGCCAGGAAGTGCGCCTCGCCTCGCCCGAGGATGGCCGCGCCTTCAACTGGATGGTCGGCGGTTATCTGATCGACACCACCCGCTTCATCTCGACCGGCAACATGATCGACACCGGCAACGGCGTCTTCCCGGTGTTCCGTTCGCCCTCGACCAATCCGCTGAACCCGCAGTTCTCCTATCTCGCCGACGGGCAGGAGAACTTCGCCTGGGCGCTGTTCGCCAACGCGGGCTACGAGTTCAGCCCCGAATTCCGCGTCGATGCGTCGCTGCGCTATGACCGCGACCGCCGCCGCCAGACCACGCTCACGCCGCCGGCCTTCCTGCCCAATGTGCCTGGCGTGCCCCAGGCGCAGAGCGGCGAGGTGCGCACCGCGATTTTCGACGACTGGCAGCCTAAGATCACCCTCACTTACGAGCCGAGCCCCGATGTCACCCTTTACGGCGGCTATTCGCGCGGCTTCCGTTCGGGCGGCTTCAACCAGACCGGCGTCGGTGCGGAAGCGGTGAACAACAACATCGTCGGGGTGGGCGACATCTTCCAGGCCGAAACCGCCGACACCTTCGAAGTCGGCGCCAAGGCGCAACTTGGCCCGGTCCGCCTCGCGGGCGCGGCCTACACGACCAAGTCGGAGAACTCCTACTTCTTCGTCTTCCTCGCCCAGTCCTCGACCCAGAACCTCGGCAATATCCCGGCGACCCGGATCAACGGCTTCGAGATCGAGGCGAGCGCCGAGATCGTCCCCAACCTCGATGTCAATGCCGCGCTCGGCTACACCGACAGCGAGATCAAGGACTTCGCCGATGCCTCGGTGATCGGCAACGAGGCACCGCAGATCTCGCGCTACACGATCAACCTCGGCGCGCAGTATGCCGGGCCCCTGTCGGACAGCGTCGATGGCCTGCTGCGGGTCGATTACCGCCGCACCGGCAAGACCTGGTGGGAGCCGTTCAACACCACCGTGCGCGATCCCATCGACATCGTCGATGTGCGCGCCGGGGTCACGCTGGCCAATGGCGTGTCGATCACCGGCTTTGCGAGCAATCTCTTCAACGAGATCTACAACGCCGAGTTCTCCCCCGGCGGCTTCGTGTTCCGGGCCCGTCCGCGGCGCTTCGGGTTCGAGGTCGGCTACAAGTTCTGAAAGGTTTCGCGATGACCAAGGTGCTGGTGCTCTACTATTCGAGCTATGGCCATATCGAGGCGATGGCCGCTGCGGTTGCCGAAGGCGCCGCCAGCGTCGCCGGCACCGCGGTCACCGTGAAGCGCGTTCCCGAGTTGGTGTCCGATGAGGTCGCCAAGGGTGCCGGGATGAAGCTCGATCAACAGGCTCCGATTGCGACCCCGGATGAACTGGCTGATTACGATGCGATCATCTTCGGCACCCCCACCCGTTTCGGCAATATGGCCGCGCAGATGCGCAACTTCCTCGACCAGACCGGCGGGCTGTGGTTCCAGCAGAAGCTCGTCGGCAAGATCGGCTCGGTGTTCGTCTCGACCGCCAGCCAGCACGGCGGGCAGGAGACCACCATCACTTCGTTCCATACCACGCTGCTGCACCACGGCATGGTGATCGTCGGCCTGCCCTATACCTTCGCGGGCAATGCCGAGATGGGCGAGATCAGCGGCGGCACGCCCTATGGCGCGAGCACGCTGGCGGGGAACGACGGAAGCCGCATGCCGAGCGAGAACGAGCTTGCCGGGGCCCGTTTCCAGGGGGCACATGTCGCGCAGATCGCCGCCAGGCTGGCGGCCTGATTCAGACAGGGAGATAAGCCGATGACCAAAATTCTGGCCAACCGCCTTCACCACACCGCCTATGTGACCAAGGACCTCGAAGCCACCCGCGCCTTCTACGAAGACGTGCTCGGCTTCCCGCTGATGGCGACCTATTGCGAGATGGACGAACTGTTCGGCAAGGAGCGCACCTATTGCCACGTGTTCTTCGAGCTGGCTGACGGCAGCGCGCTCGCCTTCTTCCAGTTCGCCGATCCCGAGGACCAGGCCGAATTCGGGCCCGATATCCCCGCGAGCCCCTTCATCCACATCGCATTGCACGTCGATGCCGAAGGGCAGGCCGCGCTCGCCAAGCGGATCGCGGATGCCGGCATCGTCGAGCCGCAGACCTATGTGCTCGAACACGGCTATTGCCGCTCGCTCTATGTCACCGATCCCAACGGGATGATCCTCGAGTTCACCCATGACGACGAACGCGCCGCGCCGCTCGATGCCGAACGTCGCGCCTCGGCCCATGCGGAATTGAAGCGCTGGCTGGCGGGCGATCACCACAACAACAACCCGTTCCGCGCCGCCGAAGCGGCCTGACAGGCGAGGGGTGCGTGTAGGGCCGACATGCTAGCCGCGCGCACCCCTGAACCCGACGCTCCGTGGTATGGCGAAGTCGCTGTCCACGGCGGCACGCTCCCGATCTGGATGGCGGGCGCCGTCGATTCCGGTGCCGCGCCGCTGATCCTGCTCCACGGCTGGACCCTCGATCACCGCATGTGGAGCCCGCAGGTCTCGGGGGAGCTTGCACGCGGGCACTTCCTCGTCATGCCCGACCGACGCGGCTGCGGGCGCGCCAGCGCGCCGCCCGATCTGTCGTGCGAGGCCGAGGATGTCATCGCCATCGCCGATTTCCTCGGCTTCGAACGCTTCGCGCTGGCCGGCCTGTCGCGCGGGGCGGTCGTGGCGCTCGATGTGGCGCGGCGTTACGGATCGCGGCTCACCGCGCTGGTGGTCTCGGGCGCGCCGCTGCCCGCGCTGGTGGCGCGCGAGGAAGTGATCGATCTGGAGCGCTACCGGTCGCTGGCCCGCACCGGCAACCTCGCCGCCTTCCGCGCCGAATGGGCGCATCACCCGCTGATGCGCACGCATAGTGCCGAGGCCGCAAGGCTGGCGGGCGCGATGCTCGCCGATTACGCCGGGCGCGACCTTGTGGCGGGCGGGGGCGAGGCGCCGGGCCTGCCGCGCGAGGTGCTGGGGATGCTTCCCATGCCCGTGCTGAGCATGACCGGCGAGCACGACACCCCCTGGCGCCGCGCCTGCGCGCGCGCGCTCGGCGAGGTCGCACCCCGCGCCCGCCACGTGGAAATCGCCCAGGCAGGCCACCTCGCCAATGCCGACAACCCGGCCGATTTCGACGCGGCTGTCTCCGCCTTTCTCCGCGCCTGCGCGGCGAGGCCTCGTTAACCTGTCGAAGGAGAGAGTCCAATGCTGCTACCGACCTCGCTCGTGGGATCCTACGCTCAACCCGACTGGCTGATCGACAAAGTAAAGCTGAAGGGCCGCTTCCCCCCCCGCGTGCGCGCGACCGAGCTGTGGCGGGTCGATCCGGCCTATCTCGAAGAAGCCTTCGACGATGCCACGCTGCTGGCGATCCGCGATCAGGAACGCGCTGGGCTCGACATCATCACCGATGGCGAGATGCGGCGCGAAAGCTACTCGAACCGCTTTGCCACCGCGCTCGAAGGGGTCGATCTCGACAATCCCGGCGTCGCCCTCGATCGCAGCGGCGAGCCCAATCCGGTCCCGCGCGTCACCGGGAAAATCCGGCGCAAGCATGCCGTGGAAACCCGCGATGTCGAATTCCTGCGCGCGCATACCGACCGGATGATCAAGATCACCGTGCCCGGCCCGTTCACCATGGCTCAGCAGGCGCAGAACGATTTCTACAAGCACGAAGCCGAGATGGCGCAGGATTACGCGGTCGCGGTCAATGCCGAGATCAAGGACCTGTTCGCCGCCGGGGCCGATATCGTCCAGATCGACGAGCCCTACATGCAGGCGCGGCCCGAAAAGGCGCGCGCATACGGGCTCGCCGCGCTCGAGACCGCGTTCGACGGGGTCGAGGGGCGCACCGCGCTGCACATCTGTTTCGGCTATGCTGCGCTCATCCACGAGCGCCCGCAGGGCTACAATTTCCTGCCCGAACTGGCCGGATCGCCGGTGCAGCAGATTTCGATCGAGACCGCACAGTCCAAGCTCGATTGCAGCGTGCTGGAAAGCCTGACCGGCAAGACGGTCATCCTCGGCGTGCTCGACCTGTCGACGCATGATATCGAAACCCCCGAGGATGTCGCCGCGCGCATCCGCCGTGCGCTGCCGCATATTGCTGCCGAACGGCTGGTGATCGCGCCCGATTGCGGGCTCAAATACCTGCCGCGCGAGGTCGCCTTCGGGAAGATGAAGGCGATGGCCGATGGCGCGGCCATCGTGCGCGGGGAGCTGTCATGAGCCGCTTCCTCACCACCCACGTCGGCAGCCTGCCGCGCCCCGAGGCACTGCTCGATCTGGTCTTCGCGCGCGAAGGCGGCGAGGTCGTGTCGGAGGAGGCCTTCGACGCGGCCGTCGACGAAGCGACCGCCTATGTCATCCGCCGTCAGATCGAGGCGGGCGTTTCGATTGTCAATGACGGCGAGCAGTCCAAGCCGTCCTACGCCACCTACATCAAGCACCGCCTGTCGGGCTTCGGCGGCGAGGCGGGGCAGTACGAATTTGCCGACCTCGAGGCCTTCCCCGGCGCCAAGGCGCAGGTGTTCGGCAACAAGGGCCGCGCCAAGCGTTCCGCGCCCGCCTGCACCGCGCCCATCGAAGTTATCGATATGGAAGCGCCCCGGATCGACGCCGAGCGCCTCGTGCGCCTCGCAAACGGACATGCGACCTTTATGTCCGCCGCCAGCCCCGGCGTCACCGCACTGTTCTTCCCCAACCGGTACTACGCCAGCGACGAGGAGTATGTCTTTGCCCTCGCCGAGGGCCTGCGCCACGAATACGAGACCATCGCGGCGGCTGGCATCACCCTTCAGGTCGATTGCCCCGACCTGGCGATGGGCCGCCATGTGCAGTTCACCGGCCTCAGCACCGAGGAGTTCCGCAAGCGCATCGGCATGAACATCGCCGCGCTCAATCACGCGGTCAAGAACATCCCCGCCGATCAGCTGCGCATGCACCTGTGCTGGGGCAACTACCCCGGCCCGCACCACTGCGATGTGGCGCTGGACGAGATTGCCGATATCGTGTGGAGCGCCAAGCCGCAGACCGTGCTGCTCGAAGGCGCGAACCCGCGCCACGCGCACGAATTCGCCTTCTTCGAAAGGCACCCCCTGCCCGACGGCAAGATCCTGTGCCCGGGCATGGTCGAGCCGCAGTCGCCCTATATCGAGCACCCCGAACTGATCGCCCAGCGCATTGGCCGCTACGCCGATCTGCTGGGGGCGGAGCGCGTCATGCTGGGGGTCGATTGCGGCTTTTCGGTGCACGCGGGCAGCAATGCGCTCGATCCCGAAATCGTCTGGGCCAAGCTTGCCGCTCTGTCGGAAGGTGCCGCCATCGCCAGCGCGAAGTATTTCTGACACGCCCGCCCGTGCCCCCCGCTTGCAGAGCAGGGGGAGGGGCGGCTAAGCCTGCGGCATGGATGCCCGCACCCGTCCGCTGACTGTCCAGGCCCTGATGGTGCGGGATGGCGCCGTCATGCCCATCGGCCCGGCCGACGTCGCCGAATTCGACGGGCCGGGTTTCGTCTGGCTCCATGCCGAAGGGGTTGGCCATGGCGAGACCATGGACCTGCCCGGCTATGTCCCGCCGCTGGCCGCCAACGCGCTGGTGGCCAGCGAAACCCGCCCGCGCTGCGACGAGGTGGAGGATGCTGCGCTCATCAATCTGCGGGGCACTGCGGCAGATACGATGCAGGATTCCGACGGGCTGGTCTCGATCCGCATGTGGGTGGAAGGCCGGCGCGTCACCTCGGTCAGCCGCCACCCCCTCGCCGCGCTGGGCAAGGTCGAGGCCGCCTTGCGCGCCGGACGGATCACCGACGGCGGCGATTTCGTCTCCGCGCTGGCGCAGGCGATCTCGGTGCAGCTCGATCCACAGGTCGCCGAGCTGGGCGACGCGCTCGACGATTGCGAGGGGATGCTCGACGGCGGCAATATCTACGAGCTGCGGCGCATGATCGCCCGCATCCGCTCGCAGGCGATCGTGCTGCGGCGCTTCGTCGCGCCCGACCGCGATGCGCTGGCGGCGATGGCGCAGCTCGAATTCGACTGGATCAGCAAGGATGACCGCCTGCACCTGCGCGAGGCGGCGGACCGCTTCGCGCGCATGGCCGAAGAGCTGGAGGCGGTGCGCGAGCGTGCCGCGCTGCTCCACGAACAGCTCACCGATCTGCGCGCCGAGATGATCGACCAGCGCAGCCTCGCGATTGCGGTGACGGCCTTCATCTTCCTGCCACTGACCTTTGTGACCGGACTGCTCGGGATGAATGTCGTCGGCATCCCCTTTGCCGATCACCCCTGGGCGTTCTGGGGCGTGGTTGCCTTTTGCGGGTTGATCGGGCTGGCGGTGATGGCGTGGTTCGCGTGGAAGCGCTGGCTTGACGCGTGAGCAATTCGTTCACTAAATGTTCCACGTGAAACATTGACGTGTGGACCGGCGTGCAAAAGGGACCCCGTTAGCGGGGTGATCGGCGTCTAAAAGGGACCCCTCAT
>NZ_ANFX01000039.1 GCF_000331285.1 Porphyrobacter sp. AAP82 | reverse complement strand
TTGAAGAGACCCCCGCTCCGGTGGTCGACACCCCCGTGGCTCCGGTCGAAGAGACCCTGCCCCCGGCGGTCGATACCCCCGTGGCACCGGTTGAAGAGCAACCGATCCAGGAACTGCCCTCGCTCGAGTTGTCCGGCTCGAAGCGGTCGGATGTTCTGCTAGGCGATGCCGGCGATGACGTCCTCTCCGGCATGAAGGGGAATGACCGCCTCGATGGCGAAGCCGGTAATGACCTGCTTTTCGGCGGGAGCGGCCACGACACGCTGATCGGCGGTGATGGCATCGATCTATTGATCGGTGGGTCTGGCCGCGATTACCTCGACGGCGGAGAGGGTGCTGACATCCTTACCGGCGGCAAGGGCAGCGACACGTTCGTCTTCGGCGACAATGACATCGTTCTCGACTTCAAGGCCGGCGTCGATCTCATCGACCTCGCCGCTCTCGGGATTACCGATGCCACGTTCGAGGAAAGTGTCAGCTTCGGCATGGCGGGCAAGGACATGCTGATCTCGGTCGGTTCGCAAAGCATGACTTTGAGGAACACAGGCCAGATCGACATGGACGACTTCATCCTGGCTGAGGACAGCGGGCTTGACAGCCTCCTTAGCGATGCTCTGGCTGTTGTTGAAAGCCAAAGCGCCGTGCCGTCGGCTGATGCCGGTCACGTGCAGCCGGGCGCCGTTGAAGGTCCTGCCATGTTGGCCGAATTGGCACCTTACCCGGTGCTGGGTGGAGGGATGCTTCCCATCCGTCCGCTTGACGATGATTTCATCACCCCCATGATGTGATCGAAACCAGGGGCCGCGACATGCAGTCGCGGCCCCTTTTTCTTTTCGCTTCGGCAACACGACCATAAGGCGCGCCGAAAGCCGAGCATTCTTAGCGTGCAACCGATACAATCGCGAAGAAAACGGCCCCCTTTGTTGCTCGGTCCAGACGCAAGCGGGCGATTGGCAGCCGATTGCGGCTCGCAGGGCCGTCCAGTCAGCAAAGAGCACACCCTTTCGGGTAGATTGGCAAGCTTCAGCACATGGCTAGGGTCACGTTCGTCGCCGGAGCTTTTTTCGTATGATGACAGTCTCGCCGATCACGCGCGCTAGAAGTGCCTATCGGAAACCTGCGGTGGAACGTTTGACGGTCGACGGTGAGCTGCGCGCGTCTGGTGGCTTTGCATCGGCCGAAGCCCTTGATCCCATCGACCTCCTGCGAGCTGTCCAATGCGCTTTGAGCGAACTCGGACTGCCAATTGACCGTGATCTGGCCGCGATCAAACTGCGTGTTCTCGAAGAAGTTTCCGCAGGCAATCTCGCCGAAGCGGTCCGGTTCGCAATCGTCGCCACCGGCAAGGCGGAGTGGAGGAGCGGCGACTGAGTCATGCCCCCCCCGAGGCCCTTCTTGAGCGTCTGTTGGGGGCACGCGGTCAGAAAAATCTCATGACATTCTCCGGGTTTGCGGTGCTGCGGCCAAACGGTCTTCAGTGATTTGACCTGGCGATTTGGCGACAAGTCTGAGCCTTCGGGTTGGCCAGACGCGGCGGCGACGGGAAAACCCGCGCCGCCGCATTCCCTTTGGCCCTTGCGTTGCTTTCTTCATGGACCAGTCTTCCGCGCTTGGCACGCCCTGAACAGATCCGAATATCGTTCGGCCCGGCAAGGGATTCGCGCAAGCGCCGCAGGAACCTGGAGCAGGTTTGCTGCAACAAAGGGACGCCGCCGAGGCTGCCGACCCGCGCCTCTCGGAGCACGCTCAGAGAGACGCTACTACCCTCTCATCCATCAAATATCTTGTGAAGCCAGTCACAAACTCTGAATGGAAATGACGGGGGAGCGAATTAGAGCGCATCGACCTCGACAAAAATGCGGACTGCGGAAGGTGCAACTTCATAGGCCTGGGCAATCATTGCCCGTCCTTCGGAGATGAGCGCGTCGCGATAACTTCCGTTGGCCCCGGAATCCAATGAAGCCACATCGGTCCGTGCGTGTTTCTTGGCGGCAGAGGCCAGACGGGCAGGCGCAACCCCTAGCGCCTCGGCGATAGCATGCACCTTTTCACGGCTGGGCTTAGCCCTGCCGTGCTCCCATGCCCACACCGTCGGCTTCGACACTCCGACAGCATCGGCAACCTGTTGAAGTGTGAGGCCAGCGTCGTACCTCAAGGAACGGAACAGCGCGTTGAAACTTTGCTGACCGCCTCTCGAGCCATTACGGCACTCCGACAAGCCCGGCTGCGGCGATCGATGCTCTGTCCCAAAAAGCGCCTGCCCCTCCGGAAAGGCGGCAATTCGAGCACGAGGCGCTTGAATTTCATTTGAAAGAGCATCCGAACTATCGTCAAAAGTCTCGACCGAGACACCAAGACTTTCCATGGTTAAGAGTTCCTGAGATGATGCCTTCAGGCGGAAAACATCAAAGTATCGAAGACGGAAATCAATACCCCCTTTAGGATATGTCAAAAATCAGGTGGCTCAGAGATCGGGACGTATCTGCACAGTGTTGATTCATGAGCAATTTGTGGCTGCCTCAAAGATAGTAGATAAAGGAGCCTTAAGAGGTCTAGCAGCGAGCCGATCATGGGAATACTTAACGAGGGATAGCCGATATCTCAGGTCGCTGATGTCGCTCGGGTGACATGGGGTGTCTCAAGTGACAATCTGCAACTGAAGAACTTCAGATCGCATGCTGAAACCTCGGGCGATCAGCGATTTTTAACATACGAGGCTATTCGTTCCGCTTCTTCAAACAGCTATCGTTGATAACCGCGGGCGGGATCGGCGTGGTGCCAAAGGTCGGCCCAAGAGATAAGCCGGCGCAGCGCGGCGGCGGCCAAGCGCAGCGCCGCTTGGGGAGCGGATCAGGAAACCGAGCCCTGACCGGGGTAAATCTTGCGTTTTTTCAAAGGTAGCTGGCGGAGCAGGAGGGATTCGAACCCTCGATACGGTTTTGCCGTATACACACTTTCCAGGCGTGCGCCTTCGACCACTCGGCCACTGCTCCGTCGTGTCCTTGGACGCTACCGCTTTGCGGCCTGTGCGCCTCCAAGGGCAAGAGCGCGCGCACTAGCGGCGAATGGATTGCTTCGCAAGGCGCGTGATGGCACCACTTGCCGCATGAGAACCCTGCTTCTGGCGGCTTCGGCTGCGCTCGCCCTGACCGTGCCGCTCGCTGCCGAGGAGGCCGGCAAGCCCGCCTACCCGGGCCCGTCCGAAATCGTCGCCGCCGCGCCCGCGAGCGATTGGACCGCGATCCCGGCCGAGGACCTGCTGGTGATGACCCTCGCACCGGATACAGACGGAAAGCCGCGCACCGTGGTGATCCAGCTGATGCCCGCGCCTTTCTCGCAGGGCTGGGTCCACAACATCCGCCTGTTCGCGCGCGCCAAGTGGTATGACGGCATCTCGGTCAACCGGGTGCAGGACAATTACGTCACCCAGTGGGGCGATCCCAATTACGACAACCCCGAGGCGACGGGGAAGCCGAAGCCGCTGCCGCAAGGGCTGAAGGTGATGGGGGAGGATGAATATTCGGTCTTGTGGTCGAACGTCCCGTCCATCTTCCATCATGCTGACGACCTTATGGTGAAGGGCGGCGAAAGGCTTGATCGAATGATGAAAGGCAAGGAGGCCTTCCGCGGTGACCCTTACGCGGCTCTGACCTTGGCATCGAACGGATGGCCGGTCGCGTCGGAAGGTGGACAGGCTTGGCCCACCCACTGCTACGGCATGGTCGGCGTCGGGCGGAACCTGTCGCCCGACACCGGCTCCGGCGCCGAACTTTATACCGTGATCGGCCATGCGCCGCGCCACCTCGACCGCAATATCGCGCTGGTCGGCCGGGTGATCGAGGGGATGCAGCACCTCTCCAGCCTGCCGCGCGGGTCGGGCGCGCTGGGGTTCTACACCGCCGAGGAAGCCGCCAAGCGCACCGCGATCCTGACCGTCAGGGTGGCGAGCGATCTGCCCGAGGCCCCGGCCTCAAGTAGCGGACGCGAAGCACAGCCGCAGGCTGAACCGGTCAGCCAACAAACACGCCCGAAGTTCGAATATCTCTCGACCGAAAGCGCAACCTTCGCCCGCTACGCCGAGGCCATCGCCAACCGCCGCGATCCGTTCTTCATCGTGCCGGCAGGCGGCGCGGATATCTGCAACATCAAGGTGCCGGTGCGGCGGGTGGCGCAATGATTTCAATGCCGCGCAAGAATCTTGTGAAGTTCACGAAGTTCACATTGCAAAACCCGCAATCCTACAGGTATTTTTCAGCAATTTCATAGTATTACCGCGCAAAATCGAAGTTCACACAAAAATTCGCGCTGCATTGGCCGCGCGGGTGCGCCGGCGCGGGGGGTGGGTCTGCCGGACGATGCAAAAGAGCCGCCGCCACCAATACCGCACTGCGGCCCTGTAGGAAAACGCCGCGATCCGGTCTTCGTCGTGCCCGCTGGCGGGTGGCGCAGAAGAAGGGGTTTCACGCAGAGACGCAGAGGTAAGAGAGGCGCAGAGATGTTGTGCCTGCCGAAGGCACGTTCTTGCGCTTCG
>NZ_ANFX01000038.1 GCF_000331285.1 Porphyrobacter sp. AAP82 | reverse complement strand
GCGCAACAGATCGGTCAGGATCTCGTGGGTCGTGCGCTTGCGTTGCAGCCCGGTGGTGACCGCCTCAGCCCGGCCACATCCTCTCCCCGCAGCCGCGTCGCATCGAACGCAGGATTGCGCGTCAATCCGAGCATGTCGGACAGCGGCAGCTCGGCAGGGAGCGCCGGCTGCGGTGAGGTGACTTCCTTGCCCACGGGCGGCATCTTAACCGCGAATGGTTAGTGGGCGGTAAAGCGCCGGGCGCGTGCGCCCTGGCAATAAGGTTAAGACAGCAGCCCGCCTATTCGACCGTCACCGACTTGGCGAGGTTGCGCGGCTGGTCGACATCCGTGCCCTTCACCAAGGCCACGTGATAGGCGAGCAGCTGCACCGGCACGGCATAGACCAGCGGCACGATCAGCGGGTGGACGACCGGCATCTCGATCGTGGCGATGCAGCCCTCGCCCGCCTGCGCGATGCCCTCGGCATCGGAGATCAGCACCACCTGGCCTCCCCGGGCGCGGACCTCTTCCATGTTGGAGACGGTCTTTTCGAACAAGGGCCCCGAGGGCGCGATCACCACCACCGGCACGGCATCGTCGATCAGCGCGATCGGGCCGTGCTTCATCTCCCCCGCAGCATAGCCTTCTGCGTGTATATAGCTGATTTCCTTAAGTTTCAATGCGCCTTCCAGCGCCAGCGGGTAATCCTGCCCGCGACCCAGATAGAGCACGTCGCGCGCCGGGGCGATGAGGTGCGCCATCGCGGCGATATCGTCATCATGGCCAAGCGCCGCGTTGAGCGCAGCGGGGGCCTCGAGCAGATGGCGAACGATCTCGGCCTCCTGCTCCCGGTTCAGGCGGCCCTTCTTCACCGCCATGTGCGCGGCCAGCGCGGCGAGCACGGCGAGCTGACAGGTGAAAGCCTTGGTCGAGGCGACGCCGATCTCGGGCCCGGCGTGGGTCGGCAGCAGCAGGTCCGCCTCGCGCGCCATGGTGCTGGTCGGCACGTTGACGACCACGCCGATCGTCTGCCCGTTCGCCTTGCAATGCCTGAGCGCCGCGAGCGTGTCGGCGGTCTCGCCGCTCTGCGAGATGAACAGCGCAAGCCCGCCCTCTTCCAGCACCGGATTGCGGTAACGGAACTCGGAGGCGACATCGATGTCGACCGGCACGCGCGCGAATTGCTCGAACCAGTATTTCGCCACCATCCCGGCATAGAAGGAGGTGCCGCAGGCGACGATCGTCAGGCGGCGCACGGCGGAAAGGTCGAAATCGATCTGCGGCAGCGCGACCGAATTGTCCGAGCGGCGCAGGTAGGAGGAGAGCGTCTGCGCCACCACGGTGGGCTGCTCGTAGATCTCCTTCTGCATGAAGTGGCGGTAATTGCCCTTCTCCACCGCCGCGGCCGAGGCGCCGGAGGCGCGGATCTCGCGGGTCACGGCGTTGTTCTGCGCGTCATAGACCTGCGCGCTGTCGCGGCGCACCACGACCCAGTCGCCTTCTTCGAGATAGGCGATGCGCTGCGTCAGCGGGGCCAGCGCCAGCGCGTCGGAGCCGAGATACATCTCCGCCTCGGCACCTTCCGGGCCATAGCCCAGCACCAGCGGCGAGCCGAGCCGCGCGCCGATCAGGAGGTCGGGGTGCGAACGGAAGGCGATGGCCAGCGCGAAGGCCCCGCGCAGGCGTGGCAGCACCGCGCGCACGGCATCGACCGGATCGGCGCCGCCCTCGACCGCATCGGAAATGAGGTGGGCGACGACCTCGCTATCGGTCTCGCTCTCGAACACGCGGCCCTTGGCGGCAAGCTCGCTGCGCAGTTCGCGGAAATTCTCGATGATCCCGTTGTGGACGATGGCGACCTCGCCCGTGGCATGGGGGTGGGCGTTGGCCGCGGTCGGCGCGCCGTGGGTCGCCCAGCGGGTGTGGGCAATACCGACAGTGCCGGGCGCCGGATCGCGCGCGAGCACCGTCACAAGATTGGCAAGCCGCCCTTCCGCGCGCCTGCGCACCAGCGCGCCATCACTGAGGGTGCAGATCCCGGCACTGTCATAGCCGCGATATTCCATGCGCTTCAGCCCGTCGACCAAGCGGTCGGCAACGCTGTCCTGGCCGACGATCCCGATGATGCCGCACATCTGTGGTAGCTCTTCCCTGTTGGATTTCGCCTTGCTCTAACCGCACGATCCTTAACGGCAACCCCCACGATCGGCGGCGCGGGACATGCTTAGGAAAAAAACAACCATTCCCTCCTATCTACCATTTGTCGTGATGTCCCTTTCGCCTGCTTAGGGCGAGACGGGGCACGATTTGGTAGAGACCCTCGGGGGCTGGGAATGAGCGCATTCGGCAAAAAGGGCAATGCAGGCGGAATGAAGCCGGGCTCGCGGCCCGCTTTCGGCGTTGCACGGCCCATGAAGGGTGCGGGCGCCGCGCCGCGCGGCGGCGACCAGTTCCCGCCGATCCCCGGCGAAGCCCCCGCACCGCGCCCTGCGCCCGCGCCCTCGCTGGCCAAGCCGCAAACAACCTCAGAGGCGATCGACCGGCTCAACGAACGCATGACTGCGGTCAACGAAGCCAATTCCGAAGTCGGCGGCTTTGAAGCCAGCGTCCACAAGATCAAGGAACAGGTGCTCCCGCGCCTGCTCGAACGTGTCGACCCCGAAGCGGCCGCCACGCTTTCCAAGGAGGAGCTCTCCGAGGAATTCCGCCCGATCATCATGGAGGTGCTGGCCGAGCTCAAGGTCACTCTCAACCGGCGCGAACAGTTCGCGCTGGAAAAGGTGCTGATCGACGAGCTGCTGGGCTTCGGCCCCTTGGAAGAGTTGCTCAACGATCCGGACGTGTCCGACATCATGGTCAACGGACCGGACCAGACCTATATCGAAAAGAAGGGCAAGCTCCAGCTCGCCCCGATCCGCTTCCGCGACGAACAGCATCTGTTCCAGATCGCCCAGCGCATCGTCAACCAGGTCGGCCGCCGCGTCGACCAGACCACGCCGCTGGCCGACGCTCGCCTGAAGGACGGCAGCCGCGTCAACGTGATCGTGCCGCCGCTCAGCTTGCGCGGCACCGCGATCTCGATTCGTAAGTTTTCGGAAAAGCCGATCACGATCGACATGCTGCGCGATTTCGGCTCGATGTCCGACAAGATGGCCACCGCATTGAAGATCGCGGGCGCCTGCCGGATGAACATCGTCATCTCGGGCGGTACAGGTTCGGGCAAGACGACCATGCTCAACGCCCTGTCGAAGATGATCGACCCGGGCGAGCGTGTGCTGACCATCGAAGACGCGGCCGAACTCCGTCTCCAGCAGCCGCACTGGCTGCCGCTCGAAACCCGCCCGCCGAACCTTGAAGGCCAGGGTGCGATCACGATCGGCGACCTTGTGAAGAACGCCCTGCGTATGCGCCCGGACCGCATCATCCTGGGCGAAATCCGCGGCGCGGAATGCTTTGACCTTCTGGCCGCCATGAACACCGGCCACGACGGCTCGATGTGTACGCTCCACGCCAACTCCCCGCGCGAGTGTCTTGGCCGTATGGAAAACATGATCCTGATGGGCGACATCAAGATCCCCAAGGAAGCCATCAGCCGCCAGATCGCCGAATCCGTCGACCTCATCGTGCAGGTCAAGCGTCTGCGCGACGGTTCGCGCCGCACCACCAACATCACCGAGGTGATCGGGATGGAAGGCGATGTGATCGTGACGCAGGAGCTGTTCAAGTTCGAGTATCTTGACGAAAGCGAGGACGGAAAGATCCTCGGCGAGTTCCGCTCGTCGGGACTGCGCCCCTATACGCTGGAAAAGGCCCGCCAGTTCGGCTTCGATCAGGCCTATCTTGAGGCGTGTCTCTGACACGCCGATCCGGGCCCTCCGGCCCGGATCGTTCGGCCTGACCGGCCCGCGGCGGGTTGGCCTTGCGACGCCTTCGACGTCGTTTGTCAAAGCGAGGCGTCCGTCTCTCTGCGTTCCGCAGGGATGGGGAGCCCCCGTCAGCCCTTCAGCACTGCCGGCAGGCTCATCGCCAAGAGCCCCGCGCCCAGCATCGCGGCGAGCAAGAACAGCCCGGTCCACGGCATCCACCCGACCTGTTCGAGCCGCGCCAGATTGCGGCTGCGCCCGCGTCGCCATTCCATGACACTCGCGAACACCGCGAACACCCAGCACGCCCCGCCCAGCAGGGCAAGCTGCGCCGCATCGCTCAGCAGTTCGAATTGCGCCACAAGGTTCATCACCGCCCCATTTAGGTGCGCGCGCGGCTTGCGCAATCCTTGGGGGTGGGCCAAGCGAAACGGCGATGGATGGCTCGATCGCCCGCCCCCGCCCGCTGCTCGCGCTCCTCGTGCGGCTGCTCGCCGCCGCCGCGCTGGCCACCATGGGCATGCTGGTCAAGCTGGCAGGGGACCGCGGCGCGCATCTGGTCGAGCTGATCTTCTGGCGCCAGCTCATCACCACGATCCTGCTGGGCGCCGGGCTTGCGCTGGCCGGGCGGCACGCGCTGCTCGGGACGCAGCGCCTGCCCGCCCACACCCGGCGCGCGGCAAGCGGCCTGATCGGGATGATCTTCACCTACGGCGCCGTCCTCCTCCTGCCCCTTGCCGAGGCGACCACGCTGGGCTTCACCGCGCCGGTCTTTGCGGTGCTGCTCGCCATGGTGGTGCTGCGCGAACGCATCGGCCCCTATCGCTGGAGCGCGGTGGCGATGGGCTTTGCCGGGGTGATCGTCGTCATGCAGCCCTTTGGCGCCTTGCATGAAGGCGTGACGCTTGCGGGGATCGCGGTCGGCCTCGTCGCGCCCTTCATGGTCGCACTTATCAGCTTCCAGATCCAGGACCTCAACACCACCGAAAACCCATGGAGCATCGTCTTCTGGTTCGCCGCCCTGTCCACCCCCGTCGCGGCAATCGCCCTGCCCTTCGTGCGGTCCGCGCATGACCCTCTCACCTGGGGCCTGATCCTCGGGATGGGGCTTGTCGGCGCAGCAGCGCAGATGCTGCTGACAACCTCGCTGCGCTTCGGATCGGCCGCGGTCATCCTGCTGATGGATTACACCGCGCTGCTGTGGGCAAGCTTCTACGGCTACACCGTTTTCGACCGCGCCCCGCCTGCCAGCCTGTGGCTCGGCGCGCCGCTGATCATCGGCGCGGGGCTGCTGATCGCCTGGCGCGAACGGCAGCTGGCCCGATCACGGGTGCATTCCGGCGAATAGGGTGGACCTTTCGCCCTCCAAGACCGGTTGGCTGCGGACCGACACCCTTGGAGGAGCTTGCCCATGACCACCCGCCACCGCAGTCTCGCCGCCATCGCGCTCGCCGCGATCACTCTTGCCACTGCTGCCTGCAACACCGTGGAGGGTGCGGGTGAAGACCTGCAATCGGCTTCGCGCGAGGTGAAGGAGGAAATCTGACCCTTTTCGCCCTGCGCGAACGGCGATCTGCCGCAAAGTCAGGAAATTTTCAGGATCGGGCGGCTTTGATCGGTGCGAAAACCACCGATGGGAGCCGTCCGATGATCCGCAAGCTGTTTGCCGCCGCCACTCTCGCCGCCCTGGCGCTGACCAGCACCGCCTGCAACACGGTGGAAGGCGTGGGCGAGGATATCAAGTCGGTCGGCCGCGCCGGAAAGCGCGCGATTGACTAGTCCGGGGGCTCAAACCGGGCGAAAAACAAGGGTCAAATTATTGGCAGGCATGGCGTAGCGCGCGCTGCGGACGAGCCCGTGGGTCGCCGCCAGACTGTCTACATCTTCGGCACGTCTGAGGCCCCACTGCGTATTGCGGGCGCGCAGGCTGGCGTCGAAATCAAGGTTGGACGCGGCTGTTTGGACGCCATCCTCAAGGAAAGGCCCGTAGCAGATCAGCGGCCCGCCCCCGCCCTTGCCCAACAAACGGGCAGCCCCCCGGAAAAGCCCCTGCGTCGCGGCCCACGGGCTGATGTGGATCATGTTGATGCACAAGATTGCGGCAGCATCGGCGACCGGCCACCTATCGGGTGCTGCTGCATCGAGCGGCACGGGTGCGAGCAGGTTCGTGCCCGGGTAGTCCGCGCGGTAATCGGCAATCGAAGCAAGCGCCTCGGGTGACGGATCGGTAGGCAGCCATGCGAGCCTACCGAAAAGCCCGGCGAAATGGACCGCATGCTCGCCCGATCCTGCCGCAATTTCGAGCAGCGTGCCAGACGCCGGCAGTTCGCGCGCGAGCACCTCGGCAATCGCCTCGCGGTTGCGCAGGGTTGCCGGCGCGTGCTGCCTCGCGCTCACGAGACCTGCCGCTCCTGCCCTTCCCAAAAAGGCGCGCGCAATTCGCGGCGCAGGATCTTGCCGCTGGCATTGCGCGGCATGACGGGGATGATATCGACGCTCTTGGGCGCCTTGAAGGCGGCGATCCGTTCGCGCGTCCAGGCGATCACGTCAGCCTCGTCCACCTCCATGCCCGGCTTGGCGACGACGCAGGCCTTGACCTCCTCGCCCCACCGGGCCGACGGCACGCCGATCACCGCGACCTCGGCGATCGCGGGATGGCCGTAGATCGCGCTCTCGACCTCTGCCGGATAGACGTTCTCGCCGCCCGAGATGATCATGTCCTTGATGCGGTCCTGGATATAGACATAGCCGTCCGCGTCCATGACGCCCGCATCGCCGGTGTGGAGCCAGCCATCGGCATCGATGGTCTTGGCGGTCGCCTCGGGCAGCTTCCAGTAACCTTGCGTGTTCGAGGGCGAGCGGATGCACACCTCGCCGATTTCCCCCCGCGCAACCTCGACATTGTCGGGCCCGCGCACCTCGATCCCGACCCCGGGCAGCGCCTTGCCGGCCGAGCGCATCCGCTGGTTGCCTTCGAGGCTGTGATCCTCGGGCGGCAGGATCGAGACCGTGCCGGTGGTCTCGGTCATGCCATAGGCCTGGAGGAACTGGGTGCCCGGCATGGTCTCGACCGCCTGCTTGAGCAGTTCGAGCGGCATCGGCGCGGCGCCGTAGATGAGATAGCGCAGGTTCGAGAAATCGGTGCTGGCCGCCTGCGGGTGCTGGATCACCATCTGCAAGGCAGCGGGCACCAAGAACATGTGGGTCGTCCCCGCCTCGATCGCCGCGAGCACGCCGGCGGGGGTGAATTCAGCCTCGAAGCGGCAGCGGATGCCTGCGAGCAGCGCGAGGCTGAAGGTCCCCGTGCCGCCGATATGCGCGATCGGCATCGCCACCATCATGCAGTCGCCGCTGCGGTAATCGGTGTAATAGGTCAGGCCTGCGGCGATCCCTTCGACGCGCAGCTTTGTGAGATTGGCGTTGGACAGGAGCACGCCCTTGGGGTGGCCGGTGGTGCCCGAGGTATAGAGCTGGAGGATCGGATCATCCGCCTCGCAGGGGGTGAAGTCCGCCGGTTCGCAGCCCCGCGCCTCGGCCAGCATCGCGGCATCGTCCACGAGTTCGGGCGGGCCTGCCAGTTCGCCCATCGCCGCTCTGGCAAGCTCCATGAAATCGGGCGTCGCCACCAGCAGCTTCGCCCCGGTATCGCCGAGGATATAGGCAACCTCGCGCGCGGCGAGCCGCCAGCCGATCGGTGCGATCACGATGCCCGCGCGCGCGCAGGCGCAATAGAGCAGGCCATAGCTCGCAGCATTCTTACCGAGGAATGCCACGCGGTGGCCCGCGCCGATCCCGCGCGCGGCAAGGAGGGCGATGATCTGCCGTGAGAGCCGCTCGACCTCGCCATAGGTGAAGGCATGGCAGGCGCCCTCTATCGCGGGGGCATCGGGCTGTTCGGCCGCCCAATGGGCGAGGACTGCGTCAAGGGTCAGGAGCTGGTGCTGCGCGATCTCGGCCATGCTGGTGTCTCTCTCCGTGGGCATGTTTTTGCCCGGGAGATTAGCCCAGCCACGCGCGCCGTCCAGCGGCGAATTTCAGCGAAACCGGCCCTGTCGCCGCGCGGCAGGCTCGCGCACGAGCAGCCAGATGCCGAGGCCGATCGGACCTGCCATCAGGGTCGCGAACAATATCGGAGCCTGAACGAGCCGCGAGATGTGCTTCGCATCGGCATCGCGGGCGATCCACAGGCCGACGAACAGGTCGAAGGCGAGGTAATGCGTCCAGCCGATCGTCACCCCGCCATCGGTGGCGAAGATCGCGCGGATGCCGGGGATGGTGGTGAAGTCCGCTCCGCCCCCGCCGGCGTTGGGGATCAGCCCGCTCATCACCCCGATCAGCCCGCCGGCATAGGCCACGCACAGCAGACCGACACCGAGATAGAGGATCGCCGAAAGCAGCGCCGGCCAGCGCGGCAGCAGGATCAGCGCGGTCCATGCGGCCAGCGCGAGGAGGTTCACCGCGTTGAACACCAGCGCCCAGTCCATCAGCCCGCCTCCTCGTCCTGCGCCGCGGTCTTGCGCCACTCGCGCGCGGCGCGGCGCATCGCCTCGTTGTCGTGGGTGAAGCGCCCGCCTGCACGGCGCAGCGCGAGGCCGAGCGCAGCCTCGGCAACCAGCCCTGCATCGATCGAGCGATATTGCTCCCACTTGCCCGACAGCAGCGGGTCGATCAGCGGCGCGGCGATGATCGCGGCGCGCTCGGCAAGGCGCAGGTCGCCCGCGCGTTCGCCCCTGAGCAGGCCGGGATGGAGGATGTCGAGCCGCTTGAACCCGATCCGGCTTACCGCCTCCTCGGTCTCGGCCTTGGTGCGCATGTAGAGCGCCTTGGACCGCTTGTCGGCCCCCGCCGCACTGACCAGCACCATGTTGGGGACGCCCGCGCGCTTGGCGGCCTCGGCGGTGGCGACCACGAGATCGTGATCGACGCTGCGGAACGCGGCCTCGTCGCGCCCGGCCTTCTTCCAGGTCGTGCCAAGCGCGCAAATCAGCGCGCGCGGGCGCACCGCATCGAGCACATCGCCCCACTTGCCCGGCTCGGCGACGAACATTTCCATCCGCGCCCCCGGCGGCAGCGGCGCCTCGCGCCGGGCGATCCCGAGGATGCGGACCTGGTCGCCCGCGCTCGCCAGCCCGATCACGCGCCGCCCGACAAGACCCGTCGCCCCCACCAGGGCGACCCGCACCAGCCCGGTCATGCGCGGCTCATACATTGATCAGCCCCTCGGGCCGGGTGCCGAAGATCTCGGCGACGGCCTTGATGGCGAAGCGATCGCTCATCCCGGCGATGAAGTCGGCGATCACCCGCGAACGCTGCGGCTCGGCCTGGGGGAGACGCGCCAGCCAGTCGTCAGGCATCAGCGTGGCATCCTGCGCGTAGGCGGCGAACAGCCGGGCCACGACATCGCGCGCCTTCTCCGCAGCGGCGATCTGTTCCGGGTGGTAGTAGAGGCGGTCGTACATGAAGCTCTTCAGCCGCCGTTCCTGCGCTGCCATCGCGGGCGAGAACCCGGCGATCTGGCGGCCGGCAGCGCGCACTTCGGCGACCGAGCCAAGCCCGCGGGCCTGCCCGGCGGAGTTGGCAATAACATCGTTCACCATCATCCCGATCTGGTCGCGTATCATCTCGCGCAGCAGGCGCTCACGCGAGGCGTGGGGAAAGCGCTTTTCGACCGCCCGCCACTGGTCTGCGAGGAAATCGAGCGAAAGCAGGTCATCGAGGGCAAGAAACCCCGCCCGCAATCCATCATCGATATCGTGGTTGTCATAGGCGATATCATCGGCGACGGCGGCGACCTGGGCCTCGAGCGAGGGCCAGCTCCTCAGCATCAGCGGAAAGGCCGCGTCGAGTTCGGCCAGCGCCCAGCCAGGGGCGGCGACCGGGCCATTGTGCTTGGCGAGGCCTTCGAGCAGGTCCCAGGTGAGGTTCAGCCCGTCATGCTCGGGATAGGGGCATTCGATCCGCATCACCGTGCGCAGCGCCTGCGCATTGTGGCAGAACCCGCCGCGCAGCTCCATCGCGTCGGACAGCGCGGCCTCGCCGGCATGGCCGAATGGCGGGTGGCCGAGATCATGGGCAAGGCACAGCGCCTCGGTCAGATCCTCGTCGAGCCCGAGCGCGCGCGCGATCACCCGCCCGATCTGCGCGACTTCGAGGCTGTGCGTGAGACGGGTCCGGTAATGATCGCCGTCCGGGGCGATGAACACCTGGGTTTTCGATTTGAGCCTGCGAAAGCTCATCGAATGGATGATCCTGTCGCGGTCGCGCTGGAAGGGGCTGCGCGGGCCGCGCTGCTCGCCCGCCTGCGCGAGCGCGAATTCGCGTCGCGGACCAGCGGCAGGATCGGCGGCGTAGGGGGCGCGGAACATCACGGGCTCAGCCCTTAGAAGCATGGCCGCCAGGGCTCAACAGGAACAGGGCGGGAACACCGGGAGTTGCAAGGAATTTCAACCGCTTGGCCCACGCGGAACTGGGGAGAAATATGGGGCCGTCCTCCGGTGATTGGGGGGGAGGAGAACGGCCCCAAGGGCCTGTCGGTGCGACCCGAAGACCCGGATGATGCCGTTACGTTTCCGTGACAAAATCCGGGGGCGCACATAGTGTGAGCGCTATCGGGTTGCACCCCGTGCAACGCCGCGATGCGGCGAGCCGCCCGAGCGGACGGACGAAACGAAAGTTAATGCACACCTTCCTGCTCGAGGATCCAGTTCGCTGCCGCCTCGCAGTGGATGCGGGTGGAATCGAAGATCGGCAGGACATTGGCGTCGATGTCGACCACCAGATCAAGCTCGGTGCAGGCCAGCACCACCGCGGCCGCCCCTTCCTGTTCGGTGTTGGTGATGATCGTCTTGAGCGTCCGCTCCGCCTCGCGGGTGACCTTGCCGACCATAAGCTCGTCATAGATGATCCGGTCGAGCATCTCGACATAGGCGAGGTTGGGCGGCAGCAGGTCGATCCCGTGGGCGACGAGGCGCTTGCGATAGAAGCTCTCGGTCATCACGTTGCGGGTTCCGAGCAGCGCCGCGCTGGTCTTGCCGGCGCGCTTCATGGCGAGGCCGACATATTCGGCGATGTGCAGGATCGGGATGTCCACCGCCGAGGCGACATCATCATAAAGCCGGTGCATCGAATTGGCGCCGATGATCAGCGCCTCGGCCCCCGCCCCTTCCAGCCGCCGCGCGCTTTCAATGAGGACGCTTGCCGCACGCTGCCAGTCGCGTTCCGCGGTGAGCGCGTAGAGCTGGCAGAAATCGAGGCTTTCGATCAGCAGCGGCGCGCTCGTCATCGGTGCGGCGCGTTTCTGGACGATGCGGTTGATCCGGTCGTAATAGGTGGCGGTCGACACCCAGCTCATGCCGCCGATGATCCCGAGTTTGCGCAAAGCTTGAGGGCCTTCCAGGTCAGTGTGCGAGTGCGAAGGTTTTGAGGGCAAGTCCCGCGCGCGTCCAGAGGTCACATGACAGGTCTGCAACTCAGGGTTGTTTTGCAGGCGGGGCGTGCTGCGCGAGCCACGCTTCGAGATCGGCAAGGGTGGCCGCAGGCGCTTCCTCATGCGGCAGGTGGCCGATTTTCGGGTAGATGCGCAAGGTGTTGGCGGGGAGGGTTCTGGCCAGCCATTGCCCCGCCTCGACCGGAATGATCCGGTCATCCTCGCCCCACAGGATCAGGGTCGGCGTGGCGACCCGGGCGATGTCCGCTTCTTTCAGCGGATCATAGGGCTGGCTGAAGCGCGCCATCGTCGCCGCGCGGTTGCCGGGGTAGCGCAGCAGCTCCCAGTAGCGGTCGACCGCCGCCGGGCTCGCCACCGATTTGACCGAGACCGATTGTTCGAGGCTCTGCTGGATCAGGGACCGCGGCGTGATCTGTTCGGCGATGAGGTTGACCCCGGGCATTCGGGCGATGGTGAAGCCGATATTGCCGCTATCCTGCTTCTCCTTGCGGGCGAGCTTGAGCATCGGCCCGCCGCTGCCATCGACCAGCACCAGGCCGGTCAGCCGCTCGGGGTGGGCGATGGCATAGGCCAGCGCGTGCTTTCCGCCCATCGAATTGCCGCCGAGGATGAAGGTCCCGAGGCCCCGCCTGTCCGCCACCTCGCCGATATCGGCGACGAAATTGGCGGTGGAGTAATCCTCCTTGGGGTCGGGGCCGGTGAGACCGTGGCCGACCTGATCGAAGCGGATCACGCGGTAACGGGTCTTGAGTGCGGTGGTCCACGGCTCCCAGGTATGAAGGTCGGCGTTGGAGCCGTGGAGGAGGATGATCGCGGGGGCATCTTTCGGCCCCTCGTCGCGCAGGTGGACTTTCACCCCGTCGCCGATTGCGACGAATTGCGAAGGCGGCGCGCCGTATTTGGCGCGCATTTGCGCGGGGTCCGTGTCCGGGGTGCGGAACACGAGGAAGGCGATCACGAGGACGCCAAGCAGCGCCAGGAGCCCGCGCCATAGCCATTTCATCACTTGGGCATCTCCGTAATCCAACGCCGCACCACGGCAACGCCGTCCTTGTCGATGCTCGCCTTGCCGAGTTCGGGCATGGCGATGCCGGGAACGGCGCTCCCCATGCGGTAGAGCAGGATCGATTCGTCCGGATGGCCGGCGACGATCGAAAACTCATTCTCCCCCGCCCCGCGCCCCGCCGCGACCGGACGCTTGCCGATGCCGAAGGCATGGGGATCGCGCTGCTCCCACCGCAGGTCGAGCCCCGAATTCGACGCGCCGCCGCCAGGCTGGTGGCAATGGGCGCAATTCACATCGAGATAGGCGCGGGCGAGCGGCTCTGCGGCGTCCTTGGGCTTGCGCCTCGCCCATACCGGCAGCGCGCCCGCGCCCTCGGGCACGCGGTCGAGCTTGCCCGCTTTCAGCATCTGCCCAAGCCACGCGGCCGAAAGGTTGCGCGCCTTGGGGCCGATGGGGATCACCTTGTTGCTGCTCGAATGGCAGGTCTTGCACTGGTTCTTGTTGGGGATGGCGTAGGAAATCGCCTCGCCCGCCGGCGTGACCAGGTCGATCCGCCCGCCTGCCAGCGCGAGGGTCGCCTCGGTCTGCTCGGCATTCCAGCGATAGGGCAGCGCGACCCAGCCGCTGGCGCGGTGCAGGAGCACGCGGGTCTCGATCAGGCGGCGGTCCTTGCCGGTGCCGAAAGCGAAGGTCTTGAGGATCGCGGCGCCGACCGGGAAATGCAGCAGGCCGTCCCCGTTGGCGGCAAGCTGCGTGCCGCCGGGAAGGTAGATGAAACGCAGCTTTTCGGCCCCGTCCGACCACAGCGGGGTGTTGAGCGCATAAGGGTAGACGAAATCCTGCGGGATCTGCCGCGCGCCGTCCTTGAAGAAGCCGAAATCCGAAAGCCTGGCCGGGAAGGCCTCGCCCCGGATCGCGGTATCGTTCACCAGGCTCGCCGCCGGCACGCTCGCTTGCGCAAGCGCGGCGCCCAGAGTCGTGCAGGCAAGGGCCAGCAGGCCGAGACTTCGCTTCACTTGAGCCGCGCCTCCAGCTGTGCAGGCGCGCCGACTTTCGGGAACTCCCAGGATTCGAGCGGGGTCAGCGACAACGGCCCGGGCTGCGCCTCGGCGATTGACTGGCCGGGCTTCGACAGGTTCAGCGTCCATCCGGTGACCCCTTCGGCGATCCTGAGGCCGGTGCTGTCATCCTCCTTGATCCCGTCCCACAGCACCGGCGGCAAAGCCCCGCCAAAGGCTTCGAGCAGCGCTTCCTTGCCATCAAGCTGCGGATCGTCCCCGCCGCGCCCGAACTGGTTGGGACCGATGATCACGTTGCGGGCGTGGGGATTGTAGCGCGGATCATCGAACGCCTGGAGATAGGCGATCACCATGACATGCGCGGTCGGATTGTTGTCGAAGGCGTTGTCCTCGATCAGCACGCCGTCATTGGCCATCACCAGCACCCCTGTCCCGCGCCGCACGCTGGCAACGATATTGCCCGGGGGTGCGAAATTGGGGATGGTGTTGTCGCCCACCAGATTGCCGCGGACAATCACATTGCCCCCGCCCATCACCGGCAGGCCCGGAAGATCGAAGACCAGGATGCCGCCGGTGTTGAGGCTGGCGATATTGCCGGTCACAAGCGCGTTGCGGCTGTTCTCGATCTCGATCCCGGCGACGTTGAAGCTGACGAAATTCTCGCTCACCGTGATATCGCGGCTCTGGCCGACATAGATCCCGGCGTCCGAAGCGCCCGAGACCTTGGAGTTGGTGATCAGCACGCCGGTGCTCTCGACCGGATAGATGCCATAGGCCCCGTTCGATGCCTTGGGCTCGCCCATCCATTCGACGCGGATGCCGCTGTAGACGATCATGTCCGCGCCCTTGGACTTGATGCCATCGCCCTTGGGGTTCTCGACCGCGAAATCGCGCAAGGTGACGTTGTCGGAGGTCACCAGCAGGCCCTCGCCCGCGCCTTCCTGATTGGTGAAATCGAGGATCGTCTTGTCCTCGCCCTGTCCGCGCAAGGTCACCCCGTCGACATCGAGGCTAAGCCCGTCGGTGAGCGCAAAGCGCCCCTCGCCCAGTTCGATCACATCGCCCGGCCGGGCAAGGATCAGCGCCTCCTGCAAGGCGGCCGCGCCCTTGGCCGGATCGATATGGTGCGTTTCGGCGGCGAGCGGCGCGGCGGTGCAAAGCAGTGCGGCGGCAAGTGCCAGTCGGTTCATTTTGTTCTCCCTCCGCCGGCCACTGTGGCGCAAGCGGGGGCGGGAATGCAAGCGGCTAGCCGAGCCCGACCGCGCACAGCCCGGCCGAGGTGGTGAGCACCGCCACCGCCTCGCCATCATCGACCCGGCGCAGGCGCTTGACGAGTTCGCCGAGGCCGTAGCCGTCCTCGGGCTCGCCATCCTGCGTGGCCATGCCCTGACGCAGCTTCCACAACTGGCCGATGGTGAGCCGGTCGACCATGCGTTCCGCCATGCACTCGGCGCGCTGGTCGCCAATGCCGGATTCCACCAGCGCGCCCTTGACCTGCCAGCGGATCAGCGGGTCGGCGAGGCCGGTATAGACCGCCCCGCCCGCCAGCAGAATGACCAGCAAGACGCCGATGATCAGTTTGCGCATAGCTTTGCCTGCCCGAGCCTCAGTCCAGCGACTTGACGATTTCCTCGACCATCTTCTTCGCGTCGGCCAGCAGCATGACGGTCTGGTTCATGTAGAACACGTCGTTGTCGACCCCGGCATAGCCGACCCCGCCCATCGAGCGCTTGATGAAGAACACCTGCTTGGCCTTGTCGACATCGAACACCGGCATCCCGTAGATGGGCGAGGACTTGTCGGTCTTGGCGGCCGGGTTCACCACGTCGTTGGCGCCGATGATGAAGGCGACGTCGCACTGGGCGAACTCGGAGTTGATGTCTTCGAGTTCGAACACTTCATCGTAAGGCACCGAAGCCTCGGCCAGCAGCACGTTCATGTGCCCGGGCATGCGGCCGGCAACGGGGTGGATGGCATATTTCACCTCCACGCCCTTTTCCTTGAGCTTGTCCCCCATTTCGCGCAGCGCGTGCTGGGCCTGGGCAACCGCCATGCCGTAGCCGGGGATGATGATGACCTTCTCGGCCTGTTCGAGCATGTAGGCCGCATCTTCCGCCGAGCCCTGCTTGTAGGGACGCTGCTCGCGCGCGCCGCCCGCGCCGCCCGACGAAGCGTCGGCACCGAAGCCGCCCGCGATCACGGAGATGAAGCTGCGGTTCATCGCGCGGCACATGATGTAGCTGAGGATCGCCCCCGAAGAGCCGACCAGCGCGCCGGTGATGATCATCGCAGTGTTGCCGAGCGTGAAGCCCATCGCCGCCGCGGCCCAGCCCGAATAGGAATTGAGCATCGAGACCACGACCGGCATGTCCGCCCCGCCGATCGGGATGATCAAAAGGAAGCCGATGGCAAAGGCGAGCACGGTGACCGCGATCACCATCCAGCCCTCGCCCGCGCCGCCGACCGGCGAGACGGTGTAGAGCCCGATCAGCACCAGAATGGCCGCCAGCGTGCCGAGGTTGATGACATGCCGTCCCGGCAGCATGATCGGCGAACCGCTCATCCGGCCCGACAGCTTGAGGAAGGCGATGACGCTCCCCGAAAAGGTGATCGCCCCGATGGCGATGCCAAGCCCCAGTTCGATGCGGCTCACCGCCATGATCTGCCCGGCAGCGTCGGTGATCCCGAAGGCGGCCGGGTTGAGCCATGCGGCAAGGCCCACCACCACGGCCGCCAAGCCGACGAGGCTGTGGAAGCCCGCCACCAGTTCGGGCATCGCGGTCATGGCGATGCGCCGCGCGATGGTCACGCCAAGGATCGCGCCGATCGCGATGGCGATGCCGATCTCGACGAGGTTGGTGCCGTGCATGACCAGCGTCGTGCCCACGGCCAGTGCCATGCCGATCATGCCGTTGCGGTTGCCGGTGCGGCTCGTCGCCGGGCTCGACAGGCCGCGCAGTGCAAGGATGAAGAACACGCCCGCGACCAGATAGGCGAGCATCGCCCAGGCCGGAGTGCCGCCGCCATGGGCGCTTGCGGAAAGGAGGGAGAACGTCATGGCTCTACTTCTCCTTCTTCTTGTACATCGCGAGCATGCGCTCGGTCACGGCAAAGCCACCGAAAATGTTGATGCTCGCCATCACCACGCCGGCCAGCGCGAGATATTTCGCCACCGGGCTCTCCGCCTCGGCCGCAGCGATCAGCGCGCCGACGATGATCACCGAGGAGATCGCATTGGTCACCGCCATCAGCGGAGTGTGCAGCGCCGGGGTCACCGACCAGACAACGTAATAGCCCACGAAGCAGGCCAGCACGAAGATGCTGAGAATTGAGATGAAGTCCATGATTGCCCCTATTTGCCTGCTTATTTCCCGGGCGCGAGATATTCTGTCAGCAGCGTCACCAGCCCCGGCACGTCGGCCCCGCGGCTGAGATTCAAGGCGATGGGTTCGCTGCCCGAGACGGTGATGGTGAGTTCGGTGTCGAGATCGAAATGGCCTGCGCTTTCGAGCGCAAAGGTGGTGATCGCGCGGTAGGGGATCGAGAGGTAGCGTCGCTTCGATCCGGTCAGGCCCTGGATGTCGGTGATCATGATCCGCCGGTCGGTGAAGATGATCGAATCCCGCACCATCCTGAAGGCGAAGCGCACCTGCTCCCCCTTGCCCAGCGCATAGCCGAGGTCATCGGCGGCATCGGCGGCGTCCCAGACGGTGGCGTTGAGGAGGCCCATGGGGCTAGCCGAGCAGCCGTTCGTTAACGACCTTGCCGCCCTGCGTCAGGCGGATGGCGCCCCCGATTTCCTCGTCGAGCACGGGCTTGCCGGTCTCCTTGTCCCAGAAGGCGCTGAGGAAGTTGTAGTGGTTGCGCGCGAACAGCGCCGAGGCGTCGGCGGGGAGCGTTGCGGGGGTGTTCGAATAGCCGATGATCGTGACGCCGTGGCGGGTCACGACCTCGTCGGCGACCGAGCCCTCGACATTCCCGCCCTGCGCCACGGCAAGATCATAGATCACGCTGCCCGGCTTCATCGACGCGATCTGCGCGTCGGTGATAAGGCGCGGCGCGGCGCGGCCCGGGATCAGCGCGGTGGTGATGACGATGTCCTGCTTGGCGATGTGGCCCGAGACGAGTTCGGCCTGGGCCTTCTGGTATTCCTCGCTCATCTCGGTCGCATAGCCGCCCGAGCCTTCGCCTTCGATTCCCGCGACGTTCTCGACGAAGATCGCCTTGGCGCCCAGCGACTGGATCTGCTCCTTGGTGGCAGAGCGCACGTCGGTCGCCGAAACCTGCGCGCCCAGACGCCGCGCGGTGGCGATCGCCTGAAGGCCGGCAACACCCACGCCCATGATGAAAGCGCGCGCGGCCTGCACCGTGCCGGCGGCGGTCATCATCATCGGGAAAGCGCGGCCATAGGCGTCCGCCGCAGCCAGCACCGCCTTGTAACCGGCAAGGTTCGACTGCGAGGACAAGACGTCCATGCTCTGCGCCCGGGTGATCCGCGGCATGAATTCCATGCTCAAAGCCTCGAAGCCCGCCGCAGCATAGGCTTCGACCACATCACGCTTGGTAAAGGGGTCGAACAGGGCCGCCACCCATGCCCCGGGCTTCGCGCCCGCCAGAAGCGCGACATCGGGCGCCTGGATGCCGAGCACGATGTCGGCATCCTTCACCGTCGCCGCCGCATCGCCCACCTCGGCGCCGGCTTCGGCAAAGGCGGCATCGGGACACGAGGCAACGACGCCCGCCCCCGCTTCCACCGCAACCGTGCAGCCCAGCGCAGCGAACTTCTTGGCCGTTTCCGGCGTGGCGGCAACGCGCGTCTCGCCCGAGGCGCGCTCTGTCAGGATGGCGATTTTCACGTCAGGCGCGCTTAGCTGGCGATCGCGGTGACGACAGCGAAGGCGATCACCGCGATCACCGGAACGGCCCATTTCAGCGTGGCCATGAAGCCCGAGTAGGTCGCTTCGGCCTTTTCCATGTCGTGAACACTCATGATGTCTCTTCCCCTTGGGCTCCTCAATGCTCGGGCGAGCGAATGGTTGCCGGATGGTTGCGAAAAAAGCGGGCTGGGTTGCCCTTGCCGCTCCCGTATCGAAGCAGGGCGGCTATCTCAAGTCACCTTTAGTGAGAGGCACGCCGCTCTCCCCCGCCGCCCGCGCCGCGACCAACCTGTCCCGCAGCGGCACAGTCTTAATCGGGTTTTTACCCATCGTGGCTATCCCTGCCCGATGATGTCGGAGCCGGGCCTTCCTGCCCGGCCCAATCAGGGAGCAGAACGGCACACGCGATGGCAGAGATGGATTGCCTTCCCCAGGCGCAGGACGATGCGCGGATTGTGATGCTCATCGATGACGAGCCCGCGCAGGGCCGCCTCATCACCGCGATCGCCGCGCGCGATGGCTGGCGCACGATCGTCGCCCAGGATGCCGAGACCGCGATCGCGATGCTCGGCACGCGCGAGGGAATGCAGCTCAGCGCGATCCTGCTCGACCAGTGGGTCCCTGGCGATGATGCCTGCGCGCTGATCGCCGAGCTGAAATCCCGCCGCCCCGCGCTCCCGATCCTGATGCTCACCACCAGCGCCTCGCCGCTGCTCGCGGTCGAGGCGATGCGTGCGGGCGCTTCGGACTACCTCGTCAAGCCCGTCTCCCCCGACCGCCTGATGGAGGCGCTGCGCAGCGTCACCACCCGCGATGTCCCGCGCGACGAACTCGCCCCGCTGACCGAGAAGATGTCCGCGACGCTCGATTTCGACGCGATGATCGGCACCGCGCCCTCGTTCCGCGCCGCGCTCGCCCAGGCCGCCAAGGCCGCGCGCGGGCATGGCCATGTCCTGATCGAGGGCGAAAGCGGCACCGGCAAGGAAATGCTGATGCGCGCGATGCACGGCGCATCCCCTCGCGCCAAGGATCCGCTGCGGATCATCAACCTTGCCAGCGTCCCCCCCGGCTCGATCGATTCGGTGCTGTTCGGCCACGAGCCCGGCAGCTTCCCCGGCGCCTTCGACCGCCAGATCGGTGCCTTCCAGCATTGCGACGGCGGCACCCTGATCCTCGACGAGATCGACCGCCTCACCCCCGCCCTCCAGCAGCGCCTCGCCGAGGCGCTCGAGAGCGGCATCATCCGCCCGGTCGGCGCCAGCTACGGCTTCCGCATCGACGTGCGGCTGCTCGTCACCAGCAATGTCGGGCTCGACCGGATGGTCGAGGCCGGACAGTTCGACGCCGGCCTCGCCGCCCGCCTCGGTGCGACCCGCATCGTCCTGCCCCCCTTGCGCGAGCGCACCGGCGATATCCCCGCCCTCGCCCGCCACTTCCTCGCCCGCATCGGCGAACAGCCGGGCCTCAACCACCTCTCGGTGTCCGACAGCGCACTGGCCCTGCTTGCCGCCTATCACTGGCCGGGCAATGTCCGTCAGCTGCAATCGGTGCTGTTCCGCGCGGCAGTCTATTGCGAGGGCAACTCGCTCACCGCCGACAGCTTCCCGCAGCTCTCCGAAATGCTCGGCGAGCAGAGCGGCGCGGCCGGCAACACCCACGAGGGCGTGGGCATCATGCTCTACACCCCCGACGGCAACCTGCGCCCCTTGGAAGAGATCGAGGCCGACGTGATCCGCCTTGCCATCGGCCACTACCGCGGGCGGATGACCGAGGTCGCCCGCAGGCTCGGGATCGGGCGCTCGACGCTCTACCGCAAGCTCTCCGACCTCGGGATCGACAACGCTGCGTAACGGGCGGCTTGATCCCCGGCCCGTGCCAGCCTAGCGGCGCGGCATGACACAGCTTCACGACTTCACCGGGCGCACCGCGCTCGTCACCGGCGCGGCTTCGGGGATCGGCGCGGCCTGCGCGAAGGCGCTGGCGGCACGCGGGGCCTCCCGCCTGTTCCTCGTCGATGTCGATGCCGCCGGGATCGACGCGCTCGACCTCGGGGCCTGCGAGGTCCACCGCATCGTGGGCAGCGTCGCCGACGAGGCCTTGTGGCAGGCGCTCGAACCGCGGCTTGCCGGGCTCGACCATGCCATCGTCAACGCCGGGATCGGCGCCGGCGGCTTGCTTGCCGGCCTCACCCTTGCCGAGTGGCGCCGCGTCATGGCGGTCAACCTCGACGGCGCCTTCCTGACCCTCGCGACCAGCTTGCGCGCGATGGCGGGCAAGAGCGGGAGCGTGGTGATCGTCTCTTCGACCACCGGCCTCAAACCCGTTCCCGGCATCGGCCCCTACGGCGTCTCCAAGGCCGCCGTCGCCCACATGGCGCGCATCGCCGCTGCCGAGAACGCGCGCGCCGGCATCCGCGTCAACGCCATCGCGCCGGGCGGCGTCGACACCGCGATCTGGGAGAGCGGGGAGGACTTCAAGGCCTCCCTCGCCGCCATCGGCCGCGAGGCGACCATCGCCAGGATGGCGAAGACCACCCCCTCGGGCCGCTTTGCCAGCGCCGAGGAAATGGCCGGCAGCATCCTCTACCTCCTGTCCGATGCCGCCGCCAACATCACCGGCCACGTCATGGTACCGGACGGCGGCTTCACGCTCTAACCGGCTGGCGCGAGGGCAGTTCACCACCCGAAGGTCTGGCTCGCCAGCGCCGCGCCGGTGTTGCCCTTGAGAGTGACGGTCAGCGCCCGCGCCTTCCAGTCGATATCGACAAGGCCGTAATTCTCGACCGGATGGATCGGCCCGACCCGCGCCGGATCGACCTCGCGCGCGCTCGCCCTTTCGGTGGTGTCGCCGAAGGTGAGGTTCAACGACGAACTGGTCAGCTCCCGGATCGTCTCGCCGCCATGCTCGATCTGGTAAATCCCGCCCGCGTGGCGATCGCCCGACAGCAGCACCAACCCGCTCGGCTCGCGGCGCCCCAGCAGATCGAGCAGCCGGGTGCGCTCGGCGGGGAAATTGGTCCAGCCCTCGAACTGGTGCGCGGTGGTCAGGACCTGTGTCGAGGACACCACGATCCGCACATCGGCAGGCTTGGCCAGCTCGGCCGCCAGCCACGCCCATTGCGCATCGCCCAGCACGGTCTTGTCCGCGCCCGCATCGGGCAGATAGCTGCCGAGCGGCTGGCGGTCCCGGGTCCACGGCCCGCGCTTCAGGTCCGAACGGAAGAACCGCGTGTCGAGCAGGATCACCTGCACGCGCTTGCCTTCGGGGCCGGTGATGGTGCTCTGATAGACCCCGGGCCGCGCCTTCACCGCCTCGGACGATCCCCAGAAGGTTTCGAACAGGGTTTCGGACCAGCGGCGGAAGGGGAAGCTGGCGCCGGCATCGTTGAAGCCGAAATCATGGTCGTCCCACACCGCCTGCATCGGCACCTTGGCCCGGAATTCCGCGAATTCGGGGTGCGAGGCCTGGCGGGCATAGGCGGCGCGCAAGGACGCGAGCCCGGCATCGCCATCCCACCCGGCATCGCCATAGACATTGTCGCCGATCATCAGGAACAGCTGCGGATTGGCCGCGGCGACCTGCGCCCACATATGCTGCGAGGCGCTCTGGTGGTTGCAGCTGCCCACCGCGATGCGGGTCAGCGTCGTCGCGGGCGCCAGCGCCGGATTGGGTGCGGCGACCGGCATGTCGAGTTTGGCGCGCAGCGCTTCGTAATAGGGCGCGAGCAGCTGGTCGGGGGTGACCTCGACAGCCTGCGGCGTCTGGCCCCACGCGGGCATGGCACATGCCAGCAGGGCGGCGGCGGTGAACAGGGCGGAACGCATCGAAAAAGCTCCTACATTCGGATCGCGGCGGGCGGTGGCACGGGCAAGGAAGGGCTCACCCGAAGTTCACGAAGTTCACATTGCAAATTGTGCAATCCTACAGCTATTTGCTTTTTGTTTCAGTTTGTTGCAGGCCAAAACCGAAGTTCACACATTATTTCGCGTTGGCGGGCTCGGGGCAGGCGCCCGATGCCGTGCGCACCCGTTTCCGCCATAGTCGCCAATGCCAGTGTAGGAAAGCCGCGCCCCTGCCGTTACAGCGGCGGCAGGGTGCTGTAGTCGGTCAATCCTGCGTCCCTGAGCCCGCGCCACACGTTCCTTGCCTGCACCGTTTCGGCAACATCGTGGACGCGCAGCAGGTGGACGCCGGCCTCCATCCCCTTGATCGCCAGCGCGATCGACCCGGCGAGGCGCTGGCCCGCCGGCTCCTCGCGGCTGAGCGCGCCGATCATCCGCTTGCGGCTCGCCCCCAGCAAGAGCGGGCTGCCGAGCGCATGGAACAGCGGCAGGGCGTTGATGAGCGCAAGGTTCTCCGCGAGGCTCTTGCCAAAGCCGATGCCGGGGTCGAGGATGATGCGGTCCTCGGCAATCCCCGCCGCGATCGCCTGCGCGCGGGCGTGGTGGAGGAAATCGAACACCTCGCTGACCACGTCGGCATAGCCCGGGCCCTTGTGCAGATCCTCGCCCGCGCCCGGGGCGTGCATCAGCACCACCGGGCAGCCTGCGGCGGCGACAACTTCCTTCGAGCGCGGGTCATAGCGCAGCGCCGAGACATCGTTGGCCAGGTGCGCGCCGGCCGCCAGCCCCGCGGCGAGCACGCCGGCGCGCCGGGTGTCGAGGCTGATCGCGGCGCCCATCGCAGCGCAATAGGCGATGGCGGGCACGACGCGGCCGATTTCCTCGTCCTCGAAGGTCGCAGCAGCGCCCGGCCGGGTGCTTTCCCCGCCGATGTCGATGATCGCCGCGCCCGCCTCGATCATCGCGGCGGCATGGGCACGGCCAGCCTCGGGCGCATCGTGCCGGCCGCCGTCCGAAAAGCTGTCGGGCGTGACGTTGAGGATCCCCATCACCTGCGGCTGGTCGAGCCTTACCGTGCGCGGACCCAGCTGCAAGGGCGGGTGCGCCTTGGCAAGGTTGGCCCACTGCGCCCCGGCTTCCGCCGCCAGAGCCCCGGACAGGCGCGCAATCGCCGCTTCGGTCTCGGCCGGTGTGCCGGTGATCCGCTCCTCCACCGCGCGCCCATCGCGCAGCACCAGCGCGAATTCGCGGGCATAGGCCATGCTGCCCCCGAGCCGCACCGCCGCGCCCTCGAATGCCTGCGGCCCGGCGACGAGCGTCAGGGGGTGGATGTAGACGGAATCGGCCATGGCCGCCGGATCAATCCTCGGCGGCGAGCAGGTAGAGCTGGCGTGCGGCGTCGATCGGCTGGACTTCTGCGCCCTGTTCATAGTGCCAGAAGGCCCAGCCGTTGCACGACGGCGCGCCCTGAAGGTCCTTGCCGAGCCCGTGGATCGAGCCGGTCCTGCCGCCGCATTCGAGGCTGCCGTCCGCGCGCACGGTCGCAATGAAGCGGCGCTTCCTGTCGAACACCTGGCTGCCGGGCGGGATCAGCCCGGCCTCGACTACCGCGCCAAACGCGACCTTGGGCGCGGCGCGGGGGGACTGCATCGTGGTGAGCGCGCTTTCATCCAAGGGCAGTTCGCGGTCGATGCGCTTAGTGGCGACTTCGCGATACAAATCCTCGCGCTCGCAGCCGATCCATTCGCGCCCCAGCCGCTTGGCGACCGCGCCGGTGGTGCCGGTGCCGAAGAAGGGATCGAGCACCACGTCGCCCTTCTCGGTCGTCGCCAGAAGCACGCGGTAGAGCAGCGCCTCGGGCTTCTGGGTGGGGTGGGCTTTCTTGCCGTTTTCCTTCAGCCGCTCAGCCCCCGAACAGATCGGCAGCACCCAGTCGGAGCGCATTTGCAGCTCGTCATTCAAGGTCTTCATCGCGCGGTAATTGAAATGGTAGCGCGCCTTTTCGCCCATGCTCGCCCAGATCAGGGTCTCGTGCGCGTTGGTGAAGCGGGTGCCCTTGAAATTGGGCATCGGGTTGGTCTTGCGCCAGACGATGTCGTTCAGGATCCAGAAGCCCAGATCCTGGAGGATCGAGCCGACGCGGAAGATGTTGTGGTAGCTGCCGATCACCCACAAGGCGCCATCGGGCTTCAACACGCGGCGCGCCTCGGCCAGCCATTCGCGGGTGAACCTGTCGTAGGCGGCCATGCTGTCGAACTGGTCCCAGTGATCGGTCACCGCGTCGACATGGCTGCCATCGGGGCGGCTGAGATCGCCGCCGAGCTGGAGATTGTAGGGCGGATCGGCAAAGACCAGATCGACGCTGGCGGTGGGCAGCGAACGCATCGCGGCGATGCAGTCACCGGGCAGGATGCGCCCCAGCGGCAGATCGAGCGCACGCGCGGTTTCAAGCGTCTTTCCAACGCTTTTCGCACGCGACTTCACCTTTTCTATCACGCCTGCCACGGGGCCCTCGCCTGTCATGTGTGGGAACTTATCCACAGGCATGAGTCTTTGAAGAGTCCGCGTCAAGCCTCTAAATTTGCCTGAGGATTGTGACGCGGCTGGGCGGATGCGCGGAACGAAACGAGTCCGGCACAAGATGTAGAGTCCCGCGCGCGGTTGGGGACTCCGGATGTGGGGGTGTGGCGGGGAGGACTCACCCCTGCGCGAAGGCGACTAGATCAGCGACAATTGCGCGACCGGCGCAAAGCTGCGGCGGTGAAGCGGGCTCGGGCCGTGGCGGCGCAGCGCTTCCATGTGCTCGGCCGTGCCATAGCCCTTGTTGCGCTCCCAGCCGTAATGCGGGTGCGCGGCGGCCGCTTCCAGCATCATCCGGTCGCGCCACTGCTTGGCGATGATCGAGGCGGCGGAGATGGCGGGCTCGATCCCGTCCCCGCCGACGATCGCGCGCGCCGGCCAGCACCATTCGCCGCAGCGGCCATGGGGGGTCATGTTGCCGTCGATCAGCACCTCGTGCGCCTCGCGCCCGAGCGCCGCGGTCAGCGCCCCGACCGCGCGGGTCATTGCCAGCATGGTCGCCATGAAGATGTTGAGCCGGTCGATCTCTTGCGGATCCACCACCGCCACCGCCCAGCCGCAGCCCGCACGGATCGCTTCGTCGAGCGCTGCGCGGCGGGCGGACGAAAGCCGCTTGGAATCGTCGAGCCCTGCCGGTATCGCCCCGCCCAGAACCACCGCCGCAGCCACCACCGGCCCGGCGAGCGGCCCGCGCCCTGCCTCGTCGACGCCGATCACCAGCGGCTGGCGCGAGGCGATCAAATCCGGAGTGACCCCTAGCATGATCCGTTCTGCCCGTTTGCTCGCCGCTCTTTCGACGCCCGCGCTGATGCTGGCAAGCTGTGCCAATGCGCAAACCGGGGAAAGCGATGCCGCTCCGGCCGCAGCCGCGTTCGAGACCACCGATGTCGCCGGTTTCGAGGAACCCTGGGCGATCGCCTTCGCGCCGGGCACGGCCACGCTGTTCGTCACCGAAAAGGCCGGCTCGGTGAAGCTGATCGACACCAAGACCGGCGAGACCGCGACCGTCGCGGGCGCACCAACCGTCGCTTACGGCGGCCAGGGCGGGCTTGGCGACATCGCCTTCCTGCCTGCCGAGGCTGCCAGCACCCTCACCGCCCGCACGATCTATCTGAGCTGGGCCGAGGCGGGCGAGAACGACACCCGCGGCGCTGTGGTGGGCAAGGGCAAGCTGGTGTGTTCGGCCCCCACCACCTGCGCGATCGAAGGCCTGAGCGTGATCTGGCGCCAGACCCCCAAGGTCACGGGCCGCGGCCACTATTCGCACCGCCTCGCCTTCTCGCCCGACGGCAAGTATCTCTACGTCGCCAGCGGCGAGCGGCAGAAGATGCAGCCTGCACAGGACACCGCCGCAACGCTCGGCAAGATCGTGCGCCTCAACCTCGACGGCACCCCGGCGGCGGGCAATCCCATGGCGGACACCTCCAAGCCAGGGGGGGGCGGCGTCACCGCGGAAATCTGGTCGCTGGGCCATCGCAACATCCTCGGGATGGCGTGGGATGCACAAGGGCGCCTTTGGGAAGTCGAGCACGGCCCGGCGGGCGGCGATGAATTGAACCTTGTCGCTGCGGGCGCCAATTACGGCTGGCCGATCCGCTCGAACGGGGAGCACTACAACGGCGATCCGATCCCCGATCACGCAGCGGACGATGGCTTTGCCCAGCCCGCATTGAGCTGGAACCCGGTGATCGCGCCGGGCGGGATGATCATCTACACCGGCGACCAGTTCCCCGCATGGAAGGGCCATGCGCTGATCGCCGGCCTTGCCACGCAGGCGATCGTCGATGTCGCGATCGAGGGCGAGAAGGCCCGCGAGGTCGCCCGCCACGAATTCGATTCGCGCCTGCGCGCCATCGCGCAAGGGCCCGACGGGGCGATCTGGGTGGCGCAGGACGGCAAGGGCGCGCGGCTGCTGAAGCTCACCGCGAAATGAGCGCAAGCCCCCGCGCCGCCGCCGGCGCTGCGACGATCATTCCGCTCGAAGCGGTCGAACCCGCCATGATCGAGGCCGTGCTCGACCGCGCCTTCGGGACCGATCGCCACGCGCGCACCGCCTACCGGATCCGCGTAGGCATGGCGTGGCTCCCGGGCCTGAGCCTCGCCGCATTGGACGAGGACGACCTCTTGGTGGCGACGATCCAGTGCTGGCCGGTGGGCTTGCAGACCAAGCAGGGGCAGGTGCCGCTGGTGATGGTCGGCCCCGTCGCCGTCGTGCCCGAACGGCAGGGCGAAGGCTTTGGCGTCGGCCTGATGAGCGCGATGCTGGCCGAGGATGCGCGGCTTGCGGCTTCGGGTGGTCGTGCCCTGCCTCAATTCCTGATCGGCGATGCGCCCTATTACGGGCGCTGGGGCTTTTCCGCCGCGATGACCGGCGGCTGGCGCTGCCCCGGCCCCTACGCACAGGACCGCCTGCTCGCCCGCGGCCACGGGCTTGCCGCGATGCCTGCCGAGGGGATGCTCGGGCCGTGGGAAGGCTAGGTATGGGAAGGTAACCCCTTCACCTTCCCCGCCCCATCTGCCATCCCTTGCACGCCCATGCCCTATGATCCGCCCCCGCACCTTGCCGGCCTGACCTTGGCCGAGATCGCCGCACTGGTCGAAGCCCGCCAGCTTCCCCCCGTGGAAAGCTGGTCGCCCGCCAGGATCGGCGAGAGCCACATGGTGATCGCCGCCGATGGCACCTGGTTCCACGAAGGCGGCGTGATCCGGCGCGAGGCAATGGTGCGCGCCTTTGCGAGCCTCCTCACCCGCGACGATGCCGGGCACCACTGGCTGGTCACCCCGGTCGAAAAGCTCGCCATCGAGGTCGAGGATGCCGCCTTCATCGCCACCGATTGCGTGCGCAAGGGCGATGCGCTGGCCTTTCGCACCAACACCGACGAACTGGTGATCGCCGGCCCCGGCCAGCCCTTGCGCGCGGCAGGGACGGCCGAGGAGCCCGCGCTCTATCTCCACGTGCGGCGCGGGTGCGAGGCGCGCCTCAACCGTTCGACCTGGGCACAGCTCGCCGAGATCGCGCTGGCCGAGGGAGCCGAAGCGAACGGCTGGCAGGTCTCCAGCCGGGGCGAAGCCTTCCGGCTGCTGCCATGAGCCTTTACGCCCCCCTCGCCCGCGCCTTTGCCCAAGGCCATGCGCGCGACATCCCCGACCTTCTGAGCGACGCGCACTTCGCCAAGGATGGCCGCGCGACGCCGGCCGCAGTGCTGATCGCGATCACCGATGTGCCCCGCGATCCGCAGGTGATCCTCACCCAGCGGCCCCGCGCGATGCGCGATCACCCCGGGCAGGTCGCCTTTCCCGGCGGCAAGATCGATCCGGGCGAGGACCCCGTCACCGCCGCCCTGCGCGAGGCCGAGGAGGAACTGGCCCTCCCCCGCGAGGCCGTGCGGGTGATCGGCACCAGCGATGTCTACCACACCGGCACCGGCTTTCTGGTGACGCCGGTGGTGGGCGTGGTGCCCCCCGGCCTGCCGCTCGTCCCCAACCCGCAAGAGGTCGAGGCGTGGTTCGAAGCCCCGCTCGCTCTGCTGCTCGATCCGGCCAGCTGGACCACCAACGAGACCTTCTGGCGCGGGGCGAACCGGCGCTATCTCGAACTCGACTGGCAGGGTTTCCGCATCTGGGGGGTGACCGCGGCGATCATCGCCAACCTGTCGCGCCGTGTTTCGCTGGAGGCCTTGCGCGATGCTGCGTGATTTGTCGCAAGCCGATTGGACGCGGCGCGAGGGCCTCGTCTTGCTCACCGCTGCGCTCGGCTCCGAGAACATTCGCTGGGTCGGCGGAGCGGTGCGCGACGGGTTGCTGGGCGTGGCGGTGGCCGATGTCGACTGCGCGTGCCGGCTCATGCCCGCCGAGGTGATCGCGGCCTGCGGGCGCGCAGGCATCCGCACCGTGCCGACCGGGATCGACCACGGCACCGTCACCGCGATTCTCAAGGATGGGCCGGTCGAGGTCACCACCCTGAGGCGCGATGTCGCAACCGACGGCCGGCGCGCGACCATCGCCTTCGCGCAGGACTGGGCCGAGGATGCCGCGCGCCGCGATTTCACCATCAACGCGCTCTATGCCCATCCCGAAACGCTGGAGATCGCCGACTGGTTCGGCGGTCTTGAAGACCTTGCCGCCCGGCGGGTGCGCTTCATCGGCGAGGCGCGCCAGCGGATCGCCGAGGATCATCTCAGGATCCTGCGCTACTACCGCTTCCAGACCCGCTTCGGCGCCGAACTCGATCCCGAGGCCGAGGACGCCTGCGCCGGGCTTGCCCACACCCTCAAGGGCCTCAGCCGCGAACGCATCGCCGCCGAGCTGCTGGCGCTGCTCGCCCTGCCCGATCCGCACCCCACCATCGCCCGGATGCGCGCGCGCGGCGTGCTGCCGGTGATCCTGCCCGAGGCCTGTCCGCCGCAGGTCGCCGCGCTTGCCCGGCTGGTCACGGCCGAGGCAGAGCAGGGCATCGCCCCCGATCCGGTGCGGCGCCTTGCCGCGCTGCTCCCGCCGCTGCCGGACATCGCCGAGACCGTCGCCGCGCGCCTGCGGCTGTCCAAGGCGCAGCGCGCAAGGCTGGTCGCCGCCGCCGAACGCACCGCGCAGGACGCCGCCGACCCGCGCGCGCTCGCCTACCGCCTGACGCCGCCGGTCGCGACCGACCGGCTGCTGCTGGGCGGCGGCGATGCGGGGGCGATCGCGGGGTGGAGCGTGCCGGTCTTCCCCCTCAAGGGCGGTGCCATCGTCGCGCGCGGAGTGACGGCGGGGCCTCATGTGGCGCGAATCCTCCAGACCGTCGAGGCGCGCTGGGTGGCCGAGGGCTTCCCCGATGCCGCGCGCATCGACGCGCTGCTCGCCGAAGCGCTCGCGCAGGCCGGCCCCTGACCGCCACGGCCCGCCGAAAACGGGCCGGAAAGCGCGATGAAGCCGCTTTGCCAAGCCCCGGGATGAACAGCCGCGTTCAGCTTGCGGCGCCTAGCCTTGGGTCCTGCGGGTGCCCTTGCCCCGCAATCCAGGGCCGGTCCTGCCATCCCCCGGCAGCCCCACCCTCCGGCCGAGAGGATAGGGAGTAGTATGATGAAAACCCACAAGCTGGCGCTTCTCGCGGGCGCCCTTGCCCTCGCCCCGGCGAGCGCTTTCGCCCAGGACGTCGGCGCGACGATCTATGGCAGTGACGGCAATGCCGTCGGCACGGTCGCCGAAGTCACCGGCGAAGTGGTCGTGATCGACACCGGCAAGCACAAGGCCCCCGTGCCCCTCGCCATGATCGGCGATGGCGACAAGGGCAAGAGCATCGCTGCCACCAGAGACCAGGTCGACACGATGATGGACGAGCGTATCGCCGAGGCCGATGCCAAGCGCGATGCGGCGCTGGTCGAAGGCGCAGCCGTGGTCTCGATCGGCGGGGCCCCTGCCGGCAAGCTCGGCGCGGTCGATCTGGCCGCAGACAGCATCACCTTCGAAGCCGAGGGTGGCAGCAGCTTCCCGCTCAAGAAGGAACACTTCGCGGTGAACCCGCAAGGCCAGCTGATGGTGCTGTTCAGCAAGGACCAGATCGCCGCTGCGGCCGCGAGCGCCGGGACGAACGCCCCTACCGGCGGCCAGTAAGCCATCGGAGCGGCCGGGCGGATCGCTCCGCCCGGCCGCCCCCCTTCAGGTAAAGCGGCCCGACTTGGGGAAGCCCTGCGGCGGCATCCGCCCGGCGGCGCCGCGCGCGACCTTCCACATGCGGATTTCGGTCTCGGTGCGGGTGCGCTCGCCCGATCCGCCCATCTGCCAGCTGAGGCCATCGGCGAGCACGAAGGTGGTCGCGTCCGCCATGCCCCCGTCACGGTAGCGTTGCAGCTGCACGCCCTGCCCGCGCGCCATGACGGGCAGTTCCTCGAGGTTGAAGACCACCAGCTTGCGATTGTCGCCGACCACCGCGACGTGATCGTGCCCTTCGCCGATCGGGCGGATCACGGCGAGCTTCGCGCCGTCCTTGAGGTTGACCACCTGCCGGCCCTTGCGGGTTTCGGCGAGCAGTTCGTTCAATTCGGCGACGAAGCCCTTGCCGTGGCTTGAGGCGAGCAGCAGGCGGCCGCCCGGCTTGTGGATCATCAGCGCGCAGACATTGGCCTCGCTCTCGAGGTCGATCATGGTGCGCACCGGCTCGCCGAAGCCGCGCGCGCCGGGGAGCTTGTCGCAGCCCAGCGTATAGAACCGCCCATCGGAGGCGGCGAGCAGCAGCTTGTCGGTGGTCTGCGCGTGGAGGATGAAAGCAAGGCCGTCACCCTCCTTGTATTTGAACTCCTGGTCGAGCGGCACATGGCCCGCCGCCGCGCGGATCCAGCCCTTTTGCGACAGGATCACCGTCACCGGGGCCTTCTCGATCATCGCGTCCATCGAAAATTCGACCGTCGCTGCGGCTTGCGCGATCAGCGTGCGGCGCCTGCCCAGCGGCGTGTCCTCGGCGTATGACTTCCTGAGATTGCGCAGGTCGCGCTTCAAGCGGGTGCGCTGCTTGGCAGGGCTTTCAAGCAGGGCGTTGAGCTCGGCCTCCTCGGCGAGCAGGTCGTCCTGCTCTTTCCTCAGTTGCATCTCCTCGAGCTTGCGCAAGGACCGCAGCCGCATGTTGAGGATCGCCTCGGCCTGCCGGTCGGTGAGGTCGAATTCGGCCATCATCACCGGCTTGGGCTCGTCCTCGTTACGGATGATTTCGATCACCCGGTCGAGGTTCAGGAAGGCGATGATGTAGCCGCGCACCAGCTCCAGCCGGTCGGCGATCTTCTCGAGCCGGTGCTTCGCGCGGCGCTGGAGGATGTCGATCTGGGCGAAGGTCCAGCTTTCCAGCAGCTCCTTCAGCCCCATCACCATCGGTGTGCGCCCGAAGCCGGGGCGCGCATCGAGGACGTTGAGGTTGAGGCTGAAGCGGGTCTCCAGGTCGGTCAGCTTGAACAGGCTTTCCTTCAACAGCTCCGCATCGACATTGCGGCTCTTGGGGACAAGCACGATGCGGATCGCCGCGTCGCTTTCGTCGCGCACATCCTCGAGGATGGGGAGCTTGCGGTCGGCGATCAGCTGCGCAATCTGTTCGATCAGCTTGGACTTGGGGACCTGGTAGGGGATTTCCGAGATGACCAGCTGCCACTGCCCCCCGCCGAGCCGTTCGATTCCCGCCGCGATATCGGCCTCGTCCTTCGCCTCGGGCGCGTGGAAGCGGCCGCGCAGGCGGAAGGCGCCGCGCCCGGTGCGATAGGCCTCGGCGATCACGGCGGGGCTATCGACCACCTGGCCGCCGGTGGCGAAATCGGGGCCGTGGAACAGCGCCATCAGCTCCTCGTGGGTGACCGAGGGGTTGTCGATCAGCGCAAGGGTCGCATCGATGATTTCCGCGACATTGTGGCTGGGAATGCTGGTCGCCATCCCCACCGCGATCCCGCTCGCCCCGTTGGCCAGCAGGTTGGGGAACAGGCCGGGGAAGATCTCGGGCTCGATCTCCTCGCCGTTGTAGGTGGGGAGGAAATCGACCGTGCCTTCATCAAGGCCCGCCATCAGTTCCAGCGCCGTGCGGGTCAGGCGCGCTTCGGTGTAGCGGTAGGCGGCGGCGTTATCGCCATCGACGTTGCCGAAGTTCCCCTGCCCCTCGACCAGCGGATAGCGCAGGCTGAAATCCTGCGCGAGGCGGACCATCGCGTCATAGACCGAGGCGTCGCCATGCGGGTGATACTTGCCGATCACGTCGCCGACCACGCGCGCCGACTTCTTGAAGGCATCGCTCGGATTGAGCTTGAGCTGGCGCATCGCCCACAAGAGGCGGCGGTGGACCGGCTTCAGCCCGTCGCGAAGGTCCGGCAGCGAGCGCGCGGTGATCGTCGAGAGCGCATAGACCAGATAGCGCTCGGACAGAGCGGCATCGAAGGGCGCATCGACGATCGCGTCGAAGCCGTCGTCAGGCGTGTCGGTGGGAGGGGGCGCGGCCATGGCCCCCCATAACAACCCGCGTCGCAGCGAGGGAGAGGGGTTTCCACAGGGTTGCAAATTTCGTTGCCGCCGCAAACGGGGCTGGAATGTGGCGAAATTGCGGTTGGACTATGGCGAAATTAAGGCATGATTGCGGCGAAACTGGGGCAGAGGGCCGAGTCGGCGCTCTTGCCTCCAGCTTCACCGAGGAGAGAACCCATGCGTAAGACCCTGATTTGCGCCGTTTCCGTCACCGCCCTCACTCTTGCCGCCTGCAGCAAGCCGGCGATCGACGATGGCACCGCCGGCGAGGAGGCCATGGCGGTGGCCGAACAGGCCGCCACCGGCGAACCCGCCCCGCCCGCCCCGCAGCAAGCCGCCAAAGCGGCCGGCAAGGCGCTGCCCGAACTCGAAAAGATCCCCACCAGCCTCCCCCGGCTCGCCTATGAATTTGACTACCGCTAGAAGCTCGATGCGGCCGAAATCGGCAGCCTCCAGCGCCGCCACGCGTCCCTGTGCGAACAGCAGGGCCCGGCCTCCTGCCAGATCATCGGCATGACCAAGACCGGCGCCGAGGAGGACGAGGTCGAAGGCGTGCTCGAAATGGCGGTCGCCACCCGGCAGGCGCGCGCCTTCGGCGCCTTGCTGGAAGACGCGGCGCTGGATGCAGGCGCCCGGCAGGTCTCGGCCGAAATCGCCTCGGAAGAGCTTTCCAAGCAGATCGTCGACACCGAGGCCCGGGTGCGCGCCCGCGCCGAACTGCGCGACCGGCTGACGCAAGTGCTGCGCAGCCGCAAGGGCAAGGTCGCCGAACTGGTCGAGGCCGAACGCAGCCTTGCCGCAGTCAACGAGGAGATCGACCAGGCAAAGAGCTGGCTGAGGGAAATGGGCGGCCGCGTCGCCTATGCCCGCGTCACCGTGCATTATGAGACCGGCGGGGCTGCGGGGAGCAACTTCCTGCGGCCGGTCAGGGGCGCGCTCGGATCGCCGGGCGCGATCTTCGGCGTGATCGCCGCGCTGCTGATCCTTGCCGGCGCGGTGGCGCTGCCGCTGGGCGCAGGCTGGTGGGTGCAGGGCGCGGTGCGCCGCCGGCTCGCCCCCGCCGCCCGGCCCGCGCCCGAGGCGCCGGAGGCCTCGTGACCCTCGGCCCGCCGCGCAGGCCCCGCGCTCCGCCGTGCCGGGCG
>NZ_ANFX01000037.1 GCF_000331285.1 Porphyrobacter sp. AAP82 | reverse complement strand
ATCATCCCGGATGGAACGGTAGCGCACGCTCTTGCGATCGGCATCGATGACGCGGCACGCCCGCCGGGATCGGTGCGGTCGATGGGCTGTGGCGGATCGAGGTATTTGGCGACAACATCACCAACGAACTCACGCGCAGCACAACCTTCAACGCGCCGCTGCGCGGCATTGCCTCGGCCGGGCCGCAAGGCCTTGCGCGGCTTGCCAACTTTGCCGAACCACGCACCTATGGCGTGACAGTGCGCACCAAGTTCTAGCCGCAGCTCTGGTACGTCTTTGCCGGGGCAGTCGAACTAGCAATAGTCTCGCACCTTGAGGCGGTCATCCGTGACCATCAGATCCAGCGTTGGCTTCCGCCGAAAGACGCCATGCGGCTTTCGGGCGCGAGCACCCATCCCGCTGATGACAACAACTGGGTGGGACGCGGACGTGGCTACTCGCCCGGTTTTTGTGCCTCGTCGCATGCTTGTTTTTCCTTAACCAACTGACCGACAATGCGGGCTACACTCGACCAGTTGTCGATGATAAAACGCCGCCTTTCGGCAAGGTCGGCGCGCGAGTAGTGGTATGAGTTCTGGTCGGCCCGCGACGTCGCAGTCCGCTTCTTGCGGTAGCGAGCACGGGCCAGAGAGCATCTTCTTCTATCAGGTGTGACACCCGCGGCAGAATATCTGGCCGATCTTGACGCAAGGCCATAGTGCACTCGCACTCAACCGAGATGATCGAGTTCAGCCAAAAGGCAGTCCCACACTCTCTCATCGACGACGTAAGGTCGAAGCTGGCTGCCGCCCGGAATCAGGAAGCCCTAGAAAGCTGCAAACATCCCCATCCGGGTCATGCCAATCAGGCGACGATTTGCCTCTAAGTGCCATCCACATCAGAAGAAGTTGGTAGCGGAGGAGGGACTCGAACCCCCGACACGCGGATTATGATTCCGCTGCTCTAACCGGCTGAGCTACTCCGCCCCATCGGGCTCCGGCGGGTCTTGCCATGCCGGATTCGGTGCCGGGTTGCCCCAGCGCGAGGCGCGCCATTAGGGCGGCGCGGGCGCGGGGTCAAGCCCCGTTGCAAGCGCGCCTTACAGCCGCTCGCGGCCCCGGAAGGCGCAGGTCTTGACCTCCTCCCACGGCCCCCCGCAATAGCGGTGCAGCGCGAGCGCGGGGAAGGTGAAGCTGCCCTTGGCAATCCACGGCGCGATGCGGTGCCCAAGCGCGGCCTGAAGCTCCCGCGCCTCGTTCGTGGTCACCTTGTTCTGGATGGTGATGTGCGGGCGCGGCTCGTGGAGGTCCTGGGCGGTGAGGCTGCCGCGGAAATGCTCGGCAATCCCGGCGCGCAGGGCGAGCAGCTGCGGCGCCTCGAGCGCGATCGCGGTGCCCTTGCCCAGATCCATCACCCCCTTCACCGCCCCTTCGGGCGCGGCGAATTCGGCGGCCACACGCGGCAGGTAGTCACGCAGCTCCCCGAGCAGCGAGGGCGCAAAGGCGTGGAACAGCGTCACATGCGCGTGGAGATGGTTCTTTTCAGGCGGATAATGCGCACGCCGCAGCCCTTCGGCAAAAGCCTGGAGATCGGTGGGCAGAACGGCGGTGAGGATGAAGGGATCAGCCAAGCGCCCTCCCCTCGCAGCCGATCACATCTCGCCCCGCTCGCGGCGGATCGCATACCACTTGGCGACGTTGGCGTTGTGTTCGGCGAGTGTGCTGGCGAACCAGTGCCCGCCGGTCCCGTCAGCGACCATGAACAGCGCCGACGTCTGTTCAGGGTTGAGCACCGCGGCGATGCTGGTGCGCCCCGGATTGGTGATCGGGCCTTCGGGCAGGCCGGTGCGGGTATAGGTGTTGTAGCCGTTGACCGCCGCGATTTCGGACTGGTTGATCCGGCGGCCCAGCGGCTTGCCCCTGGTGATCGGGTAGATGATCGTGGGGTCCGCCTGCAATTTCATCCCCGTGCGCACGCGGTTGGAATAGAGCCCGGCGACCATCCGGCGCTCCTCGGGCTTGCCGGTCTCCTTTTCGACAATCGAGGCGAGGATCAGCGCGTCGCGCATCGTGTCAACGGCGATGCCGGGGGCGCGCTTGGCCCATTCCTCGGCGAGCGCACGGTCCATCGCCGCCTGCATCTGTTCGACCAGCGCCTTGCGCGACTGGCCGCGCTCGAAGGAATAGGTGTCGGGCAGGATCGAGCCTTCGGGCGGCACGGCGATCTCCCCGGTCAGCAGGTCCTCGCCCATCAGCCGTTCCCAGACGAGGATCGACGGCATGCCTTCGGGGATGGTGACGAAGCGGCGCACCACCTTGCCGCTCTGGAAGGCGTCAAGGATGTCGCTCTGGCTCATGCCGGGGGTGAGCAGGAACTCGCCCGCCTGGATCGGCACGTCCGAGCCGAAGATGCGGGCCTGGAGCACGAAGCCGCTGGCCGAGGAGATCAGCCCCTCGGCCTCGAGCTTGGTCGCGACCGTGCCGACCGATGCGCCCGCAGGGATCGTGAAAGGCGTGTCCTTGGCGATCGTCGCCGAGCCGAGGAAGGTCGATGCCAGTACCAGACCCGCAAGCGCAAGGCCCAGCACCAGCAGCACAAGACCCCGCATGCGTGTCACGGTGTCAGCCCAGCTTCTGCATGATGATCGAGGCATTGGTGCCGCCGAAGCCGAAGGAATTGTTCAGCACCGCGCGCACCTGCCGCTTCCTCGCCACCAGCGGCACGAGGTCGATGCCCTCGGTGCCATCGTCGGGGTCATGGAGGTTCAGCGTCGGCGGCACGATCTGGTCGCGCATCGCGAGAATGCAGAAGATCGCCTCGACCGCACCCGCGCCGCCCAGCAGGTGGCCGATCGCGCTCTTGGTCGAGGACATCGAGGCGCCGCCGAGGTCGTCGCCCAGCACGCGCTTGATCGCAGCGAGCTCGATGGTATCGGCCATGGTCGAGGTGCCGTGGGCGTTGATGTAGTCGATATCGCCGGGGCCGAGACCGGCCTTTTTGAGCGCCATGCGCATTGCGAGTTCCGCGCCGCGGCCTTCGGGATGCGGGGCGGTGACGTGATAGGCATCGCCCGACAGGCCGTAGCCGGTGACTTCGGCATAGATCTTGGCGCCGCGGGCCTTGGCGCGCTCGTATTCTTCGAGCACCACCACGCCCGCGCCTTCGCCCATCACGAAGCCGTCGCGGTTCCGGTCATAGGGACGGCTCGCCTCCTTGGGCCGGTCGTTCATGCTCATGTTGAGCGCGCGCGCCTGGGCGAAGCCGGCGATACCCAATGGGTTGACGGTGCTTTCCGCACCGCCTGCCAGCATGATGTCGGCATCATCGGCCATGATCATCCGCGCCGCATCGCCGATCGAGTGCGCACCGGTCGAGCAGGCGGTGACGACCGCGTGGTTCGGGCCCATGAAGCCGTATTTGATCTGCACCTGGCCGGTGATGAGATTGATGAGCCGCCCGTGGACGAAGTGCGGCGAAACACGGCCGGGGCCGCGCTCGTGGAGGTTGACGCTCTCGATCTCGATCCCGGGAAGCCCGCCAATGCCGGAGCCGATCGAGCAGCCGGTGCGCTCCTTCTCGGCCTGGGTCATGTCGGTGAGGCCCGCATCTTCCAGCGCCTGCCCGGCCGCATCGATGCCGTAGACGATGAACGGATCGACCTGGCGCTGGACCTTGTGATCGACGCGCTTGTCGGGATCGAAACCCCAGGGGTGGTCCTTTGGCTTGACCTCGCAGGCGATGGTGCACTTCTGGTCCGAGGTATCGAAGCGGGTGATCTGGCCCGCCCCGCTTTCACCGGCAATCAGGTTCGCCCATGTCGTCTCGACATCGGCTCCAAGCGGGGTGACAAGGCCAAGCCCGGTTACAACCACACGGCGCATTCGCGTTCTCCGATAAAGCAACAGGCCCAACCCGGCGAAGGGCTGAGCCTGTCTAGGCCCCGATCCGCGTCCCGGCAATTGTGTGGCCGGAAGTTGTCCGCCTCTCTTCCCTCAAGGGAGATAGCGGACGGGCGCGGACGACAGGGCGTATCCTTGCGGGACTTAGCCCTTGTGTTCTTCGATGTACTTGGTCGCGTCACCGACCGTGGTGATCTTCTCGGCCGCATCGTCGGGGATTTCGACACCGAATTCCTCTTCGAAGGCCATCACCAGCTCCACGATGTCGAGGCTGTCCGCGCCGAGATCGTCGATGAAGCTTGCATCCTGGGTGACCTTGTCAGCCTCGACGCCGAGATGCTCGACGACAATCTTTGCCACCCGGTCGGCAGTATCGCTCATGGTATTCCCTCTTGAAACTGGGGTTAGATAAGTCGCCCCCGCCCTAAAGAAGGGCGGTGCGATGTGCAAGTGGCGATGACGATCAGCGCGCCGCGTCGCCGTTCCGAATGGAAAGCTGGCGTTCGGCGCGCTGGCGCGAGGCAATGCGGCCAAGGCCTTCCTGCGGTTCGAGCTTGCGCGGGCTGATGGCCAGAACCTCCTGATAAAGCTGCGCTGCGGTATCGAGCTCGCCCAGACGCTCAATGCAGAGCCCGACGTTGAAGAGCACGGTGACGCTGCGCGGATTCGTTTTCCTGAGATCTGCGAAGACTGCGCAGGCCTCTGCCACGTCGGTCTTGGTCAGCCGCAGGGCAGCCTTGAACGTCGCCTGATCGGGCTTGGACATGCCCTCGCGGCTCTCGAGCACCCGGATCGTCTCGTAGCGCTGCACCGGCGCGAGATCGTAGCGCACCGCATCGGCGAACTGGCGGGCAAGTTCCTCGACCATCGAATCGACCGGCGGGCTGCCGTCCTCGTCCTTGCAGAACCGGCGGCTGGCGGTGAGCTGGTCGCCCTTGCCGTAGAGCAGCTCGCCCCCGTGCGAGACCAGCCGCACCTCGGGCCGGAAGGTCACCTCGCGCGCGCGGCAGGGAATGTCGACCTTCTTCTTCTCGCTGCACTTGCCCCGGTCGCCGCGGGCGACGCATTCCTCGACCTGCTTGGTGCCGTCCTCACGGTCGCGCCACGAGACCTCGGCGATGCCGCGCATGACGGCATCGGCGCCGCCGCGATAGGCGGCCGGGTCGGCGTCGCGGTCATAGGTGTAGGTGGTGCCGCGCGGGGGCTCTGCGAAGGTCAGCTGGAACCACGCCCGGCCCTCGATCACCGCGCCGCGCAGCGCCGAATCGATCGCGAAGGCGAGCCGCTCCCCGCCGCGCCCGGCAAAGCCTGCCAACGCGATCGAGCGCGCGCGCGAAGGCGCGTCGGTGCCGGCGGCATAGATGCCCTCGACCGGCAGGGTCTCGGCCTGCGCCGCACCAGCGCAAAGCGCCGCTACCGTTCCGATCATCAACCTAAGCCGCATCGCCCTGCCCCCGCTTCGAACCCGCCCTGACCCGGAATTTCGCAGTCTTTGCGGGCACAAACAAGCCGATTTCACAGCCCTTGCCAGCCGTGCTGCACCCATGCGAGACCCGCGCGCATCATGCTGACCTTCTGCTCCCCCGCCCAGCAGGCCCACGCGCCCGCGTTGGAACTCGTCAACGGCACGGCGGAGGATCATGCCGAAACGCCCGCGCGGCTCGCCAACATGCTGGCGCAGATGGCGGCGGTGCGGGAGCCAGCCGACTTCGGCCTCGCCGCCATTCATGCGGTGCACGATCCGGCTTACGTGGCCTTCCTCCAATCCGCTCATGGCGCGTGGCTGGCAGCCGGACGCGCAGGCGATGCGATCGGCTATGCCTTTCCGGTGCGCGGGCGGCGGGCGCTCGATCTCGAGCGGATCGACGGCAAGCTCGGGCAATATGGCTTCGATACGGTCACGCCCATCGCCGCAGGCACATGGGAGGCCGCACATGGCGCGGCGCAATCGGCAATCTCCGCAGCAGAAGCGCTCGCCAGCGGCGAGGCGCGCCACAGCTTCGCCCTGTGCCGCCCGCCGGGGCACCATGCCGGAGCGGACTATTTCGGCGGCTATTGCTACCTGAACAACGCCGCGATCGCCGCGCGGGCGGCGGCTGCCAAGGGCCTCGGTCCGGTCGCGGTGCTCGATGTCGATTATCACCACGGCAACGGGACGCAGGACATCTTCTGGGAGGACGGACGCGTCTTCTTCGCCTCGATCCACGCCGATCCGCGCACCGATTTCCCCTATTTCTGGGGCCATGCCGACGAGCGCGGGGCGGGCGCGGGAGAGGGCACGACCTTCAACCAGCCGCTCCCGCGCGGCACTGGATGGGCGGCCTATGAAGGCGCGTTGGGCCGCGCGCTCGATGCCATTGCGCGGTTCGGCGCAAGGACGCTGATCGTCAGCTACGGCGCGGATACCTTTGCCGAGGACCCGATTGCGCAATTCGCCCTGACGACCGGCGACATGCGGGCCATGGGTGCCCGCATAGCCACGCTCGGCCTGCCGACGATCATCGTGATGGAAGGCGGCTACAACGTCGCGGCGCTGGGCCGCAACGTCGCCGCCTTCATCGCGGGGCTGGAAGGCACCTAGCCGACCGGCTTGGCCTGCGGCTCGACCACGCGCAGGTGGAGTTCACGAAGCGAGCGCGGCTCGGCCGGGCTCGGCGCGCCCATCAAGAGATCCTCGGCGCGCTGGTTCATCGGGAAAAGCGAGATTTCGCGCAGGTTCTTAGCGCCGCACAGCAGCATGATGATGCGGTCCACACCCGCCGCCATCCCCCCGTGCGGCGGCGCGCCGTACTGGAAGGCGCGGTACATGCCGCCGAAGCGTTCTTCCACGTCCGCCTTGGAGAGGCCGACGATCTCGAAAGCCTTCACCATCGTTTCGGGCTTGTGGTTGCGGATCGATCCGGAGGCGATCTCGTAGCCGTTGCACACGAGGTCGTATTGAAACGCCTTGATCGTCAGCGGGTCCTGCCCCTCAAGCGCATCGATCCCGCCTTGCGGCATCGAGAAGGGGTTGTGGGAGAAATCGACCTTCTTCTCGTCCTCGTTCCATTCGTAGAACGGGAAATCGACGATCCAGCACAGCGCAAAACGGCTCTCGTCGACGAGGCCCAGCTCCTCGCCGATGCGGATGCGCGCCGCGCCCGCGAGCTTGGCGGCATCGGCAGCCTTGCCGGCGGCGAAGAACAACCCGTCATTATCGCCAAGGCCGAGCTCGGCATAGAGCTCCGCCATCCGCTCGGGCCCGTGGTTCTTGGCGATCGGTCCGCCGAACTCGCCGGACTTGCGGGTGACATAGCCAAGGCCCGCAAAGCCTTCGCGGCGCGCCCAATCGTTCATGTCGTCGAAGAACTTGCGGCTCTTCTCGTGGGTTGCGGGCGCGGGGATCGCGCGCACCACGCCGCCGCCGCCGACGATTTTCTCGAACAGGCCGAAGCCCGACTGCGTGAAGTGCGACGAGACATCGCTGATGATCAGCGGATTGCGCAGGTCGGGCTTGTCCGAGCCGTACTTCAGCATCGCTTCGTCATAGGGAATGCGCGGGAAGTCACCCGCCGGGGTCACGGCCTTGTCGCCCGCGAACGCCGCGAAGGTGCCCTGGATCACCGGCTCCATCGTCTCCCAGACTTCTTCCTGGGTGACGAAGCTCATCTCAAGGTCGAGCTGGTAGAACTCGCCCGGCAGACGGTCGGCGCGCGGGTCCTCGTCGCGGAAGCAGGGGGCGATCTGGAAATAGCGGTCGAACCCTGCGACCATCAGCAGCTGCTTGTATTGCTGCGGCGCCTGCGGGAGCGCGTAGAACTTGCCCGCATGGATGCGGCTCGGCACGAGAAAGTCGCGCGCACCCTCGGGCGAAGAGGCGGTGAGAATGGGCGTCGAGAACTCGTTGAAACCTGCCGCGTTCATCCGCGCACGCATGTCGGCGATCACCGCCACGCGGGTCATGATGTTCTTGTGCAGCGTCTCGCGCCGGAGATCGAGGAAGCGGTACTTCAACCGGATGTCCTCGGGGTAGGGCTGCTCGTCGGCGACCGGCATCGGCAGTTCTTCGGCCGCGCTCTGGACTGTCACCGCGCGGGCAAAAACCTCGATCGCGCCGGTTGCGAGGTTGGCGTTGACCGTCTCGGCCACGCGCGCCTTGACGGTGCCTTCGATCGTGACGACGCTCTCGATCCTGAGACCCTCGAGCACCGGCAGCGCCGCGCTGTCGCTGTCGGCGACGATCTGGGTGATGCCGTAATGGTCGCGCAGATCGACGAACAGCACGCCCCCGTGGTCGCGCTTGCGGTGGATCCAGCCCGACAGGCGGACGGTCTCGCCGACCTGATCGGCAGAAAGCTGTGCGCAAGTATGCGTGCGGTAGGGGTGCATCTAAACTCTTGTCCTGTTCGCGGCTATGACGCTAGGGCGCGCGGGCGCGTTTGGAGCCTTGCTCCGTCGTCGGCGCGCTAACAGGGCAAGCCCGGCACTTTGTCAAGCGGTGCGGGCGCAAACTGGGAACGATCCCGAGGGCGGCACTCCGCCCGTTGAACGCGAAAAGTTGACATGAAAATCCACCCGCTGATCACCACCACCGAGGCCCTCTCCGAACTCTGCGACCGCCTTGCGAAGTCCGATTTCGTCGCGGTCGACACCGAATTCATGCGCGAGAACACCTATTGGCCCGAACTGTGCCTGGTGCAGATCGCCAATACCGAGGAAGCCGCCGCGATCGATCCGATGGCCGACGGCATCGACCTTGCGCCCCTGCTCGACCTGATGTGCGACAATGAAGACGTGCTCAAGGTCTTCCACGCCGGCGGGCAGGATGTCGAGATCATCGTCAACCTCACCGGCAAGACCCCGCATCCCATATTCGACACCCAGATCGCGATGATGGCGATCAGCCAGTCCGAACAGATCGGCTATGCCAATCTGGTCGAGACATGGGTCGGCGTCACCATCGACAAGGGCGCGCGCTTTACTGACTGGAGCCGCCGCCCACTGACCGACAGGCAGATCGAATATGCCATCGGCGACGTCACCTATCTGGCAGGTATCTTCCCCAAGATCCTGAAAAAGCTGATCAAGACCGGCCGGGGCCTGTGGCTCGACGCGGAGATGGAGAAGCTCGCCGATCCTTCCAACTATCTGACCGACCCGGGCATCGCGTGGAAGCGCATCCGCCAGCCGGGCCGCAACCCGCAGGTGCTCGGCCGGATGAAGGCATTGGCCGCGTGGCGCGAGAGCGAGGCGCAGCACAAGAACATCCCGCGCGGGCGGATCATGCGCGACGAGACCCTCGCCGATATCGCCAGCCACCCGCCCAAGACGCAAGGCGATCTTGCCAAGGTGCGCGGGCTTTCCCCTGCGTGGAAGGACAATGACATCGGCAAGCGCCTGATGAAGGTGCTGGCCGAAGCCGAACCGCTGCCCAAATCGGAGATGCCCGAAAAGATCAAGCAGGGCGCCCCGCTCGGCAAGGAAGGCGCGCTGGTCGCCGATCTCCTGAAGCTGCTGCTCAAGATTCGCGCCCGCGAGATCGACGTCGCCCCGCGCCTGCTCACCCGTGCCGACGAGATGGAGGCGCTTGCGGCGGGCGTGCGCAAGCTGCCGGTGCTGGAAGGCTGGCGCTACGAGGTGTTCGGCAAGGACGCGCTTGACCTCGTCGAAGGCAAGCTCGCCTTCGCGGTCGAGCAGGGCAGGCTCAAGATGACCCACATCGATGACGTGCCCGCCCCCGCGCCCGCGCCCGATACGCTGGCGGCAGAATAGCGCGGGCCGTGAGCACCTACCTTCCCACCATCAAGCAGCTGCAATATCTCGTCGCGCTGCATGAGCATGGGCACTTCGGGAAGGCGGCTGATGCGAGCTTCGTTTCGCAATCGACCCTGTCGGCGGGCATCCGCGAGCTCGAATCGCTGCTTGGCGTGACGCTGGTCGAACGCTCGCGGCGGGTGGTGCGGTTCACGGCGCTCGGCGAACAGGTGGTGGCCAAGGCCAACCGCCTGCTGCGCGAGGCGGAAGAGCTTGCCGATCTGGTATCGGCCTCGGGCAAGCCGCTGGTCGGCGAATTGCGGATGAGCGTGATCCCGACGATCGCGCCGTTCCTGCTTCCCCGCATGTTGCCGCGCCTGAAGCGCGAGCGGCCGGACCTCAAGCTGATGCTGCGCGAGGAGACCAGCCACGATGCGCTCGAATCCCTCAGCCATGGCCGGGTCGATTGCGTGCTGCTCGCCCTGCCCTTCGACACGGGCGACGCGGCGATCGCGCATATTGCCGACGACCGGCTGTTCGTGGCCTTCCCTAAGGACGATCCGCGCGATCCGCCGGCGACGATCAAACCCGGCATGATCGATCAGGGACGGCTCCTTCTGCTGGAAGACGGCCACTGCCTGCGCGACCATGCCCTCGCCGCCTGTTCCCGCTCCGAACTGCGCGCGAGCGCGGCGATGATCGGCACCTCCTTGCACACCCTGGTGCAGCTGGTCGACAATGATCTGGGCCTCACCATGCTCCCAGAGATGGCGCTGAAGGCGGGCATTCTCGCCGGCACCGAGGTGGTCGCGCGGCCCGTCGACAGCCCCACCGCCAAGCGCGAGATCGTGCTGGCATGGCGCAAGAATTCGCCGCGGGAGGCCGATTTCCTGCTCCTTGCCGAGGAGCTGCGGGCGGGATGATGCCATTGGCGCTGCGTGACAAAGCGGCTGGACCGCACGCGTGACCCCGCCCCGCCGAAGTGCGGTTGGTGACCCGCGATGGCTGGCTGGTGCGCGAGGGGCGGTGGGGCGAAGTGCTGCTGGGCGACATCCCGGACACCGTGCTCGCGATCATCAGGCAGCAGCCCGAGGGCTGAGGCGTCAGCACTCCACCAGCGCGAAGCTCATGGCGAGGGTTGCGCCCATTGCGGGGCGCCAGCGGCCGCGCGCTGCGGCGGTGGGACGCGGCGGCGCGGCATCGGGCGATGCCGCCGGGCGGACGTCATAGGCCGCCAGCCTCGCCAGCTCGCCGAGCTCGCGCTGCTCCATGTCGCCGACCATGCCGTGGACGTCTTCGGCCAGCAGCTCGGCATCGCCGATCAGCGCCGAGGCGCGGGTGAACTCGCCGCGCGCAAGGGCATCGCGCGCCTCGCCCTGAAGTTTGCGCGCGTGATCAGCCAACTGTCCGACGTAAGCGCCCGGTTCGGGCGAACGATCCCATCCCATGGGAGCGAAGGTAACCTGAAACCCCGCGCCGGTTCCAGTGCGAAACCTGCAAGTCAATCCATGTGCTTGAGGCCGATCCGCAGGTAATCCCAGCCGGTGATGCAGGTCAGCACGGCGGCGGTCCACAAGGACACCAGTCCGACCAGATGCACCCAGCTTTGCGCGATCGTGCCGCAGCCCTCGCCCACCGACTGGCAGGGCTGCCCGTGGACCGCCCCGCCCAGAATCAGCGCGCCCAGCGCCACCAGCTGGAAAGTGGTCTTCCACTTGGCGAGCCGGGAGACCGGGACCGAGACCTGGATGCCGCCCAGAAACTCGCGCAGGCCCGAAACCGCGATCTCTCGCACCAGGATGACGAGGCCAGCGATAACATGGACATCGCCCGCATAGGGCCCGCGCAGATAGCCCTGCGCGGTCAGCACCAGAATCACCGCTGCGACCATGATCTTGTCGGCAATCGGATCGAGAAAGATGCCGAGCTTGGAGACCGTCCCTTGCGCGCGGGCGAGATAGCCGTCCAGAAAATCGGTGATGGCGATAATGCAATAGAGCACAAAACCAATCAGATAGCCCGCGCGCCATTCCGGCCACCACAGGAAGAACGCCAGCAGCGGCACCGCGAAGATGCGGCTGGCGGTAAGGATGTTCGGCAGGCTCGACATAGGTTTCCCCCGCCCCCTCTAGCGGCTTAGACCCTTCGGCAAAACCCCCGCGCACAGAAAGCGGCGAATAGGCGATGCGCTGTCCCCTTGCGGTTTGCGCACTTGTGAAACCCCGGGCCGGCGCTATGTCGCTGGTAACTGACAGGGAAGCCCCAGCGTTACCACGGCATGACCACATCGCTCCAACTCATGGGCAAGCGTCGCTTTGCACCGCTGTTTGTCACCCAGCTGCTCAACGCGCTCAACGACAATCTCTACAAGAACGCGATGGTGCTGTTCATCGTGTACCAGCTCTATGATTCGCCCGAGATGGAGACGCTGGTGAGCGGTGTGGCAACCGCGCTGTTCGTGATCCCCTTCGTGCTGTTCTCGGCCACCTCGGGCCAGCTTGCCGACATGCGCGACAAGACGAAGATCATCCGCTGGATCAAGTTCGCCGAGATCATCATCATGACCGCGGGCGCCGCCGGGCTGCTCATGGCGGCGCGCGGCGTGATGGTCGAAAGCGTGGCAATCCCGCTGATGTTCGCCGCCCTGTTCGCGATGGGCGTCCATTCGACCTTCTTCGGCCCGATCAAATACGCGATCCTTCCCCAGCACCTCCCGGACCACGAAGTGCTCGCCGGCACCGGCCTGGTCGAAGCGGGGACCTACGTGGCGATCCTCACCGGCATGATCCTGGCCGCGGTCCTTTCGGTGGGCGAGAGCACTCTCGCGGTGATCGCGATCGCGCTGGTCGGCTATGCGGTATGCCGCCTCGTCCCCACCGCCCCGCCGCAGAGCAGCGACGTGACGGTCGAATGGAACCCGATGCGCGCGTCCAGATCGTTGATCGCCTTCTCGTTTGCCAATCTCGAGCTGCGCTATTCGGTGCTGGCAATCAGCTATTTCTGGGCGATCGCGGCGATCCTCGGGGTGCAGTTCTTCCCCCTCGCCAAGAACGTGCTGCTGGCCGACAAGCAAGTGGCGATGGTGATGCTGGTCGCTTTCTCGGCCGGCATCGCGATCGGATCGGTGGCGATCAACGCGCTGCTCAAGGGCAAGATTTCCGCCCGCCATTCGCCGCTCTCGGTGCTGGTGATGGGGGCGCTGCTGATCGCGTTCTACCTGATCTGCCGCACCTGGGATCTGAAGCCCGCGGGCGAGCTGTTCACCGTTACCGAATTCCTCAGCCAGCCGTTGGCGCTGGTGCTGGTCGCCAACCTGCTGCTGATCGCGGTTGCCGGCGGCATGTTCGTGGTGCCGCTCTACGCCTTCCTGACGACGCGGGTGGAAAAGTCCGAAGCCTCGCGCTCGGTCGCGGCGAACAACTTCATCTCCTCGGTGTTCATGGCCGTGGGCGCCGGGATTGCCGGCGTGCTGGGCTTCCTCGGCATCCCGCTCGCCGAGCAATTGCTGCTGAGCCTGGCGCTGTGCCTGGTTTCGGCGCATCTGGCGCGCAAGCTGTACCGGGAAGAACAGCAGCGCCTGCCGGCTGCCGCCTAGTCTTTCGCGTCTTCGGCGAGCGTGTGGGCGACAATGGCATTGGCGTGGCCATGACCGAGCCCGTGCTGCTTGAGCACCGCCACCAGCTCCCTGTGCTTGGCCGGCACGGCCGAGCGCACGATCGCCTGCCAATGGGCAATCGGCTGGCCATAGGTTTTCTCGATCGAGGGGAAATAGGACGCGGGGCCCTTGGGCTTGTGTTCGTCGCTCATCGCGATGATTTTGCGACCGGCGCGATCTGCGTCCGTAACCTAGACTATGAATGCCAACACCGCGAACGTCACCGCAATATAGGTGCTGGCGACGCCGCGCACGTCTTCCATGGTCAGCCGCCACAGGCTCTCGGCCGGAATCGGGATCAGGTCGTGTTTGACGTGCGGCGGCAGGCTCATGCGGAACCAGTGGCGGGCGGTCTCGTCGGTGAGAACCAGGCTGCGGCGCATCTTCGCGACTCTCCTTGTGGCAGGAGGGTTGTCTTTAAGACTTTCTTAACCATTGAAAACGGTTTGCGACAGGTGTGTCGCAGCATGGGACAGGGCGCGTTTGCGCCGGAGCGCCCGCGCGGTTAGAGGCGGGAACGAGACGACGGGAGAGTTCTTGCGATGACCGATTCAACCCGCCCGGAAGGCACCCGCACAGCGGCTGCCCTCTTGGTCGATTGCCTTGCCACGCAAGGGTGCGAGCGGATTTTCACCGTGCCGGGCGAAAGCTTCCTCGCCGTGCTCGATGCCCTGCCCGATGTCCCCGCGATCGAGGTCGTCACCTGCCGCCAGGAAGGCGGGGTCGGCTTCATGGCCTGCGCCGACGGGGCGATGACCGGACGCCCCGGGGTGGCCTTCGTCACGCGCGGACCGGGCGCGACCAATGCCAGCATCGGCGTGCATGTCGCGCATCAGGATTCGCAACCCATGATCCTGTTCGTCGGCGATGTGGCGCGCGCCATGCAGGGGCGTGAGGGCTTCCAGGAGGTCGATTTCCCGGCCTTCTTCGGCCCCATCTGCAAGTGGGCGGCGCGGATCGATGATCCCTTGCGCATCCCCGAATATATCGCGCGCGCCTATGCCGTGGCGATCAGCGGGCGGCCCGGCCCGGTGGTCCTCGCCCTGCCCGAGGACATGCTGGTCGAACACGTCCCCGCCAGCCTGCAACCGCGCCCACAGGCGCTGCGCCCCGCGCAGGCCGTGTGCCCCGATGCGATGCGCGCGCTGTTCGACATGATCGGTGACGCGGCAAGCCCCATCGCGATCATCGGCGGCGCGGGGTGGAACGCCAAGGCGCGCGAATACTTCCGGCAATTCGCCGAGGGGATCGGACTTCCCGTCGCCACCGCCTTCCGCCGCCAGGACGCGATCGCCCCCGAAAGCGCGGTCTATGCCGGCAATCTCGGCTATGGCCCCAACCCGCAGCTTGTCGAGCGGGTGAAGAGCGCCGACCTCGTCATCGCCGTCGGCGCGCGGCTCGGCGAGGCGACGACCGATGGCTACACCGTCCCGACCCTCGAACACCCCGGCCGGACGCTCGTCCACATCCACCCCGATCCCGAGGAACTGGGCCGCGTCTACCGCACCGATCTGGCGCTGTGCTGCGCTGTGGACGAATTCGCTGAATGCGCCGCCCTGTGGGATCACGGCGACATCATCCCCTTCGATGCCGGCGCCGAGGCGCACACCGATTGGCTCGCGTGGTCCACGCCGCAACCCTCGGACGCCGCGATGGACCTCGGCGCCTGCGTGGCGGCGATGCGCGAGAGCCTGCCTGCCGACACGATCATCTGCAACGGCGCGGGCAATTTCGCCGGCTGGTGGCATCGCTACTGGCACTATGCCGCCTATCCCGGCCAGCTTGCCCCGACCTGCGGGGCGATGGGCTACGGCGTGCCCGCTGCGGTCGCCGCCGCGCTGCGCTTCCCTGATCGCACCGTCGTTGCCGTGGCGGGGGACGGGGATTTCCTGATGAACGGGCAGGAACTCGCCACCGCCGCGCAACATGGCGCCTCGCTGATCGTGGTGGTGGTCGATAACGGCGCCTACGGCACGATCCGCATGCACCAGGAGCGCGAATATCCCGGCCGCGTGTCGGCAACGGCGCTCGCCAACCCCGATTTCGCGATGCTCGGCGCAGCTTACGGCGCGTGGAGTGCGCGGGTCGAGACGACCGCAGAGTTCCTCGCCGCGCTCGAGGAGGCCAGGGGACGCAGCGGCATCCGCCTGATCCACGCGCTCACCGATCTGGAACGCATCGCGGCGAGCGGTGCGACGATCGCGGGCTTGCGCGCAAGGGCCGGCCGGACCGCCTAGGCTCCTGCCATCTCGCGGATCACCGCCCATTCCTCGGGGCTGACCGCGCAGACCGACAGGCGCGAGAGGCGAATCAGCTGCATCTCGGCAAGCCGCGGCTCGGCCTTGATCGCGGCAAGGGTGACAGCGCGCGGGAGCTTCTCCTTTGCCTTCAGCTTCACCGCCGCCCACTTGCCGGTCTCGTCGGTGGGATCGCCGATCCCGCTCACCGTGATCTGGGCGATGCCGACGATCTCCAGCCCCTCGCGGCTGTGGTAGAACAACGCCTCGTCACCCGGCTGCATCGCCATCAGGTTGTTGCGCGCAAGGTAGTTGCGCACTCCGTCCCACGTGCCCTCACCCTCGGCCACGAGGTCATCCCAGCTATACTTGAAGGGTTCGGATTTCATCAGCCAGTAGGCCATGCGCAGAGCTGCTCCCATGCGAGTGTCGCGCCCCGATAGCCGCTACCCGCCCCCCTCGCCAAGCCCTGCCGATTAACCCGATGTTTAGTGCAATCTGCGATGAAACTCCGAAGAGTGGACGGGGCAGACAGGCCGGCAGGAAGGGCAAGGGGCGAGCGTTTTGACGGAGCACGAACCAGACAACCCGCTCAAGGCGGCCGAACGCGATATCATGGCGCTGGGGATTGCCACGGCCTCGATCATCCTGCTGGTCGGCACCGGCGGCTCGGTCATGCCGCAAGTGATGGACGTGCTCTCGGGCGAAGGCGGCAAGCCCAATGTCATCCTCGTCAACGCCCTGCTGCTCAACATCGCGCTGATCATCTTCGGCTGGCGGCGCTACCGCGAACTCACCCGCGAGATTGCCGAGCGCCGCCGCGCCGAGGCGCGCGCACAGCATCTTGCCGCTACCGATCCGCTCACCGGCTGCCTCAACCGCCGCTCGATGTTCGAGGCGACCGAAGACCTGCGCGCGCGCGCCGCGATGCGCGGCGAGGCGGTGGCCTATTGCATGATCGACCTCGACAACTTCAAGCAGATCAACGACATGCACGGCCATGCCGCGGGCGATGCGGTGCTGGTGATGATGTGCGAGCGGATCGGCACGCTGCTCGGGCGCGAGGCGCGGCTGGCGCGGCTGGGGGGCGATGAATTCGCTTTCGTCATGCCCTTTCCCGCAGGCCATGCCGACCGGGTCGACGATCTCGTCATCCGCCTGTTCGAAAGCCTCGCCCAACCCTTCCGCATGCCCGAACTGACTGTCGATCTCACGCTCTCGATCGGGCTTGCCGCGGATCACGACGCGGACGGCTCGATCGGCCTCGTTGTCGATGCCGCCACCCTGATGCACCGCGCCGACATGGCGCTCTACCATGCCAAGAAGCAGGGCCGGAACCGCTACTTCTGGTTCGAGCCGACCATGGAAAGCGAGCTGAGGTTCCGCAACCAGCTCGAAACCGGGATCCGCCGGGGCCTCGCGCGCGGCGAATTCGTGCCGTTCTACGAACAGCAGGTCGATCTCGACAGCGGCGCGCTGGTCGGCTTCGAGATGCTGGCGCGCTGGCGCTCGCCGCAATTGGGCCTCATCAGCCCCGACATCTTCGTGCCGATCGCCGAGGAGATCGGGCTCATCAACGAGCTGTCCGAGCGCCTGATGGAACAGGCCTTTGCCGATGCCCGCGAATGGGACGAGACGCTGTCGCTGTCGGTCAACATCTCGCCGGTGCAGCTGCGCGACCCGTGGTTTGCCCAGCGCATCCTCAAGAAGCTCGTCACCGCCGGCTTCCCGCCGCAGCGGCTCGAGATCGAGATCACCGAAAGCTGCCTGCACGAGAATATCGGTCTGGTGCGCTCGATGATCATGTCCCTGCGCAACCAGGGCGTGCAGATCGCGCTCGACGATTTCGGCACCGGCTATTCGAGCTTCGAACAGCTGCGCAACCTTCCTTTCGACCGCATCAAGATCGACCGCAGTTTCGTCAGCGACCTGAAGGAGCCGGGCAAAAAGTCGCGGCTTGTCGATGCGATCGTCTCGCTGGGCCGCGGCCTCGATCTGCCGCTGACCGCGGAAGGTGTCGAGGACGAGGAGATCCTCCGCGCGCTCAAGTCGATGGGACGGCTGAAGGCGCAGGGCTATTTCTACGGCCAGCCCGAGGATGCCGAGGGGGTGCGCACAAGGCTGCGGGCGGCAGGCCTGCTGACCGGCAAGAGCGCCGCGGCGGCGCGCGCGGGCGGCGATGATGCGCAGACGCTCTACCGCACCGCCCGCCCCTGAAGTGGCCCGAAGACTGGACGCGCGGGCCGCGCGTGCATAGATGCACGCCCAGTGAGCACGACCATTCCCTTCATCAAGATGCACGGGCTCGGCAACGACTTCGTGGTGATCGACGCGCGCGAGGTCGCCATCCCCGCGATGACGCCCGCGATCGCCCGCGCGCTCGGGGACCGGCGGACCGGGATCGGGTTTGACCAGCTGATCCTGCTCGAGCCGAGCGACACCCGCGATTTCCGCGTGCGCTTCTTCAACGCCGACGGCAGCGAGGCCGGTGCCTGCGGCAATGGCAGCCGCGCCGTGGCACTGCTCCACGGCGCTCCGGCGGTGGTCGAGACCGGCGGCGGCCCCATCGCATTGGAACCGCTCGATGGCGGCGCGCGGGTCGACATGGGCGCGCCGCGCTTCGATTGGGACGCGATCCCGCTCGCCTATCCGGTGGACACCTTTGCGATGCCGGTCGGGTGGGAGACGCTGGAGGGGCCGATGGCGGTCAATGTCGGAAACCCGCACGTGATCTTCTTCGTCGAGGATGCGGAGGCGGAGGCGCTGGATCGGCTCGGCCCGGTCATCGAACACGACCCGCTCTTCCCCGAGCGCGTCAATGTCAATGTCGCGAGCCTTGCCGGGCCGGACCACCTCACCTTGCGCGTGTGGGAGCGCGGCGCGGGCCTTACCCGCGCCTGCGGCACCGGGGCCTGCGCCACTGCCGTCGCCGCGATCCGCCGCGGCCTTGTCAACAGCCCGGTGCGCGTGACCCTGCCCGGCGGCGACCTCGCAATCGCGTGGCAGCCGGGCGGCCCGATCCTGATGAGCGGGCCCGCCGCCGAAGCCTTCCGCGGCACGTTCCGCTGGGACGACTATTCTTGAGCGCACCCCGCATCATCAGCCTCGGCTGCCGCATGAACATCGCGGAAAGCGAGACCATGCGCGCGATGCTGGCGGGCGAGGACAATCTCGTCGTCGTCAATTCCTGTGCGGTCACCGCCGAGGCGCTGCGCCAGACGCGTCAGGCGATCCGCCGCGCGCGCCGCGAAGCCCCCGCCGCCCGGCTCGTGGTGACAGGCTGTGCGGCCGAGATCGACCGTGCCGCCATCGGTGCGATGGCCGAAGTGGACGGGCTGGTCGCCAACGCCGCCAAGCTCGATCCGCGGGCGTGGAACGTGCCGATGGAAGCGCCCCCCGTCGCCCCCGCGCGTACCCGTGCCTTCGTCGCGGTGCAGAACGGCTGCGACCATGCCTGCACCTTCTGCATCATCCCGCAAGGCCGGGGCGCGAGCCGTTCGCTGACTGTGGCGCAGGTGCTCGGCGAAATCGAAGTGCATCTGGCGGCGGGCGCCAGGGAGGTGGTGCTGACCGGCGTCGACCTGACCTCGTGGGGCCACGACCTGCCGGATGCCCCGCGCCTCGGCGTGCTGGTCGAGGCGATCCTAGCCGCCTTCCCCGCCCTGCCGCGCTTGCGCCTCTCGTCGGTCGACGGAGTGGAGATCGACCCGCTCCTGTTCGATCTCCTGGCGGGCGAGGCGCGGATGATGCCGCACCTGCACCTCTCGCTCCAGCACGGCGCGGACCTGATATTGAAGCGCATGAAGCGGCGGCACCTCAAGGCCGATGCGCTGGACCTGGTCGCCCGTCTCAAGGCGCTGCGCCCCGAGATGGCGATCGGTGCGGACCTCATCGCCGGCTTCCCGACCGAGGACGATGCGCAACATGCGCAAAGCCTTGCGATCATCGACGAACTCGGCATCGTCCATGCCCACATCTTCCCCTACTCCCCCCGCCCCGGCACCCCCGCCGCGCGCATGCCGCAGGTCCCGCGCGACGTGGCGCGCGCCCGCGCTGCCGAATTGCGGACCCGCGCCGCCACCGGCCGCGCGGCGTGGCTTGCCGGGCTTGTGGGCGAAACGCTCCCCGTGCTCGCCGAGCGCGGCGGCACCGGCTATGCCCCCAATTACGCCCCCGTCGCCCTGCCCCCCGGCACGGCGGCAGGCACGATCATCGACGTGACCCCATCGGGCCTCAGGGAGGGCCTGCTGCAATGACTGAAACCAGCTGGACCCAGCGCCTGTTCGGGGGCTTTGCCAAGACCTCCGAGCGGCTGAGCGCCAATCTGCCCGGCACCAGCGGCGGCACCGCCAGGCTCGACGATGCGACCCTGGACGAGGTCGAGGATGCGCTGATCCTCTCCGACCTCGGCCCGTCGGCCGCCGCCCGCATCCGCGCACGGCTCGCCGAAAAGCGCTTCGGGCTGGAGATCACCACCCGCGAGCTGAAGGAAGCCGTGGCCGAGGAAATCGCCGCGATCCTGCGCCCGGTCGCAAAGCCGCTCGAAATCACCGCCTTCCCGCGCCCGCAGGTGATCCTGGTGATCGGCGTGAACGGCTCAGGCAAGACCACCACCATCGCCAAGCTCGCGCACCTCTTCCAGGAGGACGATTACGGCGTGCTGCTGGCGGCGGGCGACACCTTCCGGGCGGCGGCGATCGGCCAGCTGGCGACCTGGGCGGGCCGCATCGGCGTCGACCTCGTGCGGGGCCCCGAGGGCGGCGATCCGGCGGCGATCGTGTTCGATGCGGTGAAACAGGCCACCGACACCGGGATCGACGCGCTGATCGTCGACACCGCCGGACGCCTCCAGAACAAGAAAGAGCTGATGGAGGAGCTGGCGAAAATCCGCCGCGTCCTCGGCCGCCTCAACCCCGAAGCGCCGCACGATGTGGTGCTGGTATTGGATGCGACCAACGGCCAGAACGCATTGTCGCAGATCGACGTCTTCAAGGAGGTCGCAGGCGTCACCGGCCTCATCATGACCAAGCTCGATGGCACCGCAAGGGGCGGCGTGCTGGTCGCGGCGGCGGAGCAATACGGCCTGCCCATCCACGCCATCGGCGTCGGCGAGAAGATGGAGGACCTGCGCCCCTTCGACCCCGACCTCGTCGCGCGTGTCATCGCGGGGGTGGCGTGATGGCCGAGGGCGAAGGCAGGAAGGCCGCTTCCAGCTGGCTCAATGTCGCGGTCGATTACGGCCCGCTGCTGGTGTTCCTCGGCGTCTACCGCTGGAATTCGCCGGCCGAGCCCAATGCGGTGAGCGAACTTGCCGCGATCATCGCCGGCACCGCTGCCTTCATGGTCGCCGCGGTCGCCGCGCTGGCAATCTCCAAGTGGCGGCTGGGCAAGGTCTCGCCGATGCTGTGGTTCTCGACCGCTCTGATCGTGGGCTTCGGCAGCCTGACGATTGTCTTCGGCGATCCGACCTTCGTGCAATTGAAGCCGACGATCATCTACGCCAGCTTCGGCGTGGCGCTGCTCGGCGGGTTCGCCATGGGCAAGGCGCTGCTGCGGATCCTGCTGGAGGCCGCCTTCGAGGGGCTGTCCGACGAGGGCTGGCTCAAGCTGTCGCGCAACTGGGGGGTGTTTTTCCTGGTCCTCGCGGTGCTCAACGAGGGCTTGCGCGCGCAGCTGGACTTTGCAGGCTGGCTGTGGGCCAAGATCTGGGTGTTCCTGCCGCTGACCTTCCTCTTCACCTTCAGCCAGATCCCGCTGCTGATGAAGCACGGGCTGAGCTTCGAGGATGCGAAGGACGACGCGCTCGAGGACGAGCCGCCGACCGGCGGCTAGATCTCGACCTGGCTCCCCAGCTCCACGACCCGGTTGGTCGGCAGGCGGAAGAAGGCCATCGCGCTGGCCGCGTTCCTCAGCATCCACGCGAACAGCTTTTCGCGCCAGATCGCCATGCCGGGCTTGGATGAGGGCAGCAACGTCTGGCGCGACAGGAAGAAGCTGGTGTTCATCATGTCGAACGCGCCGTCGCACAGGTCGAGCGTGCCGAGCAGCTTGGGCACGTCGGTCTCCTCGAGGAAGCCGCAGTAGATCGTCACGCGGTAGAACCCGTTGCCGAGGCTCTTGCATTCGTAGCGCGCGCTCTCCTCGACATAGGGCATGCCGCGCACCTGCACGGTCAGGATCAGCACGCGTTCGTGCAGCACCTTGTTGTGCTTGATGTTGTGGAGCAGCGCGCTCGGCACGCCCGAATTGGTCGAGGCCATGAACACCGCTGTCCCCGGCACGCGGGTCGAGGAATTGTGCGCGCTTTTGGCGAAGATCTCGATCGGCAGCGAGCCGTCGGCCATGCTCGCGCGCATCAGCTCGCGCCCGCGCGACCAGGTGGTGAGCAGGGTGAAGATCACCCCGCCGATCATCAGCGGCACCCACCCGCCCTGCGGCACCTTGATGAGGTTGGCGCCGAAATAGGCGATGTCGAACACCAGAAAGGCGGCGACCAGCGGCACGGCCTTCCACGCGGGCCATTTCCACAGCGAGAACAGCACCGCGGCAAGCAGCAGCGTGTCGATGAACATCGCGCCGGTCACCGCGATCCCGTAGGCTGCGGCAAGGTTGCTGGATGACTGGAACGCCAGCACCAGCACGATCACCATGATCATCAACGCCCAGTTGATCGTCGGGATGTAGATCTGCCCGGCGGCAGACGCGCTGGTGTGGCGGATTTCCATGCGCGGGATGAAACCGAGCTGGATGGCCTGCTGGGTAAGACTGAACGCGCCCGAGATCACCGCCTGGCTGGCAATGATCGTGGCGAGCAGCGCAAGGATGATCACCGGCACGCGCACCAGATCGGGGATCATCAGGAAGAACGGATCCTTGACCAGCGCGGCGGCCTCGGCGGGCGAGGACTGCGAGAGGATCATCGCGCCCTGCCCCATGTAGTTGAGCATCAGCGCCGGGTAGACGAAGGTCAGCCACGACACGCCGATCGGCTTCCTGCCGAAATGGCCCATATCGGCATAGAGCGCCTCGGCCCCGGTCACCGCCAGCACCACGCTGCCCAGCGCGACGAAGGCGATGAACCCGTCTTTGGCGAAGAATTTGAGGGCATTGAGCGGATTGATCGTCTCGATGATGATCGCCGGATCGGCCTGGAGATGCATCACCCCGAGCACCGCCAGCATCGCGAAATAGGTGAGCATGATCGGCCCGAACAGCTTGCCCACCCGTTCGGTCCCGCGCGACTGGATCGCGAACAGGCCGAACAGGATCGCAACCGCCGTGGGCACGATCCAGGGCTTGAAGCCGGGGACGATGTACTGGAGCCCCTCGGTCGCCGAAAGCACCGACATGGCCGGCGTGATCATGCTGTCGCCGTAGAACAGCGCGGTGGCGAACACGCCGAGCAGGATCAGCGGCGCGGTCCACCCCGCCTTGGACGCGCGGCGCTTGATCAGGGCGAGGAGCGCCAGGCTCCCGCCCTCGCCGCCATTATCGGCGCGCATGATGGTGAAGGCGTACTTGATCGTCACCACCATCATCATCGACCAGAACACCAGGCTCAGCACCCCGTGGATGTGATCGACATCGGGCGATATGCCCGGCGCGCCGTGGTGCGAGGCAAAGGTTTCGCGGAAAGCGTAGAGCGGGCTGGTGCCGATGTCGCCAAACACGACCCCGATCGCCCCCACGGCCAGCGCGAGCGGGGAGCCGCTGTGGCCGTGGCCGGAGGCGGTATCGTCGGCGTGATCGCCGGAGGAAGCTGCGGTGCTGCTCATAGTAATCGGATTTCCCGTATCCCCCCGGTACTGCCCAGTCGGCGCGTCAGACTCGCACGCCGTAGGGCGGCGCGCCTAGCACCGCATGTTCGCAGCCGCAATATGGCCCTGTCGTGTGACACGCGGCGGACATCAGCGCCAGTGGGCTTATTGCCCCTGTAGCATCGGCGCGCGGGCGATCATGTCGTCAAGCCGCGCGACGTCGGCCGCCAGCCCCTCGCGCCACGGCGCATCGGGGGGCGAGCGGTCGAGCAGGCCTTTCCAGACATTGCGCGCAGCCACCACCTCGCCGCTCTGGAGATAGGCATTGCCGAGGAAATAGGCCGCGCCCGGATGCTGCGGGTTGATCGCATCGGCGCGCGCAAAGGCCTGCACCGCGGCAGGCGTCACAAAGCCATCGGCATGGCCCACCAGCGCAAGGCCCAGTGCGAGCCAGCCTTCAAGGTCGTTCGGATTGTCCTTCAGCCCCTTCTGGAGCAGCCCGGCGGCATCGCCGAAGCGGCCTTGGCGCGCGAAGGCATCGGAGGTGACGAGGTAATCAGGCGGGCGGCGGCCCTGATCGAACAGTGCCGCGCGGCCCTCGACCATTTCCTCGCCCTGATCGCCAAGCTGCGCGGTCGGCGGCTTGGGCGCGGAGGGGACTTGCGGAGAGCCCTGCCAGGCATAGCCCGCAAGGCCGAACACCAGCACCGCGCCGAACAGCGCAAGCCCCTCGCGCGGGAGTTTCATCACCAGCACCGCCAGCGCGAAAGCCGCCAGCGCCAGCGCGGCCACGGCAAACCATGTCTGGATCATGCCGCCGCCCCCGCATCATCGCCGTCCGAGCGCCGCTTGCCGAGCCGCCGCAGCAGCACACCGGCAACGATCAGGATCACCAGCAAGGGAACCGCGAAAAGCGGCCAGGTGGTGCTGCTCACCTCGGGCTCGTAGCTGACATAGTCGCCATAACGCGCGATCAGCCAGCGGCGGATCGCCTCGGGGCTTTCGCCTGCGAGGATACGCGCGCGGACCTGATGGCGCATATCGCCCGCCATCGGCGCGTCGCTGTCGGCGATCGACTGCGACTGACACTTGAGGCAGCGCAAGGTGTGCATCAGCGCAGAGGCCTCTGCCTCCAGCCTGGGATCGGCGAGCTGGTTATAGGCATAGGGCGCAGGCGGCATCGAATCCTGTGCAGCGAGCGGCAGGGCGAGCACCGTCAGCAGCACGGCAAACAACCAGCGGATCATTGCGCCTTCTCCAGTTCGGCAAGCAAGGTCGGCACATCCTCGGCGCCGATATCGCCGATATGCTGGTAGCGGATCACGCCCTTGCCATCGATCACGAAGGTCTCGGGCACGCCGGACGATCCGATCGCCAGTTGCACCTCGGAAATCCTGTCGCTGCCGATGCGGGCATAGGGGTTGCCGTATCTGGCGAGGAAGCCCGCGACATCTGCCGGCTTGTCGCGGATCGCGATGCCGATGATCTCGACGCCCTGCTTTTGCAGCGCTTCCAGTTGCGGGGCCTCGGCGATGCAGGGCAGGCACCAGCTCGCCCAGATGTTGAGGAGCTTGGGCCTGCCGGTGAAATCGGCTCTGGAAGCGCCGGGCAGGCCGTCAAACGCGGGATCGAGCGCGAAGGCGGGGAGCGGCTGGCCGATCATCGTGCTCTCGACGAACTGGTCCTTCTCCTGCGTGAGCATATAGGCCGCGAGCCCCGCGAAGAAGGCGAACAGCGCGAGCGGGAGCCACAAGGTGAGCTTGCGCATCGCCTACTCCGCCGGCTGGGGTGCAGCCGCCCCCAACGCTTCGACATCGGCGCGGCGCTGCGCGCCCATGGTGCTCGCCGCTCGGCGCTTCAAGTCGACCCGCATCCGCCCGACGATGGAGAGGATACCGCCCAGCCCGATCAACAGGCCGCCATACCAGATGAAGGTCACAAACGGCTTCCACCAGACGCGCACCTGCCAGCGCCCGTCTTCGGCCTGGTTGCCGATCACGGCATAGAGCTGGCCGTTCCACTTGGTCAGCAGCGCGCTTTCCGAGGTCGATTGCGGGGGCGACCAGAAACTGCGCGCCTGCGGGGTCAGGATCACCGGCTCCCCGCCGTTCTGGCGCACCGCGAGGCGCGCTTCCATCGCGGTCCAGTTGGGGCCCGCGATGGGCGTCACAGCCTCGAGCGTCACCGCGAAATCGCCGATCTGCTCGGTCCCGCCCGGGGCGACCGCGGCAAGGCGCTCCTCGGAGAAGGCGCCCTCGCAGGCCATGCCGAACAGCGAGACCGCGATGCCGAAATGGGCGATGACCATGCCCCAGGTGGCGACCGGCACGCGCGCGAGCGTGCGACCCCGCAGCGGCAGGAACGCGGCCACGCCGAGCGCCGCGGCCAGCCCGAGGCCGAGCAGCGGCAGAAGCGGGAACTGGCCGAAGAAGCTGACGAGCGCGATCACCCCGATCACCAGCGCCGCGATCAGCGCCAGTTCGAACTGGATGCGCGCCGGCTTGTCGCTTTTCCAGCGCAGCAGCGGCCCGACCGCCATGACGAGCAGCATCGGAACCGCGAAGATCGCGCCCGCCGGATTGAAATAGGGCGGGCCGACCGAGACCCGGACATCGAAGGCTTCGGTCAGCAGCGGGTAGAGCGTGCCGAGCAGCACGATCGCGAGGATCGCCGACAGCATGACATTGTTGAACACCAGCGCACCTTCGCGGCTGGCGGCGGCGAACCGCTTGCCCTCGGCCACCGCGCCTGCGCGCAGGGCGAAGATCGTGAGGGCCCCGCCGATATAGAGGCCGAGCAGGCCGAGGATGAAGGCGCCGCGCTCGGGATCGACGGCAAAGGCGTGGACGCTGGTGAGCACGCCCGAACGCACCAGGAAGGTGCCGAGCATCGACATCGAGAAGGCGAGCACGCCGAGCATGATCGTCCACGTGCGCAAGGCATCGCGCGCGGCGAGCACGCTGACCGAATGCATCAGCGCGGTCGCGGCGAGCCACGGCATCAGCGAGGCGTTCTCGACCGGGTCCCAGAACCACCAGCCGCCCCAGCCCAGCTCGTAATAGGCCCAGTAGGAGCCCGCCGTGATCCCGAGCGTCAGCAGCACCCACGCGCCCAGCACCCAGGGGCGCATCACGCGCGCGAAGGCGGGGTTGACCTCGCGGGTCAGCAGCGCGCCCATCGCAAGGCTGAAGGCGACCGACAGGCCGACATAGCCCGCGTAAAGCGTCGGCGGATGGATCGCGAGGCCGATGTCCTGGAGCAGCGGGTTGAGGCCATTGCCCTCGGCAGCGGGGACGGCCAGACGCTCGAAGGGATTGGAGGACAGCAGCAGGAAGGCATAGAAGCCCAGCGCCACGAAGCCCTGAACGGCCAGCGTTGCGGCCATGGTGCGTTCCGGCAGGCGGCGCTCGAAGGCGGCGAGCATCCCGCCCGAGGCCGCCAGCACGCCGACCCACAGCAGCATCGAGCCCTCGTGGTTCCCCCAGGTCCCGGTCAGCTTGTAGATGAAGGGCTTCATTGAGTGCGAATTGGTCGCCACCAGCTTCAAGGAGAGGTCGGTGACCGCAAAGGCGCGCAGCAGCAGCAGGAAGGCGAGCACCGCGAGAAAGGCCTGCACCACCGCGGCGGGCCGCGCATAGATGGCGAGCGGATTGGTCTGGCCGGGGCCGGCACGCAAGGTGAGCGCGCCCGAGACCAGCTGGAGCACCGCAAGCGCGGCGGCAAGCCACAGGGCGGCAAGACCGATCTCGGCAATCATCGCTGGCCCCTCTCCCGCATCACCCTTGCTACTTCAGCCCGACCGTGGTGTCGGCGGCCATCTTGGCGGCGTCATCCGTGCCCATGCCTTCCAGCTCCTTGGGCACGTAATTCTCGTCATGCTTGGCGAGCAGGTTGGTCGCCTTGAACACGCCGTCCTCGCCAAGGCTGCCCTCGGCAACGACGCCCGAGCCTTCGACGAACAGATCGGGCAGGATGCCGCTGTAGCGCACCGGGATGGCATCGGCCGAATTGCCGGTGACCTTGAAGTTGACCGTCACCCCGTCCGCTTCGGTGACCAGCGAGCCCTTCTGCACCATCCCGCCGAGCCTGACCGCCTGCCCGACTTCGGGCGGCGCCTTGGCCATCTGTTCGGGCAGGTAGAAATAGTTCGCCTGGTTGCGCAAGCTCCACGCCGCCATCAGCCCCGCGCCGACAATCGCGAGCAGCGCGATGATCACGAGAACCAGACGCTGGTGCTTGGCCTTCATATGTCCCTCTCAGCGCCGCCGGGTGGCATCGCGGCGCGTCTCGGCCCGCACCATCGCGCGCCGCGCCCAGAACACAAGTGCGATGAGTGCAACCGCCGACACGCCGTAAGCGAGCCACACGAAAAACCACTGGTCGAGCGCCTCGCGCATCACGCCTGCTCCGCCATCGCGGCCGCCGGCGCGTCGTCATCGAGCGCGCGGCGGCGCAGGCGCGCCTCGACCTGCGCCTCGGCGATCAGCGCGCGCATCCGCATCAGCACGATCGCCCCGAACAGCAGCGAGAAGCCCACCACCGCCACCAGCAGCGGCACCAGGAAGGTCGCCTCGATCGCGCTCTTGCCGGCAGTGATGCTCGGCGGCTGGTGGAGCGAGTTCCACCACACCACGGAGCGGTTGATGATCGGCACATTGACCGCGCCGACCATCCCGAAGATCGCGGCGATCCTGTCCGAAGAGCCTTCGCGGCTGGCCGCCTCGGTCAGCGCGATGTAGCCGGCATAAAGGAACAGCAGCACCAGCATGCTGGTCAGCCGCCCGTCCCATTCCCACCATGTGCCCCACGTCGGCCGGCCCCAGATCGAGCCGGTCGCAAGACACACCGCGCAGAACACCATCCCCGGCACCGCGATCGCCCGCGCCGCGATGGCGGCGAGCGGGTGCTTCCAGATCAGCAGCATGGCAGAGGAAATCGCGATTCCCGCCCAGCCCCCCATGCCGAGCCAGGCGGCGGGCACGTGGACGAACATGATGCGCACGGTGTCGCCCATCAGCCGGTCGGGCGGGACCATGAACAGGCCCCACCCCACAGCGCCCAGCGACAGCACCAGCCCGCCCCAGAACAGGAGCGGCATCAGCCACTTCGCAAGGGCGAGAAATCTGGTGGGGTTCGCGTAGATGTGCATGGGTTTTCGCTGTCGGGGCGCTTGTAGCCTTACACCCGTTCCCGACAAGAGCGCAAATCGCGGGCCGCGCAGATTGTTCCTGCCGCCCCCGGGCGGGGCCCTCAGCCGCGCCCGATCAGCTTCTGGGCCATCCGGTCGGCGACGGCATCGGCGGTGAGGCCGCTGCTCGCGCTTTCCGCCCAGATCGCCGCGAGCCGCCCGGGGATCTGCGCGACCAGCGCGTTGACCTCGGCGACATCGCCGCTGCGCCCTTGCGCGCGGGCGAGATATTCGGTCGCAACCGAGATGATGCCGCCTGCATTGATGACATAATCGGGCGCATAAAGGATGCCGCGCGCCGCCAGCGCCGCGCCGTGTTGTGCCTGCGCGAGCTGGTTGTTCGCCCCCCCTGCGACAATCGCGCAATCCAGCATCGCGATCCCGGCATCGTCGAGGATCGCGCCCAGCGCGTTGGGGCTGAACACGTCGCAGGGCGTCGCCATGATCGCATCGGCAGCAACCGCGACGCCGCCCAGTTCGGCCGCGAGCGCGGAGGCGCGTTCGGCGTTGATGTCGGCGAGCGTCAGCCGCGCGCCGTCGCGTGCCAGCAGCCGCGCCACCCCGCCGCCGACGCTGCCGGTGCCCTGCAAGGCGACATGCACGCCCGCAACGCTATCCTTGCCAAGCTGATGCGCGACCGCCGCCTTGATGCCGAGATAGATGCCGTAGGCGGTGAACGGCCCGGGGTCGCCGCCCGCAGAACCATCGCCCTCGACCGGCAGCCCCGAGACATGCGCGGTGCGCTTGGACACCGCGACCATGTCGGCCTCGCAGATGCCGACATCCTCGGCCGTCACATAACGCCCGCCGAGCGCTTCGACAGCATCGCCGAAGGCGGCGAGCATTGCCGGGGTCTTGGTGCGGGCGCTGTCTGCCAGGATCACCGCCTTGCCGCCGCCCATCGGGAGCCCTGCCATGGCGTTCTTGTAGCTCATCCCGCGCGACAGGCGCAGGCAATCGCGCATCGCGCCGGCCGGATCGGCATAGTGCCAGAAGCGCGTGCCGCCCGCCGCGGGGCCGAGATGGGTCGAATGGACCGCAATGATCGCCGTCAGCCCGCTCGCCCGGTCGTGGACCAGCGTCACGCTCTCGTGCGCGTCGAAATCGGGCTCGGCCCAGAATGCGGTCATGCCTATCTCCCCTGCCCGGCCGGTGCGGCGCGGACCTGCTGCATTGCGCGGCTTCGGACGACAGGGGGAAAATGGGGCGACCAATGGGGCTCGAACCCACGACCTCCGGTACCACAAACCGGCGCTCTAACCAGCTGAGCTATGATCGCCACACGCCCCTGCCCGCATACCACCATTTCGGTCGCTGCCAAGCCCGCGCGAGGCAGGCCGGTTGACGCATGGCGGCCGCACCGTCAAGTGCGGCGGCAAGGGAGGCGCGCCTCTTGCACAAAGCCTGTTCCAAGGGAAGCGAAAACTGCGCAGGCCAGCCGCTCGCGCAAGATTGTTTCAACCATCCAAAATCATTGCCTCGCAACCGCGGGCAAGTATGGTCCGGCCCGCCATGACTGCCCCAAGCGATTCCCAGGGCGCCGCTGTCGCCGGTCGCCTCGCCGCCAATCCCGCCATGCAGCGCGTGCCGAGCCCGAAGGCGGCAGTGTTCCAGCACCGGCGATTCGTCTCCGACGCGCTGGCTGGCGCGCTGATCGCGCTGATCGACAAGGATCGCCGCCCCTCGACCATCGCCGACGACAATGGCGATGCCTATTTCCGCACCAGCGAGACCTGCGACCTGGCATCAAGCGAGCCGGCGGTGCAGCAGATCGAGGCGCTGCTGACGCAGCTGTCGGGGATCGATCCTGTGTTCGGCGAGCCGCTCCAGGGCCAGCGCTATGCCGAAGGTCAGGAGTTCAAGCCGCACACCGATTACTTCACCCCCGGCCGGCGCGACTATGCCCGATACTGCGCGCTGTCAGGCAACCGGACGTGGACCTTCATGGTCTATCTCAACGATGTCGCCGCGGGCGGCGCGACGCGCTTCAAACTGCTCGACAAGACCTTCCAGCCCGAGGCGGGCAAATTGCTGTGCTGGAACAACCGCCACCCGGGGGGCGAGGTCAATCCGGCGACGCTTCACCACGGGATGAAGGTGAGGAAGGGCGTCAAATACGTCATCACCAAGTGGTACCGCGAAGAGCCCTGGCAGGGGTGAGGCGGCGCGTGGCGCGCCAACGAAGGGGCCTGAAAACGAAGCAGGCGGACCCGTCGGCCCGCCTCCCTCGTTGCGGGCCGGAGCCCGCGCAGCTTTGAAACCGGATCCCCGCCGGCGCGGGAATGCCGCTGCGATACCCGCAGCGGCCGCGGCGTCACTTGTTCTTGAGGCTGAGCCCGCCGAAACGCTTGTTGAACTGCGCCACGCGGCCACCTTCGGCAACGTGCTGCTTGCCGCCGGTCCAGGCAGGGTGGCTCAGCGGATCGATATCGAGCGCGAGCACATCGCCTTCCTTGCCCCAGGTCGAGCGGGTCTGGAATTCGGTGCCATCGGTCATCTTGACCGTGATCATGTGGTAATCGGGGTGCCCTTCGGCCTTCATGATGCAATTCCTTGTCAGCGTGCGCCGGTTCCGACCGGCGGTGCTATGAAACGGTAAGCGGGGCGCGTAGTCGGGTTTGCCTTGAAAGGCAAGCCCGCCTGCGAAGCCTGTGTGTTGCGCACGCCATCCGGCGTGCGAAATCCTCGCTCACGTGGCCTGACGGCCACGTCGCTGCGGGCGGCCAGTCGGCCTTGCGGTCGCTGCGCGACCGATCGCGATGCCGGCGGGGACATGCAACCGCCGCGATGCGAGAATGCGCTTTCCTACACGGGAGGCGAGGCATAGGATCGAACCTTGCTCTTTGACCCCGTGATTGCGCCCTGCCCCTCTGATCGAGTGAAGCGATCGAATCCTCGGCATTGATCGAGAGGATTTCGGCCCCAGGACAGTGTCTCATGTGTCTCCTACAGCGGCGCTGGCTCCCGTCCCTCCCCGTCCCGAAGGGATGGAAGGGTGGCATCGCGCAGCGATGTCGGAGGGGTCCGTGAGGCCTCGAGACCCGTCGCCATGCAAGGCTTGGGCTGCGCAGCAGCCGCAAGCGCACGCGCCCCCCGCAACTCAGACCTTATCGGTCATCATCGCGGTGAACTCGACCTCGCAGGTGGTCTTGCCCTCGACACTGGCGAGGCCCTTGAACTTGTAGACCCTGCTGCGCTTCTGGGTGAACTCGACATGGAGGTCAAGCAGGCAGCCGGGCGTCACGGGCGCGCGGAACTTGGCGTTCTCGATGCCCATGAAGATGACCAGCTTGCCGGTGCCGGCAAGCTCCATCGTCTCGATCCCGAGGATCCCCGCGGCCTGCGCGAGCGCCTCGATCTGGAGCACGCCGGGCATGATCGGCGCGCCCGGGAAGTGGCCCTGGAAGAACTGCTCGTTCATGCTCACGGCCTTGACCGCGTGGATGCGTTCGCCCAGCTGTATGGCCTTGACGCGGTCGACCAGCAGCAGCGGGTAGCGATGCGGCAAGGCCTTGAGGATCTTGACGATGTCGTAATCGAACGGCTCTGCCGCCGCGCTACCCGTCTCGCTCATCAGCGGCCTGCGGGTGCGGCCGGGTTGCCCTGCTGCGCGGCGGCGGCCTGCTGCTGCTGCTGGGCGATCGTTGCCTGGATCAGGCGCTGCTGAACCTCCTGGTAGATCTGGACGCCTTCGCGGCTCGGCTGCCAGCCCGAGGGCGGCACCACGCCGACCGCCGGCACGCGGACGTTGAGCGCGGCGGTGACCTTGGCGGAGATGTCCGCTTCCGGCGGCGCGAACAGCAGCGAGCCCGGATCGATCACGAACTTGATCTGGTCCTTGGTGGTCACGTCCTGCAACGCCGAGGGGTACTGGACGATGATCTGCTCGACCGCGAACACCCGCGCGCCGTCGATCTGGTTGTTGAGCGCCTGGATCTCCTGCTCGAGCGTCTGGAGCTTGGGGAAGTCGGGCGACTTCTGCATCGCCTGCTGCTCGGCATCGTCGACCTGCTTGTCGCCGTTCTTGTCGAACTTGGCGAGCAGCGCCTGGCGCTCCTGCGCCTTGGTGCGGCGCAGCTCGTTCTGGGTCGCGTAGGTGGTGTTGACCTGCTCGTAGGCGGTCTGGAAGGCGGTGGTGCCGATGATGGTGCGCGGAATGTCGACCGTGGCGATATTGCCCTGGACCTGGGCCTGGGCAGGCAGCGCGGCAGCCGCGGCGAGGATCAGGCCGGCAGGCGCAATGAGCTTGGCAAGACGTGTCATCAGAATTGGGTTCCTACGTTGAAGGTGAAGCGCCGCTCGTCATCCCCTTCGACCTTGCGGATGGTCTGGGAGACGTCGATGCGGAAAGGTCCGAAGGGCGAGTTCCAGTTGACCCCGATCCCGGCGGTGATGCGCGGGCTGGCGGAGTTGCCGAGGAACAGTTCGCGGATGTTGGTGCCGGCGACGAGCACGCGGCGGTTGACGGTCCCGTCGGGCTGGACGGCAAGCGTGGTGAGATCGCCGGTGGCGAGCACCTGGTAGAGCAGCTGGCCGTCGGCGTTGCGCTGCTGGTTGCCCGAAGGATTGACGGTGAGCACCGGGGTCTCGACCGCCCACAATGCGCCGATGTCGGCCCAGATCGAGGGCCTGAGCCCGAGCTCGCGCGCGCCCGAGCCCAGCGGGATCTCGAGCTCGGCGCGGCCGAGATAGTAGTTGCGGCCGCCGATCGCGTCGTCGCGCACCTGGTTGTGCTCGGTCACGTAGGTCGGATTGCCATTGGCATCGAGCACCGGCTGGCCGACATTGTTGAGGATCGACTGCTGGGTGAGGATGCGCGGGCCCACGCCGCGGATCGCAAAGCCGCGGAACTGCGGCTCGCCGAGGAAGAAGCGGTCGGTCAGCAATACGTCGTCGACCCCCGCGCCGGCGCGCTCCTGGAGCGGGATGATCGTGCCCCCTTCGGCAAGGACCGAAAAGATGAAGCCCGAATTGCCGACGTTCCAGAACTGCTGCGCCCGGCCGCGGAAGCGGACATAGCGCACATCGCCGCCAAGCCCGGCGAACTCGCCCGACAGCGTGATCGTCTTGCCGCGCGAGGGACGGATGCGAGAGTTGAGCGAGTTGTAGTTGAGGCTCACCCCGACGATCGAGGACAGCCGCTTGCCGATCGAATCGCACAAGAAGCGCCCGGCGCGCAGCGGATCGCACTCGGTCGTGCCGTTGCCGTCGAGATCGGAGAAGAACAGGCTCTCGTCGAGCGACACGTCGTCGTAGTTGAGCGTGTAGCTGCCGATCAGCGCCATGTACTCGGTCAGCGGCACGCCCGCGCGCAGCGAAAAGCCTGTGGTGGCCTGCTGGAAGGTCGTGTTGCGATCATTGCCGGTGAAGTTGAAGCTGTTGAAATCGCGCCGGTAGATGTCGATCCCGCCGGAGATGTTGCGATCGAAGATGTAGGGATCGGAGAAGCTCACCTGCGCCGAGCGCGAGAACTGCGAGTAGTTGATGCTGAGGCCGATGGTCTGGCCGCGCCCGCGGAAGTTGCGCTGGCGGATGGAGCCTGCAAGGATGAACTGCTCGATCGAAGAAAAGCCCGCCGAAAACTGCAATTCGCCGGTCGGCTTCTCTTCGACGTTGGCTTCAAGAATGATGCGGTCAGGGGCGCTGCCCTCGACCTGCTTGACCTCGAAGTTTTCCTGGAAATAGGCGAGCGAGTTGACCCGCGCATTGGTGCGCTGCACCGCGAGGCTGTTGAAGGCGTCGCCCTCGGCGAGGCGAAACTCGCGGCGGATCACCTTGTCCTGGGTGAGCGTGTTGCCGTTGATGTCGACCCGCTCGACATAGACACGCGGCGCCTCGCGCAGCGTGAACGTGACGTTCATCTTGCGCCCTTCGGGATCGCGGCGGAAGCGCGGCTGGACGTCGGCGAAGGCATAGCCGTAACGACCCGCCAGCTCGGTGAGCTGCTCGACCGTGTCCTCGACCGTCTTGGCGTTGTAGAAATCGCCTTCCTTCATCGGCAGCTGCGTGCTCATTACGTCGCTGTCGAAATCGCGCAGCTGGCTATCGACCTTGACCTCGCCGAAATTGTAGCGCTCGCCTTCCTCGACCACATAGGTGATGATGAAGTCGCGCTGGTCGGGGGTCAGCTCGGCGACCGCGGAGACGACGCGGAAGTCGGCATAGCCTTCGGTCAGGTAGAACTGCCGCAGCTTCTGCTGGTCGAAGGCGAGGCGGTCGGGGTCATAGCTGGTGTTCGAGCTGAAGAAGCTGGTGAGCCGCGACTGCTTGGTCACCATCTCGCCGCGCAGCTCGCCATCCGAGAACTTCTCGTTGCCCAGGATGTTGATCTGGCGGACCTTGGACTTGGGACCCTCGGTGATCTCGAAGACGATATCGACGCGGTTCTGCGGCAGCTGGACGAGCTTGGGCTCGACCTTGGCGGCAAAGCGCCCCTGACGCTTGTAGAGCTCGATGATGCGCGCAACGTCGGCGCGGACCTTGGAGCGGGTGAAGATCTGGCGCGGCGCGAGCTTGATCTCGGGGGTGATCTTGTCGTTCTTGAGCCGCTTGTTGCCTTCCAGCACGATGCGGTTGATCACCGGGTTCTCGGTCACGGTGATGATGACGTTGCCGCCCTCGTTGCGGATCGAGGAATTGGCGAAAAGCTCGGTCGCGCCGAGATCCTTGATCGCCTCGTCGGCGGCAGCGGCGGTATATTCCTGGCCGACCCGCAGACGCACGTAGGACAGAATGGTGTTCGGCTCGAGCCGTTCGGCGCCGACCACCGCGATGGTGCGGATCGTGTTGGCACGCGGTGCAGGCGCAGGCTGCGCAGGCGCGGACTGGGCGGGCGCAGGCTGGGTAGGTGCGGGCTGGGTCTGGGCGTCAGCCAGCGAAGGCACGCCGGCGAGGATCGAGCCGCAGGCGAGCAGGCTCGCCAGCCGCAGCGGCGCGCGCGGGCCAGCGGGAGTGCAGTTGACCGGCACCAGGCCCGTCTCGCTCATTCGGTTCATGCAGCTTAAATCCCGTTCTCAACCCTGTGGACGCTTGCGGACCGTGCGACCATGCCCGCGGCCCAACCTGCCAGATTCCTCACGCACGCCCCTCGCGCATCCTCCTGCCCCGGGCACGCCTGTGCCCCATGTCCCTTCCGCAATCAAGCCGCGTGCGAGCGGCCGCCCTGCCTATCCACGACGCGCGCCCCCAAAGCGCTCAGCTGCCGAAGATGGGGAGCGTGATAATGTCGTTCACCGTCACCACCGCCATCAGCGTCAGCACCAGCACAATCCCGGTGCGATAGGCCCATTCGGTCGCCTGCGGCCCTACGGGTTTGCGGCGGATCGCCTCGGCCGCGTAGAACATCAGGTGCCCGCCATCGAGCGCGGGGATTGGCAAGAAGTTGATGAATGCCAAATTAAGCGAAATGAGCGCGGCAAAGTGGATGAAGGCCGCCGCACCAAGGCTGAGCTGCTCGCCCGAATACTTGGCGATCTTGAACGGTCCGCCCAGTTCCTTCACCGAACGCTCTCCGGTAATGATCTGGCGGATGCCGGTGACCATCATCACGGTGAGATCCCAGCTCTGCTGGGCACCGAGCCGGACCGCTTCCGGCAGGCCCACCTTTTCAATCGCGTAGCGCGCATCGGCAGGCTTGACCCCGATCCGGCCGAGAGTGCTGACATTGCCGAACTTGTCGCGCTCCTCGGCGCGGGCAGTGGTGAGCGGCAGGTCGATGTCCTGCGCGCCGCGGCGGACGGTGAAGACCATGCGCTTGCCGGGATGGAGCGCAACGCGGGTCTTGAGGTCGGTGAAATCGCGGATCGTCTGGCCGTCGATGGCGATGATCACATCGCCCAGTTCCATCCCCGCCGCCTCGGCGACGCTGCTCTGGTCGAACGCCCCGATGGTGCGCGAATCCACCTCGCCGACGATCACCGGCTTGCCGATGATGGCAAAGAACGCCGCGAAGATGGCAATCGCAAGCAGCAGGTTCGTCACCGGGCCCGCCGCAACGATCAGCGCGCGTTTCCACAGGGCGGCGGCCTGGAAACTGCCCTCCTCCACCGGCGCGTGGGGATCGGGGATGCTGGCGGGGTTCATGTCGCCCCGGAACTGGACATATCCGCCCAAGGGCAGGGCCGAGAGCTTCCAGCGCGTGCCGCGCTTGTCGGTGAAGCCCGCGATCTCCTTGCCGAAGCCGACCGAGAACGCCTCGGCCTCGACGCCGAACCAGCGGCCGACGAGATAATGGCCAAGCTCGTGCAGTGTGACCAGCGGCCCCAGCACGAGCAGGAAGCCGAGCACATACATCCAGAAGGGAGGGCTCTCAAACAAGGGCTTGGGTCTCCAGCAGGGCTTGCGCCTGCAAGCGGGCGGATCGATCGACAGCGAGCACTTCGGCAAGGCTCGCAGGGCGCGGGGCGTCGTTGCTGCGCATCAGGGTCTCCTCGACCAATGCGGCAATGCGGGTGAACCGCAAGTGACCGGCGAGGAAGGCGGCGACCGCGACTTCGTTTGCCGCATTGAGGATCGCAGGCGCCGATCCCCCTGCCCTGATCGCCTCGCGCGCAAGGCGGGTGGCGGGGAAGCGCTCTTCATCGGGCGCGAAGAAGGTAAGCGCGCCGATGGCCGCCAGATCGAGGGGGCTGAGCGGCGTTTCCATCCGCTGCGGCCAAGCGAGGCACGAGGCGATCGGCACGCGCATGTCCGAAGGGCCGAGCTGCGCCAGCGTCGAGCGGTCGCGGAATTCGACCATCGAGTGGATCACGCTCTGCGGGTGGACGACGATGCCGAGCTTGTCGAGCCCGACCGGGAACAGATGATAGGCTTCGATGTATTCGAGCCCCTTGTTCATCATCGTCGCCGAATCCACGCTGATCTTGGCGCCCATCGACCAGTTGGGGTGGGCGACCGCCTCTGCGGGAGTGGCCGCGTCAAGCTGCGCCTGCGACCAGGTGCGGAGGGGCCCGCCGCTCGCGGTGAGGGTGATCCTCGCGACATCCTCGATGCGGTTTGCAGCAAGGCACTGGAAGATCGCATTGTGCTCGCTGTCGGTGGGCAGCAGCGTCGCGCCATGCCGCGCCACCGCCTCCATCAGCACCTCGCCCGCCGAAACCAGCACTTCCTTGTTGGCGAGTGCGATGGTGCCGCCCCGCTCCACCGCCGCCATTACCGGGGCGAGCCCTGCGCAGCCGACGATCGCCGCGACGGTCATGTCGGCAGGCCGCGCCGCCGCCTCGACCAGCGCCTGCCGCCCGCCTGCCGCTTCGATCCCGCTATCGCCCAGTGCGGCGCGCAGTTCGGGAAGGCAGCTCTCGTCGCCCACCACGGCGAGGCTCGCGCCGAATTCCACCGCCAGCGCCGCCAGCTCGGCCGCCGAGCAATGCGCGGTCAGCGCCTCGACCTGCCAGTCATCGCGGTTGCGCCGCACCAGATCGAGCGTCGAAGCGCCAATCGATCCGGTCGCACCGAGCAGGGTGAGGCTGCGTTTCATGCTGCGAACATCAGCAACACGATGCGCGCCTGCTCCATCAGGAACAGCACGAAGAATACCGCGATGAACCCGTCCAGCCGGTCGAACAGACCGCCGTGCCCGGGAATGAGCGCACCGGAATCCTTCACGCCGGCGCGCCGCTTCATCCAGCTTTCGAAGAAGTCTCCCGCCTGCGCAATGAAGGCGATCAGCAGCCCGCTCACCAGCGCCATCGCCGCTCCGATCACGAAGTCGGCCGTGCCGTAATCGAGCAGGTGAAGCGCGATCCCCAGCAAGGCAGCGGTCAAGGCCCCGCCGAAAAACCCCGACCATGTCTTGGCCGGGCTGATCCGGGGCGCGATCTTCGGTCCGCCAAAGGCTCTACCGGCGAAATAGGCACCCACATCCACGGCTATGACCGGCAGCATGTAACGCAGCAGAACGACCAGCGGCGGATTGCCGATATAGGGCGTATCGGGAATGAAGTCGGTAAGCCCCGCCCGCACCACGACCATGGCAATGGCCGCCCCGCCCACGTAGAGAACGCCGGCAAAGAACCACAGCGTCTCGCCCGCGCCCGACATCCCGAAGCGTTCGATCAGCCTGTTCCATTCCCAGATGACGCCGCACGCCAGCAGAACCACAAAACCGGTCCAGAACCAGGTCCCCAACCACAGCGCCCCGCCCGCCAGCACCAGCATGACGATGGCGCTCGCCAAGCGCACCGGCAGATCGGTCACGCCCGCGCGCGTATCCCTCACCCGCGTTGCATCACCTTCCGCCATAGCGCCGCTCCCTCCGCGCAAAATCGTTGAGCGCCTGCACCAGGTGGGCAGGCTCGAAATCGGGCCACAGCGTATCGACGAACAGCATCTCCGCATAGGCTGCTTGCCACAACAGGAAATTCGACAGGCGGATTTCCCCGCTGGTGCGGATCAGCAGGTCGAGCGGCGGCAGATCATGGGTGTCGAGATGAGCGGCGATGGTCTCGATGCTGATCTCGCCCGCCGCCGCCGCCTTGGCCGCCGCGCGGGCGATTTCGTGCTGGCCGCCATAGTTGAGCGCCACGGCGAGCGTCTGCTTGCCGTTCGCTGTCTGCGCCAGTGCGTCTTCCAGCATTGCGACGATATCGGGCGCCAGGCTCTGCCAGTCACCGATGATCTTCAGTTTCACGTTGTTGGCGACAAATTCGGGCAGGTCCGATTTGATGAACCGGCGCATCAGGTTCATGAGGTCATCGACCTCGTCTTCCGATCGCTTCCAGTTCTCGGAGGAGAAGGCGTAGAGCGTCAGGCACTCGAGCCCCGTCGGCTCCAGCGCGCGCACCAGCCGCCGCACCGCCTCGACCCCGCGCTGGTGACCGACCGCGCGCGGCAGGCCCCGCTTCTTCGCCCAGCGGCCATTGCCATCCATGATGATGGCGACATGTCTGGCGCGCGATTGGTCCAAGCCACTCCCCATAATCCAGAACGCCTTACTGCGTGAGGATTTCCTGTTCCTTCTTGGCCGCCGCCTCGTCGGTCTCCTTGACGTATTGGTCGGTCAGCTTCTGGACCTGGTCCTCGGAACGCTTGCGATCGTCCTCGGAGATTTCCTTCTTCTTCTCGTCGGCCTTGAGGCTTTCCATCGCGTCACGGCGCACGTTGCGGATCGCGATCTTGGCCTTCTCGGCATATTGCCCGGCGAGCTTGGCGAGCTCCTTGCGGCGCTCCTGCGTGAGGTCGGGGATCGGCAGGCGCAGGGTCTGACCGTCGATGATCGGGTTCAAACCGAGATTGGCATAGGCAATCGCCTTCTCCACCGCGTGGAGGTTCGACTTGTCCCACACCTGCACGCTCAGCATCCGCGGCTCAGGCGCCGAGACGGTCGCGACCTGCTGCAAGGGCATCATCGAGCCGTAGACCTCGACCTGCACCGGATCGAGCAGGGTGGTGTTGGCGCGGCCGGTGCGCAGGCCCTGAAGATCGCTCTTGAGCGATTCCACCGCGCCCTTCATCCGGCGCTCGACATCGGCCTTGTCAAATTGCGGCATGGCTTGGGGTTCCTTCGTTCTTAGCTGCTCTGGACAATGGTCTGGACGCCCTCGCCCGCCAGCACGCGGGCAAGGTTGCCCTTCTCGCGGATCGAGAAGACCACGATCGGAATCTTGTTGTCGCGGCACAGCGCCACGGCAGAGGCATCCATCACCTGGAGATTGTCTGCAAGGACGCGGTCGTAAGTGACGGTTTCGAAACGCACCGCATCCGGATTGTGCTTGGGATCGCTGTCATAGACCCCGTCGACGCTGGTGCCCTTCAGAAGCGCGTCGCACTTCATTTCGGCAGCCCTTAGCGCAGCCCCGCTGTCGGTGGTGAAATAGGGCGCGCCGACACCGGCCGCGAAGATCACCACGCGGCCCTTTTCGAGGTGACGCTCGGCTCTACGGCGGATCACCGGCTCGCACACCTTGTCCATCTCGATCGCGGACTGCACGCGGGTCTGGACGCCAAGCTGTTCAAGCGCGTTCTGCATGGCGAGCGCGTTCATCACGGTCGCGAGCATCCCCATGTAATCGGCCTGCGCCCGGTCCATCCCCTTGGCCGCACCCGCCATGCCGCGGAAGATATTGCCACCGCCGATGACGAGACAGACTTCGAGCCCGCTCTCCTTGGCCGCCTTCACTTCCTTGGCAAGCTCGGCGACGAATTCGGGGTCGATCCCGAACTGCTGGTTCCCCATCAGCACTTCGCCCGAGAGTTTCAGCAGGACGCGCTTGATGGTGGGCAGGCTCATGGGACGGGCAGACTTTCTGGCGGGAGTTGGCTAGCGGGGGCCTTTATCGGGGTGTCACCGTGCTGCCAAGAGGATAGCGGGGATAATGGCCAAGACAATCATCCGCAGGGCCGTGGTGGCGGCGCTTATCCTCGCCGTGCTGGTCGGGGCCAAGGCGTGGTGCGACACGATGCGCGCGCCGGTGACCCAGCAGCTGGTGGTGGAGAGCCCCGCCCTGCCCGCCGGATCGCCGCCCGTGACCATCGCCCTGCTCTCCGACATCCATGTGGCCGGGCCCGACATGCCGCCCGAACGGCTTGCGCGGATCGTGGCGCAGGTGAACGCGCTGAAGCCCGATCTTGTCGCCATCGCGGGCGATCTCGTCAGCGAAAAGCGCACCGCCTCGCACATCTACACCGCCGCCGAGGTGATCGCCCCGCTTGGACGCTTCTCCGCGCCGCTCGGCGTGGTGCTGGTGCCGGGCAATCACGATCACTGGTTCGGGTGGGAAAAGCTTGCGGCCGAGATCGCGCGCTATCCGCAGATAAAGGTCCTGCGCAACGAGGCGCTGATGGCCGGGCCGCTGGTAATCGGCGTGGTGGACGATGACTTCACCGGCCGCGCTGATCTGCCTGCGACGGTGGCGGCGATGAGGTCCCGCACAGGCGTGCCGGTGGTGCTTACCCACTCGCCTGACATCTTCCCCAACGTGCCGGTGCAAGTGCCGCTGGTGCTTGCCGGGCACACCCATTGCGGCCAGGTCGCCTACCCCTGGGGCGGCGCGCCCGCGACGATGTCGGACTACGGCGACCTCTACGCTTGCGGGGTGGTGCGCCAGCACGGCAAGGTACTGGTGACCAGCGCGGGGCTCGGCACCAGCCTGCTGCCGCTGCGGCTGTTCACGCATCCCGAGGTGTGGCTGATAGAAATACGGCCGCCGCAGCGCTGAGGCTGCGACGGCCGCTTTCAATGCGATAGGAAGGAAGGGATCAGCCCTTGAGCGTCGCCGCCACTTCCGCGGCGAAATCGACTTCTTCCTTCTCGATGCCTTCGCCGAGCTGGAAGCGCACGTAGTCGACCAGCTTGATCGATTTGCCCGCGTCCTTGGCGGCCTTGGCGATGTATTCTTCCACGGTCGCCTTGCCGTCCTTGACGAAGATCTGGCTGAGGAGCGCGTTTTCCTTGGCGAACTTCTTCACCGCGCCTTCGACCATCTTGGCCTGCACGTCGGCCGGCTTGCCGCTTTCGGCCGCCTTTTCGGCGGCGATCTTGCGCTCGCGCTCGATCACGTCGGCGTCGAGGCCGTCAGCGTCCAGCGCCTGCGGGAACATCGCGGCGGCGTGCTGAGCGATGTCCTTGCCCAGAGCGTTGAGGGTGTCGGCATCAGCGTCCGATTCCAGCGCGACCAGCACGCCGATCTTGCCGAGGCCTTCGGCAGCCGCGTTGTGGATGTAGGGGACGACCGACCCTTGCGTCACGCCGACCTGCTTGATGCGGCGGATCTGCTGGTTTTCGCCGATGGTGGCGACGTTCTCGGTGAGCTTGTCGCCCACGGTGCCGCCGCCCGGATAGGCCGCCGCCTTGAGCGCCTCGACATCGCTGGTGCCGGTTTCGAGCGCGACCGCAGTGGCATTGCGCACGAAGCTCTGGAACTGGTCGTTCTTGGCGACGAAGTCGGTTTCCGAGTTGATCTCGACGGCAACGCCCTTGGTGCCCTGAACGAGCACGCCGACGAGGCCTTCAGCCGCGGTGCGGCTCGATTTCTTCTGGGCGGTGGCAAGGCCCTTGGCGCGCAGCGCGTCAACCGCAGCCTCGATGTCGCCGCCCGCTTCGGTCAGCGCCTTCTTGGCGTCCATCATGCCAGCGCCGGTGCGCTCGCGCAGCTTCTTCACGTCGGCGACGGAAATATCGGCCATGGAAAATTCCTTTTCGTGTGTGTGTGGGCGCCCGGCCCTGCTCTCTCCGAACGGAGGGCAATGCCGGGCGCGCTAGAGGGGGATTGTGACGGGCGATTGACGGATCAACCGGCCGTGCAGAAAGATCAGGCTTCGGCGTCTTCCGCGGCCGGCTCTTCGGCGACCGGTTCATCGGCGATCACGGCTTCAGCCGGGGGCTCGGCCATCGCGCCGAAATCGCTCGACACGTCGGCCTGGAACTTGCCCTTGCCGGCCAGCGCGGCTTCGCCGATCGCCTGGCAGTAGAGGCGCACCGCACGGCTCGCGTCATCATTGCCCGGAACCGGGAAGGCGATGCCGTTGGGATCGACGTTGGTGTCGAGGATCGCGATCACCGGGATGCCGAGGACGCCCGCTTCCTTGATGGCGAGGTCTTCCTTGTTCGCGTCGATCACGAACATCACGTCCGGAATGCCGCCCATGTCGCGGATGCCGCCGAGCGACATTTCCAGCTTCTCACGCTCACGGGTGAGCTGGAGGACTTCCTTCTTGGTGAAGCCCGAGGTGTCGCCCGAAAGCATTTCCTCGAGGCTCTTCAAACGGCGGATCGAACCCGAGATGGTCTTCCAGTTGGTGAGCATGCCGCCCAGCCAGCGGTGGTTGACGAAGTGCTGGCCCGACATGCGCGCGGCCTCGGCAATCGGCTCCTGCGCCTGGCGCTTGGTGCCGACGAACAGCACCTTGCCGCCCGAACGCACGGTCGATTCCACGAAGTCGAGCGCGCGCGCGAAGAGCGGCACGGTCTGCGACAGGTCGATGATGTGAACCCCGTTGCGCGCGCCGAAGATGTACGGCTTCATGCGCGGATTCCAGCGGTGGGTCTGATGGCCGAAGTGGGCACCGGCCTCGATCAAAGCTTGCATGGTGACGACGGGAGCCGCCATAGGTATTTCCTTTCCGGTTGTTCCTCTGGAAGGCAGGAACCGCGTGTGCGGAGCGTCCCGCAAACGGCACCGGTATGTGCGCCTTCCATGTGAATTGCCTGTGGCGAGGGCCGCACGCCCATGCCGAAGCGAGCGCGCCCTTAGCGCCGGGCAGCGACGAAATCCAGCCCCGATTGCCGCGCCTAGGCAAAAAACCTCACCACAACGGTCGCGATTGCGCTTGACTCGGGGGAACAGTTGGAGAACAAAGCGACAGAACAAACGTGGAACTATCGGACATAAGGGCTACCCCATATGCTTTCTCTCGCCATCGCCGTCCTGTTCACCCTCTCCGGCGTGATAGCCACGCTCACGCTCGCCCATTGCCTTGTCGAAGCGCGCGCCGCCCATGCGCGGCTGATGCGGGAGGGCGAGGTTTTGCGCGCAGGGCTCGCACTCCAGGCCGCGACGATCGAGATGCGCGTGCGGCCGCGCGCGGCGGCTGCCCAGCGCCGCGCCGTTGCTACGCGGCGGGAGATGCCGCGCCTTGCGCGTCCGCTTTGCGCCGCCGCCTGATCCGCGCGTATTTGACAAGGCCGTAAGGCATCAGCGCGAGATAGACGATACTGATCGCCGCCAGAGTCCACCACGGCTCGAGCAGCAGCGCGGCGAAGGCAAGGCCCGTGAAGGCGATCAGCGGCAGGCGGATCGCGCGGCGCGGGCGCAGCGAGGCCCAGCTCAGCGTCGGCATGTTGGAGATCATCAGGCCGGCGATCAGCGTCAGCCAGGCGGCCATGAACACCGGCTCGCGGAACACCGCATGGCCGGTCTCGAGCCACAGGTAGAACGGCGTGAAGGCGAGCCCTGCCCCGACCGGCGCGGGGACACCGGTGAGGAATCCGGCCGATTTGTGCGGCTGGTCGTCGACATCGATCCGCGCGTTGAAGCGGGCAAGGCGCAGCGCGCAGCAGATCGCAAAGGCGAGCGCGGCGAACCATCCGAAGCGCTCCCAGCCCTGAAGCGACCACAGGAACAGGATCAGCGCAGGCGCAACCCCGAAGGACAGCGAATCCGCGAGGCTGTCGAGCTCGGCGCCGAAACGCGACTGGGCGTTCAAGAGCCGCGCGATGCGCCCGTCGATCCCGTCGAGCACGCCCGCCAGCACCACCAGCCCGATCGCGAAGGCCCATTGGCCGTCGATCGCGAAGCGGATTCCTGTCAGTCCCGAACACAGCGCCGCCGCGGTGACAGCATTGGGCAGCATGGCCCGCAAGCTGAGCCCGCTGCCATCGCCGGCCATGCGGGCATCCTCGTCCTCGGCCGCCTTGGGGCCCAGCCTTGCGGGCAGATAGCGCGCGCCGGGCAATTTGCGCGACGGGCGCCTCTTGCGCGGCCCTGGCTCGACCTCGCTCATTGCGATATCCCCTCGATCAGCCCGCGCCGGCCGATCTCGGCGAGCACCGTTTCGCCCGCGATCACACTCTGGCCGACCATCACCTTCGGGTCGGTTCCGGCAGGAAGGTATACGTCGACGCGGCTGCCGAAGCGGATCAGGCCGACGCGCTGGCCCTTGGCGAGAATGTCGCCCGGCTTGACGAAAGGCACGATCCGCCGCGCCACCAGCCCCGCGATCTGGGTGAAGCCGACGCGCAGGCCATCGCTGCGCTCGACCAGCAGGTGCTGCCGCTCGTTCTCCTCGCTCGCCTTGTCGAGCTCGGCGCTGACGAAGCGGCCAGGGATGTAGACCACGCGGCGCACCGTCCCGCCAACCGGGGTGCGGTTGATGTGGACGTCGAACACCGACATGAAAATCGACACCCGCGTGACCGCACCTGCCGGCAGGCCCGGGTTGCCCGATCCATCATCGATCTGCAATTCAAGCGGTGGCTCAACCTCGCGGATCAGGCTCACGATCCCGTCAGCGGGCGCGAGGATGACGGCGTCGGACTGCGGCACGACGCGTTCAGGATCACGGAAGAACGCGAACACACCCGCCGACAGCAGCAGCAGCGGCCAGCCGAGAAGCTCCCAGTCGAGCACGAGCAGGAAGAACAGCGCCGCCGCCACCGCGACGAGGCCGAACTTGCGACCTTCGGGATGGATCGCCGGCCATTCCCAGCCCGCCTCGCCGCGGCCCTTGTTATCGAGGATTTCGCCTGCCATGGCTCACGCTTCTAGGGATGGCTTGCGATACCCGCAAGGAAGGTCTCCGGCTCAGCCAACCTTGCGCACGAACACCGTGCCGGCCGAATAGCCTGCGCCGAACGAGCAGATCAGACCCGTCTCGCCCGCCGCAATATCCTGATTGTGCAGGTGGAAAGCGATGATCGAACCCGCGCTCGAGGTGTTGCCGTAGGTATCGAGCACGGTCGGGCTTTCGTCCTCGGAAGCCTCGTGGCCGAGCACGCGCTGCGCGATCAGCCGGTTCATCCCCGCGTTGGCCTGATGCAGCCACAGGCGCCGCAAGGAAGCAGGATCGATCCCGAGCCGTGCGGCCTCCTCGAGGATCAGCTGCGCCACCATCGGCACGACTTCCTTGAAGACCTTGCGCCCTTCCTGGACGAACAGCTTGTCGGGCGTGCCCTCGCCTTCGGGCGCGGCACGGTTCAAGAAGCCGAAATTGTTGCGGATATTGTTCGAGAACACCGTCTTCAGCCTGGTGCCGAGGATCTCCCAGTGCTGCGCTGGTGCGATCGCGGCATCCTCCACCAGCACCGCCGTGGCGACATCGCCGAAGATGAAGTGGCTGTCGCGGTCGCGCCAGTTGAGGTGGCCCGAGGTGATCTCGGGGCTGACCACCAGCACCGACTGCGCGTGCCCTGCGCGCACGTAATCGGCGGCGGTCTGAATGCCGAAGGTCGCCGAGGAGCAGGCGACATTCATGTCGAAGCCGTAGCCGTCGATGCCCAATGCGTGCTGGATCTCGATCGCCATCGCCGGGTAGGCGCGCTGCATGTTCGAGGCTGCGCACAGCACGGCGCCGACATCCTCCGGCTTGCGGCCCGCGCGCTCCAGCGCCTGCTTCGCAGCGGCGACGCCGATCTCGGCCATCACCGAGATTTCGTCGTTGGCCCGTTCCGGCAGGCGCGGGCACATCACCTCGGGATCGAGGACGGCCGCCTTGCTCATCACGTGGCGCGCCTTGATGCCGCTCGCTTTTTCGATGAATTCGACCGAGGAATAGGCCAGCGGCTCGGCGTCCGGATGGGCGGCGTTGTGCCGGTCGACGAAGGCGTTGAAGCTCGCGACCAGTTCCTCGTTGGCGATGCTTTCGGGCGGAGTGAACAGCCCGCTCGCCGAGATCACGGGGCGCCCGGTCAGGGCTGGGATGGTTGCGACTTGCGTTTCCTGCATGGAACTCTCGTGCGGTTTGGAGCGCGGGGCCTTAATCTGCACGCCTGCCGGCTGCAAGTCTTGCACGCACAATGTCGGTGGGCGGTCACATCGCGGAGGCAGGATCGGGCGCGCTGTCGAGCACGTCCCGCAACAGGGGATTGGGGAAGGTGCGCGGGGTGGTGACAGCGTGGAATTCTTCCGTAAGGCCGGGCAGTTGGGCGAGCTCGTAAAGCGTGCCATTGGCAAGCTCGTCGCGCACCACGATCGGCGGGATCACCGCGACCCCGGCATCCGATCGCGCCAGCAGGCGCAGCATCGCCATGTCGTCGGCCTCTGCGGCGATGCGCGGCACGATGCCGAGCGTTTCGACCAGCGCATCGAACCCGGCGCGCAGGGCCGTCTCGGGGGTGGGAAGAATCAGCGGGGCGCGGGCCAGCAGCACCGACAGGCCCTGCGCCGCCAGCGCGAGACGCGAGCGCGCGCCAACAAGGCTCACCGGCTGCTCGGCCAGCCGCCGCACCAGATAGGGGCTCGCTGCGTCGCGCGCAGGCACATGGTTGGTGAGCAGCACGTCGATCCTGAGCGCATCGAGAGCGCGCAGCAGACTCGCCTGTGTGCCCGAGCGCAGCACCACCTCGACATCGTCGCGCCCGAGCAGGGGGGCACCCGCGCGAATGGGCGAAATTCAGGACGGTGCAAATACGGTGCCGCACCCGTCGCGCGGTTTCCGGATATTCCTGCCAGGTGGGCAAGAGCGCCGCGATAATGTCGCTTGCGGCAATGTCATTGGCGGGCCGATCTCCAAAGCGGGGGAAGGCGTAGCGTTCCAAGGTAGCGAGCCATTGCTCCGAATAAACTGCGCTTTTCCAGCCGCCCTTATTCTGGCCGTGATACCGCTCCGCCGCTTGGCGGAATGTTACGGCCTCGGCCCTGTCTCTGCGGCGCTCCGCGATAATGTCGCGGCCTTCGACTTTAATGGCCTTGCGGGCGAGCACGGCCATGCCGCGCGCCTCTGCCAGCGAAATCAGCTTGGCGCTTCCAAGGGAAATGTCGCGCCGTTTTTTGTCGCGCTGCACTCGCACATACCATGACGCTCCGCCGCGCTTATCGACTTTTAGAAAAAGGCCGTCGCCGTCCTGATAGACACCCGGCACTTTCAGCGCGTCTTTGACTTGCTTGGCAGTCAGCTTCCCCATGTCGATCTCCAGCCGATCGAAAGTGTGGGGGGATTTGACCGAAAATGGCCGGGCCGTTGACGCTCCCCCACATTTTCCACCCACACATTACCGCGAATTGGGGCGGCTGGCAATGAACGTGAACGCACAGGGGCGGACGCTTTTTCCTTGGGAAACCGCGCTTTCCGGCGATGGGGAGTGGTTATCAGCGAAGGGGGGGTTGGTGGACAGGGCTGGATTCGAACCAGCGTACGCTTGCACGGGCAGATTTACAGTCTGCTGCCTTTAACCACTCGGCCACCTGTCCACACAGTCCCCCGCAGCGCGAGGGGGCATCTCGAAGCGCGATAAACGCTGAAATTGCGCGAGTCCCCGGGGGGCCCCGCTGCCGAGAGGCGCCCCTTTGGCGAAGCGGTGCTTGCCTGTCAATGCCCCTGCTGGCAGGGGGCGCGCTTCAATGCCGGTGAGGCGTCAGGATAGAGCATGAGCAAAGGTGAGAAGAAGCGCGCGCTGCGCGGGCGCGCGGGGCGGATGAAGGGCGGACGCGGTTCGGGCCGGGCGTCAAGCGGACAGGTGCGCCTGTGGGGCCGCCACGCCGTCGAGGCCGCGCTCAAGAACCCCGAGCGCCAGCACAGGAAGCTCTGGGCGACACCCGAGGGGATCGAGAGCCTCGACGGGGAGCTGCCCCCCGATTTCCCCATCGAGCACGCACAGGCCGCCGACCTTGCCCGGCTGGTTGCGAAGGATGCGCCGCACCAGGGGCTGGTGCTCGAATGCGCGCCGCTGGAGGATGTGTTCCTCGACGAAGTTGCTCTGGGCGAGGCCGAGCGGCCGATCGTGGTGCTCGACCAGGTCACCGATCCGCACAACGTGGGCGCGATCCTGCGCTCGGCGGCGGCCTTCGGGGCGGCCGCAATCGTGACGCAGGACCGCCACGCCCCGCCCGAAGGCGGCGTGCTCGCCAAGGCGGCCTCGGGCGCGCTGGAGACCGTGCCATGGGTGCGCGTCGTCAACCTCGCCCGCGCGCTCGAGGAGCTTGCCGAGGCGGGCTACTGGCGGATCGGCCTTGCGGGCGAGGCGCAGGCGGTGCTTGCCGATATCCTCCCCACCGGCCCCGTCGCGATCGTGCTCGGCGCCGAAGGCGAAGGCCTCAGGCACAATATCGCCGCCCACTGCGACGTGCTCGCCAAGCTGCCGATCTCCTCGTCAATCGAGAGCCTCAATGTCTCCAACGCCGGTGCGATTGCGCTTTATGCGGTGGCCTCGCGCGGGTAGAAGCAGGGCCGAGAGGGGAGGCACCATGACCATTTTCGCCAATATCCGCCTGCGCGCCGCAGCGCTGCTGGCAGGCTTCGCGCTCGCACTCAGCGGCTGCTTCATGACGCCGGGCAAGTTCACCTCGGAGCTTGCGATCACCGGGTCCGACAGCTTCACCTTCAGCTATGAAGGCGAGATCTTCTTCCTCGGCCTCTCCAAGCTGGCGCAGATGGACGCGGGCAAGGAGGAATTCATACCCAACGAATGCTTCAGCGACGAAACCTTCGAGCCGCGCGATTGCACCGAAGAGGAACTCGCCGCCCAGCGCACCGAGTGGGAAGCGGGCGCCGCCGAGCGGGCCGAGCAGCAGAAGAAGCAGGCCCAGCAGATGGCCGCGCTGATGGGCGGGATCGATCCGTCCGACCCCAAGGCCGCCGATGAACTCGTCAAGATCCTCCAGCGCCAGAAGGGCTGGGAGCGCGTGGTCCACAAGGGCGACGGGGTGTTCGATGTCAGCTACAAGATCACCGGCACGATGGGGCATGATTTCATGTTCCCGCTGATTGAGGGTTTCCCGACCACCAACCCCTTCGTGCAGGTCTACCTGCGCAAGGGCGGGCAGGTACGGATCAATGCGCCCGGCTTTGCCGCGCAGAGCGGCGACAGCGCCGGGCTCGGCACGGTTCTGGGCGCGGGCTCGTTTGCCGGGCTCGCCGCGATGGGCGCGGCCGAGGAAGCGGCCAAGTCGGGCGAGGATCCCGCCGCGATGCCGGGCGTGCCCCAGATGGACGGCACCTTCACCGTCCGCGCTGCGCCGGGGATGCGCATCCTTGCCAACAACACCGATGAAGGCCCCGTCGCCGCAGCGTCCGGCGAGGCGCTGGTGTGGCAGATCAACACGCGCACCGCACAGGCGCCGACCGCGCTGATCGCCGCCGGCAACTGAAACCGCCGCAGGACCCAAAGAGAAACCCCGCCAGCGATGCCGCCGGCGGGGTTTTTCATGCCCCTGTCAAAGCTGTCCGCAGGTCTTAGTTGACCGCGTCCTTCAGCCCCTTGCCCGCCTTGAACTTCGGCTGGTTGGAGGCCTTGATCTTCATCGGCTCGCCGGTGCGCGGGTTGCGGCCGGTGGATGCCTTGCGCTTGGCGACCGAGAAGGTGCCAAAGCCGACCAGCCGCACCTCGTCGCCGCCCGAAAGCGCCTTGGTGATCGCGTCGAACACGCTTTCAACCGCGCTCGAAGCATCGTTCTTCGAAAGACCGCTCGCGTTGGCAACTTCGCTGATCAGGTCGTTCTTGTTCATATGGGAACCCCCTCGCTTCAGGATTTCGTCGTGTCTGTGAATCGCACTTGCCGAAAGCGCGCAAATTGAGACCTTTTTGCCAAGCCTGTCAAAGCCTATCGGCTTCGGTCACAGGCTAAGGCAAAAAGACGAGGAAGTTCCCGCGCCTAACCAAAGTTGGGCGCGCGATTCAGTCTCGGTTTGCCGACTGACGGAAAAATGCGACCCTGCGGCGAATCACCGCAAGTGGGGGCTGTTTAGCGGCTCAATGCGCGGTTGGCACCTCTCCAGTCGCGCCCGATGAGCCCGATGCGGAGGGGTTTGCGCCTGGCTGACTCGCAAGATCGTCGGCCTCGGTCCATTCGATCGGCGACAGCGGCTCGACCAGCGCGCGGGCGAGCACCTCGTCGACATGGCTGACGGGGATGATCTCCAGCCCCTCCCTCGCGTTGGCGGGGATTTCGGCAAGGTCCTTGACGTTCTCCTCGGGGATGAGGACGGTCTTGATCCCGCCCCGCAGCGCCGCGAGCAGCTTTTCCTTCAATCCGCCGATCGCCAGCACCCGGCCGCGCAGCGTGACCTCGCCGGTCATCGCCACATCGGGGCGCACCGCGATGCCGGTGAGCGTCGAGACGATCGAGGTGACCATCCCGATGCCCGCGCTCGGACCGTCCTTGGGCACCGCGCCTTCGGGCAGGTGGATGTGGACGTTCTTGCGGTTGAAGACGCTGGGCTTGATCCCGTAGGCGGGCGCCCGCGCCTTCACGAAGCTGAAGGCCGCCGCGACGCTTTCGTTCATGACCTGGCCGAGCTTGCCGGTGGTCTTGACCTCGCCCTTGCCCGGCGTCGTCACGCTTTCGATGGTGAGCAATTCGCCGCCCACCGATGTCCACGCCAGTCCCGTTACCGCGCCGACCTGCGGCTCCTCTTCCGACACGCCGTGCTTGAAGCGGCGCACGCCGGAGAAGTCGCCGAGATTTTCAGGTGTGATCGTGACGGCCCTGGTCTTGCCTTCGAGGATCTGGCGCAAGCTCTTGCGCGCCAGCTTGGCGATCTCGCGTTCGAGCGTGCGCACGCCGGCCTCGCGGGTGTAGTAGCGGATGAGATCGCGCAGGGCCGCTTCCTGAAGGGCAAATTCGCCCTTCTTCAGCCCGTGCGCCTTCACCTGCTTGGCGACCAGATGGCGCTCGGCAATCTCGACCTTCTCGTCCTCGGTATAGCCCTCCAGCCGGATGATCTCCATGCGGTCGAGCAGCGGCTGCGGCAGGTTGAGGCTGTTCGCGGTGCACACGAACATGATGTCGGAAAGATCGAGGTCCAGTTCCAGATAGTGGTCCTGGAACTTGGCGTTCTGTTCGGGATCGAGCACCTCCAGCAGCGCCGAGGCCGGATCGCCGCGGAAGTCCTGGCCGAGCTTGTCGATCTCGTCGAGCAGGAACAGCGGGTTGCTGGTCCCGGCCTTCCTCAGGTTGGCGACGATCTTGCCCGGCATCGAGCCGATATAGGTGCGCCGGTGCCCGCGGATTTCCGCCTCGTCACGCACCCCGCCCAAGGACTGGCGGACGAATTCGCGCCCGCAGGCCTTGGCGATCGACTTGCCGAGCGACGTCTTGCCCACACCCGGCGGGCCGACGAGGCACAGGATCGGCCCCTTCAGCTTGTTGGTGCGCGCCTGCACCGCAAGATATTCGACGATCCGGTCCTTGACCTTCTCGAGAGCATAGTGATCCGCATCGAGGATCTGCTGCGCCTTGGCGATGTCCTTCTTCAGCTTCGACTTCTTGCCCCACGGCAGGCCGAGCAGCACATCGAGATAGTTGCGGATCACCGTCGCCTCGGCGCTCATCGGCTGCATCGCGCGCAGCTTCTTCAATTCGGCCTGCGCCTTGGCGCGGGCTTCCTTGGAAAGCTTGGTCTTCTCGATCTTCTCGGTGAGTTCGGCAATCTCGTTGCCCTCGCCCTCGTCCCCGCCACCCAGCTCCGACTGGATCGCCTTGAGCTGCTCGTTCAGGTAATATTCGCGCTGGGTCTTCTCCATCTGGCGCTTCACGCGGCCGCGGATACGGCGCTCGACCTGGAGCACCGACAGCTCGCCTTCCATGAAAGCCATGACCAGTTCGAGGCGCTTGAGAGGATTGCCCTCGGTCAGCAGGCTCTGCTTGTCGGACACCTTGGCGCTGATCGCGGCGGCGATGGTGTCGGCGAGCTGGCCGGCATCATCGACCTCGGAGAGGTCGACGCCCGCATCATCGCCGAGCTTCTTGTTCAGTTTCACATATTCGCCGAACTGTTCGACCACCTGCCGCATCAGCGCGGTGACCTCGCTGCCCGAAACGGTTTCGGGCGCGATGGTTTCGACCTCTGCCAGCAGGTGCGTGCCGACATCCTCAAGCGCGGATAGCCGCGCGCGGGTCTTGCCCTCGACCAGCACGCGAACCGTCCCGTCGGGGAGTTTCAGGAGCTGCAAGACCTGCGCGATCACGCCGACATCGTAGAGGTCATCGCCCTCCGGATCGTCGCAGCCCGGATCGAGCTGGGCGAGGAGGACGATGTCTTTCGACGCCTCCATCGCGGCCTCGAGCGCTGCCACAGATTTGTCGCGCCCCACGAAAAGAGGCACGACCATGCCGGGAAAGACGACGATGTCGCGAAGGGGGAGGAGGGGGTAGGTATGGGTCATGGCGGAGATATGGGAAGCGGGGCGCTCACCCGCAATGGGGCGCAGGGGTTAGGCTGTGGACATGAATGACCGGGATTTAAGACTTTTCGTCTAGGCCTGCCCGCATCGCACTGGAGGCAGAGATGAAAGCGATGTTCTGGGTGATGGGCGGCTGGGTGCTGCTCATCGCGGCGAAGTCTGTCGAAGCGATCGGCGACCGGGGCGCGACCCCGGGCGAGCGTCTGCCGATCTACTCCTTCGCCATTGTCGTTCTGTTCGGCGCCGGGTTCTGCTTCATCAGAGCGGGCCGGGTCCTGTGGGACAATTTCACGGGCAAGAACAAGGGCGGCGGATCGGGCGGCAGCGGACCGGGCCGCGGTGCAAGGCCGGCCCGGCGTCTCACGGACCCCCTCCCCGACAACGACTCCGACAGCTTCAATGCCAATGCCGCCTTTGCCCGCTACATGGAGCGGCGCGGGCAAAGCGCACCGCAGGCTCCCAGCCCGGCCGGCCAGGACGCGCCGCCGCCGCCGCAACCGCGCGGGTTCGGACGCAAGGGCGCCTGACCTTCGCCCGGTGAGGCCCACGCGGCATTAACCCTTGGCCGCTATCCTCGCCTCCGCTGCGAACCGGAGCGACGCGCGATGAAGACTGTGATCTGGATTGCCAGCGGTATCGGCTTGAATATCGCCGCAGCCGCGCTGCACGGCGGCGGCGCGCCGCAGGCGATCATGACCACGGGCCTCGCGGGCACCCTTCCCAAGCTGCTGCTGGTCGCGACCGGCAATATCTGCATCTGGCGGGGTCTGCGCAGCGCGGTGGGCGACCTGTGGGGCGTGGCGACGGGCAAGAGCTATCGCAAGCCCGAGGGCCGCAGCCGCTTCGCCGAGGACGACGCGCCGGTCTCGGACTTCGATGCCGACGAAGCCTTCGCGCGCTACATGCAGCAGCGCAAGACCCGCGAGGAAGAGCCGGAACCCGAGTCGCCCGCCGCTCCCCCGCCCCGCACCCCCGGCCGCAGCGCCCCCCGCGGGCCGGCACAAGGCGGCTTCGGGCGCAAGGTCGCCTAGCGCCGCGCGATCGCGATGGTCGCGGCAACCCGGTCGCCAAGGCCCACGCCTTCGGCCCGCTGCACCGCGACCTTCACCGGAAGGAAATAGGTCTCGCCGCGCGGAAACAGCGAGGTGGCGAAATCGGTCTGGCCGATGCGCGCGGCTGCCGGGATGCAGCCCCAGCCGTAGCTTGCCTCGCGGGCGGCATATCGCAGTTCGGCGACGTGCTCGTCCGGAACGGCCACGAACAGGAACGGGGCCGGCCCGCGCCATTCGACGATCTCGCCCGCAAACGCGATCCGGGCGAGAATTTCGCTCACGTAAGCGTCACCCCAGCCCGGGCAGGTTGAACCCCGGGGGAAGACCCATCGAGGACTGCATGTCCTTCATCTGCTGCTCGGAGACGCGGTCCGCGCGGTCGCGGGCGTCGTTGAAGGCGGCGGCGACCAGATCCTCGAGGATCTGCTTGTCGTCGGGCACCATCAGGCTGTCGTCGATCTGGACGCCGAGAATGCGGCCCTTGGCGCTGGCGCGGACCTTGACGAGACCCCCGCCGGCCTGCCCCTCGACCTCGATCGAATCGAGCTTCACCTGCATTTCGTTCATCTGCTTCTGGATGGTCTCGGCGGCCTTCTGGGCGGCAGCCATCATCTCTTCCATCGACTTCATCGGGGGTACTCCATCAATTCCAGGGAGGGCCAGAGCTGGGGCTTCCCGCGCCGGCAGCGGCTTTCAAGGGGGTGTCCAGCAGTTCGGCATCGGGGAAGGCTTCGAAAGCGGCCTTGACCAGCGGGTCGGACCGGATCCGGCTGTCCTCGGCGGCGGCGGCAGCCTCGGCGGCTTCGCGCAAGCTGGGCTGCGCAGGCCCGGTGCCGCGCTCGATCTGCCAGCGCTTGCCCGTCAGCTTGAGCAGCGCCTCGCGGATTTCGGGCGCGGGATCATCGGGGAAGTTGTCGGCTTGCTGGTAGACGAGGCGTGCGGGGCCGAGCTCGATCACCCGCACCCGGTCGCGCATCATCTGGGCGATGCGCAGCTGGCCCGTCGCGTCGACCTCGTCGACCAGCACGGCCCAGCTCTGCTGCGGAGCGGCGGCCGCAGGCGCAGCGGCAGGCGCGGTGCCCGGAGCGGCAGGCGCGGCGGCGATGCCGCGCGCCGCCAGTTCCTCGATCCGCCGCGCGAGCTTACCGGGGTCGGGCATTTGCGCGGCGTGGAGGATGCGCAGCAGCGCCATCTGGAGCGAGACCAGCGGATCGGGTGCGGTGCGCACCTCGTCATGGCCTTTGAGGAGCAACTGCCACAGGCGGTGCAGTTCGGCCGCCCCGAGCCGCGCGGCAAAATCAGCGAGTGCGGCACGCTCGTCCTCGGACGGCGCATCGGGTTCGCCGCCCGAAACCTGCGCAAGGGTGACACGGTGCACGAGGTCCATCAGCGCGCGCATCAGCGCCAGCGGCTCGACGCCGAGCGCATATTGTTCGTCAACCGCGGCGAGCAAGGCCTTGGCATCGCCCGCCAAAATGTGCCCGAGCAAGCGGCGCTGGGCGCTCTTGTCAGCGAGGCCCAGCATGTCCCGCACGCGGGATGCGGCGACCTTGCCCTCGCCGTCCAAATCGGCATGGGCGATCGCCTGGTCGAGGATCGAAAGCCCGTCGCGCACCGATCCTTCGGCGGCATTGGCAATGATGCCGAGCGCCTCGCCATCGGCCTCGACCCCTTCGAGAGCGCAGACCTTGGCGAAATGTTCGGCGAGCAGCGCGGCGGGGATGCGCCTCAAGTCGAAGCGCTGGGTGCGGCTCAGCACCGTGACGGGCAGCTTGTCGACCTCGGTGGTGGCGAACAGGAACTTCACATGCGGCGGCGGTTCCTCAAGTGTCTTGAGCAAAGCATTGAAAGCATTGCGCGACAGCATGTGGACTTCGTCGATGATGTAGATCTTGTAACGCGCCGAGACCGCAGCATAGCGCACCTGCTCGATGATCTCGCGCACATCATCGACCCCGGTGTTGGAGGCCGCGTCCATCTCGATCACATCGATGTGGCGGCCTTCCGCGATCGCGCGGCAGGGCTCGCACGCCCCGCAAGGATCGATGGTCGGTCCGCCCTGCCCGTCGGTCCCGACGCAGTTCAGCGCCTTGGCGATGAGCCGCGCGGTCGAGGTCTTGCCGACCCCCCTCACCCCGGTCATCAGGAAGGCATGCGCCAGCCGGTCACGGGCGATGGCATTGGCGAGGGTGCGCACCATCGCCTCCTGCCCGATCAGCTCGGAAAAGGTCTGCGGGCGGTATTTGCGGGCAAGGACGCGGTAGGCCTGTCCGGCAGAGCCGCGTTGAGGCACAGCGGGAGCCGCCGCTGGCGGCGGCGCGGGATCGCCGAACATCGCGCTTTGCCCTGCCGCCTCGAGCTCGGCAGCGCTCGGGCCGGTCTCTTCCTCGCGAAGGTCAGGATCGGAATCGCTCATCACCGCGCCACCTTAAGCCCGCGATCCGCCAATGTCGAAGCCTTGCGGAGGTTCATCACCACATGGCGCTTGACAGTTAAGTTTCATTTTGCAATTTATATTCGTATCGCAGGAGACCGCCAATGACCATCGTTCCGGGCCGCATGACCGACAACCACTCCGGTCCGCTTGTGGTCTTCGTGATCGGGATGCGGGTCAACCACTTCCACAAGCTCGGCAAATGGTGGCCGGTGTTCCAGTCGATGGGCCCGATGATCGAAGAGCTTTCCACCAATCCCGAAAGCGGCTTCGTCGGTAGCGAATACGCCTTTTGCTCCTTTCGCCAAATCCTGCTGCTGCAATACTGGCGCGATTTCGACGCGCTCGAGGCCTATGCCCGCAACCGCGAGGCGGCGCACTGGCCGGCCTGGACCGCCTTCAACAAAGCGATCGGGAACGACGGGACGGTCGGGATCTATCACGAGACCTATGCCGTGGCCGCCGGCGCGCATGAGAGCGTCTATGCCAACATGCCGCCCTTCGGCCTCGGGCGTTTCGCCGGGCTGGTCCCCGCGACCGGATCGCGCAATGCCGCGCGCGAGCGGATGCGCACGAGCGGCGTGGACGCGGAGGCGTGAGGCAGCGGCGAGGGAAAGGAGCCGGGCGACCCGCCGCAATCCACCTGTGCTGCTGCCTTCCGGCCCTGACACGGTGAGCGGACGCAAACGTCCACCCGACTCCCGTCCGGGCATATGGCGGGGGTTGCGGGGGAATTCAAGCGGGGTTTATCGGGAGAGCTCGGCCCGCAGGGCCGCAAGCGCGACCGCGCGACCGCAGCTATGCTGCGCGTCTCGCGAGCATGCAGCCCCGGACGGGGCTGCACAAACCAATCACCTGAAATTATCCGCGTAGGCCTGGAGCTTGAGGCGTTTGGGCGGGGTCGCGATGACGCGCGCGGGGATGCCGTATTTCTCGGCATAGGCGCGCGCGGCGTCCTTGTCGGGGAATGTGAGGCGCACCTGCGACTGGGTATCGCCCGTCCCCGTCCAGCCCATCAGCGGATCGGCAAAGCGCGCCTGCGACTGTTCGAACTCCAGCACCCATTCGTCGGTATGGGCCTTGCCGGACTGCATGGCGTGCTTGGGCTTCTGGAAAATTCTCGCGCTCATGGGGCTGCCCCTTAAATCACGAATCGCTGCGGTTGAAGGCGTTTTTGGTCTTCATGCTCGGCTTTTCAAGCCACGGTCGATCCGGCCAGCGGTGCTTGGGGTAGCGGCCCTTCATGTCCTTGACCACATCGGCCCAGCTGCCGCGCCAGAAGCCGGGCAGGTCGCGGGTCGATTGAACCGGACGACCGCCCGGGCTGGTGAGCTTGAGGAGCAGCGGGGTGCTGCCGATCATCGGCTGCACGTCGAGCCCGAACAGCCCCTGCACCCGCACCTCGACACTCGGCGCATCGTCGCCCGCATAGTCGATCGCGTGGCGCGTATCGGCGGGCGAGGTGAAATGGGTGGGCGCCGCCTTGTCGAGCGCCTGGCGTCCGTTCCAGTCGAGGAGGCCCAATGCAGCTTCGGCAAAGCGGTGCGGCGGCAGGTCGAGATCGCGGCGCCCCGCCAGCAGCGGCGCGAGCCACTCGGCGGCGCGGGCGCGCAGGGTTTCCGGCGAGAGCGCCTCCACCCCGGCAAACCGGGCGCGGGCGAGGAAGCCTTGGGGGAGCACTTCCCCCAGCTTCTCCAGCGCCTTCTCCACAAGGATATCCACAAGCAGCGCAGGATCGGGCGCGGGTTCCGGGACGCTCGCGAGCACGATCGCGCCAAGCCGCCGCTCGCGCCGCGCCTCGACACGGTTCTTCTCACCGTTCCAGCGGGTTGTGACGCGCTCAGCAAGCTCTTTCGCAAACAGCAAGGCGATCCGGTCGGCGACGATTTCCGCCCCGGCGGTGATTCGCGCGCCCTTTGCCTGTCCCTGTGCGTCGCCGACCACGATCCATTCGGCGCGGGCAAGCGGCGAGGCGGGATCGAGAATATAGCCCCTCCCCCCGGCACTGATCCAGTGTTCGCCCGAAGGGTCGCGGCGGCGCGCGACGAAATCGGGACGCGCCAGCGCGAGCGCCTCTGCCGCGTCCTGTGCCGGGCTGGCGCCGATCACCGCGGCGAGCCGCGCCGCCTGCGCTGCCCAGCCCTTGGCAATCCCCGCTGCCGCGCTGCTCCGCGGCGCGCGGTCACCGCGCCAGCGGGCGAGGCGCTGCACCAGGTCCTCGCCCCGTCCGCCGAGCCCGCGCTCCTGAAGCAGCATCACCAGCCGCGCCGCCTCCTCGCCGACCCCCGCCGCCGCGCCGTGCAGCACGGCCGCAGCCTGATCGGGCGCCATCGGAAGGCTGGCAATCGCCTCGCCGAGCGGCGTGATCCGTCCCTCCGCCAAGGCGCCCAACGCCGCGAGCGCAGCCCGCGCGGCGGCGACCGAGGCCTCGGGCGGAGAATCGAGCCATGGCAGGCCCGCCGGGTCCGCCGTCCCCCACTTCGCCAGCCGCAGCAGCAGCGGGGCAAGGTCGGCCTGCATGATCTCCGGCGGCGCAAAGGGCGGGAGCCCGGCGTGCCCTCCCTCTTCCCAGAGCCGGTAAGCGACCCCCGGACCCTGGCGCGCCGCACGCCCGGCGCGCTGGGCGGCCGAGGCCTGCGAAGCGCGGCGGGTGACAAGATGCGTGGTCCCCGCCGCACGGTCGAATTCGGCCAGACGGGCCAACCCGCTGTCGACCACCACGCTCACCCCGTCGAGGGTCAGCGAGGTCTCGGCAATCGCGGTGGCGAGCACAATGCGGCGGCGCCCTTCCGGATCGCGGCGGATCGCGGCGCGCTGGGCGGCAGGCTCGATCTGGCCGTGGAGCGGGTGGACCGCGGTCTCGGGAAGACGCGCCGCCAGCCGCTCGCGCACCCGCTCGATCTCGCGCACGCCGGGGAGGAAGGCGAGGATGTCGCCGGCCTCATCGCGCCACGCGGTCATTATCGCGGCGGCCATCCGATCCTCGATCCCCTGCGAAGCATCGCCGCCAAGCCACTTGATCGCGAGCGGAAAGCTTCGCCCTGCGCTTTCGATCACCGCAGCGCCCTCGCCCAGCAACCGGGCGAAGCGGGCGCCGTCGATGGTCGCCGACATCACCAGCACGCGCAAGTCCTCGCGCAGCACAGCGCGGGTCTCGAGCGCCAGTGCCAGCCCGAGGTCGCTGTCCAAGGCGCGCTCATGCGCCTCGTCGAACAGCAGGGCGGAAACGCCGAGGAGCTCCGGGTCCTCGACCAGCCGGTTGACGAGAATCGCCTCGGTCACCACCAGAATGCGCGTCTTCGCGGACGTCTTGCTATCGAGCCGGGTCATGTAGCCAACGGTCCCGCCCGGCTGCTCTCCCAGCATCTCGGCCATGCGTTCCGCCGCGGCGCGGGCGGCGACGCGGCGCGGCGAGGTCATGATGATCTGGCCGCTGCACCACGCCTCGCCCAGCAGCGCAGGAGCGAGCGCAGTCGTCTTGCCGGCACCGGGCGGTGCGATGAGCACGCCTGCGCCCTCGCCCGCGAGCGCGGCGCGGATCTGCGGCAGAACGGAGTGAATGGGAAGGCTGGGGTTCACGTCCCGCCCGATAGCGTCCTCAATGCCCGCGCGCGACCGCGAACTGCGCCGCTTCGGCCATCGCCTGACGGGCCTTGCTGTCGGGGAAGATCGAGATCGCGTCGATCGCCCGGTGCGCGAAGTGGCGGGCGCGCTCGCGCGTGTCCTCGACCGCGTTGTGTCTGCCGATCAGCCCGATCGCATGGGCAAGATCATCGTCCGAGGTGCGGTGACCGATGATCGCGTCCTTCCAGAACTTGCGCTCGGTCTCGTCGCCGCGGGCATAGGCGAGGATCACCGGCAGGGTCATCTTGCCCTCGCGGAAATCGTCGCCCTGGTCCTTGCCCATCTCGGCGGCATCGGAATCGTAGTCGATCGCATCGTCGACCAGCTGGAAAGCGACCCCGAGGTTGCGCCCATAGGCCTCGAGCGCACGCTCCTGCTGTTCCGAGCATTCGGCCACCACCGCCGCGATCTGGCTGGCGGCAGCGAACAGCGCGGCGGTCTTGGCGCCGATGATGTGGAGGTATTGTTCCTCGCTGGTATTGATCTGGCGCTGGGCGGAGAGCTGCGAGACCTCCCCCTCGGCGATCACCGCGCTGGCACGGCTGAGGATCGAGAGCACCCGCAAGCTGCCATCCTCGGTCATCAGCTCGAAGGCGCGGCTGAACAGGAAATCGCCGACCAGCACAGTTGCGGGATTGCCGAAGATGATGTTCGCCGCCGCCTTGCCGCGCCGCAGTTCGCTGCCATCGACCACGTCGTCATGCAGAAGCGTCGCGGTGTGGATGAACTCGACCGCCGCGGCCAGCTTGTGGTGGCGCGTGCCCTTGTATCCGACCAGCTCCGCCCCGGCGAGCGTCAGCATCGGCCGCAGCCGCTTGCCCCCGCCGCTGATGAGGTGCCCGGCAAGACGCGGGATCAGCGGGATCTCGCTCTGCATCCGGTCGAGGATCACCGCGTTGACCGAATTCATGCCCCCCGCCGTCAGCGACAGCATCGGATCGAGCGTCGGGCCTTTGCGCGGCATGGGAATGATGTCGGCACTCATGCTGCTTGGCTCCTAGGGCGGCCCGAGCGTCCTTGGCAAGCGCAGAATTGCTGCTAATTCTGCGCCCCATGGCGCATGATCCGCAACTTCCCGCCGCACCCGATCCGGTGCTCGCTGCCTTCCGCAAGAGCATCGACAATATCGATGCCGCGCTGATCCACATGCTCGCCGAGCGATTCCGGATCACGCAGGCTGTGGGCGAATACAAGGCGAAGGTGACCCTGCCCCCTGCCGACCCTGACCGCGAAGCGCGGCAGATCGCGCGGCTGAGGAAGCTGTCGGAAGAGGCCGAACTCGATCCGGAATTCTCCGAGAAGTTCCTGCGCTTCATCATCGACGAGGTGATCCGCCACCACGAAAAGGCGCGCGGGGGATGATGCGCCGGCTGGCGTTCGCGGCGCTGGCGGCGGCATGGCTGGCGCACCCGGCTGCGGCGCAGACCCGGGACGCGCCGGCGCGGCCGGTGATGATCGAGGAGGTCGCCTCCCCGCCCGAAGCCCGAGAAGACAAGAAAGCCTACGCGGCCTACATGCGGCAGGTCAAAAAGGTCGGGGTGTTTGGCGCCTACCTTGCCGAGCTTGACCCGCCTGCCCGCGCGCTCGCCTGCGGCAAGATCGCCGAATACCTCATCGAAGGCGCTGCCAATGCCCCGGCCCCGGACGTGCGCACCGCGCGGCTCGCGCCCGCCTGGCGACTGACCCGGCGCGTCGCCCCCGCGCGCGATGCGGCGCTGGCTTCGCTCTCCAGGCAAGATCTTGCCAGCTTCGAGAGAAAATTTGGCGAGGTCATGACCATGGCGAGCATGATCCCCGACCCTGCCCTCACCAGGGAAAACCTCGATACCAGCGAGGCCGGCTTCGCCTTCCAGTTCGCCTCGGTCCTTGCCGCGCGCTGCCACCAGCGTCTCGATGCGGACGGCGTCCCCGATGTGTCCGGCGCGCCCTCGCCCGCGTTCATCGAAGCGCACACCCGCTTCAAATTCCGCGGGATGGATTATGCTGCGGCCTTCGCGAACACCGGGCTTGCCCCTTTTGCCGACCCAATCTGCCGGGGCCGCACCACTTTCGATTTCGCCGCTGCCCCGCTTGGCGAGCGCGGCTATGAGGGCATGTCGCTGCTCGACTGGGCGATGGAGTGCGAGGATCGCGCAGCCTTCGATGCGCTGATCGCGGCGGGGTTCGATCTCGATGCGCCGGGGCTGTGGGGCGATCCGCCGGTGGTGGGCAGCGCATCCGAAAAGCGGCTGTGGTATCTCACCCGCCTGCTCGATGCGGGCGCCAAAGTTGATGCGGCAGGCCCGCGCGAAACGGCGCTGGTGGCGGCAAGCAGCGATCTCGATGCGAGCAATTCGGGCGGCGATGCCATGGCCGCGTTCAACCTGCTGCGCGCGCGGGGAGCCTCGCTCGATTTCCCCGATTTCGGCGGCTCGATGTGGTTTCGCTGGGGTCTGAACGGGCAGCATGGCGGCTGGGCGACAATCCTTGCGCATTGGGACGAATTCGCCAGCGATCCGGTCGAGCTGGCGGGGCTTGCCGAGGCAGTGCTCGAAGGACGGCTGGCGTGGATGAAGGGCCAGCAGGCCGATGCCGCCAAGGTCAAGGCGCTGCTGATCGAACGCTATGGCGTCTGCTTTCCGGTCGGGCGGACCTTCGCAATGGCCAAGGACGAGCGCGGCTTCGTGATCCAGCCGGATTGTCCTTCACGGCGCTAGGCAAAAAGAAGGGCACGCCGCCGGTTTCCCGGGCAGCGTGCCCCCAGCGTGGCGCGCGCCTCCCGGGTCATGCAGACGCACGGGGCCGCGTCGTCTGCGGGAAGCGGCGCAAGAGCGTGACGTCAGCCGCGCGGGCGACGGGTGCGCGGCGGGCGGCTGACGCCTTCGGCACGGGTGCGGTTGATGCTGGTGGAGACCTGGCCATTGGCGCGGGTGGTGACCCGGTCGCGCGCGGCGATGGTCTCGCCGGCGCTGTTGGTCACGCTCTGGCTGGCCTGCGAATTGCCCTGGCCATCGCGGCTGCGGCTGCCCGCGAGCCCGTAGGTCTTGCCGCCGCGGCCGGTGGCAGTGCCGGTGAAGGTCGAGCCACCCTCGGTGCGAACGCGCTCGCCCCGAAGGTCGCGGGTGCGGCCCTGCGTGCCGGTCTGGGTGACCGAGACGGTCGCGCCGGTAGCGGTGCGCTGGCGCACGGCGATGCTGGTCGCGGTCTTGCCGTTGGCGGTGTTGACGGCGACGCCGGTGCGGGTCGCGGTGCCGGTTTCAGGGTTGACGGTGGTGGTCTGAGTGGCGGTGAACCTGTCACCTTCATAGGTCTTGGTGCGGCTCTTATCCTGCGCAGCCAGGGGAGCGGCAAGCGCAATGGCGGCGAGCGAGGCGATCATCAGCGGGGTCTTGAACATCGTCACATTCCTCCATGCCTTCAGGGCGTTGAACTGTCCCGGCGGGGGTTTGCGGGGCGCTGCCGGTGACACGTCTTCAACGCCGCAGCCGCAATCGCCCTTCGCAGGCATGGGAGAATTTATTCGGACGGCGGCGGGGTGTCCTCTTGCGGGACAGCCGCGGGCGCGGGGGGCAGACGCACCGCGCGGCGGGCACGCAACGCGTCGGCAAGCGCGCGGCGTTCCGCAGGCGACAGGTCGCGCCACGCCTTGGCGCGTTCGCCCGGGGGCAGATCGCGCAAGGCGCGGAACCGTTCGCGCGTCTCGGGGCTCGGCGGCTTGCGACCGGTGAGGTCCTCGCGGGTCAGCGCCTCGCCGTTCTCGACCTTGCGCTGCATCGTCTCGCGGCGCGCGGCAACGGCGGCATCGGCGCGCTGTTCGCGGGCGGCGAGCTGCCTTTCGATCCGCTCGCGCAGGCGCGCTTCCTCCTCGGGCGTGGGGACGCGCAGACCGGCGGCGCGGCGACGCTCGATCTCGGACGCGATGCGCTGGTCGATGACCCTGCGGCGCTCCTCGCAGCGGCCGGCGCGGACCTCGTCGACCCGGCGGAAGGTCTCGCCGAGCTCCTCGGGCGTGTCGATCGGGCCTTCGATGGCGACAGCCGCCGGCGTGAGCGCGGCCGCGGGCGCTGCGGCCGCGGGCGCTGCGGCCGCGACAGCCGCCACGGGCTTGCCCGCAGGCTGCGCGCTGCCGGTAAGGCCCGCCCACACGGTCCTGGCGGAAGGAACGGTAATGGCAAGCTGTTCGAGCAGCCCCGTCGCCGCTGCCGCAGTCGCCAGCGCGCCGAAGCTAGCCACGCCGATGGCGATGCGCTGCCCGATCCGCCAGCGGCGGCTGCGCGAAGGCGCGCGGCGCAGTTCCGGCAGAGGTGCGGGGCGGGCTTCTGCGGCGGCCAGCACGCGCTCGGCAAAGCCTGCCGGAAGCTCGGGAGCGGCATAGCCGTCAAGCATCCGCGCGAGCGGGCTGCCGGGGACGATCGGTGCGCCGGGATCGGGGTGTTCGTTCACGCTCATGGCGCGTCTCCTTGCGCCGCCAGAGCCTGCCGCAGCGCCATGCGGGCGCGGTGCAGCAGGCTCTCGAAGGCCTTGATGTTCATGTCCATCGCCTCGGCCGCCTCGGCATTGGGCAGCTCCTCGTAATAGGTCAGCACGATCGCGGCGCGCTGGCGGTCGGGCAGCGCCAGCACCGCGGCGCGGGCGAGATTGTCGCGCTCGCCCGCCGCGATCACGACATCGGCGAGCGGGGCGTTGTCCTCCTCCTCGGGCACCTCCCCGCCGCTCAACCGCCGGGTGCGGCGCAGGCGGTCGAGCGCAAGGTTGGTCGCGACCCGCTGGAGCCAGCCGCCGAGCCGCAGCCGCGCCGCCGCCTGACTACCCGGCGGATGCTTGCCCGCAAGCGCTGGGGCATGGTCCCACAGGCGCAGCAGCGCCTCCTGGACGATGTCCTCGGCCTCGTGCGCATCGCCCGTCATGCGATAGGCGAGGCGGTGGAGCGCCGCGCCGTGGCGGGCGATCATTTCGCGCAGGGCCGCCGGCTCGCGCGCCGCCAGCCGTGCCGCCCACGCCGCATCGTCGCCCGGCGGCGGGGCGGAGATGGTCGCGGGAGCTCGGTCTGTCGCGGTGTTCATGGGTCGCAAATGGCCTGTTTGCGTCGTTGTGTACGGCTCTACAACGCGGCCGGTTCAAAAACCCTTCGCGCCGCAATCACAGCGCGCGCGGCAGGCGCAGTTCGACGAGCAGGCCGCCCAGATCCTCGCTGGTGCCCAGTTCCACGCTGCCGCCGTAGATCTCCGCCACATCGCGCACGATCGCAAGGCCGAGGCCGGTGCCGGGCTTGCCGGTATCGAGCCTCACGCCGCGATCGAAGATGCGGATGCGCTCGGCCTCGGGGATGCCTTCCCCGTCATCCTCGACCCAGATGAGGCACATCTTCGGATCGCGCTCGGCCTCGTCGGGGTCGATGGTGACGAAGACGCTGCCGCCGCCATACTTGGCCGCATTCTCGATGAGGTTGCCGAGCAGTTCGTCGAGGTCCTGCCGTTCCAGCGAAACCAGCGCCGACTTGTCGCCCGCGATGTCCAGCCGCCCCTCGGGATAGAGCCGCTCGACCGCGCGGCGCACCGCCTCGGCGCTCGCCATGACATTGGTGCGCGCATGGCCGACCGCGCGGCGGCCGACGGCGCGCGCGCGGGCGAGGTGGTGGTCGACATGGCGCTGCATCGTGCGCGTCTCGCGCATCACCGCATCGCCCAGATCGGGCGCGCGGGCGGTGGCGGCGTTGGTGAGCACGGTCAGCGGGGTCTTGAGCGCATGGGCAAGATTGCCCGCATGGCGCCGCGCCTCCTCGGCCTGCCGCTCGGAATGTTCGAGCAGCGCGTTCAGCTCCTCGACCAGCGGCTGCACTTCCAGCGGCAGGGGATCGGTGATGCGGTTCGCGCCGGTGGTGCGCAGGTTCTGGATCGCCGCGCGCACGCGCCTCAGAGGCGAGAGGCCGTAGCGGATCTGGAGCAGCGCCATCACAAGGAGGCCAAGGCCCAGCACCGCAAAGCTCCAGATCAGGATCAGCCGCACCCGCCCGATCTGCGCGTCCATCTGCTCGGTGGCGCTGGCGACGGCAAAGGTCCAGCGCGTCTCGCTGCCCGGCAGGATCACGGTGCGCTCGGCAATCCGCAAGGGTTCGCCCTCGAACTGGTCGGAATTGTAGATGTGCACTTCGCTGTCGAAATGCCCGCCCTTGCCTTGCGCCCCGTGGAGCTTCAGCGTCCGGTCCCACAGGCTGCGCGAGGGCCAGGGTTCGTAATTGCCGCCCGAAATCTGCCAGTAAAGCCCGCTGCCGGGCTCGAGGAAGCGCTGGTCGCCCAAGGTGCGATAGAACCACACCTCGCCGCTCGCATCGATCTCGGCCGAGGCGATCATCGCGGTGAGCTGGTAATCGAGCTGCTCGTCGAAATTGGCCTCGACCTGCGATGTCAGCGTGCGTTCGAGCGCGATGCCGCCGCCCAGCAGCAGCACGAAGATCCACCCCGCCGCGATCAGCCCCATGCGCCGCGCAAGGCTGGCGCGCGGCTTGGCGGCGGCGGGCGGTGGGGCAGCCCCGGGCATGGCCTCGGCCTCGCCCGCGGGCAAGGTCACAGGGGGATCGCCGCCGCCCGCCCGCGCCTCGGGCAAAACCTCAGGCGCGCGGCTGGTCGGCGGGGTCGTCGAGGCTGTAACCGAGGCCACGGATGGTGGTGATGACGTCTGCGCCAAGCTTCTTGCGGATGCGGGTAACGAAGACTTCGATGGTGTTGGAATCCCGGTCGAAGTCCTGATCGTAGATATGTTCGATCAGTTCGGTGCGGCTCACCACCTTGCCCTTGTGGTGCATGAGGTAAGAGAGCAGCTTGTATTCCTGCGCGGTCAGCTTGACCGGCTCGCCGGCCAGCGTGACGCGGCCCGAACGCGTGTCCAGCCGCACGTCGCCGGCGGTGAGTTCGGACGAGGTGTTGCCGCTCGCCCGGCGGATCAGCGCGCGCAGGCGGGCGATCAGTTCCTCGGTCTGGAAGGGCTTGGCAAGGTAATCGTCGGCGCCCGCATCGAGCCCTGCGACCTTGTCGCTCCAGCTGTCGCGCGCGGTCAGCACCAGCACCGGGAAGGCCCGGCCCTCGCGCCGCCACATGCCGAGCACGGTCAGCCCGTCGATCTCTGGAAGGCCGAGGTCGAGCACCACCGCGTCATAATCCTCGGTCGAGCCCATGAAGTGCCCGTCCTCGCCATCGGTGGACAGGTCGACGGCATAGCCCTGCCCCTCGAGCGTCGCCTTCAATTGTGCGCCGAGGGTGGGTTCGTCTTCGACGATCAGAATGCGCATGGGTCCCCGGTTTCCTGGTTAATGTCAGCCGGGTTCGTGCGCTTTTGGGCCGCAGGCGTCAAGCGAGCGCTCGGCGCCCGTCCGGCTGCTTTCCCCCGGTGAATGGTCATGGCGCGCCGCTGTCAGCGCGAGCGGCCGATGATGCGCCCGGTGCGGGCATCGACATCGACATAGGTGACGCGGCCATCCTTGATGAACTTGAGGCGATAGGCGCGCGCGGTCGAATCATAGGCAAAGCCGAGATATTCGGCATCGCGCATCTGGGGCAGGATGCGCGCCTCGATATCGCTCGATCGCATGATGTTGCCGGCCTGCGCCTCGCGCCGCGCCGCTCCCTGCTCGCCGCGCTCGGGCTCCTGATGCGCGAGCGCGGGCGCGGCCGCGCCAGCGAGCGCGGCGGCAAGAGCAAGCAGGAAAGCGGAGCGCAGGTTCATGACAGGATTGTGCCTAGCAGATGTCCATTGAACAAGCCGTGAATGGCTCACTTCGTTCCGGCGGCGGGCTTGCCGACCAGCTCGTAGGTGATGGTGACATTGACGCCGGTGGTCACCTGCCCCGGCTGAATCGGGGTGGCAGGCGATGCGGTGGCGGCGACTTCCGAGACCTTGGCGAGCGCCATCACCGGGAAGCTGCGCTCGATCGCCTCGGTGACCGCGATCACCCGCACGCCCTCGTAGCCGAGCATCGCGGCGTAGGCGCGCGCCTGCGCGTCGCCGCGCGTGACCGCGGCCTTGCGGGCTTCGGCCTTGGCGGCAGTGTCGTCGGCGATCCCGAATTCGGGGCCGGTGAGGTCCGTCGCGCCCGCTTCGACCAGCGCATCGAGCACGCTGCCGGTGTCGTCGATCTTGCGCAGCAGGATGCTGACGCGGTTGGCGGCCTGATAGCCGCGGAAGGCGGGTGTGCCGTTCTGGTAATCATACAGCGCGCCGAGCAGCACGCCGGTGGTGGTGATGTCCTCGCTTGCGATCCCGAGCGCCTTGATGCGGGCGATGACCTTGGCCATCTCGGCCGCGTTCTGGCGCATCGCCGCGGTCGCGGTGGGCGCGGTGGAGGTGACGCCCGCGCCGATCGTGACGCGGTCGGGCGCGGTATCGACGCTCTCGGAGATGCTGAGCTCGATCACCGGCCCGGCGGGCGCAAGCGTGACCTGCGGCGCGGCGATGGCGGCGCCGGCGGGCAGCATCAGCGCCGAGGCGGCAGCAAGGACGGTGACGGGCTTCGACATGGCAATTCCTCCGGTTTGCCGCGCCTTTGGAGCGGCTCGCCTTTCGCAGGACTGAACCGCAAGGGGTGTGCGGGCTTGCCGCCCGGCCGTCCAGTCCCTAGGTGCGGCGCACCATGGCACAGCCCCCCATCTTCTCGCTCGAAGGCATGGCCTTGCAGCAGGGCGGCCGCTGGCTGTTCGGCGGGCCGACCCCCACCAGCGGCGCGGCGCCGATCGACCTGCATGTGCTCCCGGGCGACCGGCTGGCGCTGATCGGGCGCAATGGTGCGGGCAAGACGACGCTGCTGCGGCTCATCGCCGGGCGGATCGAGGCCGACCGCGGCGCGCGGCGGGTCAAGCCGGGCTGCCGCATCGTGTTCCTCGAACAGGACCCCGACTTCGGACCATATGCCACCCTCATGGACTTCGCATGCGGCGGCGAGGATGCGCCCGCGGCCCACGAGGTCGAGGCGATCGCCGGCCAGCTCGGCATCGACATGTCCCGCCCCGCGGCCACCGCCAGCGGCGGCGAGAAGCGCCGCGCCGCCATCGCCCGCGCGCTGGCGCAGGAGCCCGATCTCCTGCTGCTCGACGAGCCCACCAACCACCTCGATCTGGCCGCCATCGACTGGCTCGAGGACTGGCTCTCGCGCTACCGCGGCGCCTTCATCACCATCAGCCACGACCGCACCTTCCTCACCCGCCTGACGCGGGCGACCCTGTGGCTGGACAGGGGCACGCTGCGGCGCAAGGAGGTCGGCTTCGGCGGCTACGAGGCGTGGGAGGAGAGCGTCTATGCCGAGGAGGCGCGCGCTGCCGACCGTCTCGACGCCAAGCTCAAGATCGAAGCCCACTGGCTCGAGCGCGGGGTGACCGCGCGGCGCAAGCGCAACCAGGGCCGGCTCGAGAAGCTCCACCAGATGCGCGCTGTCAGGGCCGCGATGATCTCGGGCGCGGGGACCGCCAAGCTCAAGCTTGCCAGCGACGACGACTTCAAGTCCAAGTCGGTGATCGTGGCCGAGAGCATCTCCAAGACATACGGGGAGCGCGCGATCATCAAGCCCTTCTCCCTGCGCATCCAGAACGGCGATCGCATCGGCATCGTCGGCGCGAACGGCGCGGGCAAGACGACGCTCCTCAAGCTCCTCACCCGCGAGACGCCGAGCGACACCGGCAGCGTCACCCACGCCCGCACCTTGTCAGGCGTGATGATCGACCAGCAGCGCAAGCTCCTCGAACCGGGCGCGACGGTGCGCCAGATCCTCGCCGAGGGGGGCGACTGGATCGATGTCAGGGGGGTGCGCAAGCATGTCATGGCCTACCTCAAGGACTTCCTGTTCGATCCCGGCCTCGTCGACACCAAGGTCGGCATCCTCTCGGGCGGCGAGCGTTCCCGCCTGCTGCTGGCCCGCGAGTTCGCCCGCACCGCCAACCTCCTGGTGCTCGACGAGCCCACCAACGACCTCGACCTCGAGACGCTCGACCTCTTGCAGGAGGTGATCGCCGACTTCGAAGGCACGGTCCTCATCGTCAGCCACGACCGCGACTTCCTCGACCGCACCGTCACCGTCACCTTGGGCCTCGACGGGTCGGGCAAGGTCGACATCGTCGCGGGCGGCTATGCCGACTGGGAAGCGCGGCGCCGCCGTTCTCCCCTCCCGCCTGCGGGTGGGGCCGGGGGTGGGCCCATCAAGGCATCCGCTCCCGCTACTCCCACCCCTCAACCCCCTCCCGCAGGCGGGAGGGGGAGCACCAAGCTCACCTACAAGGACCAGCGCGACTACGAGATCCTGCCCGCGCGCATCGCCGAGCTCGAAGCGGCGATCGCCAAGGGCGAGGCGCTCCTGTCCGACCCTGCGCTCTACACCGCCGACCCCGCCCGCTTCGCCGCCATCTCGCAAGGGCTGGCCAACGCGCGGGCCGAGAAGGACGCCGCCGAGGAGCGCTGGCTGACCCTCGCCGAGCTGGTCGAGGGATGAGCGCCCCCGCCGCGCCGGGGGACGACAGCATCGACGACCTGCGGCGCCGCATCGCTGCCTGCACCCTGTGCGCCGCGCACCTGCCGCTCGGCCCGCGCCCGATCACCCGCTTCTCCCCGACCGCGAGGGTCCTGATCATCGGCCAGGCACCCGGCACCCGCGTCCACGCCAGCGGCGTGCCGTGGGACGACGACAGCGGCGACCGGCTGCGCGGCTGGCTCAGCATCGACAAGCCCCTCTTCTACGACGAGGCGAGGGTCGCGCAGATGCCGATCGGCTTCTGCTACCCCGGCAAGGCCGCCGGCGGCGATGCCCCGCCGCGCCGCGAGTGCGCACCCCGGTGGCACGAGGCGGTGCTCGCGCACCTGCCGGCCGAGCGCCTCACGCTGCTGGTTGGTGCCCATGCGCAGGCCCGCTACCTGCCCGAGACCAAGGGCTGGTCCAGCCCCGAGCGCGTGCGCGCCTTCGGGCAGTTCGGCAACCGCACCGCGCTCCCCCACCCGGCCTGGCGCGCGCGGCTGTGGATGGCGAGGCACCCCTGGTTCGAGGCCGACATCCTGCCCCCCTTGCGCGCCCGCATCGCGGCGGCGCTTGCGCGTGTAGGAGACACATGAGACACTGTCCTGGAGAGGAAAACCTCCCGCTCCAGACCATCACCTGATGCGGTAATATTCCGCCACCCGCTCAAGCGCGATGCGCAGCACCAGCTTGCCGCTGCGCGAGGGCCAGCCGAGGTGCTTTTCCGCTTCGGGCAGCGCCTCGCCCGCGCAGACCACGCGCCACAGAATGTCATCGAGCCCGCGCCCCGCCGCGCTGATCGCCCCGTCGAAACGCTTGCGCGCGGCGATATGCTTCTCGCTCGGGTCGAGCCCGCCGGGCGCGGTCGACTTGGCGCGCACCGGGTCCCAGCGCATCGTGATGCTGGCCGGCAATTGCGCGCGCTCGTAATCGGCCCGCAAGGCCTCGCCCGCATCGAACAGGCGTTCCGACAGGTGCCCGCGCGCATGCAGCCAGGCGAGCGGGCTTTCCGCCAGATTGACCGTCACCGAGCGCGACCGCGCAAGCCCCCCCGGCCCCGCCGGGCGGTGGCGCGGGCCTTCGGAAGTCAGTTCGCGTTCGACAAGATGGCGCTTCATGGGCGATTCCTTTGCGGCTGTTGCCGTCAGGACTTGCCAAATCTGACTGGATGTAGGAAAGAAAAAACACCAATCCGGTTATTTTTACGCCATCATCCAGAGTCCCGACGATGAACCGCATCCGCGATATCCGCAAGGCCAAGGGCCTGACCCTCGCCGATCTGGCAGCCGCCTGCGATCCGCCGACCACCGCACAGACCATCGGCCGGCTCGAGACCGGGATGCGCCGGCTGTCATTGGGCTGGATGAACAAGATCGCCGCCGCCATGGGCGTCGATCCCGCCAGCCTGATGCGCGACGAGGCCGCCGCGCCCGCGCGGATCGTGGCCGAACTTGCCGCTGCCGGCCCCCAGGCGCTCACCGCCCCGCGCGAGGCGCTTGCCCCCGATGCCCTTGCCGAGGGTGACGGACCCCCGCCGCTGGTGCTCGCCGTCACCGAAAGCGTCGGCGAATATCGCCCGGGCGATCTCGTGTGGCTGCGCCAGATCGATCACGAAGCCCTGCAAGCCGCGATCAACCGCGATTGCCTGGTGCCCAAGCCCGGCGGACGCTTTGCCTTCGGGCGGCTGATCGACCGGCGCGGCGCGATGGTCGGCCTGCTGCCTCCGGGTGCGGGGCAGAAGCAGGTGGTGGTCGACAACCCGCCATGGGTCGCGGTCGCCTTCATGCTGGTGAGAGCGCTTTAGCGCGCGAAGGGCAGGACAGCGCCGTGAAACACGCCCTCGTCCTCTCGACGCTCTATCCCAACCCGGTCAATCCGCGGTTCGGCACCTTCGTCGCGCGCTCGCTGGAAGCGCTGGCAAAGCGCGGGGACTGGCGGGTGACGGTGGTCAATCCGGTTGGCCTGCCCCCGCTGGCGCTGGGGCGCTATCGCGCGCTTGCCGAGCTGGCGCCGATCGCCGCGGAAGGCGGGATCACCGTCCACCGCCCGCATTTTACGCTGATCCCGCGGATCGGTGCGCGGCGCAATGCCGCCGCCATCGCCCGCGCCGTGCTGCCGCTGGCGCAGCGTCTCCATGCCGAGGCGCCGTTCGATCTGGTCGATGCGCAGTTCTTCTTCCCCGACGGCCCCGCCGCCGCAATCGTCGCGCGTGAACTGGGCCTTGCGCTCTCGATCAAGGCGCGCGGGAGCGATATCACCTTGTGGGGCAAGGAGGGATTTGCGGCCGCGCAGATGCTGGAGGCGGCGCAAGCGGCCACGGGACTGCTGGCCGTAAGCCACGATCTGGCCCGCCACATGGCAGCGATGGGCATGCCTGCCGAGCGGATCGCGGTGCATTACACCGGGCTCGACCGTGACCGGTTCCGGCCCTTCGCTCATCCGCAACTGCGCCGCCAGCTCTCGGACGAGCTGGGGTTTGCCATGCCCGCCAATGCTCCGCTGCTGGCCTGCGTGGGCGCGCTGATCCCGCGCAAGGGCCAGGCAATCGCCATCGCGGCATTGCCGCAGCTCCCCGGGGCGCGGCTGGTGCTGATCGGCAAGGGCGAGGACGAGGCGGGCTTGCGCGCCCAGGTGCAGCGCGAGGGGCTTTGCGAACGCGTGTTCTTCGCCGGCTCGGTCGATCATGACCTGATGCCGCTGCTGCTGTCGGCGGCCGATGTGATGGTGCTGCCGACCGCCAGCGAGGGGCTTGCCAATGCCTGGGTCGAGGCGCTCGCCTGCGGGACGCCGGTGGTGACCTGCGATGTCGGCGGCGCGCGCGAACTGATCGCGAGCGATATCGCCGGGCGGCTGGTGGCGCGCACTGCCGATGCCGTCGCGGCAGGAGTGAAGGCGATCCTCGCCGATCCGCCTGCACGCCAGGAGGTGGCGGCGCTGACCGAGCGCTTCAGCTGGGACGCCAACGCCGCCGCGCTGGCAGCCCATTGGCAGGGGCTGGTGGTGGCCTAGTCCCTCGCCCATCCCATCGGGACGGGGAGGAACGAGGCGATGCTTACCCCTGCCCCTTCGCCAGCTTTTCCTGCTTGTCGAGCGCGGTTTCGGCGGGGACGAAGCTGTTGGTCGTCACCCCCATCCAGATCAGCAGGGGACCGGCCATGTAGATCGAGGAATAGGTCCCCACGAACAGACCCACGGTGATCGCCGCGACCATGCCGAACAGGCTCGGCGGGCCGAAGATGAGCAGCGGGATCAGCGCGATGAACAGCGTCAGCGAGGTCATCACCGTGCGCGCCAGCGTCTCGTTGACCGACAGGTCGAGCAGCTCGCCCATCGGCATCTTGCGGTACTTCTTGAGGTTTTCGCGGATGCGGTCGTAGACGACGATGGTGTCATTGAGCGAATAGCCGATGATCGCGAGGATCGCGGCGACGATCTGGAGGCTGAACTCCATCTGCGTCAGCGCGAACAGGCCGACCGTGATCGACACGTCATGGACCAGCGCGAACATCGCGCCCACCCCGAACTGCCATTCGAAGCGCACCCAGATATAGACCGAGACCGCCGCCATCGCCAGCGCGAGGGCGAGGATCGCCTGGTCGCGGAACTCGCTCGCGACCTTGCCCGAGACGGTATCGTTCCCGTCGACGCGGGCATCGGCATAGTCGGCCTTGACCGCCGCGATCACCTTCTCGCCGATCGCCTTGGCGGTTTCGGGGGCCTCCTCGGCGCCGTCCGGCAGCTTGACGCGGATCGAGACCTGGTTGGGCGCGCCGAATTCCTGCACCACCGGCTCGCCATAGCCAAGGCCTGCGATCTTCTCGCGCAGCGAGGGGACCGGGGCGGCCTTGCTCTGGGTGAAGGTCATGCGCACTTCCTGGCCGCCGGCAAAGTCGACGCCGAAGGCAAGGCCGTTGACCGCGACCGCGACCCAGCTGCCCACGATCAGCACGATGCTGAGCACGAAGAAGGGCACGCGCAGTTTCAGGAACTTGATGTTGGTGTTGTCGGGGACAAGCTTCAGGAGTTTCATGACGGCTTGCTCCTCCTCAAATATTGATGTCGTTGGGCCGCGCCTTGCGCAGCCATCCGGCGACGAACATGCGGGTCAGGGTCACCCCGGTGAACACCGAGGTGATGATGCCGATGAACAGCACCACCGCAAAGCCGCGCACCGGGCCGGTGCCGAACATGCCGAGCGCGACTGCGGAGATGAGGTTGGTGAGGTTTGCATCGAAGATCGCGCGGCTGGCTTCCTTGTAGCCGGTCTCGACCGCGGCGACGACCCTGCGCCCGCGCGCGCGCTCCTCGCGGATGCGTTCGTTGATGAGCACGTTTGCATCGACCGCCGCGCCGATGGTGATGACGAAGCCCGCGATCCCCGGCAGGCTCAACGTGAAGCCGCCCAGCGCCATCAGGCCGAGCAGCATCAGCACGTTGAACACCAGCGCGACCGTGGCGTAGATCCCGAAGCGGCCGTAGCTGACGATCATCAGCGCGATCACCGCAAGGCTGCCGATGCCCATCGCGATCAGGCCCTTGCGGATCGAATCCGCGCCAAGGTCCGGCCCGACGGTGCGTTCCTCGACCACCGCCAGCGGCACCGGCAGCGCGCCCGAACGCAGCGCGATCGCGAGGTTGTTGGCGCTCTCGGGCGTGAAGCTCCCTGAAATCTGCGCCCGCCCGCCAAGGATCGGCTCGTTGATGTTGGGGGCCGAGAGCACCTGCCCGTCAAGGATGATCGCAAAAGGCTTGCCGGTGTTCTCGGTGGTGAGCTTGGCAAACTTCGCCCCGCCCTGCGCATCGAAGGCGATGGTGACGACACTCTGCCCGTTCTGCTGGTCGCGGTCGGCCTTGGCGTCGGTGAGGCTGTCGCCGCGGATCCCGCCGAGGCGCTTGACCGCGATCGAGCCGCTCTGCCCGTCGGCGAAGGGCACGATCTGGCTGCCCGCGCGGGCGACCCCGGCCTCGACCTCGGTCGGCAGCGCGTTGATATCGACGAGCTTGAATTCGAGCTGCGCGGTCTTGCCGAGCAGGTCCTTCAGCCCCTGCGGGTCCTGGAGGCCCGGCACCTGCACCACGATGCGGGTCGCGCCCTGGCGGATGATGGTCGGCTCGCGCGTGCCCAGTTCGTCGATGCGGCGGCGCACCACTTCGGTGGCGCTGTCCATCGCATCGTCGATCGCCTGCCCGACCCCGGCATCGGTCTGGGTGAGGACGATGCGCTGCCCGTCGACTACCTTCAGTTCCCACTCGCGCACCGTGGTCTGCCCTTGCATCACCGGTTCGATGAGGCCGCGCGCACGGTCGATATCGGCGGCGTTATCGAGGATGAAGGACAGCTCGCCCCCGGCGGTCGAGACATCGCCGATGCGGATGCGCGGGGTCGCAGTGCGCATCAGCTGGCGGACCGTCTCCTCCATGTTCTCGAGCCGCTGGGCGCGCACGTCGGCGGCCTTGGCCTCGAGCAGCAAGTGCGAGCCGCCGGCAAGGTCGAGCCCGAGGTTGACCTGCGGGTCCGGCAGCGCGGCGGGCCAATCGAGCCCGGCGACATTGGCGAGCGAAGGCAGCGCCAGCAGCGAGGCCGCCAGCGTCACCGCCCACAGCGAAAGCTTCTTCCAGAGAGGGAAATCGAGCATTGCGTCAGTATCTCACACGCAAGGGTTCATGGTGGCGCGCCGGGCCTGGCACCCGCGCCGGATCAGTCGTTGGCGGGCTTGCCGGCCGGCGGAATGATATCGCCCAGCGTCGCCTTGATCGCCTTGACGCGGACATTGGGGCCAAGGTCGAGCTCGACATAGACATCGTCGACCTTGACCACCTTGCCCACGAGGCCCCCCGCGGTCACCACCTGGTCGCCCTTCTTGACACCGGCGATCTTGGCCTGGTGTTCCTTCTGCTTCTTCATCTGCGGCGCGATGATCAGGAACCAGAAAATCGCGATCATGCCGACGATCGGCACGATGTTGAGCCAGAAGGCCGCCCCCGAGGGCGCGCCCGCCCCGGCAGCGGCGGCGAGAAGGTCGATTGTCATGCGATAGAGCCCGTCAGATCCCGTGAAACACCGTAAGGGGCGTGCGCCCCTCCCGTTCAGGTGGGCGCGCCTAGCAGCAATGCAAGCAAGTCGCAACGATTGGCCCCGGGGGCGTTGTGCACGGGCCACACGCCTGCTGCGCGGCCGGGCTGGCGCACGGCGCAGACATCCTTGACCCTTGGCTGCCCCGCCACCCCATCCGCGAGGCGAACCGGGAGAGACAAATCCGGCTTGCAAGCCTCATCCGCCCCTCCTATAGGCCCCGCTCCACTGGTGACGGGACGTAGCGCAGCCTGGTAGCGCATCACACTGGGGGTGTGGGGGTCGGAGGTTCGAATCCTCTCGTCCCGACCAGTGGACTTCTCTCCTTCCGGCCGATCGCCCACCGCCAACCGGCGGCGCAATTGCGCCGCGCGGGCTGGCGGGCTAGGCTTGGGGCCCTGGTTTGTGCCTTTCACGAAAGCTGCCCCCTCGCCCATGACCCGCTGGCGTCCTGCCGCCCCTGTCGACGATATCCGCGAGGCGTTGCTGGCGGGGCCTGCCGTGCCCGAACGCTTTGCCATTGCCACGCTGGTCGCGGTCGACGGCTCGGCGCCGCGCGATGTCGGGGCGCAGATGCTCGTCACGGCGGAAGGGCACTGGGGGTTCCTGTCGGGCGGGTGCATCGAGGACGATGTCGCCCGCCACGGCCGCGAGGCACTCGCCGAGGGGTGCCCGCGCACCCTGCGTTATGGCGAGGGCAGCCCGTGGATCGATATCAGGCTCGCCTGCGGATCGGGGATCACCGTGCTGGTCGAGCCGGTCGCGGCTGATGAACCCGCCGTCGCCGTGCTGCTCGATGGCTGGCATTCCCGCAGGCCGGTGCTGTGGTCGAGCGACGGCACCACCCGCCGCGCCGAAGCCGCAGGCGAGGCGCCGCCCGCCGATGGCCGGGACGGGCTGCGCTACACCCGTCGCTTCACGCCGCCGCTCAAGCTGGTGCTGATCGGCGAGGACGGCGCGACGCTCAGTGCCGCAGCGCTTGGCCTCGCCATGGGTTGGCAGGTCGTGCTCGTCACTCCCGGTGGACCCGATGAAGCGCCGCTGGCGGGCATCGCCTACCACCGCGGCGCCCCCGAGGCGGCGATCGCGGCGATCGCGCCCGACCCGTGGACCGCCATCGCGGTGCTCTCGCACGACCGCGAGGACGACGAGCGCGGGCTCGCCGCAGCGCTGCAATCACAGGCCTTCTATGTCGGCGCGATCGGCGCGCGGGCGCGGCTCGACCGGCGCATCGCGAGGCTGCGCGGACACGGGGTGAGCGAGGCCGCGATCGCGCGGCTGCATGCCCCCATCGGCCTCTACGGCTTCGGCAAAGCCCCGCGCGAGGTGGCGCTTTCGCTGGTCGCCGAGGTCGCGCAAGGCTTCCACGCGGCGACGGCCGCCGCGAGGTCGGCGGGGGTGTCGATATCGAGCAGCACGCCGCTATCGGCGGTATCGAGATAGGCGACATGCTGGGGCTGCGCCTTGAGCAGCGCGGTCGCCCCGGCGTCGCCTTCAAGCGCCAGCAGGTCGGTGAAGGCGGCGCGGGTGAAGGCGACGGGGTGGCCGGGCTTGTCCTTATGGCGCGGCCTTGCGGCATAGCCTGCCGCCTGCGCCGCCTCGACCAGCGCCCCGCATAGCCCCGTCGGCACCAGCGGCATGTCGCCGAGGAACACGCATACCCCCTCGGCCCCGGGATCGAGCGCGGCGATGCCGGTGCGCAGGCTCGCGGCCATGCCCTCGGCCCAGCCGGGCGCGGGCCTTATGGACACATCGGCACCCGCGAGGGCGCGTCTGATGTTGGCGTCTTCGGCCCCGGTGATGGCAATCACCTCGGCAAATCCGACACGGCCGACCGCATCGACCACCCGCCGGATCACCGGCGCGCCGCCGAGGTCGGCCAGCAGCTTGCCGCCGCCGCCGCCCCCGCCGAACCGCCGCCCCGCCCCTGCGGCGAGGATCAGCGCCGACCAACGCTCCAGCGTCAAGCCCTGGCTTGCGTCAGGACCGGCAGGTTGCGGATGCGCTTGCCGGTCAGCGCGGCGAGGGCATTGGCCAGCGCGGGGCTTGCCGGCGGCAGGCCGGGCTCGCCGATCCCGCCGGTCTTGGCCCCGCTGTCGAGGAAGTGCACATCCACCGCAGGCGGCGCATCGGCGAGCTTGAGGATCGGGTAATCGGCAAAGTTGCTCTGCACCACCGCGCCCTTGTCGAGCGTCACCGCCTCGCCCATCGCCGAGGACAGCCCCATGATGAGGCCGCCGGCGATCTGCGCCTCGGCGTTCAGCGGGTTCACCGTGGTGCCGCAATCGACCACCGCGAAGGCGCGCACAACGCGGGGGCTGCCGTCCTCCTTGAGGGCCACCTCGACCACCTCGGCAACGATCGTGTCGAAGCTTTCGACGATCGCGATCCCGCGCCCGGTGGCTGCGGGCAGCGGCGTGCCCCAGCCGGCGCGCTTGGCGACCTCATCGAGCACCTTCTGGTGCCGCGAGCCTTCGGACAGGTGCTTGCGCCGGAACTCGTAAGGGTCCGCCCCTGCCGCCAGCGCGAGCTCGTCCATGAAGCTTTCGGTGTAGAAGCCCAATTGCGTCGCATTGACCGAGCGCCACGGACCGTCGATCTGGTTCGACTGGTAGGCAAAGTGGCGGCGCGAGGTGGCGGGCAGCGTGTAGATGAAGGGCACTTCCCCTTCGGCATTGCCGCTCTGTGCGTAATCGATCCGCATCGCGGTGATTGCGCCGCCCTTGAGCGAAGCTGAAAGCTTGGCCGAGGATTGCGGGCGGTAGGAGCCGTGGGTGACTTCCTGCTCGCGGCTCCACACCAGCTTGACCGGATAGGGGACTTGCTTCGCCACCAGTGCAATCTGGTCGATGATCTCGACGATATCGGGGAAGCGCCGGCCGAAACCGCCGCCCATGATCATCGGCACGAAGGTGACATTCTCGACATCGATCCCGGCCGCCTTGGCCGCCTTGACGCGGGTCGAAAGCGGGTCCTGCAAGCCGCCCCAGATGGTGAGCTTGCCGTCCTTGAAGTGGCCGGTGAGCGCGAAGGGCTCCATCATCGCATGGTGGAGGAAGGGGACGCGGTATTCGGCCTCGACCAGCTTGGCGCCCGGGGCCTTGAAGGCGCCGTCGACATCGCCCTCGCCCGCCTCGTTGTTGGCCTTGCCGCCCGCCATCAGCTTGGCCTGCGCGGCGTAGATCGCCGGGGTCGAGACCGCGCCATGGCCGCCATCGGAGAACTTGGGGCTGAGCGCCTGAAGGCCCTTGGTCGCGGGCCAGTAGCCCTTGCCCACCACGACCACCGCATCGGGCAGCTTGATGACCTTCTCGACACCCTTCACGGCCAAAGCCGGGGCCTCGTCCACGCTTTCGAGCGTGCCGCCGCGCACGGGGGCAGCCGCGATGGTTGCAACGCGCATCTCGGGCAGCGTGAAATCGATGCCGTAGACCGCGCTGCCATCGACCTTGGAAGGAATGTCGCGGCGCGGCACGCCGGTGCCGATCAGCTTCCACTGCTCGCGGGTCTTGAGCACCGGATCGCTCGAAAGCGAGCGCCCGGCCGCGCCCGCCGCCAGTTCGCCATAGCGCAGCGACTTGCCCGACTTGGCATGGGTGACGAGGCTATCTGCGGTGGCGAGCTCGCTCTCGGGCACGCCCAACCGGTCGGCGGCTTCGGCAATCAGCGCCGCGCGCACCGCCGCGCCGGTGCGCCGCATCGCGACCTCGCCGGTGAAACGGATCGCCGAGGAGCCGCCGGTGATCATCAGCGGCATCGAACGCGCCATCATCCCGATCACCGCATCCGGGATCAGCCCGGCGGCGAAGTCGCCGGTCATGGTCGGCAGGAAGCCCTTGGCGAGCGCGCCGTTGGCAAAGGCCATGTCGGCCGGGGCCTGTTCGATCGCGACCTTGTCCCACTTGGCATCAAGCTCGTCCGCCAGCATCTGCGCAAGCGCGGTGTGCGAGCCCTGGCCGAAGTCGATATGCGGCGAGAACATCGTCACCGTGTCATCCACGGCGATGGTCATGACGCTGCCGAAGGCGTGCTTGCCCTCGCCGCCGATCAGCGCATTGGCCTTGGCCTTGACCGAGCTGTCGGTCCACCACACGCCGAAGATGCCGCCGCCCACCACCAGCGCGGACCCGGCAAGGAAGATGCGGCGCTTGATGCCCTTGCGCTTGGGCTTGGCCGCGGGGGCTTCGGCCTCGGGAAGCTCGATGTCGGGATTGGGATTGTCGGCCATTACGCGTCTCCCTGCTGGGCTGCCGCCGCGCCGGTGGCAGCAAGGATCGCCTTGCGGATGCGCGGATAGGTGCCGCAGCGGCAGATATTGGTCATCGCCTCGTCGATCTGCGCGTCGCTGGGCGTGCCGACCTTCTCGATCAGCGCGACCGCGGCCATGATCTGGCCCGACTGGCAATAGCCGCATTGCGGCACCTGCGCCTCGATCCAGGCGGCCTGCACCTTGTGGAGCACGCCATCGGCGCTCTTCAGCCCCTCGATCGTGGTCACCGCCTTGCCCGCGACCTCGCCGAGGGGCACGCTGCACGAGCGGGTGAGGTTGCCGTCGACATGCACCGAGCACGCCCCGCAGGCGGCGATACCGCAGCCGAACTTGGTGCCGGTCAGGCCGAGATCGTCGCGCAGAGCCCAGAGCAGCGGAGTGTCGGCGTCAGCCTCCACGCTCACGGGCTTGCCGTTTACAGAAAATGCGATGGCCACAGGCGGCGCTCCCCCGCTGGTTGATTTCGGTTGTGTATAGCAACGGGGCGCGCCTCTCGCCAAACGGAAAGACGCCGGCGCGCGCGGCCCCCGGGCAAATGACGCAGGCTTGCGATGCGCGGGCGGGCTTCGTAAGCGCTGAGGCCAAGAGGAGAGGATTGCCCATGCCCCACACCATGCCCGCCCTGCCGAGAATGCGCTCGTGGCTGTTTGCGCCGGGCGACAGCGCCAGGAAGATGGGCAAGGCGGAAGGCTCGGCGGCGGATATCGCGCTGTTCGATCTGGAGGATTCAGTCTCGCCCGAGAACAAGCCTGCCGCACGCCAGATGGTTGCCGAACAGATCGCGGCCTCGGGCAACAAGGCGCGGCTGTGGGTGCGGATCAATCCGGTGAGCGGGCATGACTGCATCGCCGATCTCGCCGCGATCAGCCCTGCGCGCCCCGGCGGGGTGTTCCTGCCCAAGGCCGAAGGGGCGGCCGATGTGACGCAGCTCCACCACTATCTGACCGCCTTGGAAGCCGCGAACGGCATCCCCCTGGGCCGGACCCTGATCGCCGCGCTCGTCACCGAGACGGCGGCGGCGATGTTCCGCACGGGCGACTATGCCGGCACCTATCCGGGGCGCGAGCGGCTGGTGGCGATGAGCTGGGGGGCGGAGGACCTGTCCTCGGCACTCGGCGCACGCGAGCAGCGCGGGCCCGACGGCGAGTATTCGCACACCTATGAATTGGCGCGCAGCCTGTGCCTGATCGGCGCGGCGGCGGCAGGCGTTGCGGCAATCGAGACGGTGCAGCCCGAATTCCGCGATCTCGAGGCCCTCGCGGCGCGCGCGCGGCGGGTCCGCGCGCAGGGGTTCGGCGGGATGCTGGCGATCCACCCTGCGCAGGTCGATCCGATCAACGCAGCCTTCACCCCGAGCGCCGCGGAACTCGCCCATGCCCGCGCCGTGGTGCAGGCCTTTGCCGATCACCCGGGCGCCGGCGTGGTGGCATTGGAAGGCGCGATGCTCGACCGCCCGCATCTGGTGCTGGCACAGCGGCTGCTCGCCGAAGCGGGGGTGAAATAGGTTATTTCATTTTCCTACATTAACCTATTTGGTTATTTGATTGCGCGACTCACCCGCACAGGAGCGCAAGCCATGGCCCTCATCGACGTCCTCATCGGACCCATCGCCTCGATCATCGACAAGATCATCCCTGACAAAGAGGCCCAGGCCAAGGCCAAGCTCGAACTGATCGCATTGCAGGGCACGCAGGAAATGCAGATGCTCGAGACCCAATTGCAGGCGATCGTCGCCGAGGCGAACTCGAACGACCCCTGGACCAGCCGCGCGCGGCCGAGCTTTCTCTACGTGATGTACGTCCTGCTGCTCGCCTCGCTGCCGATGGGGGTTTTGAGCGCCTTCAACCCCTCGGCCGCGCGCGAGATCGCGGCGGGGATGAACGCCTACCTCGCGGGGCTCCCGGAGCCGCTCTACGCCCTCTTCGGCACCGGCTACCTCGGCTACACCGCCGCGCGCCAGTGGGGGAAGGTCAAGGGGGTGGACCGGTAGGGCACTGCTTCCCTATACCGTCACCCCAGCGAAAGCTGGGGCCAAGAGCCTCATAGAACGGCGCTTGCCGTTCCGGGTCCCAGCTTTCGCCGGGATGACGCAAGCGGCTGGGTCGGGACTTCGGATCAGGAAAATCCATCCCGCTTCATCACAGGCCGCAACCGCCTCAACTTCCGCGCCGCTGAATGCCAGAGCCGAGATTCGAAGGCGCGGAGTTCGCACAGGGACCGCGGGTCGCCTGCCTTCACTGCACGCCTGAGCCAAAAGCGGTATCCGCTCATGTCGCCGCGGTTGAAACAACTTAGTGCCATGTTGCTGGCCGCGCCTGGCTCGCCTTTGCGAAAAGCTCGGTAGTAGAGACCGGCAGCACTGAAAGTATCGGAGATTTTTCCAACCTCCTTCAGGCTATCGTCCCCGCTGAACCAGTCTGCCAGTTCAATCATCGCGCTCACATGGCCGCGCAGGGCGAGATGCCACATGATCGGCACCCAAAGACCCACGCCCCGATCCTGACGGATCGAGAGCGCTTTCACGTAGAGCCGGTCTTCGGCAATTTCATCAGAGACTTGGTTCATCCCCCGTGGCTCGCACAAAGCCATGGACGCTTCAAGAGTGCGGGGTCATCTATGGCCCCCTTCCCCGCCCTGCCCCTTCCCGCTAAGCGCTCCCCATGAACAACCTCGTCTACGTCCTCAACGGCCCCAACCTTAATCTCCTCGGCACCCGCGAGCCGGAGATTTACGGCACCACCACATTGGATGACATCGCCGGGATGCTCGAAGATCGCGCCCGCGAACTGGGGCTCGAAATCGACATGCGCCAGACCAATCACGAAGGCATGCTGGTCGACTGGCTGCACGAAGCGCAAGGACAGGGCGCGCGGGCGGTGCTGCTCAATGCGGCGGCCTATACCCACACCTCGGTCGCGCTGCTCGATGCGTGTCGGGCGATCCGCACGCCGGTGATCGAGGTCCACCTCTCCGATCCCAAGACCCGCGAGCCCTTCCGCCACCTCTCCTATGTCGGCATGGCGGCGGCCAAGACGGTCGAAGGCCACGGCGCCCGCTCCTACCTCATCGCGCTCGAAGCCGTAGCGTCGGGTGACGTCTGAAATCGTCACGCCACTTTCACATTTTGCACCTCTGCCACTTGCCTGCCGCAATTGGCGGCAATAGACGCGCGGGTTTCAAGGTCGCACCACACAACAAGGGGCATACATGGCAAACGACGCTGGCCAATCCGGCAAGGGAAACGGGCGCAAGTCGGGGATGAACATCGACACCGCGCTGGTGCGCGAGCTGGCCGAACTGCTCAACGAGACCGGCCTTACCGAAATCGAGGTCGAGGATGACGACCGCAAGATCCGCGTCTCGCGCGGGAGCCTGGCCGCTGCCGCGCCGGTCTATGCCGCTGCGCCCGCCGCTCCGGCTGCTGCACCCGCTCCCGCCGCTGCCGCCCCGGCGCCTGCCGCCCCCGCTGCCGAGGCCGGTCCGGACCTCAAGAACGCGGTCAAATCGCCGATGGTCGGCACCTGCTATCTCTCCGCGGAACCGGGCGCTGCGCCCTTCGTCGCGGTCGGCAAGGCGGTGAAGGAAGGCGACACGCTGCTGATCGTCGAGGCGATGAAGGTCATGAACCCGATCACCGCGCCCCGCTCCGGCACGGTCACCGCGATCCTGATCGAGAACGCCCAGCCGGTCGAATTCGACCAGCCGCTTGTCGTGATCGCGTAAACCCATGGGCATCAAACGCATCCTGATCGCCAATCGCGGCGAGATCGCCTTGCGCATCCACCGCGCCGCGCATGAAATGGGGATCGAGACGGTCGCGGTGCACTCCACCGCAGATGCCGACGCGATGCACGTGCGCCTTGCCGACCATGCGGTGTGCATCGGTCCGCCGCCCGCGACCGACAGCTATCTCAACATCGCCAACATCATCTCGGCCGCCGAAATCGCGCAGTGCGATGCGATCCACCCGGGCTACGGCTTCCTTTCGGAGAACGCCAAGTTCGCCGACATCGTCGAAGCGCATGACATCATCTGGATCGGCCCCAAGCCCGAACATATCCGCACGATGGGCGACAAGATCGAGGCCAAGCGCACCGCGGGCAAGCTCGGCCTGCCGCTGGTGCCGGGCTCGGACGGTGCGGTCTCCGACATCGCCGAAGCCAAGGCGATTGCGGAAGGCGCCGGCTATCCGGTCATCATCAAGGCCGCGAGCGGCGGCGGCGGGCGCGGCATGAAGGTGTGCAACAGCCCGGACCAGCTCGAAACGCTGATCCAGCAGGCCGGCAGCGAAGCCAAGGCCGCTTTCGGCGACGCCACGGTCTATATCGAGAAATACCTCGGCAACCCGCGCCACATCGAATTCCAGGTGTTCGGCGATGGCAACGGCAACGCGATCCATCTGGGCGAGCGCGACTGCTCGCTCCAGCGCCGCCACCAGAAGGTGCTCGAAGAAGCCCCCTCGCCGGTCATCTCGGTCGAAGAACGCATGCGCATGGGCGAGGTCTGCGCCCAGGCGATGCGCGACATGGGTTACCGCGGCGCAGGCACGATCGAGTTCCTGTGGGAGAACGGCGAGTTCTACTTCATCGAGATGAACACCCGCCTCCAGGTCGAACATCCGGTGACCGAAGCGATCACCGGGGTCGATCTGGTGCGCGAACAGATCCGCATCGCCGAAGGCCGCCCGCTGTCGGTCGCGCAGGAGGATATCGAGTTCCACGGCCACGCGATCGAGTGCCGGATCAACGCCGAAGACCCCTTCAACTTCGCCCCCTCGCCCGGCCTCGTCAGCTATTTCCATGCGGCAGGCGGCATGCATGTGCGCGTCGATAGCGGGCTTTACGCGGGCTACCGCATCCCGCCCTATTACGACAGCATGATCGCCAAGCTGATCGTCTACGGCCGCACCCGCGAGGGCTGCATCATGCGGCTGAGGCGCGCGCTTGAGGAAATGGTGGTCGAGGGCGTCAAGACCAACATCCCGCTCCACCAGGAACTGCTGCGCCAGACCGACGTGCTGAACGGCGACTATTCGATCAAGTGGCTCGAAAAGTGGCTGGAGGAGCGCGAGGTCTGAGCATCGCGCCTGATACAGGTGGAAAATCGGCGCCGTATTCGCTATATGCGAAGTGCGGAGGCTGACGATGTATCTGAACTCGGAAGAATCGATCAAGCTGGGCCGGCAGGTTCATCGCAAGTACGGGAGCTGGGAAGCGGCCCGCCGCGCCGGCGCGGCGGTTCCGCTCGACCTGACCGCTGAACGCGGCGAACGGCAGTCCAGAACGCGCACGCGCGCCTGATCGGCCGCGCGTGACCTGGAGCTTTGCTCTCGTCAGCGCCTGCCTGTTCCTGTTTCCCGGGTTCTGCTGTCTTGCCGGCTTCGTCTATGCTGGACGGATCGAACGGCTTTCTGCGGTGCCCGACATCGCGCCGCAAAGCGCCACCTCTTTCGTGCTTGTCATCGGCGGTGCGATCTTCGCGCATCTGGCGGGGAGCGGGCTGTTGTTCCTGCAAGACCGGGTCTGCACATGGACGGGCCGGTGCTGGTCGCTCGCCTTTGACCCCAACATCTATAAGGCCCTGATCGCGCGCGACACGAGCTTTGCGCAAAGCGATGCGGCGATTTTCCTGACGCTGGCGGGCCTGGCGGTACTCGGCCTCGGCACGGCTGCCCTGTCAATGCGGATCGGACAGAGCGACGAGGCGCAGGCCTTCTTCCGGCCCGGCAGCGCCATCTGGCTCCGCGACATCGCCCGCCTTGCATCGCACGACGAGGTGCTGGTGCTTGCCTATGTGATGGGCAAGCCGGGCCATGACGGGGTGTTCGCGGCATATGAAGGCATCGTCGAGACCCTGAGCCCGGGGGCGAACGGCCAGGTGTCGAACATCGTGCTGTCGGATGTCGACCGCTTCACGGTGCGGGTCGGCAAGCGCGGGATGGAGCGCAACAGCGAGTTCTCCGACCCGATCCCCTATCTCCAGATCGATCAGGCCGACCTGTTCAACATCGGCTTCAATATCGTGCAACTGGTTGATGCCGAGGACGATCCCATGGACGAGGACGCGCCGCCGGACGCAGCGTGACGGTCGCGGGGAAACCGGATCGGCCTTTGCGCGCCTGTGGCATTCATGTTGCACTGCAACACAAGTTGCATGCCGCCATGTTGATTTGCCGCGCAATTGTCGCCTGCACCGGCTAACAGGGTGTCGGGATTGCGCTGGACGATGTGTGCCATGGAGTATCGGATGAACCGCAAGACCCAGATTGTCGTCGTCGGCGGGGGCGCGGGGGGGCTCGAACTGGTCCGCAGGCTCGGCGCCAAGTATGGCCGCAAACGCCACGACATCATCCTTGTCGACAAGAACCTCAGCCACATCTGGAAGCCGCTGCTGCACGAAGTCGCGGCCGGATCATTGGACGCCAATCTCGACGAGGTGGGCTATCGCGGACACTGTTTCCGCTGGGGCTACCGCTTCTTCCAGGGCAGCTTCGAGGGCGTCGACCGCGAGGCGAAGACCATCCGCCTTGCGCCGGTCAAGGACGAGGACGGCAGCGAGCTGATCGCGGACCACACCATCCGCTACGATATCCTCGCGCTGGCGCTGGGGTCGGTCTCGAACGATTTCGGCGTGCCGGGGGTGAAGGAGCATTGCCTCTATCTCGACAGCCGCGAACAGGCCGACCGCTTCCGCACGCGGCTCCTCAACCACTGCCTGCGCGTCAGCCGGGCGATGATGCAGGACCCGACCGCCAACGAGCAGGTGCGCGTCGCCATCGTCGGCGGCGGGGCAACCGGCGTGGAACTGGCAGCCGAGCTCTACAATGCGGCGGGCGCGCTCAGGCACTACGGCCTCGAGGTGTTCGACGAGAGCCGGATGCATGTGACCCTGCTCGAAGCCGGTCCGCGCATCCTCCCCGCCCTGCCCGACAAGCTCGCGGCGGCGGCCAAGCACGAGCTGGAAGTGCTCGGCGTCCAGGTGCGTCCGCAAGTGCAGGTGGTCGAGGCCCGCCCGCGCCAGCTTGTCACCAAGACCGGCGAGGTGATCGAGGCCGATCTCATCGTCTGGGCCGCAGGCGTCAAGGGCGCGGATTTCCTCTCCGGGCTGGGGCTGGAGACCAACGGGCGCAACCAGATCCTCGTCACCGACACGCTCCAGACGCGCGAGGATCCGTGCATCTATGCGCTCGGCGACTGTTCGAGCTACACGCCGCCTGGCGAGGACCGCCCCGTGCCGCCGCGCGCGCAGGCCGCGCACCAGATGGCCGAGACGGTGTTCGCCAATATCGTGCGGATGCAGGAGGGTCGCCCGCTCACGCACTTCGTCTACCGCGACAAGGGTTCGCTGGTCTCGCTCTCGCGCTTCTCGACCGTGGGGAGCCTGATGGGCAACCTGATCGGCGGGAGCATGGCGATCGAGGGGCGGCTGGCGCGGTTCATCTACACTTCGCTCTACCGCCTGCACCTGATCGGCATCCACGGCTGGGTCAAGGCGACCTTTCTGATGCTGGTGGGCCGCGTGAACCGCATCGTGCGGCCCAAGCTGAAGCTGCACTAGGCGCTGTCGTCCCTGGGGTGCCGGAGGCCGTGGATTCGCGGCTTGCCGGTTCGCACCCAGCGGCGGATCAGGAACACCCGCATGCCATAGTACAGGCAGGCGGGCGCGAGACCGTAGACATTCGCGACGATCGTCTTGCCGGCTGCGAAGGCTCTTGGCTGGAAATCGACCCAGATCGCAAGCCCGATCAGCATCGCGCACATCAGAAGCGTGAACCGGAACCCGTCATAAAGTGCGGTCTGCCGAGGCGCCGCCGAGCGATTGCCATAGAAGCTCAGCGTCGGCAGCCTGCGCCAGCGCTTGGGAAGGGTGCGATCCATCCGGCCCGCAAACCACCATTGCAGCAGCAGCACCGGCAGCACCATCGCGAGCGTAACAATGGTCGTCACGGACAGGTGATGCGCAAAGCCCGAAGTCTACAGCGGGACGCCCGGCTCCTGCTTGGCGGTGCGGATCGTCAGCGAGGTCTTGACGCTTTCCACATTGGGCGCAGGGGTAAGCTTGCCGGTCAGGAACTCCTGGAAGCTCTGCAAGTCCTTGCTGACGATCTTGAGGATGAAGTCGATCTCGCCATTCAGCATGTGGCACTCGCGCACTTCGGGCAGCGCCTTCATGTGCTCCTCGAACTCGCGCAAACTGCTTTCGGCCTGGCTCTTCAAGCTCACCATCGCGAAAACGGTGATCGCAAAGCCGAGCTTGGACGGGTCGAGATCGGCGTGATAGCCGCGGATCACCCCGTCTTCCTCAAGGCCGCGCACCCGGCGCAGGCACGGCGGCGCGGTCAGCCCGACACGCTGGGCAAGTTCGACATTGGTGACGCGGCCTTCCGCCTGGAGTTCCGCCAGCAGGCGGCGGTCGATATCGTCGAGATTGGCCACTCGTCTTCTCCGGCACGCCCCCCTTGCCAGGTGGCAAGGCCGTGCAACATGATCCCCAAGAAACAACCGGCGCGCGCGATGGCCCGCTCGGCTAATATTATTAGGTCTGGCAGCAATTGTCCCGCTTTGCAACGCGCCTTTCACGCCAGACTGTGACAATTTCCCCATCCTGATAAGACGCAAAGACGCAGCCGGGCTATCCTCGCTCTCGCGCGGGTGCGAGAAGAGGCGATTCGCCGGCCCCGCCTGCTTGAGGAGTTCCCCCCGGGTGTTTTTCGATGATCGCCTTGCCACCGTGCTGCGCCAGCGCGCCACCGGCGAAGCGAGCCAGCGCACCCAGTACCGGCAGCTGCTCGACCTGCTCGGCCGCGAGCGCGGTGTTCGCGACGGGAGCGATCGCAGCCTGCTGGCAACGGCCTGGCTGCGGCTCGATGCGCTGGCGGGCGTCATTCCGGCAGCGGTCCGTGCGGGCATGATCCGCGAGCCCGGCTGGCGCTTCCGCAGCCCCGATCTCGTCGTCCATCTCGCCGATCAGGAACCCGAAGTCGCTGCTGCGGCATTGACCCGCGCCGACCTCGAGGCCGGAGACTGGACCGCGCTGATCCCGCGCCTGCCGGTGCGCGCGCGCGGCTTCCTGCGCCTGCGCCGCGATCTGCCGGTCGATGTCGAGGCGCTGCTGGAGCAGCTCGGGGTGCATGATCGCGGGCTCCCCGCGCCCGCCCATGATGCTGCCCCGCCGGCGGGCGACCTGCCTGCCGACATCCCGCCGGCCATGCCGCCGCAATTCGCCAAACCGCAGGCGCCGCCGCCGCCCGGGCCCGCGATGCTGCGCCCTGCGGCTGCGGATTTTGCGGCAGCCCCGCCCCCCGTCGCCCCGCCCCACGTTACCGCGCCTCCTGTCACGGCACGCAGCCGCGACGAGACCGGTCGCACCGAAATCTCCGCGCTGGTCGAACGCATCGCCCAGTTCCGTCGCACCCGGTCCGAAAGCCAGGCCGAGCTCGAACGCTCGCCCCGCCTGCCGCTCGGCGAATGGCCCGAGCGTGCCGAGCGCCTGCTGGCCGGCTTCGGCTTTGCCACCGACACCACCGGGCGGATCGCCTGGGCGGTGGCCGAGGCCGCGCCGATGGTGATCGGGATGCGCCTCTTTGCAGGAAGCCCCGCACCCGGCGGCGCGGCGAGCGAACTGGCGCGGGCGTTCCAGCGCCGCCAGCCGATCACCCGCGCCGCGCTCGGTCTCGATGGCGCCCCGGCGATCACCGGCGACTGGATCGTCGATGCCGAGCCGCGCTTTTCCGAGGAAGGCCACTTCACCGGCTATTTCGGCCGCCTGCGCCGCGTGCCCGATGCCGCTGTCGCCGATGCCGCCGGCCCCGAAGCGCGCGAGGCCGACCGCATCCGCCAGCTGCTCCACGAACTGCGTACCCCCGTCACCGCCGTCCAGGGCTATGCCGAGGTCATCCAGCAGCAGCTGTTCGGCCCCGCCCCGCACGAATACCGCGCGCTGGCTGCGGCCATCGCGGCCGATGCGGCGCGCATCCTTGCCGGCTTCGAGGAGCTCGACCGGCTGGCCCGGCTCGAGACCGGCGCGGTCCGCATCGAGCCGGGCGAGTGCGATCTGGCTGCCCTGCTGCACCGCACCGCCGCCCAGCTTGCGCCCGTGCTCGCGCCGCAGGAGGCTGGGTTCGACCTCGGCTTTGCCGCCGACACCTGCTGCATCGCCGCGATCGACCCCGAGGATGCCGAGGCGCTGGTGTGGCGCCTCATGGCAAGCCTTGCCGCCGCAGCCGCGCCCGCTGAGCGGATCGGCCTGAGGCTCGATCCGGTGATCGGCGCCGGGCGCGGCGAGGTGCGGCTGCGCTGCGCGCTCCCCGCGCGCCTCGCGGCGAGCGAGGGGGCAAGCCTGTTCGCCGCCACCACCCGCACCGGCGAGAGCGCGATCAGCCCCGGCCTGTTCGGCACCGGCTTTGCGCTGCGGCTGGCGCGGGCCGAGGCGCAGGGGGCCGGGGGCGCGCTGCGCCGCGATGGCGACGCGCTGCTCTTGACGCTGCCCCTGCTTGGCGGGAATAGGGAGCTGCGGGACGCGATCGGTGCCTGATCGGCACGCGGCGGGGAGACGCAGGCAGGGGATGACGACAGCTTCGATGCTCGAGGTGCCGCCCTTAGGGCGCAGCGCCCGCTTTGCGCCCGGCTTCGGCCAGCGGGTGCTGCTGACGGTCGACACCGAAGAGGAGTTCGACTGGCGCGCCCCCTTCCGCCGCGAGGGCTATGGCCTCAGCCATGTCGAGGCGATCCCGCGCTTCCAGGCCTTCTGCGAGCGGCTCGGCGCGCATCCGGTCTATCTCGTCGACTGGCCGATCGTGCAGGACGCGCGCGCCGTGGAGATCATCGGCGATGCGCTGCGGCGCGGCACGGCCGAGGTCGGCGTGCAGCTTCACCCCTGGGTCAACCCGCCCTTCGAGGAGGAAGTCAGCACTGCCAATTCCTTTGCCGGCAATCTGCCGCAGCGGCTGGAGGCGGCGAAGTTCATGGGGCTGCGCGATGCGATCGAGGCCGCCTTCGGCGCCGCACCGCTGATCTACCGCGCAGGGCGTTACGGCCTCGGGCCGAACACCGCCGCGCTGCTCAAAGAGGCGGGTATCCGCATCGACACCTCGGTGCGCTCGCTGTTCGATTACAGCCATCAGGGCGGGCCCGATTACAGCAACCACCCGCTCACCCCCTACTGGGTCGATCCCGAACGGCAGCTGCTCGAACTGCCGGTGACCAGTGCCTATTGGGGGCCCTTGCGGACGCTTGGCCCGCTGATCCACCGCGTGCAGCGCCACGTGCCGACGTTCTTTTCGGGCTTTTCGCGCTTGCGCCTGCTCGAACGCATTGCGCTCACCCCCGAGGGCGTCTCGGCGGCCGAGGCGCTGCGCGGCGTGGACCTGTCGATCGATGCCGGGCTGCCGGTGCTGGTGCTCTCGTTCCACAGCCCGACGCTGGCCCCCGGGCACACGCCCTATGCCTCCACCGAGGCGCAGGTCGAGGCGCTCTATGCCTGGTTCGAGACGGTCTATGCCCATCTTGCCGCCCGCGGGGTCCGCAGCTGCACCATTGCCGAGATCATCGGCGCAAGCCGCGCATAGCCGCGCTTGTCGCGCTTGTCTCGCGGCGCCTCGCAGAGTAGGGTTGGCGGATTGCCCTGCCCTGCCTTCCGGCGCAAGCGTTGCGCAACGGGCCTGTAGCTCAGCGGTTAGAGCTGGCCGCTCATAACGGCTAGGTCGCGGGTTCGAATCCTGCCGGGCCCACCGGGGCGGGTCAGTCGGGGCGAATGCAAAGTGTCGGGGAGTAGCGCAGTCCGGTAGCGCGCCTGCTTTGGGAGCAGGATGTCGCAGGTTCGAATCCTGTCTCCCCGACCATTTTCCACGCAGATTCCCGTTCTGAAACGGCTGTTCCCGGCCGATCCAGACCGTCTGGCCATCGACCCGGGCATCGAGCCAGGCATTTCCTCCCCGACCGGTTGAGGTCAGGCGCCTTTTTTCGCACTTGCCTGAACCATCGCCGAGCCCTCGTGTCGCATCGGCTGCCGGAAGGCCATCGGCACGGCGTCAGCCCTGCGGCTGTACGTGCGAATTCGGATATGACCTTTGCATGTCTAAAGGATTGCATCTGGCATGAGCGTCATCGGTCGACAAATTCAGGAAGCAGGCAAATGACTGCACTTCTCTCCCGGTACCGTGATTTGAAGTTCACCGCCAAGGTGACGACGCTCATGACGCTGGCATTGCTGGCGCTGGCGCTGGTGATTTTCTGCGTGATGAGGTTCCAGCTGTCATCCTATGCCGAACAGGACGCGGCCGAGCGGCAGGAAGTCAACATGCGGGTCGCCCATGATGTCCTGCGCCGCTATGGCGATGGCTTTTCGGAGATCGGTGGCAAGCTCCATGTCGGCAATCGTCCGCTCGAAGGGTTCTACGAGCCTGTCGACCGGGTGAAGCAACTGGTGGGCGGCACGGCGACGATCTTTCACCGTGAAACCCGCATCGCAACCAACGTCAAGAAGCCCGACGGATCGCGCGCGATCGGCACCAATCTGACCGATGACGATGTGCGCCAGGCGGTGCTGGTACGGGGCGAATCCTTCCGCGGGGAGGCCGACATCCTCGGCGTCGCCTATTTCACCGCCTATGATCCGATCAAGGACGGCGAGGGCAAGGTCATTGGCATCATCTACACAGGTATCCCGAAATCGGAGTTTCTGACCACCGTATCGAGCGCGACATTGACCGTTGCGATTGCGAGCGTGATCGTGACGGTCCTTGTGGGGTCCCTTGCCTTCTTCGTGCTCACCCGGACCTTTGCACCGCTGACGCAGCTGTGCGGACTGCTTGACCGGCTGCGCCAGGGCGAGAATGCCTTTACGGTGGAGGGCACCGAGCGGCGGGACGAGATCGGCACCATCGCCCGGGCCATTGCCGCTTTCCGCGAAGCCGTGATCGCCCGGCAGGAAGACGAAGCGGCACAAAGGCAGGTCGTCAGCGCCATCGGCGATTCGCTCGGGCGGCTGGCCGAGGGCGATCTGACCGCCAAGATCACCACCGCTTTCCCCGGCGCCTACGAACCAATCCGCAATGACTTCAACCGCGCGACCGCTGCGCTCTCCAGCGCCATGGCGAACGTGATCGGGACCAGCCGCGCGATCCATTCGGGTGCCGGCGAGATCAGCCAGGCCTCGGACGATCTTGCCCAGCGGACCGAACACCAGGCCACGCGTCTGGCCGAGGCTGCGGCGGCGATGGACGAGATCACCGGCAGCGTGCAGGGCTCGGCGCGCAATCCCGCGATCGCCCGTGACAATGTCAACCAGACGCGCACCGATGCCAAGAAATCGGCAGAGGTCGTAAACGATGTCATTGCCGCAATGCGGGCGATCGAAGCCTCGTCATCGGAAATTTCCCAGATCATTTCGGTGATCGACGGCATTGCTTTCCAGACCAATCTGCTGGCCCTGAACGCCGGGGTCGAAGCCGCGCGCGCCGGCGAGGCGGGCAAGGGCTTTGCGGTGGTCGCAGGCGAAGTGCGCGAGCTGGCCCAGCGCTCCGCCCAGTCGGCCACCGCCATCAAGGCACTGGTCGCCAGCTCCAAGGACGAAGTCGCGATCGGGGTCGCGCGGGTGCAGCAGCTGGTCACGCTGCTCGCTTCGCTGGTCGGGCGCTTCTCGGACATTGCCGGGCAGGTCGACACAATCGCCCAAGGCTCGCAAGGCGCTCTCGAGGCGGTCCGCCGGATCAACGCGGCGATGGGCCTGCTCGACCGCGGGATGCAGCAGAACGCGGCGATGGCGGAGGAGACCAGCGCCGCCTCGGTCGAACTGCTGCGCAGCGCCGAGGACCTCAGTGGACAGGTATCGCGCTTCCGCAGCGACGAGGCGCAGACCGCCACCCCGCCGCTCAGCCGCGCGGCCTGAGCGGGCTATTCGGCCGGCAGCGGCGCAACCTCGGCAGCGGCGCCGGGGGCAAGCGCGTCAGGCGCGGCGGCCCGCAGGCGTCCGGCGCGCTGGAGCAGGAAGAACACCAGCGCCGCGCCCGCCAGCGGCAGGTAGAAGAAGATCAGCCGCCAGGTGCTCATCGCCGCGACCAGCACGCCTGCGGCAACGAAGGGCGCGAACAGCAGCAGGAAGCCCGCCTCCGCCCCGCCCGCGCCGCCCGGGGTCGGCACCACCGAACTGATCGACTGCACGAGATATTGCAGCAGCCAGTAGAGCGCGGGATGCCAGTCCTGCCCGAAGGCCGCGAGCACGATCCCCGCGATCGAGAAGCGCGCCAGCCACTGCGCCAGCGCCAGCACCAGATTGACAAGCGCCATACCCTTGCCGCGGCGCATCACGCCCAGCCAGTCGCTCACCACATGCGCGCCGAAATCGCGCGCACGGACGGCAAGCACAGTGGCACGGGCGCGCGGGCCCTCGCCCAGCAGGCCGCCTGCAAGCGCCGCCCCGAGCGCCGCGATCAGCACCGCCACGCCGCCGGCGATCCACGCGACCACCGCAAGGTCGGTCTCGATCTCGTTCACCAGCCCCGGCTGCCGGCCGAGGAAATCGACCAGCTGGAACCCGCTCGAGGCAAGGCACAGCGCCGCCAGCGAGGTCATCACCAGCGTATCCTCGGCGGTCTGGAGCGAGATCAGCGTCGCCGCACGGCGCGCCGCCACGCCCTCGCCCAGCAGGAACAGCATCTTGATCGGCATCCCGCCCGCAGCCGAAGGCGTGATCGAATTGGTGACCATCGTGCCGGTCACCACCTTCAGCCCCCCGCGAAAGCCGAGGCCGAGGCCGAGGAACCGGCCCCACAGGGCAAAGCGCAGCGAATTGGCGAGCATCGGGACGAAGGCAAGGCCCGCCGCCGCCAGCAGCAGGCCGGGCGCGACCAGCCGTCCGGCCAGGTCGATCCCGCCCAGCGACCACACCAGCACCGCGACATTGGCGAGCGCCACCAGCGGCAGCACCGAAAGGGCGATCGTCAGTGTGCGCCGCGGCAGGCGCTGCCACGGGGCAAGCGCGGCCTTTGAGGTTTCGGGATCGCTCAAGAGACGTTCAAGGCCCGCTTCGCTGGGCCGAGCGACGTCGCCCCGATCCGGGCATCGCGCGCGGCAAGGGCGGCGGCATATTCGACATTGATGAGCTGTTCGAAGGTCTGCGGCCAGCGGTTGTGCGCAGCAGCGAGCGCGAGGCTGCGCTGGCGGCGCCCGGCGTAATCGTCGCGCCACACCGCCTCCACGCCGCGCGCCATCGCCACCGGGTCATCGACCGGGCCAAGCACGCCGGTGCCTGCCGGCACGCGTTCGGGCATCGCGCCGCCCGCGACGCCGACCACCGGCAGCCCCGAGGCCTGCGCCTCGAGCACCGAGATCCCGAAGGTCTCGTCGGCCATGCCGCTCACGTAGATGTCGGAGGAGGCGAGCGCGCGGGCCAGCGCGGAACGATCGGTCTCGTAGCCGGGGAAGGCGATGGGAAGCCCGCGGGCCTCCTCCATCAGCACCTCGCGCAGCTTGCCGTCGCCCATCAGCACCATGCTGGCGCGCATCTCTCGCGGAAGCTGCTTGAACATCTCGACCAGCACATAGGCGCGCTTTTCGTTGTCGAGACGCCCGGCATAGATCAGCAGCGGACCGCCATTGTCCGGCAGGCCCATCTCGGCGCGGAAAGCCGGATCGCGGTGCGCGGGCGAGAAGATGTCGATATCGACGCCCAGCCCCAGCACCCCGGTGTTGTGATAGCCAAGCCCCCCCAGCATGCCGCGCGCTTCCTGGTTGAGGGTGTAGACCCGGTCGAAGCGGTGGTAGGTCATCCACGCGTAGAAATAGGCGACATTGCGGAAGAAGCTTGCAGGATAGTGGCCCGACAGGTCCTTCATCACGCGGTAGACCTGCGCGTTGGGAAAGTCGGTGCGGTATCCCGCGACCAGCGCGGTGTGCGGAAAGCGCCGGCGGTGGCGGATCGCGATCCACGGCAGGACCCACGGGCACAGGCTCTCGATGATATCGGGCTGGTATTCTTTCAGGAGCGCAAAGACCGCGTCATTGCGGTTGATCCAGCGGTAGTTGGGACTGCCCCACACCAGCGGCGCGCCGACTTCGGCGAGGACCGTGCGACCTTCCACCGTGATCCGGTCCTCGGGCCCCGGCACGATCTGGAGCAGCCGGTGCTCGGTATTGTTCTGGAAGTATTTCTTCTTTTCCTTCAGGTAGGTGGAGATGCCTCCACCCCCCGTGGGCGACCAACTTTGGGTGAGGTCGCAAATCAGCAGATCTTTCGCCATGCACACGCCTTCTTGCGCTCTGCCGCGGATGCCGGAGAGGAGCCATGGGCGTGGGGGGGCGCAAAGCAGGCTCGGGCACGCGGCGGGGTTGCGCACCTTTGCCCGCCCTGCGTGTCTTTAGCGCGACGGTTTGCAGTCAATTCAATGGCGGATGGCCGACCATAACGTGACCGCGATGCGTCAATCCTGTCAGAATCGCGCTATTTCATCACCGCAGGAGCGGACGGAACGGGGCTGCCGGTGAGGATCGCGGTGTCCTCGCCCGCAAGGATCCCGACGACCTGTGTCCAGACCGCGACGTTCTGCCGCAGCTGGACGATGTCGATCTTGTCGAGCGTATCGTCGGGGGTGTGGTGGAGGTCGAAATAGCGGGTGCCGTCCTGCTGCAAATCGACCAGCGCGCCCTTCTGGTCGCGCACGATGTTGAGGTCCGCACCCCCGCCGGCAACATCGGTGCCGCTCGACACGCCGAAGCGCGCGACCGCGGCGGCAATCTTCTTGTGCAACTCGGGGTTGGTGGTCCGAAAATTCGAATCGAAGCGCCAGATCCGGTCCGCGCCGAAATCGCTTTCGAGCCCGACGGCGATGGGCTCGCCGATGTGCGCCTTGCTGTAGGCAGCGCTGCCGAACAGGCCGACCTCCTCGGCGCCTGCGAACAGCACGCGGATGGTGCGAAGGGGCGGCCCGGCGCGTTCGACGTTGATCGCTGCGCTCGCGATGATCGCACAGCCCGCGCCATCGTCAATCGCCCCCGTGCCCGGCCACCAGCTATCGAGATGGCAGGCGAGCAGCACCGGCGGGAGCGAGGGATTGCGGCCGACGATCTCGCCCACCACGTTGCCGCTCTGCGTCTGCCCAAGGAAGCGCGGGGTCAGCACCAGTTTCATGGTGATCGGCCTGCCATCGGCGCGCTTGAACATGCGCTCGAGATTCGCCGCATCGGGATTGCTCAGCGCGCCCGCCGGGGTGGGGGCGACGCCCTCGGGGAAGTCCGTGCCGCCGGTGTGCGGGTTGCGGTGATCGTCGGTGCCGACCGACTTGATCACGGTCGCCAGCGCGCCCTTCTTGGCCGCGATCCCCGCCGCGACCCAGCGCGTGGGGCCGGCAAAGCCGTATTGGCTGCCGTCCTGTGTGCGGGTCATGGCGTTGCTCACATAGGCGATCTTGCCCTTGAGGCTGCCCTCGGGCGCGGCCTGCAATGCGGCGACGCTCCTGAACATCACCACTTGGGCGGTGATCCCCTCGGGCCCGGTCGAGGCCGTGTCCCCCAGCGGCGCGATGGCGAAGCTTTGCGGGAAGGGGCTGACGATCTCTGCCCGGCCCGGCTCGCCGGGGACCCAGGTGGGCATCATGTAGGGCTCGTCGGCGATATTCTGGAAGCCCTTGGCCTTGAGCCAGGCCATCGCCCAAGCGCGCCCGCGCGCCTCGGCCTCGGTGCCCGCCTGACGATGTCCGACCTCGGTGGTGATCCCCTCGACGAAGTCCCATGCGTCGACATCGGCCTGCAACGCGATGTCGGCGGCCTGCTCCAGCGTCGGGCGCGGCGAAGGGGTGTTGGCGAGTGCCGGTGCGGCGAGCGAGAGCGCGGTCAGCGCGAGCAGGGAGGCCTTGGTCATGGCGCAAGGTGCTAGGCCCGCCCCGCCAGCCTGTCTAGCCGCTTGCCCTTGCCCCTCCCCTTCCCTATCTGCGCTCGCAAATCCTGACCCATTCCAAGACCCGAAGGACACGCCAGATGGCCGCCCAATACGCCTATGTCATGAAGGGCATGACCAAGACCTTCCCCGGTGCGCCCAAGCCGGTGCTGAACAACATCTCGCTCCAGTTCTACCAGGGCGCGAAGATCGGCATCGTCGGCCCCAACGGCGCGGGCAAGTCGACCCTCATCAAGATCATGGCCGGGATCGACAAGGATTTCACCGGCGAGGCCTGGCCGGGTGAGAACATCACCGTCGGCTACCTTGAACAGGAGCCCGAACTCGATCCCACCAAGACCGTGCTCGAAAACGTGCGCGAAGGCGCCAAGGAAACCGCCGATCTGGTCGCGCGCTTCAACGAAGTCAGCGCGCTGATGTGCGAGCCCGATGCCGATTTCGACGCGCTCGGCGCGGAAATGGGCGAGCTTCAGGACAAGATCGACGCGGTCGATGGCTGGACGCTCGACAACCAGCTCGAAGTCGCGATGGAAGCCCTGCGCTGCCCGCCCAGCGACTGGCCGGTCAAGGACCTGTCGGGCGGCGAGAAGCGCCGCGTGGCGCTCACCCGGCTCCTGATCCAGAAGCCCTCGATCCTGCTGCTCGACGAGCCGACCAACCACCTCGATGCGGAAAGCGTCAAGTGGCTCGAAAACCACCTCAAGGACTATGCCGGCGCGGTGCTGATGATCACCCACGACCGCTACTTTCTCGATAACGTGGTCGAATGGATCCTCGAACTCGATCGCGGCTCCTACTACCCCTATGAAGGCAACTATTCGACCTACCTCGAGAAGAAGGCCAAGCGTCTGGAGCAGGAAAGCCGCGAGGAAAGCGGCAAGCAGAAGGCCTTGCAGCGCGAGCTCGAGTGGATCCGTCAGACGCCGGCCGCCCGCCAGACCAAGTCGAAGGCGCGTATCCGCAAGTTCGAGGAGCTTCAGAACAGCCAGGACAACCGCGCCGTCGGCAAGGCCCAGATCGTCATCCAGGTGCCCGAGCGGCTCGGCGGCAAGGTGATCGAGGCTAAGGGCATCTCCAAGGCCTATGGCGACAAGCTGTTGTTCGAAAACCTCTCCTTCATGCTCCCCCCGGGCGGGATCGTCGGCGTGATCGGCCCCAACGGTGCGGGCAAATCGACCCTGTTCAAGATCCTGACCGGCAAGGAAACGCCCGACAGCGGGACGGTGGAGATCGGCTCGACCGTGCGGCTTGGTTACGTGGACCAGAGCCGCGACCATCTCGATCCCAAGAATAACGTCTGGGAGGAAATCTCCGACGGGCTCGATTACATGAAGGTCAACGGGCAGGACATGTCGACCCGCGCCTATGTGGGCGCCTTCAACTTCAAGGGCGCCGACCAGCAGAAGAACGTCGGCAAGCTTTCGGGCGGTGAACGCAACCGCGTGCACATGGCAAAGATGCTCAAGCAGGGCGGCAATGTGCTGCTGCTCGACGAGCCGACCAACGACCTCGACGTCGAAACGCTGGCCGCACTGGAAGACGCGATCGAGAACTTCGCGGGCTGCGCCGTGGTCATCAGCCACGACCGCTTCTTCCTCGACCGCCTCGCCACCCACATCCTCGCCTTCGAAGGCAACAGCCATGTCGAATGGTTCGAAGGCAACTTCGAGGCGTATGAGGAAGACAAGCGCCGCCGCCTCGGCGATGCGGCCGACCGCCCGACGCGGGTGGCTTACAAGAAACTGACGCGCTAGATTTGTCTGCGGGCAGAGGGGTGGCCTAGCCCCGGCCCGCAGTGTCCACCGTCAGCCCTTCGATGGTCGCGGAATAGAGCATTTCGCCGAACGGCACATCGATCTGCCCATCATCGCCACCGCCATCCGCCTCGCTGCGCGGGTTGGCGTGGCAGAGCACGCGGTTTTCGTTGAGATCGATCACCCAGTATTCGGGCACCCCGGCGCGGGCAAAGAACTGCTCCTTGAACCCCAGATCCTTGGCGAGGGCTTGCGTCGGCCACGTCGATCACCAGCTTGAGCGCACCAAGCGGGACGATGCCCTGGCCTTCGGGCGCGTCGGCTACAACGATGTCGGGTTCGGGCACGTCGTCGTCGGACAGGCGGGCTGAGACATCGATCAGGGCCGTCAACGGCGAGCCGCAGTCACGCAGAGCCGTGCGGATGGCGAAGTAGACGTCACCAACGGCGCGTGCGTGCGGACGGTGCTTGGGGCTCATGTAATACACCTCGCCGTCAAACGACGCGGTATCGCGGTCACCGAATGCTCCCTTGCGGTCGAGCAGGAGATACTCCTCCACCGTCAGCCAATGCCGGGTCGCCGGGTCGAGAAAATCGTGGGTTGTCATACCCTGACATCATCACGAGGGGATGCACACAGCCAAGCGCGTTGCGGAAACCCGCATCCTTTACCCGTTCTTAATCAGACTTACGTCACTTTACCTAGCGACAACACAGGTCGCGAAAAGGGCAACGGGGCGTGATGACGGGAATCGAAGTGCCACTCGAAGTGGCCGCCATGCTGTGCGCGGGATGCTCTGCGGCAGGCGTGCTTGCCGGTAACCTGCGCGCCAAGCGCAGGCTCGACCCGCGCCGCGCGAAGCCCTCCGATCCGCTGCGCGCGCTCCACAAGCCAGAGGTTCTGGCCGAGGCGGTCGATCTGGCCGCACGGCGCAATGCCCTGCGCGACGGCTCGCAGGCCGTGCTGCACGGGCGGATCGATCAGCTCGGCGCGCTCGGCACGGTCTGGAACAGCGACACCCATGCCGAAGTGCGCGCCCATGTCGCAGCGGTGATGCGCGCCAGCCTGCGCCGCGGCGACCGCATGGCGCAGGGGGGCAAGGACGGCTTCACCATCACGATCGCCGGCGCCGACGAGCGTGCCGCGGTGCGCATCGCCGATCGCCTGCGCCGCCGCCTCGCCCAGCTGCGCCTGCCGCAGCTCGGCAGCGAGGCGCACCTCACCGCGAGCTTCGGGGTGGCCGCCAAACGCTTCGGCGATGCCGACGATGCGATCATGCGCCGCGCCCGCCGCGCGCTCGATGAGGCGGTCGCCAAGGGTGCCGACCATGTCGTGCCGGCGAGCGAGGTCGAGGAGATCATGCTCCTGCCCGCGCCTGCGCCATCGTCCGCGCCCTCCGCAGCACCAGCCCCCGGCCCCTCGGCCTCGGCTGCCTGACCGCTCAGGGCGAGACCCAGCGCCCCGCCCAGGCCGCAGCGCCGTCTGCGGCTTCGCGCGTGAATTGTGCGCGCAGGTGCCCGGTATGGGCAAGATACAGCCAGTCGAGCGCGGTCAGCGTGATCGCCAGCAGCGCGAAATTCGCGCGCGCGGGGAGCAGCTGCGTCTCGTCGGGCTCCACCCCCGCGAACTCGGACGGCAGGCCCGAAGTCGGCCGGTCCGACCCTGCACCCGGCCCCTCGCCCAGATAACAGCGCCGCGCAAAGCGGGTGCTGGCGTTCCACGCGGCATCGACCTCGGGGCCGGTGCGCAGGATCTCGCCGGTGCCGCGCGCGCGGATCTGGATCTTGGCGCCCTTGTCGTAGAACAGCACCGCGATGCGCGGGTCGGCCGCGATCGCGGCAGCCTTGGGCGCGCGGGTATCGGTGTGGAGCCGCAGCCGCCACGCCGCCGCATCGAAGGCGCGCAGCACCATCACCCGGGCATCGACATCGGCCGTGACGATCACCGGCGTGTGCATTGGCGACTTGCGGTCGCGCGGCGCGCGAATCAGGCGGTCGCGGCAATCGGCGAGGCAGGCATCGAGGCTCTCGAACATGGCGCCCGCCTTTGGCGCCAAAGCTGCCTGCGTCAAGCGCGCGAGGACGGGTGTTCAGCCACCACGCATTTTTTCTGAACATCGGCGAGCCGGTTCATCGCTGCGACAGTCTGTTGGCGCTATCCGGACGGGATGACAACAAGCCTGTGGTGGGCTGGCGATACTGGAGGCTCTTGCCATGAGGACATTTCTTTCCCCGTTTGCGCGCACGGGCGGATCGCTGGCCGCGCTCGCTGCGGCGCTCGCGGTCGCACTTCCCGCCGCGCCCGCCGCTGCCCAGGAGGAGGAACGCGCGCGCCCAGTGCGGGTCGAGCGTGCCGCGCCGCGCGCGGAGGTGACTGGCCGGCCGCAGCGCATGGACCTGCCGCGCGCCGATGCCCCGCGCCCCGAGCCGCGTCAGGCTCAGCGTTTCGAGCGCCCCGCTCCGCCGCCTGCGCAGGCCGCGCCCCAGCGGCCGGCTTCGCGCGGCTTCGGCGGCGAGGTGTTCGACCGCACGCAGGCCGCCCGGCAGATGGCCGAGCGCGAACAGCCGCGCGGCCGTCCCGAGGTCCGCGGCGATGCCCGCGGCGACCGCGGCGACCGCGGCGGCGGACGCCAGGGCGACGGATGGCAAGGCCGTCCGCGCGACGGTGGCCAGGGCGCCCCGCAAGGCGGCGGCTGGCAGGGTCGCCCGCGCGATCCGGTTCAGGCCGCCCCGCAGGCAGGATCGCGCGACGGTCGGCCCGGCAGCTGGCAGGGCGATCGCCCGCGCGATGGCGAGGTCCGCGCCCGCGGCGGGCGCGGCGGGCGCGGTGACGGCGGTTTCGAAGGGCAGGTCGGCGACATCGCCCGCGACGCGCGCCGTGCCAACCAGCGCGGCGACTGGCGCCGGGATGATGACCGCCGCGGCGAATGGCGCGGGGACCGTGACCGGCGCGACGGCTGGCGCGGGGACCGCCGGGCCTGGCGTCAGGACGACTGGCGCTGGGGCTGGAACGGGCGCCCGGGCTGGGACAGCCGCGATTTCCGCCGCTGGGACAACCGCTGGCGCGACAACCGCCGATACGACTGGTACGATTTCCGCCGCAGCAACACCTTCGTGTTCCGCCCGGGCCCGTATTACGCGCCGTTCCGCAGCCACCGCTACAGCCGGCTGAGCATCGGCTACTTTCTCGACAGCCTGTTCTTCCAGCCGCGCTTCTTCATCAACGATCCGTGGGCCTACCACCTCCCGCCGGCCTACGGGCCCTACCAGTGGGTCAGGTATTATGACGATGTGGTGCTCGTCGATATCTACACTGGCGAGGTCGTAGACGTGATCCACGACTTCTTCTGGTAGGTCTTCACCAGATAAGGGCAGCCCCGCCGGAGCGATCCGGCGGGGCTTTCCCGTCGCAAGATCAGCCGCGCGCCGTGCCGAAGGGCAGCATCCGCCAGAGCGTCCCGTCCTTGTCGAGCACCGTGTGCTTGACCGCGGCAAGCGCGTGGAGCGCGGCGAGCACCAGCAGCGCGATGCCCGAGGCGCCGTGAAGCTCGAAGATGGTTTCGCCCAGATCGGGGTTCTGCGGCACCGGCAGAGCGGGAAGGCTGACCAGGCCCCAGATGCTGATCGGCTCGCCGAAAGCCGAAAGCGCGATCCAGCCGGCCACCGGCATCACCAGCAGCAGCGCGTAGAAGGCAAAGTGGACGAGCCTCGCCAGCGTCCGTTCCCACGGTGCGTGGCCGCTGACCGGCGCGGGCGGCGGGCTCGCCTGCCGCCACGCCAGCCGCACCGCCACGATGATGAAGATCACCACGCCCAGCGCGAAGTGATTGGCCATGATCTGCCCGCCCGCCTCGCGCGTCGGGGCCTCCTCGGCCGCCTCGCTCAGCCGCCACTGCACGATCACCAGCACCGCGATGAGCCAGTGCAGCAGCATGGCGAGGCCCGAATATTTGGTCTTGGCGTTGAGGCTCATGTCTGTCCCTTCCGATGCACCCCTGATACCGTCCAGCCTAACAGCGCCCGCTTGCACCGCAAGAGGCGCGTGGGCGGCTTGCGCGGCGGCGCGCGTTTGATAGGCTTCGCGGGATGACGACGCCCGGCCCCGCCCCTGCCCGTGCCCCTGCCCCCGCGACCGCGCCCGCGCCCGCACCCGACCAGCATGCCCTCGCCCGGCTCGGCACGGCGGTGCGCGCGCGGCTCGGTGCGGTCCCGGGCATCTACCGCGTGCCCGACGAGCGGATCGAGCTCTATGCCATCGGCAACTTCCTGACCGGCGAGGAATGCGGGCGGCTGTGCGCGATGATCGATGCCGTCGCCCGCCCTTCGGCGCTGCACGAACTGGGCTACGACAGCGGCTTTCGCACCTCCTTCTCGAGCGATCTCGATCCCCACGATGCCTTCATCGCCGGCATTTCGGCGCGGATCGATGCGGTGCTCGGCGTGCCGGCAAGCTTCGGCGAGCCGGTGCAGGGCCAGCGCTATCTGCCCGGGCAGGAGTTCAAGCCGCACAACGACTGGTTCTACACCTCCGAAAGCTACTGGCCGGGCGAGGAAGCGCGCGGCGGGCAGCGAAGCTGGACGACCATGGCCTACCTCAACACCGTCGCAGCGGGCGGCGCGACGGCGTTCGGCCTGCTCGGCATCACCATCGCCCCCACCCCCGGCGTGCTCTTGCTGTGGAACAATGCCCTGCCCGATGGCCGCCCGAACGAGGCGACGCTCCATGCCGGCACGCCGGTCGAGGCGGGGGCGAAATACATCATCACCAAGTGGTACCGCACCCGGCGCTGGCGCTGAGCGGCGGCTAGCCACGCTCGCTCACGCTTTCCTTGTCCCGGCGCGCGATCGCCCGCACATCCTCGGCCAGCGCATCGATCCGCCGCGCCAGCCGCAGGATTTCAAGCTGGGTGCGCAGATTCACCTCGTAATCGTGGCGCGCGGTGATGCGGTCCTTCATCGCCTGGCGATTCTGGCTCATCAGGATCACCGGCGCCTGCACCGCCGCCAGCATCGAGAGCATCAGGTTCAAGAAGATGAACGGGTAGGCATCGAAGGGCGCGAAGCCCAGCGCCGGCAATAGGCCCGAATTGAGCGCCGCCCACACCACCAGCACCGCGCCGAAACCGATGATGAAACCCCAGCTGCCGCCGATTGCCGCGACCCGGTCGGCGAGCCGGTCGCCCCATGTGGTGTGGGCCTGCGCCAGTTCATCGGCATCGCGGCCGGTGAAGCTGCCCGCCGCGACATGCTTGAGGACGCGCTGCTCGTCCGCCTGCAGATCATCGTAATCCCGGCCCAGAAGTTCGCGGGCGAGCATGTGCGGATCGGGGCTGCGGCGGGTCATCGGCGGGTCATGCCTTGGCGAGCGCCTCCGCAATCAGCGCGCGGGTGGGCGCGATGCCGTAGAGCGCGATGAAGCTGCCCATGCGCGGGCCCTGTTCGCTCCCGAGCAGGGTTTCGTAGAGCGCCTTGAACCAGTCGCGCAGCGCGGCAAAGCCGAACTCTTCGATCTTGCCGATCTCGTAGACGATGGTCTGCAAGTCTTCGGCGCTGGTGGCAGGGTCGGCCGCTGCAAGCGCGGCGTCGAGGGCCTGCAAAGCCCCGACCTCGCCGCCGGCCGGAGCGCGCTTTTCCAAGGTGGGCGCGACAAAATCGCGGTTGAACGCCAGCGCGCGGCCCACCAGCGCATCAAGCGCGGGGTGCGCCTCGGGCGTGGCATCCGCGACATAATTGCCCAGATAGGACCACACCGCCTCGCGGGTCGCGCCCGCGCCGAGCACGCCGACGAGGTTCAGCAGCAGGCTGAAGGGCACCGGCAGGCTCTCGCCCTCGCCCGGAGCCTCGGCGCCCTCATGGCGCTGGTTGGCGCGCAGCAGGTGCCACACCGGATTGCCGAGCCGCTTGTCCACGTCCTGCCCCGGAATGGCGGCGCGGAACTGCCAGTAATCGTCGACCGCCTTGGGGATCACCCCGGCATGGAGCTGCTTGGCGCTCTTGGGATTGGCGAAGATGTAGAAACCGAGGCTTTCGGGGCTGCCATATTGCAGCCATTCCTCGATCGACAGGCCGTTGCCCTTGGTCTTGGAAATCTTCTCGCCCTTGGCATCGAGGAACAGCTCGTAGATCAGGCCTTCCGGCTTGTTGCCGCCCAGCACGCGGGCGATCTTGCCCGACTGGATGCCGCTGTCGGTCAGGTCCTTGCCATACATCTCGTAATCGACGCCCAATGCCACCCAGCGCATCGCCCAGTCGACCTTCCACTGGCACTTGGCCATGCCGCCCAGGGCCGATTGCTCGACGATGCTGCCATTCTCGTCGGTGAAGCGGATGATCCCGGTGGCAGCGTCCACCACTTCGATCGGCACCTGCAACACCGCGCCTGTCGCCGGGCTGATCGGCATGACGGGGGAGTAGGTCTTGCGCCGCTCTTCTCCCAGCGTCGGCAGCATGATGTCCATGATCGCGCCGAAATTGGTCAGCACCGCCTTCAGCGCATCGTCGAACCGGCCCGAATTGTAGCAATCCGAGGAACTGACGAACTCGTAATCGAACCCGAAGCGATCGAGGAAATCGCGCAGCATCGCGTTGTTGTGCGCGGCGAAGCTTTCGAACTTCCCGAAGGGATCGGGGATGCGCGACAGGGGCTTGCCGAGGTGCACGGCCAGCATCGCCTGGTTGGGGACGTTGCCGGGGACCTTCCTGAGCCCGTCGAGATCGTCAGAGAAGGCCACCAGCCGCGTCGCCGCCCCGCCGGTCAGCACCTCGTAGGCGCGGCGCACAAGGCTGGTGCGCAGCACTTCCTGAAAGGTGCCGATATGCGGCAGGCCTGAGGGGCCGTAGCCGGTCTCGAACAGCACCCCGCCGGGCTTGCCTTGCGGCAGCCGCTTGGCAAGGCGCTGCGCCTCCTGGAAGGGCCAGGCCTTGGAATTTTGCGCTGCGGCGATGAGGGCGTCTTGCGTGATCGTCATTGTGGGGCGGCTATTACGGGGCTCGGGGCGGCTGGCAAGGGGATTGGCGCGCGCAAAGTTCACGAAGTTCACACCGTGTGAAGCGCAATCCTACAGGCTTTTGTCAATTTATTCAGATATTTATTGATATATTCCGAAGTTCACACTGTGCGCGCGCGTTGTGGCCTTCGCGCTTTGCCTTTCGTCCTGCCCGCTATACGCCGCGCGCGGCATGTAGGACAGCGCCGATGCCGGGCGGGCAAAGCGCGTGGCGGCGGCGTTTACATCGCCGCGCGGCGCGCCCAATGATGCCGGCGTGACCCTCCCCGATCCGCTTGCCGACGCCTTGGCCCTGCCCGCGCTCCACGCCAGCCACGGCGGCCACTGGCTGCGCTCCCCCTCGGGCACGACGCAGGCCGTGTCCAAGGGCGATGCGGTCATGGCCGCCGCCGATACGCCCGTGCTGATGCTCAACGCGCCGCTGGTGGCGAGCCGGCTGGGCTATCCCGACCTGTCGGGACTGGACCTGCTCGAGGCCTTCGCCTTCATCCACCCCGCGCGTTTCTGCGTGCCGACCCCGCGCGGCCTCGCCGAGGCGCTGGGACTGCCTGTGCCCGAGAGCGATGCCGCCGTGCCCGAACTGCTCCAGCGCGCGGGCGCGGCGCTGATCGCCGTCTGCCGCGACCCCGAATGGTTCGAGCGCGAGGGCGCGTGGAGCGCGGTGCAATCGCTGGAACGCCTGCGCTGGCCATGGGCGCAGGTCTTGCGCCCGCACATCGCCAAGCCCGAGCGCGCCGAACGCTGGCTGTTCGCGCGGCTGCCCGAATGGGAGGAAGCGGGCGAGCGCCCCGCCCCGCGGCAGGTCGAACTCGATCCGCAGGCGGTGCAGGCGCAGCTCGCGCGGCTCACCGGCGAGGGCGCGGAACAGCGCGAGGGGCAGCGCGCCTATGCGGCCGATGTCGCGCGGATCTTCGCCCCGCGCCCGGCCCCGGGCAGGCCGCACCTCGCGCTGGCGCAGGCCGGGACGGGGATCGGCAAGACTTTGGGCTATCTCGCCCCCGCCTCGCTGTGGGCGGCCTCAAGCGGCGGCACGGTATGGGTCTCGACCTTCACCAAGAACCTGCAACGCCAATTGCGCGCCGAAAGCCGCCGCGCCTGGCCGGTCAAGCGCGCCGACGGGACGCCGCCGGTGGTGGTGAGGAAGGGGCGCGAGAACTACCTCTGCCTCCTCAACCTCGAGGACGCATTGCAAGGCGGCTTTGCCGGCCGCCCGGCGATCTTTGCGCAGCTGGCCGCGCGCTGGGGGGCCTATACGCGCGATGGCGACATGATCGGCGGCGACCTGCCCGGCTGGCTCGGCACGCTGTTCCGAAAGCGCGGGATCGCCGCGCTCACCGACCAGCGCGGCGAGTGCATCTATGCCGGCTGCCCGCACTACCGGAAGTGCTTCATCGAGCGCGCCGCGCGGGATTCGGCGCAGGCCGATCTGGTGATCGCCAATCATGCCCTCGTCATGGTCAACGCCGCGCGCGCCCGCGATCCGAACCAGCGGCCGACGCGGCTGATCTTCGACGAGGGCCACCACGTCTTCGACGCCGCCGACAGCACCTTCGCCGCCACGCTGAGCGGGCAGGAGACGATCGAGCTCAGGCGCTGGATCATCGGCCCCGAGAAGGAATCGCGCGGCCGCCGCCGGGGCCTCGCCGCGCGGCTGGCCGATGTGGCGAGCTATGACGATGCGGGCGCCGAGGCCATCGCGGCGGCGTGCAAGGCGGGGCAATTGCTCCCCTCGGACGGCTGGCTCCAGCGGCTTTCCGAGAACAGCCCCTTCGGGCCCTTGGAAGCGCTCCTCGCCGCGGTGCGCACCGCCACCTATGCCCGCGACGAGAGCGGCGGGCAGGAGGCAGGCTACGGGATCGAGACCGAGGCCGCGGGCCTGCCGGGCGAGGTGATCGAGGCGGCGGGCGCGGCGTCCGAAGCGCTCGCCAGCATCCGCGTGCCGCTGATCCGGCTGGGCGGCAGGCTCGAGGCGATCCTTGCCGAGCCGCCCGACTGGCTCGACGCGCAGGGCCGCGCGCGCATCGAAGGCGCGCGGTTTGCGCTCGCCTGGCGGATCGACCTCGTCGCCGCATGGGAATCGCTGATTGGCCGGTTGGGCGGCCCGGCCGATCCCGAGTTCGTCGACTGGCTCGCGGTCGACCGTTCGGATGCGCGCGAGTTCGACGTCGCGATCCACCGGCGCTGGCTCGATCCGATGAAGCCGTTTGCCCGCGTGGTGCTCGAACCCGCGCACGGCGTGCTGCTGACCAGCGCGACGCTGACCGACCGCACCGAGGATGACAGCAAGTGGGACAGCGCCATCGCCCGTTCCGGCGCGGAGCATGTCGCGGTCGCGCCGCTGCTTTCGGCCGCGACCAGCCCCTTCGATTACGCGTCCCGCGCCGAGGTGCTGATCGTCACCGATATCGCCAAGGGCGACCTGCCTGCCCTCGCCGGAGCCTATGCGCGGATCATCGAGGCCAGCGGCGGCGGCGTGCTCGGGCTGTTCACCGCGATCCGCCGCCTGCGCGCGGTGCATGGCCGCATTGCCGACCGGCTCGCGCGGGCGGGCCTGCCGGTCTATGCCCAGCATGTCGACCCGATCGACACCGGCACTCTGGTGGACATTTTCCGTGACGATCCGCGCGCCAGCCTGATCGGCACCGATGCCCTGCGCGACGGGGTGGACGTGCCCGGCCACTCGCTGCGCTGCGTCGTCATTGAGCAGGTCCCCTGGCCCCGCCCCGATATCCTCCACAAGGCGCGGCGCCTGGCGGGCGGCGGTTCTGCCTATGACGACCGCATCATTCGCGCGCGGCTGGCGCAGGCCTTCGGACGGCTGATCCGCAGCAAGGACGATGCCGGGCACTTCATCGTCCTCAGCCCCGCCTTCCCCTCGCGGCTCCTGCCCGCCTTCCCCGCCGGCACGCCGGTGCTGCGCGTCACGCTCGATGAGGCTTTACAACGGCTCGGCTCTGGTGTTCTGCATAGCCCGAGCGAGCACGCCGGAGGAGCCTTGCAGCGATGAAGATTCTGGGGCTCCTGCGCCACGCCAAGTCCGACTGGGACGATACCAGCCAGCGCGATTTCGACCGCGGGCTGAACGCGCGGGGCCGCAAGGGCGCAGTGCTCATCGGCCAGCATATCCGCGACCACGGGGTCAGGTGGGACAAGGTGCTGGCAAGCCCGGCGGTGCGCGTGAAGCTGACGCTGGAAGGCGCGCTGCCCGAGGTCAGCCCGATCTACGACCAGCGGCTCTATCTGGCGAGCTTCGACACCATCGTCGAGACGATCGAGGCCCACGCGGGCACGGGTGACGGGGAAGCGAAAGCGATCCTCATTTCCGGCCACAACCCGGGCCTGCAGGACGTGCTCCTCGAACTGGTCGCGCCCGCCAAGGAGAACGCGCTGTTCAAGGAGGCGGTCGTGAAGTTCCCGACCGCCGCCTACGCCGTGCTCGAATGCGATATCGCGCACTGGAGCGAGTTGAAGCGCTACTGCGCCGAGCTGGTCTACTTCGCCCGGCCCCGCGATCTTGATCCGGCGCTGGGGCCGGAGGGCTAAGCCCCCCCTGCTCCGGCCCCCTCCCGCAGCGGGAGGGGGCCGGACCCGCGCATTATCGGCAAGCGATGCGCCGCCGATCAAATTCAGGACCCCGCCGTTGACGGTCGTCGTGCCCATGCCGGTGCCGTGATCGTCGTCGCGCCGTCGTAGGTGTTGGCCTGGAAGAGCGTGAGGAAGCCCGCCCCGCGCTTGATCACCGAGCCGCTGCCGCTGATCACGCCGTTATAGGAGATGTTGTCGGAGCGGTTGAATTCGAGAATGGAGTTGTTGACGATCGAGGTGCTGGTGATCGATCCGGTCGTGCCGCCATCGCCGATTTGCAGCGTGCCGTCGCTGATCGTGGTGGCGCCGCCGTAGTTGCTGGTGCCGGTCAGCGCGAAGGTGCCGGTGCCGGTCTTGGCGAGAGCGCCGGCTCCACCGATGACCCCGGCAAAGGTCGTCGAGGTGTTGTTGCCGCCGGTGGTGAAGACCGCCCCGGTTCCGATATTGACTGTGCCCGTCCCGGCCAGCGAACCGATGGTTTCGGAATTGGTGACGAAGAGGCGCGCGCCCGCACTCATGCTGACCGCGACCGTATCGGCCAGCGCCGCCCCGAAGACCAGGTTCAGATCGCCGCCGTTGATCGTCAGCGGCCCGGTGAACGAGTTGGTGCCGGCCAGATTGAGCAGCCCGGACCCGGTCTTGGTCACCCCGCCTGTGCCCGTGATTCTGCTGCTCACGGTGGTGGTGGAATTGCCCGTCTCTTCCGCTTTGAAGGTCAGGGTCGAAGTGCCGATACCGATATCCCCACTGCTGATGCCGAGGAAGATCCGGTCGGTGACCGTGATCGTCGCATCGCCTGCCAGCGTGACACCGCCGAACAGATTGACGCCCTGATTGCCCGAGGTGGCATCGGGCTCGATCCGGATCGCGCCGCCGCCGTTCACACCGGTGCCGGTGATCGTCAGCGCTTCGGTGATGGCGAGGTTCGGCGAGGATCCGACGATCAGCAGGGTGCCACCGCTGCTGACGATCGTTCCGGCTGCGGCGCTGCCGAGCGCGTTGGCACTGCCGATCTTGAGCGTCCCGCCCGACACCGTGGTCTGCCCGGTGTAGCTGTTGTTGCCCGTCAGCGTCAGCGTGCCGGTGCCCTGCTTGGCAATGCCGCCAGTCCCGGCCACCTGGATACTGCCGCTGAAGGTCGAATCCAGCGCGCTGCCAATGGTAAGGTTTCCACTGGTCTGGATGAAAAGGGTGCCGCTGCCTGAAAGCCCGCCGATGGTCTCGCTGCCCGCCACCAGCGCAGCCGATGTGCCTGCATCGAGAATCAGCAGCCCGGTGTCGGACAAGGCGGAGCCGAACCCGAATTGCAGACCGCCCTGCTTGATATGGGTATCACCCGTATAGGTGTTGGCCCCGAAGAGTCCGAGAAAGCCGCCCCCTTCCTTGATGACCGAGCCGGTCCCGGTGCGGATCGAACCGCTTTGGATCACGGTTGTGCCACTGCCGCCAAAGGTCAGTGTCTGGCCCGTTCCGCTGACGGTGCTGAAGATGGACAATCCGACATCGGATTCGATCCGGCTGTCCGAGGCGAGCGTTACGCCAGCAAACAGGAGTGGGACCTGTCCCAAGCCGCGCAACGCCCCTGTGCCGTTCTGGCCCGTGCCGTTCTGGCCCGTGCCGTTCAGCGTGATGCTGGCTGACGCGGCCAGAAGGTCGCGAACAATGAGGGTGCCGCCGCTCTGCACATCGATGTTGCCGGTAACGTTGCCGCCAAATTCAACATCAACCGTGCCCGTGTCCGAGATGGTGATGTTCGACGTCAGCCGGTCGGCGAGCGAAAGCACACCGGCCGAGATATTGGTCTCACCCCAGGTGACCGCGCTGACAACGCGGGGCTGACTGGGCACCGCACTCGAATCGATGACCACCACGCCCGTGCCCGAAGGCAGCATGTCGATGTTCCAGTTGGTCGCGGTTGCCGGGTCGGTGCTGGTCTCGCCGTCCCACACGACGGTTTCGGCAAAGGCCTGTGAAGGCATCAAGGCCAAGGCGGCCGCGACCGGGATCAGGGCGGTGCTGGTGAGGAGGGAAGCAGACTTGGACTGGGCGCGCACGCGCGACGAAACCTGCGCGGATGCGCGGCGCGATTCGGTAAACATATTAATTTTCCCCCCGGTTAGTTAACCTGCGTTAACCTCTTTTCGGCAATCTCAAAAGTGACAAAATATCAACTGAGAGGATTTCCGTTCCTGCCCGCGTCCGGGCACCCTAGAGCAGCACCGGCCCTGCGGGCGGCGCGGCGGGCTTGCGCTGCGACCATGGCTCGGCGGTGCGGGCGATCGCCAGCGGACCTGTCCAGGCGCGGCACAGCGCGTGCGCCTCGGCGGGGGGCGTGGTCAGCCAGCGGCTCTGATCGGCAGGGGCCAGCAGCACCGGCATCCGCTCGTGCACGGCGGCCGCATCGCTGCCCGCGCTGGCGGTCATCACCATCGCATAGCAATCGCCCCATTCATCGGACGGCCGCCATACGCCCGCCACCGCGAACAGCGGCGCATCGGGGAGCGACAGCCCGCCCGGGGACAGCCACGTGCGCGTCATGCGCCCCTTGGGCCCCTCGGCCTCGGCCCACGCCTCGAGCGGGATCAGGCAGCGACGGTGCTGGAAGGCATGGCGCCAGAAGCCTGTCGTTAGCTTATCTTCCCTCGCGTTGTTAACCGGCCTCGGCTTCAGGGGCTGGCCCTTGGCGCCCTTCAGCACCAGCGGGAAGCCCCAGGTCATGGGCCGGACCGCGCCATCGGCCACCACGAGGCCGGTGTAGCCCGGATAGACCTCGGCCGCGAAATTGGCGCCGCCAGCGCCCTCCACCGCCCCGAACCACGCCGCGACCTCGCTGGGCGGCTTGGTCATGCGGTAGAGGTTGCACATCGGCTCAGGCGTTCCCGACCACGTAGCACGCCGCCGCCATCAGCGCGCCGGCCCAACGGTTGGCGCGGAACCGGGCGAGCGGGTTCATCGGATAATCCGTATCGAGGCTCGCCACCTGCCATGCCAGATGCCCCGCCACCGGCAGCAGCGCGAAAAGCGCGAACGGATCGGCGCGGTAAAGCCAGAAGGCCAGCGCCCACAAGCCGATGGCGCCGGCATAGAAGGCGGCGATCCCGCCCTTGACCCGCGCCCCCATCGCCAGCGCCGATGAGCGGATGCCGACCATCGCGTCATCCTCGCGGTCCTGGAGCGCATAGATCGTGTCATAGCCGATCACCCAGCAGATCGCACCGGCATAGAGCGCCGCGAGCGCGTCCCAGTTGTCCCACCTGAGCTCGCTCCAGCCGACCAGCAGCCCCCAGTTGAACACCATGCCGAGCCACGCCTGCGGCCACCAGGTGATGCGCTTCATGAAAGGATAGGCGGCGACCAGCGCAAGGCTGCCGAGCGCAACGGCCTGCGCCTGCCACCTGAGTTGCAGCAGCACGACGAGGCCGACGAGGCAGAGGCTGACGAGCCACGCCCACGCGGCCTTCTTCGACACCCGCCCGCTTGCGACAGGGCGCAGTGCGGTGCGCGCGACCTTGGCGTCGAGATCGGCATCGACGATGTCGTTATAGACGCACCCCGCCCCGCGCATGGCGATGCTCCCGAGCAGCAGCCAGCCGAGCAGCACGGGCTGCCACCCGGCCCCCGCCAGCCACACAGCGAAGACGCAGGGCCAGAACAACAGCCACCACCCGATCGGCCGGTCGAACCGCGCCAGCAGCGCCAGATCGCGCGGAAGCTGCGGCAGCCGCGCGACGAGGCCGCGATGCTCGGTGTCGGGGACAATGGTGTCGGTCATGCCGCCTCCGCCCGCGCCGCGCGCCAGCCGATCGCCGCCAATACCAGCATGGCCGCGTTGCCCGCGAAATCGAGCATGCCGATGCTCGTCAGCACCGGCTCGCGATAGTGGAACCAGTAATTGAAGCCGAAGAACGGCAGCAGCAGCACGGCGAACACGGCAAAGCTGCGCGCGCTCCAGCGCGTCACCAGCACCATCAAGCCGAACAGCAGCGCCTGCGCGCCGAAGCAGGCGATCGCAAAGCGGGTCAGGAAGGCGCTGTCCTGATAGGCCGGCGTGATGGCGAGTGCGATCACGCTCGCAGGGGCAAACAGCGCCCAGCCGCCCAGCGTCAGGAACACGGCGGCGATCAGGAATTGTGCGGTTCGCGCGGACATATCTTGCTCCCTAGCGCCGCAAGCGCCTAGGGCCAAGCCATGCCCGCCACTCCCGCATGGCCCCCGAAGAGCGCCCCGCGCCTGTTCGTCGCCGAGACCCTAGCGGCGGGCGCGGCTGTGCGGATCGAGGGCAATGCGGCGCATTACCTCGCCCGGGTGATGCGGGTGGCGGCGGGCGATGCCGTGATCCTGTGCGACGACATGACCGGCGAATGGGCCGCGCGGGTGACGGATGTGGGCAAGCGCGATGTGATGCTCGAAGTCGCCGCGATGCTGAGGCCCCGCGAGGCGGTGCCCGATCTGTGGCTGTGCCCGGCCCTGCTCAAGAAGGACCGCTTCGACTTCGTGCTCGAAAAGGCGACCGAACTCGGCGCAGGCCTGATCCAGCCGCTCGTCACCCGCCGCTGCGTCGCCGACAAGCTCAACCTGGAGCGCGCCCGCGCGATCACCACCGAGGCCGCCGAGCAATGCGCCCGCACGGCGCTGCCGCAGCTGGCCGAGCCGGTGAAGCTCGACGCGCTGCTCGCCGATTGGCCCGAGAGCCGCGCGCTGTTCTTCGCCGACGAGAATGGGGGCGAGCCGGCAGCAGAAGCGTTCCGGGACAGCAAGGGCGCCCCCGCCGCGATCCTCACCGGCCCCGAAGGCGGCTTCGACGATGCCGAACGCGCAGGCATCAGGGCCCTCCCGCAGTCCCGCTCGATCACCCTCGGCCCGCGCATCCTGCGCGGCGAGACCGCCGCCATCGCCGCGCTCGCGCTGTGGATGGGCACGGCAGGAGACTGGTAGCGGCGCCCCGCCCGGCCGATTTTGCAAGACAAACCGGCTTCCCATGCGCAAAGGCGATTTTGCCTTTTCAGCGGCAGTTCAGTTTTATAAAGCAACCGGCCAGAGAGGGCCCGAACACGCCATGAGCACACGCGACGCTTCCACCGCCGACGATCCGGTGATCGAGGGCTTCGACCAGTTGGTCGCCCCGATGATCGGCGGCGAAAAGCCTCCGACAAGTTGGCGCATCGGCACCGAGCACGAGAAGCTGGTGTTCAAGGCCGCCGATCACCGCGCGCCCGCCTATGACGAGCCGTGCGGTATCCGCGACCTCTTGAAGGGCATGGAAAAATTCGGCTGGAGCCCGGTGGAAGAAAGGGGCCCGGATGGAACCAGAAACGTCATCGCACTGAAGGGCGCGGACGGCGCGGTCAGCCTTGAACCGGCGGGCCAGCTCGAACTGTCGGGCGCGCCGCTTGAAAACCTCCACCAGACCTGTGCCGAGACCGGGCGGCACCTTGCGCAGGTCAAGGAGATCGGCGAGCAGTGCGGCGTCGGCTATCTCGGCCTCGGGATGTGGCCCGACAAGACCCGCGCCGAACTGCCGGTCATGCCCAAGGGCCGCTACGAGATCATGCTCAGGCACATGCCGCGCGTGGGCACCATGGGCCTCGACATGATGCTGCGCACCTGCACGATCCAGGTCAATCTCGATTACCGGTCGGAAGCCGACATGGTGAAAAAGTTCCGCACCAGCCTCGCGCTGCAACCGCTGGCGACCGCGCTGTTTGCCAATTCGCCCTTCACCGAAGGCAAGCCCAACGGGTTCCTGTCCTACCGCTCGCACATCTGGTCCGATACGGATCCGGCACGCACCGGGATGCTGCCCTTCGTGTTCGAGGACGGCTTCGGCTACGAGCGCTGGGCGCGCTACATGCTCGACGTACCGATGTATTTCGTGTTCCGCGACGGGAAATATATCGACGCGGCCGGCCTCAGCTTCCGCGACTTCATGCAGGGCAAGCTCAGCGTCCTGCCCGGCGAGCGCCCGACGCAGTCCGACTGGTGGGACCACCTTTCGACCGCCTTCCCCGAGGTGCGGCTCAAATCCTTCCTTGAAATGCGCGGTGCCGATGGCGGCCCGTGGAGCCGCATCTGCGCGCTGCCGGCTTTCTGGGTCGGGCTTCTCTATGACCAGGGCGCACTCGATGCCGCATGGGACCTCGTCAAGGACTGGTCGATGGAAGAACGCGAGCGGCTTCGGGGCGAAGTGCCGCGCCTCGCGCTCGCCACCCGCGCGCCGGGCGGCGGCACCTTGCAGGATCTGGGGCGCGAGGTGCTCGCAATCGCCCATGCCGGGCTCAAGGCGCGCGCGCGATTGAATGCGGCCGGAGACAACGAGACCGGCTATCTCGAAACGCTCGACGAGATCGTCGCCAGCGGCAAGGTGCCCGCCCAGCGCCTGCTCGATGCCTATCATGGCGAATGGAACGGGAATATAAGGCGGGTCTACGAACAGTCCTTCTAGGGACGGCGTGACGGGGGGAGAGGCGATGATCCGGTTACTGGCGCTGCTGCTGCTGCTGCTTTTCGCGGTCCCCGCCCGCGCCGCACCCCCCGCCCCCGATACCGCCGCGCTCGAGGCGCGTTTTGCCGGGGACGCCGCGCGCCATGTGCGCGACCTTTACGACCTCTATTCCAAGCGCGGCGTCACCTCGCCCAAGATGTCCGATGCGACCATTGCCGATGTCGCCGCCTACCTTGCCGAACAGCGCGACGATTCGAGCCCCGGCTATCCCGAAGGCAGCGCGGTGCTGTTCTATGCCCACCAGGGCGACCGGCTGGCGATCTACCTGATCGGGCGGCAGGGGATCATCGCCTTCCACGAAACCCGCGTGACGCCGGAAGATTTGCGCGCAGCCTCGGCCTATTACCGCATCGACCTCGATGTCGACGGGATTGCGCGCAGCCGGGCGCCGGTGTGGACGGGCAAGGGCGCCCAGCCGCCCGCCCCCGTGGTCTCGGCCAGCAGCGCGGACCGCAAGACACCGATCACCGACATCCTCCTGCCCCCCGCGATCCGGACCGCCTTGCTGGATGTGCGCCATCTGGTGATCGTCGCGGGCGGGGTGATCGCCACCAACCCCTTCGCCGCCTTCCCGCTGACGGATACCGAACAGTTGGTCGACCGGATGAGCCTCACCGTTTCGGCCGGGCTGTTCGACCTTGACCAGATGATCCGCCCATGGCGCGGCAAGTCCGAATTTGCGGGCCTGCTGGTGGTCGGCGATCCGCGCGTGCCGGCCTCGCCCGACTGGCGCGTGCCGCCGCTGCCGGGCGCGGCGAAGGAAGCGCGGATGCTGGCCGAGCGGGCCGGGGTGCCCGCGCTGATCGGGGCCGAGGCGACCAAGGCGGCGGTGATGGACCAGATGTCCTCGGCAGGCATGCTCTACTTCGCCGCCCACGGCGTCTCCAACCCGCGCTCGCCGCTCGATGGCGGCTACCTGATGCTCGCCGGACCCAGCCCTGCCGAAGCCTTCCTGGCCGCTGGCGAGGTGCAGCAGATGGATCTCTCGGCCGATCTGGCGGTGCTCAGCGCCTGCAAGAGCGGGCTCGGCTTCGCGCATGATGCCGGCGTCATCGGCCTCGCGCGCGCCTTCCAGAAGGCGGGCGTGCCGCGCGTGGTGATGAGCCTGTGGAGCGTCAGCGACGAGGCGACGCTCTATCTGATGGACCGCTTCCAGCTCCACGCCATGGACCACGTCCCGGCCGAGGCGCTGCGCCTCGCCATGCTCGATACCCGCAAGATCCACCCGGACCCCGCGCTATGGGCGCCCTTCACCATGTTCGGCACCCCGCGCTGAGAACACCCCACAAGGAGAGAGACATGCTGATCGTTCTGGCCAAGGCACAAGTGGGCGAAGGCGCGATGGCGCCGGCAATGGCCGCGATCGCCGAGATGGTCGCCGCCTCCAATGCGGAAGGTGGCTGCATCGCCTATGCATTCACCCAGGACGTGCTCCAGCCCGGCGTGCTCCACATCGTCGAGAAATGGCAGGACGAAGCCGCGCTCGCCGCGCACTTCGCCACGCCGCACATGGCCGCCTTCGGCGCGGCAATCGCGGGGCTCGATTTCACGGTGATCGAAGCGCTCAAGTTCCACACCGACGAAGGCGCGCCGGTGATGTAGCCCCGGCAGGGGGACCTACTCCGCCGGGAAGCCCTGCGGGTCTTGCCGGCGCACCTCGCCCGCCCCCAGCAGGCGGCGCTTCAGCCGGGCGAGCGGCGCGGTGACGAGGCCGTAGTGCTCCATCCACGCGTGGTAATCGCGGTATTTCGGATCTTCGGCGAGGAGATGCGCCTCCTCGGTGCGGGCGCGCCAGTAGTAGATGGCGTTGACCGCGAGCAGGAAGATGCAGTTGCGCAACGGCTCGATCCAGCCCTCGGCGGTCACCATGAAGGGCAGCACGCTCGCCCACCAGAACAGGTTTTTGGACAGGTAGGCGGGGTGACGGGTGAAGCGGTAGGGGCCGTTGGTGAGCACGCCGCGATAGGTGAGGTTCGAAAAGCGGATGCCGAACACCACCGTCGCCCAGGCATAGACGCCGGTAAGCAGCACCAGCAGGCTGCCCCATGCCCATAGCAGCACCATGTTCCCGGCAAACCAGTGCGCCCAGCCCGGGGTGGCGAATTCGTAGCTCAGGATCTGGTTGTCGGGCCCGATGATCCCCCACACGAAGGGCGGATAGCACAGCAGTGCGGCAAGCCAGCCGGCAAGGAAGGGGTTGCCCGAACGGATGTGGGAATCGAGCGGCCGCAGCGTCAAGAGGTAGCCCACGGTGCCGATCTGCACGTCGACCAGGAACAGCACCGTCACCAGCAGCATGACGAAATCGACCGGGTTCGCCAGCAGCGCGGCCGGGCTGGCCGCCACCACCTGCGCAAAGCCCGGCGGGAGGATCGAGATCATGAAGGCGCCGAAGAAGCCCTTGATCGCCCAGGCGCGCCAGTGCTTCGCGATCGCCGCGCCGTCCCACTGGTCGCGGCCCGTGACCCCGCCGCCCGCGACGAAGGCGCCGAAGTGGAAGCACCCGTCGCGGGGCTCGACAAGGTAGCGGTCGAGCCAGATCACATAGGGCACCGACAGCACCACCAGCGGGAAGATGGCAAAGCTCAGCACCTCCATCGCGAACAGGTAATTGCCCGACCAGTACCACCGCCCCAGCGCATAGAAGGCGGCGAGCAGCGCCCAGGTCGACCACAGGCCGACCAGCTTGATGACGGCAATGGGCATGACTTCGGCAAGCGGCCGGCGGAGGCTCCAGTCGATGCCGGTCGAGGGGCGCAGGTGGACCTTGTCGACAAGCACCGACCACGCCGCCATCGGCACGGCGGTAAAGACCATCGCGGTGAGCGCGGCATAGGGCCCCGAAAGCACGCCGCGCGCGCCCGACAGCCCGCCGCCAAGGCCGAGCATCGCGGCGATTTCGGGGTAGGAACGGCAGAACGCGATCCAGACGATCAGGCCCGCCAGCCCCGCCAGCCCGACGCCGATCGAGACATCGCTGCGCACAGGCGCGGCGGGAACGGGGGGTTCGGACGCGGTCATCACCCCCCGCGCCTTACACGCAAAGGGTTAACAGCCTGCCGCAAGCCCCCCTTTGCCGCTTGGGGCAGCGCGGGGCCGCCCGCCTACTTCCAGGCGTGGATCGTGCCGCTGTCGTCGAGCACGAACAGCATCCCGTCGGCCACCACCGGGGCAAGGCTCACGGCCGCGCCGATATCGGCGAACAGCGAGGCCGAGCCTTCGCCCGCGCTCACCTTCCACAGCTCGCCGCGCGAACTGGCGACCCACAGCTGGCCGCCGGCAAGCACCGGGCCGGTCCAGAAGATCGCGCCTTCCTTGTCTTCCTCGTCCTTGTAGCGCTGGAGCTGGGTGATCCACCGCACCCGCCCGCTCGACCGGGCGATGGCGAGCAGGCGCGCGTCATCGGTGAGGGTGAAGATCCACTCGCCCGCGATCGCGGGGGTGGAAATGCCGGCGAGGTTGAGTTCCCAGATGCGCTGGCCGCTGACCAGTTCATAGGCCGCCATGCGCCCGCCCTGGCCCAATGCATAGACACGGCCCGAATCGATGATCGGATCGGCGTCGATATCGGTGACCGAGCCGACCGTGGTCGAGATATTGGTGCGCGCGAGGGCATCGGACCACAGCGAACGGCCGTTCTCGTAGCGATAGGCGGTAAGCTCGCCGCTCGAATAGCCGGCGACGATCGTGCCCTGCCCGGCCGCGGGTGCGGCCACACCGAAGACGCCCGACTGGGTGTTCGAACCGCTCTCGTCCCAGACCAGCGCGCCATCGGCGAGCGCGAGCGAGATCAGCTGGTTGTCCTGCGTCATCACGAACAGCTGGCCAAAGGCGATGGTCGGCGAACCGCGCAGCGGACCGGCGGGCTTCACCTTCCACAGCACTGCGCCGGTATCGGCGTCGAGCGCCCGCACCTCGCCCACGCCGTTGGTGGCGTAGAGCTTGCCGCCCTCGAAGCTGACCCCGCCGCCGAAGGCCGAGGGGCGCATGTCCTTGGTCATGCTCGCGTCGTTCTGGAGCGACCAGAGCCGGGCGCCGGTGTTCTTGTCGAAGGCGCTGATGACGCCGTCGGTCCCGGCCACGAACAGCTTGCCCGCGCCGATCACGGGCGCGGCGGCAAGGCGCTCGCGGTTGCTGGAACCGGCGATCTGCGCGCTCCACACCTTCGCGGGGGTCTCGGCAAGGGCGAGGTGGCCGTAGGACTTGCTCGCCGCACCGCCCGCCTGCGCCCATTCGGGATTGGCGCGCTGCGGCGGCAGGACCACCGAGATCCCGGCGAGCGCAGGGTCGACCTCGGCGCCGCTTTCGATGCGCGAGAGGATCGGCACGCGGTTGCCCACGGTCGGCGTGGTCTTGTCCTTGCCGCCGCCGAACAGCCCGCCCTTGCAGCCCGAAAGGCCCGCCGCCAGCACGCCCGCCAGCAGCGCGGCGCGCAGGATTTTGCTTTTCATCATGAGCGCTTCAATTCCCATCCCTCGATCATTGTGCCGCAGGCGCGGGCTGAGCCGCCGGTGCGTCTGCGCCATCGCTCTCGGACGTGACCCCTTCGTCCTTGAGCAGCTTTTTCACATCGACGATCGCGTCGACACCCATCAGCCCGGCCATCTGGCGCGCGCGGCTGCGCAGCGTTTCGGGCAGGTCTTCGTCCTTGGACATTTCCGAAAACAGCTTGCCCGCTTCGGCGCGGTTGCCCGCTTCGAGATGCGCCATCGCGACGAGTTCGCCCGCCGAGCCGAAATAGGGATTGCCGGGCTTGGCGAGACTGCCGAGCTGCGCGATCACGTCGGCAGGCTTCATCATGTCGTAATTGATGCTGACTTCGCGCAGGCGGGCAAGATCGCGCAGCGCTGCCGGCGTGGTCGGATCGGCGGCGATCTGCTTGTAGAGCCCGCTCGCCTTGGCCCTGTCCCCGCCTTCCAGAGCGGCCGCCGCCTGGATGAACCGCGCCGCAGCGCGCGCGCCGGGCGAGCTGTCGTCGCCGAGCAGCCCCGCAACCTTGTCCGAAGCGCTCTTGAAATCTTCCTTGTCGGCAAGGTCGAGCGCGGCGATCACCGTTTCCGAATGCCGTTCGAGCTCTGCTTCGGAAAAGTGGTGCCAGATCATGTACCCGCCAAGCGCCGCGACCAGCGCCAGCACGCCGCCCAGCACCTTCACTCCGTGCTTGCGCAGGAATTCGAGCAGCGCATCCTCGCGCACCGCCTCGTCGATCTCGCGGATCAGCACCTCGTCCTCGCGCGAGGGGGCGGCAGGGCTATCGGGGGAGGTGATGGGAAGTCGCGCCATGGTGGCCTTGGTGTCCTGCTGAATGTCTTTGCGCCGCGCTCTTTAGGCAGGTGGACGCCCGCGCGCAATGGCAGCGGCCCTCACCGGCGGAGAGATGGCGGCGGCGGGTTGAACGGGGGATGAAGCGCGCGCCGGGCTCAGAACGCGCGGCCCATGGCGCGGCCATAGACGGCCTCGTAGGCGGATTGCATCACCGCAAAGTCGAAATTCGCCCGCGCGCGCGCGCGGTTGGCCGCGCCGAGCCGTGCGCGCAGCAGCGGATCGGCGGCGAGCTTCACGAGCGTCTCGCCCAGCCTGGCAGGATCGCCCGGCGGGGTCAGCAGCGCGGCATTGTCGGGGGCAAGGATCGCGCGGATATCCCCCACGTCGGTCGCCGCCACCGGCACGCCCGCGGCCATCGCCTCGACCACCGAGAGCGGGAATTGCTCGGACGCCGAAGACAGCGCGAAGATATCGAACAGGCCGGCCACCCTTGCCGGATCGACATTGCCCGGCAGATGGACGCGCGCGGCGATGCCCCGGGCATGGGCCGCGGCAAGGATCGCCGCGCGCTCGGGCCCCTCGCCGCAGATCACGAGGTGCCATTCGGGGGGCAGCACGGCGAACCCTGCGACCAGATCGGTCAGGCGCTTGACTGCGCGCAGGCCCGCGAGCGTGCCGACCCACAGCTCACCTGCGCCCTTGGCGATCGGCAGCGCAGCGGGATCGGGCGCGGCGGCAAAGGCGGCGGTGTCGATGCCGTTGGCGATCCTGACGAGCCGCTTTGCCGGCTGGCGCCAGACCTCGCGGGCGATCGTCTCGAGCTGCATCGAGGGCACCACCAGCGCCGCCGCCCGCCCCAGCGCGGCGCGGCGGTAGAGGTTGCGCGACCGGTTCAACCGGGCCGCCTCGTCGGCATTGAAACCGTCCTCGTGGTGGACCAGCGGGGGGAGCTTCAGGAGGCCGCCATAGACGCGCTGCGCCATCACCGCGTCCATCGCGCCCCAGTTGTAGGTGAGGACAAGGTCAAACCCGCGCATCGCCCGCGCGAGGTCCGCCAGCCGGCCCGGCGTCGGCCTGCCCTTGAGCGAGGGGAAGCCTTGCGGATAGTCCACCGGCACATCCGCGCCGACCAGCGCGGCCGCCCCCATGGCCTGCGGCTCCGCCGAGACGATGGTGTGATGCAGACGCGGCCCCCAGGCGTTCATCAGCCGCGCAGCGCGCACTTCCTTGCCGCCTGCCGCGAAGGTCGAATGAAGGTGCAGGATGCGCGGGACGGTGCGGGGGACGGTGCGGGGGACATGCGGCCCCGCCGCGCTGCTCACTCCGCCGCGTCCAGCAGGGCGAGGATCGCCTCGCGCACCGCAGGCTCGTCAAGCGTCGGGGCGTGGCCGACATCGGGGACGGTGATGGTGCGCATCTTCGGATTGCGCACCCCCATCTGCTTGACCGTGTCGGCGCTGAGCAGGTCCGACAGCGCGCCGCGCACCAGCAGCATCGGCACGCCGGTCAGCGCCTCGTAGGCGAGCCACAGGTTGGGCGGCGCGGCATTGCCGGGCTTGGCGAAAGGTTCGGCGATGGCCATGTCGTAATCGAACACGATCCGCCCGTTCTGGCTCACCACCATGGTGCGCTTGGCCATTTCGAGCCACTGGTCGAGATCATAGCGCGGGAAGGCGACGCCGTGCGCTTCGGACAGGCCGCGGGCGGCGTGGACCCAGGTGGGGTAACTCCGCCCCTGCCCGACATAGCCCGAAATGCGCGAGAGCCCGGCGCTGTCCACCTCGGGGCCGATATCGTTCATCACCACCGCGCTCATGCGCCCGGGCTTCATCGCTGCCATCAGCATGGTCATCAGCCCGCCCATCGAGGTGCCGACCACCGCGAAGCGATCGATCCCCTGTTCGGCGAGCAGCTTTTCCACATCCGCGACATAGGTGACAGGCGAATAGGTGTCCGAATCCGGCGCGTAATCGCTCATTCCCCGCCCGCGCATCTCGGTCACGATCACGCGGCGGGTGGCGCAGATGGCCTCGGCGAGCGGGCCGAAATCGCGGGCGTTGCGGGTCAGGCCGTGCATGCACAGCACGGGCAGCTTGTCCCCGCCCGCGGGCCCGGGATAGTTGCGGTAATGCAGGGTCAGGCCATCGCTGCTGGTCCAGTAGCGGTCTTCGTACAATGCGGCCATCTGCGCCGGTATTCCCTTCCCTCAAAGGGCCGCGCGCCTTGCGCACCGCCCAGCTTGCGCCCACTATCGCGGGATGAGCGAGGGACTGCAACACCCGGATGCATCCGGAACCTATCATCCCGATTCCGCCATCCTGGCGCTCGCCGGGTGGCTGGGCGATCCGGTGGCGGCGGCGGACTTTCCCGAAACGGTCCTGCGCTGGCGCAATGACAGGGCGGCGGCAAGCGTGGGCCTCGCGAGCCTGAGCGATGCGGCATGGATGCAGCACTTCGGCCGCTTCGCGCCGCTTGCCGGCAATCTCCCCGGGCCGCTGGCGCTGCGCTATCACGGGCACCAGTTCCGGGTCTACAACCCCGAGATCGGCGACGGGCGGGGCTTCCTGTTCGCGCAGATGCGGGGTGCCGATGGCCGGCTGATGGACCTTGGCACCAAGGGTTCGGGCCAGACGCCGTGGAGCCGCGCGGGCGACGGGCGCCTGACGCTGAAGGGCGCCGTGCGCGAAATCCTCGCGACCGAAATGCTCGGGGCGCTCGGCGTCAACACCTCCAGGACCTTCAGCGTGATCGAGACCGGCGAGGCGCTCCACCGCGGCGACGAGCCCTCGCCGACCCGCTCGGCGGTGCTGGTGCGCCTGTCGCATTCGCATATCCGCATCGGCACCTTCCAGCGGCTGCTGGCGCTCGAAGCGACGGGCGAGATGGCGCAGCTGATCGCCTATTGCCTTGCCCACTTCCCCGCCCCGCCCCCGCCCGAAGACGCGCCCGACCGTGACAATCCCGCGATCCGGCTGATGCACGCCGTTACCGAACGCATGGCCGATCTTGCCGCGAGCTACATGGTGGCAGGCTTCGTCCACGGGGTGCTCAACACCGACAACATGAACGTGACCGGCGAGAGCTTCGACTACGGCCCGTGGCGCTGGCTGCCGGCGTGGGAGCCGGGCTTTACGGCGGCCTATTTCGACCATGCCGGGCTCTACGCCTTCGGCCGCCAGCCCGAGGCGCTGCACTGGAATTGCGGGCAGCTGGCGGTGGCCTTGCGCCTCCATGCCGAAACCGCGCCGCTGGTCGCCGCGCTCGAACGCTTCGGACCGCTCTACATGGCGAACGTGGCGCGGCGGTGGTGCTGGCGGCTGGGGGTCGTCCCGCTGGGGATCGAGGCGGACACCGCGCTCGTCGCTGCCTGCGAGGCGCAGATGCGCGAGGGCGGCATGCAGCCCGATGCCTTCTTCTTCGCGCATCGCGGCGGGCGGGGCCTGCCCGAGGCCTTCGCCCACTACCAGCCGGCAGGCGAGGCGCACCCCTACTGGTCCGATCCCGCCCCCCAATCGATGCTGATCGGCGAGGTCGAGGACATCTGGGCCGCGATCGACCGGCAGGACGACTGGGCCCCGCTCCACGCCAAGATCGCCGGCCTCAGGCGCATGGGCGAGGCGCATGGCCCGCCGCCCCCGCCCGCGGGACATGCGTAGCCGGCTCACCCCTATCTTTTCGGGTCCGCCCGCTATACATGCGCGCATCCGCGGGAGCAGGAACGAGAACAGGCAAGCATCGCTGGCGTGACCGACACCATCCTCATTTCCCACGAACCGGCCACCGGAGAGGAATTGTGGCGCGGGCCCGTTTCCGATGTGGATGCGGCGGTCTCGGCCGCACGCCGCGCCTGGGCGGCGTGGGCAGCGCGCCCGCTGACCGAGCGGATCACCATCCTGCGCAGCTTTGCCAACACCGTGCGCCGCGATGCCGACAGCTTCGCCGATCTGGTCGCGCGCGAGGCGGGCAAGCCCCTGTGGGAAGCGCGCAGCGAGATCGACGCGGTGGTCGCCAAGGTCGACATCGCGGTCCAGGCCTATGCCGAACGCACCGGCAAGAAGAAGTTCGATGCCGGTGTCGGGTCGAGCGCCGCGCTGCGCCACAAGCCGCACGGGGTGATGGCGGTGCTCGGGCCCTTCAACTTCCCCGCGCACATCCCCTGCGGCCATATCGTGCCGGCGCTGATCGCGGGCAATGCGGTGGTGTTCAAGCCTTCGGAAAAGACCCCCGCGGTGGGCGAGGCGCTGGTCGCTGCCTTCCACGGCGCGGGCGTGCCGACCGAGGTCATCCAGTGCGTGATCGGCGGGCCGGACCAAGGCAAGGCGCTGGTCGCCCACCCGGGCACCGACGGGGTGCTGTTCACAGGCTCGGTCCAGACCGGCATCGCCATCAACCGCAAACTCGCCGCCAATCCGGGCAAGCTCGTCGCGCTCGAGATGGGGGGCAACAATCCGGTGGTCGTCACCGACACCCCCAAGCTCGCCGATGCCGCCGCGATCATCGTCCAGAGCGCCTTTGCCACCGCCGGCCAGCGCTGCACCTCGGCGCGGCGGCTGATCGTGGTCGAGAGCGTCTATGACGCCCTGATGGCCGAACTCGTGCCGCTGGCAAGGAAGCTGATGGTCGGCGATCCGCTGGGCGAACCGCAGCCCTTCATGGGGCCGGTGATCGACAATGATACCGCCGAACAGCTGATGGAAAGCTTCGTCGCGCTGATCACCGCGGGCGGGCGGGCGCTGCTGCACATGCGCCGCTCGCTGCCCGCCCTGCCGTTTCTCAGCCCCGGCATCATCGACGTGACCGAGGTGCCCGACCGGCCCGATATCGAGCTGTTCGGCCCGCTCCTGCAAGTGATCCGCGTCCCCGATCTCGACACCGCGATCACCGAGGCGAACAACACCCGCTTCGGCCTCTCGGCGACGCTGATCGGCGGCAGCCCCGAGGATTACGGGCGCTTCTGGGCCAATATCCGCGCCGGGATCATCAACTGGAACGTGCCCACCACCGGGGCCTCCTCGAAAGCGCCCTTCGGCGGGATCGGCCTTTCCGGCAACCACCGCCCGGCCGCCTATTACGCCGCCGACAACAGCGCCTATCCGGTTGCCAGCACCGAAATGGACCAGCCGCGCGCGGCGATCATGATCGGGGTGAGGAGCTAGCTGCTCCGGTAGACCAGCGTCACGCCGGTCAGGCCATTGGCGGCCTGCCTGAGGCTCACCACCAACCGCTCCGCCCCCGTGCCGCGCGCTGCAATGCTGTCGCCGGGCGCGGCGTAGCGCCGGGACGAAAGCCCGGCGCGCGATGCGCGCACGTGGTGGTATTGCAGCACCTCCGTGCCCGCGGCGGGGGTGAGATAGCGGATGATCCGCACAGCGCAGCCCCTGGCAACGCTCCCCCCAGCCTGCACCACCATCGCGCGCGGCGGGATCTGCGCCGGCGGCGGCAGGCTGGCGGCAAGTGCGAAATCCTCCTTGAGCCCCTCGGCGCAGGTGCCCCCGGCCCCGACCGCGCCGAGCAATTCCTCCGCCCCCGACATCGGCCCGAACACAACGCCGCCCGCCGCCTTGCTGGCGGGCGGCAGATCCGTCAGCGTGCCGCTTTCCAGCAGCTCGATCCGCATCGCCGCGCGCGCGGCGGCGGCGGCCTCGGTGCTGCCGGCCAGCACCGGCAGCGCGGTGCTGTCGGCAAAGCCGATCGCGGCATTGGCCTCGTTGCGGCTGGCCAGATCGGGGTCGGTCATCAGCGGATCATGGAGCGCCCGGGCGATCACCGGATCGGCGGCAATCTCCCCTGCCCCTGGCGCAGCCCCGCCCCCGCCCGGCCCGCAGGCGGCCAGCAGGGCACTGAATCCCACAGGGATGAAAGCACGGCGCATCGCCCGCCCCTCGCACGCGAATGGTTAACTTGCCCCTCACCGCCCGCATGAAAACGCCCCCGGGGTCAGGGGACCCCGAGGGCGCTTCCCACGCAGGGGCAAAGGAACCCGCGCGTGCCGGCAGCCATTGGTGGGATGGCTGCAAGAGCGATTTCGTTCATCTGTAAAGACGCGTGCCTGAACGAATCGCCCCGACGCCTGAAAGCCGCAGTTCAGCGAGCGCGCCGCTTGCGCAGGCCGCCTCGCGCCCCTAACGCCGCCCGGCATGACCACGCAGCAACCCGCAGCCGAGGCCTCCGGCCCCACCGCCTCAGGGCCGCTTGCCTCAGGTCTCGCCCCCGCGCTGGGTGCCTATCTGATCTGGGGCTTCCTGCCGCTCTACCTCGTGCTGGTGAAGCGCATCCCGGCCTTCGAATTCGTCGGCTGGCGGATCATCTGGACGCTGCCGCTGTGCCTCGCCATCGTCGCCTGGCGCCGCCAGTTTCCCGAACTGCGCGCCGCGCTGGCCAGCCCGAAAAGCCTCCTCGCCCTGCTCGCCAGCGCGGTGCTGATCGGGATCAACTGGTTCGTCTACATCTGGGCGATCATGGCGGGCGAGGTCTATGCGACGAGCATCGGCTACTACCTCAACCCGCTGCTCAACGTCCTGCTCGGCACGCTGGTGCTGGGCGAGACGCTCTCGAAGCGCCAGTGGCTCGCGGTCGCCATCGCCGCGCTGGCGGTGGCATTGCTGGCGGCGGGCGCTCTCACCAGCCTGTGGCTCAGCCTGAGCCTGGCCCTGAGCTTCGGCCTTTATGGCCTTGTGCGCAAACAGGTTGCCGTAGGCTCGCTCCCCGGCCTGACGATCGAAAGCGCGATCCTGCTGCCCGTCGCCGCCGCCGTCACGGGGTGGTTTGCGATGGGCCCGCAAGGTTCGGCCTTCGGGCAGGATTGGTGGACGAGCGCGCTGATCGTCCTGTCCGGCGTGGTCACTGCCGTGCCGTTGCTGCTGTTCGCGATCGCGGCGCGGCGGATGGATTATTCGACGCTCGGCTTCATCCAGTATCTCTCGCCGACGATCGTGTTCTTCCTCGGCCTGTTCGTGTTCCACCAGCCATTGGCACCCGAAAAACTGGGAAGCTTCGTGCTGATCTGGATCGCGGTCGGGATTTTCGTCTGGGACCTGTGGGCGAAGCGCAGGAGTGTTTGATTTGCGATCGCGCTGGCGCGAAACGCAGACCCCCCGCCCCGCCGCCCCACCCGACCACCTATCGTACCACTTTGCTATGGTGGCCGGGCGGGGCGGCGGGGCGGGAGGTCTGCGCCACCGAAAGTGGCCGAAAACATGGACTCAGCCTAGGAATTTCCAGCCCAGCACCTGCCCGCCGTGCCACGGCACGATCTCCTCGCCCGTCACATGGAGACACGCGGGCACCGGCACCTCGGCGCGTTCCAGCGTCACAGTGTCCTCATTGACCGGCAGCTTGTAGAAGATCGGCCCGTGGAGCGAGGCGAAGCCTTCGAAGTTGCCGAGCGCGCCCTCTTCATCGAACACCGTGAGGTAGCTTTCCAGGGCAAAGGGCGCGCCGAAGATGCCTGCGCAGCCGCAGGCGGTCTCTTTCGCGCGGCGAAGGTGCGGGGCCGAATCGGTGCCGAGGAAGAATTTTTGCGAACCGCCCGTTGCCGCCTTGCGCAGGGCGAGGCGATGCGTCTCGCGCTTGGCGACCGGCAGGCAGTAATTGTGCGGCTGGATCCCGCCCACCAGCATCGCATTGCGGTTGATGTGCAAGTGCTGCGGGGTGATGGTGGCCGCGACATTGGGCCCGGCCCCGTTGACGAAATCGACCGCGTCGCTGGTGGTGATGTGCTCGAACACGATCCGCAGGCTCGGGAAGGCGACCACAATCGCCCGCAAGTGCCTCTCGATAAAAGCCTTCTCGCGGTCGAACACGTCGACGTCGTGATCGGTCACCTCGCCGTGGATGCACAGCACGATATCCTCGGCCTCCATCCGCGCGAGGACGGGGTAGATCTTCTCGACATCGGTCACCCCGGCTGCCGAATTGGTGGTGGCGTTGGCGGGATAGATCTTGGCGGCGGTGAACACGCCCTGCGCCGCGCCGCGCGCGAGATCATCGGCATCGGTGGTGTCGGTGAGGTAGCAGGTCATCAGCGGCTCGAAGGCCACGCCTTCGGGCACCGCCGCGCGGATGCGCTCGCGATAGGCGGCGGCGAGCGCAGTCGTGGTCACCGGCGGAGTGAGGTTGGGCATCACGATCGCCCGGGCAAACTGGCGCGCGGTATAGGGCACGACCTCGCGCATGATGTCGCCATCGCGGAAGTGGAGGTGCCAGTCATCGGGGCGGCGGATCGTGAGGCGGTCGGTCATGGCTTCCCCTTAGCGAGGCACGTGCCTATCTGTCACCCATGAGTGCAACCCTGCTGACCGCCCGCGCGATTGTGCGCCTCTCCCCGCTCGAGGAGGGCGAGGATGTCGCTGCCTTTCTCCAGGGCCTTGTCACCAATGATGTGACCGGGCCCCTGCCCTGCTATGCCGCGCTGCTCTCGGCGCAGGGCAAGCACCTGTTCGATTTTGTGGTGTGGGGAGACGGCGCCGACCTGCTGCTCGATTGCGAGGCCGCCCATGCGGACGAGCTGGCGAAACGCCTGTCGATGTATCGCCTGCGCCGCCAGATCGCGATCGCCCGCGACGAGAGCCTCGCCGTCCACTGGGGCCGCGAGGCGCGCGAGGGCGCGGCGGCGGACCCGCGCCTTGCCGCCCTCGGCGACCGCTGGCTCGCAGCGCCGCAGGGCGAGAGCGCCGACGCCGCGTGGCTCGCCCACCGCCTCGCGCTCGGCGTGCCCGAGGGGCGAGCCGAGATGGGCGACATCCTGTGGCTCGAAACCAACGCCGTTGAACTCGGCGGGGTGAGCTTCACCAAGGGCTGCTATGTCGGGCAGGAGAACACCGCGCGGATGAACTGGCGGCAGAAAGTGAACCGGCGGCTGGTGGTGGTGCCTCTGGCGCAGTCGGACGAGGCGCGCAGACAAGCGGCCTATGCCGACCTTGGCCTTGCGGTCGATCACCTCAGGGTCGAGGCGCTCGATCCTGCCGCCCTGCCCGATTGGCAGCGCGCCGCGCTCGAGGATCAGAGCTAAGCGGTCTGGTGCCCGGCGAAGCTCGCTTCGAGCATCGCCGTCGCCCGCTCGCGCGCCGCATCGCGCGGCAGGCCCAGCGACTTGGCCAGCGCCGCGCCGATCAGCGCATCGCCCAGCGCCATCAGCACCAGCGACAGGGTATCGCGGTGCAGCCGCCGCTCGGCGATATGCTCGGGCGGTTCGGTCGGGGCGAGTTCGTCGAGCAGGTCGTGGATCACAGAGATGATCGGATCGAGCGCATCCTCGTTGCCCGTCAGCAGCATCCAGCTGGTGAGCGCGCCCGCCCCCTCGCGGTCGAAGGCGTCGAAGGCAAGATCGACCACCTCGCGCGCCGAGCCCAGCCCGGCGCGGCTGGCGTGGACCGCCTGGAGGATCGTCTCGCACACCGTGCGCGCGAGATGCTCGGCGAGCGCGCGCTGGAGGCCCGAGGCCGAACCGAAATGGTGCAGGAGGTTGGCATGGGTGCGCCCGATGCGCGCCGAGACCGCCTTCAATGTCACCGATTGCGGTCCTGTCTCGATCAGCAGCGCGCGCGCGGCTTCGAGCGCGGAGCTGCGCGATTCCTCGGGAGTTAGCCTCTTTCTGGCGACCATAGGGTCAAGCCCCTAGGGCCATTTGCAGGTGCGAACAAGACCCGCGCCCGCGCGCACGGTGCCAGTGCCTCACCAGGCCCCGGTCAGGCCCTGATCAGGCAGCACGGGCGAGCGGTGCCGGGTCCATGTCGGCCTCCAGATCGAGCGCATACTCGACCGAATCGACCATCGCCCCGCGCCCGGTGCTGAACCGCTGGCCGGGCTTGCCGGTGGGCACGAAGCCAAGCTTTCTCAGCACCTTGCCCGAAGCCGGATTGTCCGCAAAGTGCCCCGCAACCACCCGTCGGTGGCCAAGCATCCGCGCAACCGCGAGCACGCCCCTGGCGGCCTCGGTGGCATAGCCGCGCCCCCAGTGCGCGCGCGCGATCCAGTAGCCCAATTCGCCCTCGCCCTGGTGCTCGCCAAGCCCGGCCGAACCGATCACGCCCGCGCCCGGCAGGGTCACTAGGAAATGCGGCAGGCGCGTGTTCTGCGGCAAGGCGGCAAAGCGCGCTGCGTCGTCCGGCGTGTAGGGCCACGGCGCGCGCGCCAGATTGCGCACGATCGCCTCCTCGCCGATGCCTGCGAGAATGGCGGCGCTGTCCTCTGGGAAGGCGGGCCTCAGGAACAGTCTCTGGCTGCGATGGAACACGAGTTCTCCCTTCCTCGCCCCGCGCCTGCCCCTAGGGACGACGCATGACAATTTCATGGCCGCGAAACTTTCGAATTCACGCGGCGCTGGTGAGGGAGAACGCGAAAGGGAGACGGACCCCCTCGGTTGAGGACGGTCCTGTCTCCCTCGGATGGAGGGCCTTGCACCCCCCGGGACCATCCTTGCGGACGATCCCTTCAGCGAATCGTCCGCTTATTCGGCCGCTTCGGCCATGGCGTCGACCGAGACATACTTTCGGCCGAGCTTGCCCGCATGGAATCGCACCACACCGGCTTCAAGCGCGTAAAGGGTGTGATCCTTGCCGATGCCGACATTCACGCCCGGGTACACGCGGGTGCCGCGCTGACGGATGATGATGTTGCCGCCGATCACTTCCTGACCGCCGAACTTCTTGACGCCAAGGCGACGACCGGCCGAATCACGACCGTTGCGCGACGAACCGCCTGCTTTCTTGTGTGCCATGGTTCACCTCGCTCCTTATTCGGCCGATTCCGCCGCGGGGGCGTCTTCGGTCTTGGTCTTCTTGGCGGCGGCCTTCTTCGGCTTTTCGGCAGCAGCCGCGCCGACGGCGGTGATGCGCAGCAGAGTCATCTGCTGGCGGTGGCCGTTCTTGCGGCGATAATTGTGACGGCGGCGCTTCTTGAAGACCACCACCTTCTCGCTCTTGGCCTGGGCGATGATCTCGGCCGAGACGGTCACCGCAGCGGCATCGGCGAGGGTTTCACCTTCGCCGGCCAGCAGGACATCGCCCAGCGTGATCGTATCGCCGGCTTCTCCGCTCAGCTTTTCAACGGCAATCTTGTCTCCGGCGGCAACCCGATATTGCTTGCCGCCCGTGCGCACTACAGCGAACATGGCTTTAAACTCTCTTGTCTGTGCAGTGTCCGGCAGCACGGCTTGCGCCACGAAAACCGAACGGCAATGCGGGGCCTGCGCAGATGCAGCCCCGTAAGGAAGGCGAGCCGTTAGGGGAAAGGCGGCTCCAAGTCAACGCCCTCGCGCGCGGCCCGTCACCAAAAAGTCGGACGAACCGAACAGTCGGGACGCTTTGCCATCGCGAGGTGTCATGGTAACGGGACATGGGATCTCTATGCGCGCACATCTGACAAAATCCGCCATTCTCGCACTGTCCTGTGCAGGCCTTGCCGGCTGCGCGGGCACGGCGGGCGATTACCCTTCGCTGGCAATGCGCCCGTTCGAGGATGGCACCGCGCCGGCCGCGGCCGCTGCGCCGTCCGCCCCGATTCGCCCCGCGGTCAGCCCCGCCCGTCTTGCCGACCTGCGCGCCGCAGCCGCGAGCGCAGACAGCACCTTTGCAGCGCGCGCGCGGGAGGCGGAGGCGCTCGTCCGCCTGGCCGCCGGCCGCCCCTTCGAAAGCGGCGAGCGCGCTGCCGCCATGGCCGCACTTGCCGATCTCGATGTGGCGCGCGGCAGGACCGCTGGCGCGCTGGCCGCGCTCGATGCGCTCGCGGCCGAGGCTGCGGGCGCCTTGAGCCCCGATCCGGCGCTCGCCGCGGCACAGGGCGAAGTCGCCGCGACCCTCGCCCGCGAGGACGCGGCGATCGCGCAATTGTGGGGAGCGCTCGCCTCATGAACCTGGCCTGCGCCACCTGTCCGGTGAAGGAGACCGCCGCCTGCGCGGTGCTCACTCCCGAGGAACGCGACGCGATGGCCGCCGCCGGCCGCACCCGCACGCTGAAGCGCGGCGAGATGCTGTTTGCCGCAGGCGACGAGGATGCGGCCTGCGCCACCCTGCTGACCGGCGCGCTCAAGGTCTCGGCGATCGATGTCGACGGCAACGAGCAGATCCTTGCCCTCGTCCACCCGGCCGGCTTCATCGGCGAGCTGTTCGCGCCTTTCGCGCATCACGACGTGGTGGCGCTGACCGAAAGCCGGCTGTGCACCTTCGCGCGCACCGACATCGAGCGCGCGATCGAGGATTACCCCGCGCTCGCCCGCGCGCTGCTGCGCCGCAGCCAGGCGGACCTGCTGGCGACCCGCAACCTCCTCGAACTCACCGGCCACGCCAGCGCCGAAGCGCGGCTTGCCGCCCTGCTCCACGATTTCGCCGCCGCCGCGAGCGAGAGCTCGTGCCACCTCGCCAGTCATTTCGAGCTGCCCCTGACCCGCGGCGAGATCGCCAACATGCTCGGCCTCACCATCGAGACCGTCAGCCGCAAGCTCGGCGAGCTGGAAGACACAGGCGCGATCCGCCGCGAGGGCAAGCGCGGGATCGCGCTGCTCGATGCGGCGATGTTACAGGCCATTTCGGGACGGTAAGGCCCGCCGCGAAAGCGGCCCACAAGGCTTTTCCCACAAAGAAACAAAGACACAAAGAGGGCGTGCCGGGTAGCGGCCTTGCGCTCTTCATCTTTGTGCCTTGGTGTGAATCAATCCGCAGCTGTGCTGCCTAACCTTTGTGCCAGGTCCGTGCCCAAAGCCAAAATGCCCCGGCGCTTGCGCGAGCCGGGGCAAAGGGTCGGGGCGGCAGCGGGGGAGAGGAGCGGCCGCCCCGCGGGGGGAGCGTGTCGGGTCAGCGCACCAGCGCGGCGATCACCGCGACCGCGAGGCCCCAGACCACCAGCAGCACCGGCAGGATCAGCACCTGGATGGCCGCGTCTTTGGCTGCGAGGCGTCCGGTATTGGTCTGGATGCCCTTCGCCTCGAACTCGCCGAGGGTCTGCGGCGCGCTGCTGTTGCCCGCAAGGCGCGTCCACAGCGCGGGCACGCCGAAGCCGGCGATGATGAACACCACGAAGATCGCCATCGGGATCGCCAGCACCGGATTGGCAAAGGCGCTGCCGACCACCAGCAGGAAGCCGAGATAGCCCGCCACGGTCGCCCCGTAGAGCGCGGTGGGGAGGCCGAAATTGCGGTCGGCCTCGACCTGGTGGCGGACGGGGGCCGCGTCGGGGGCTTCGACGATCCGCGCGTCGCCGCTGGCAAGAAGGTCGTGGACGATGTGGCTCATGGGGTGATCCTTTCCGTTGTCGGAACGGGATTACCCGGTGCGGCCAGCTCCTGCTTTGACCGGAATCAAATCAACCCTGCCAGCGGGCGAGGTCTTCGTGGTCCTGCGCGCGCGGCTCGATCCAGTGCCAGCCGTCGGCGCGCTTCTCGCGCTTCCAGAACCACGCGGCGCTCTTCAAGTGATCCATGCAGAAGTCGACCGCGCCCAACGCATCGCGCCGGTGGAGCGCTGCGGCCGAGACGCAGACGATCGGCTCGCCCGGGCGCATCATCCCGACACGGTGGACCATCAGCAGGCCCATCAGGGTGAAGCGTTCGAAGGCGGCGTCGGCCAGCTGGTGCATCCCGGGCAGCGTGAGCGGCGCGTAATGGCTGAGTTCCAGCGCCTCGACGCCGGTATCGCTGCGGACCTCGCCGACAAAGGTGCACACCCCGCCAAGGCCGGGGTTGGCGTTGCTGAAGGGCCCGATCAGCGCGCCCGGGAAGAACGGCGCATCGAGAAGGCGGATGTCGCGCATCAGCCGCCCGAGACGGGGGGGAGGAGCGCGATCTCGTCGCCCGCACCGGCCTGGAGCTTGTGCTTGTTGGGCACCAGCGCGCCGTTGACCGCGACACGCACGCGCGGGTCCTCGATCGCCTCGGCAAGCATCGCGGGGAGCGCGGCCTTGAGGCCCGCCCAGTCGAGCCCGGCGGCAAGCGGCAGCGGCACCGTCAAGGCCGGCGCGCCGCCGAGGTCGGCGAGCTTGCCGAGGAGGACGACGGTCGCCATCGCTCAGCCGCCCGTCATCGACATGTGCCGCGCCAGCGCCGGGGCGGCCCCGCGCGCGTCCATGCGGAAGTGGTGCTTCTCGGGCTTGATGCGCAGCGCCTCGTCGAGCGCGGCGGCGAGTTGCGCCTCGGGATCGTCCGAACGCAGCGCCGCGCGCAGGTCGACCCGCTCGCCGCCGCCCAGGCACGGGAAGAGCTGGCCGGTGGCGGTGACGCGCAGGCGGTTGCAGCCCGAACAGAAGTTGCCGGTGTGCGGAGTGATGAACCCGAGCCGCCCGCCGGTCTCGGCGATATTGACATATGTCGAGGGCCCGCCGGTCTTGTGCGCGGAGTCGGTGAGCGTCCAGCGCTGCGCCAGCCTCTCGCGCACGGTGTCGAGCGGGAGATACTGGTCGAGCCGCTCCTCCTCGACATCGCCCAGCGGCATGACCTCGATGAGGGTGACGTCGTGGCCCTGCGCGTGGCCCCAAGCGACAAGATCGGGCAGTTCGTCCTCGTTGACGCCCTTCAGCGCCACCGCGTTCAATTTGACCTTGAGCCCCGCCGCCTTGGCCGCGGCGATCCCTTCGAGCACGGCCCCCAAGCTGTCGCGGCGGGTGAGCTGCGCGAAGCGTGCCGCATCGAGCGTGTCGAGCGAGACGTTGACCCGCCTGACCCCGGCGCTCGCCAGCGCCTCGGCATGGCTCGCGAGCTGCGTGCCGTTGGTGGTGAGGGTCAGCTCCTCGAGGCCCCCGTGTCCCTCGGGCCCGATGCGGCGGCCGAGCGCTGCGAACAGGTCGATGATGTCGCGCCGCACCAGCGGCTCGCCCCCGGTGATGCGGATCCTGGTGACGCCGCGCGCGATGAAGCCGGTGGCAAGATCATGGAGCTCCTCGAGACTGAGCACCTCCTTCTTGGGAAGGAAGGTCATGCGCTCGGGCATGCAGTAGGAACACCTGAGGTCGCAGCGGTCGGTGACCGAGAGGCGCAGATAGGTGATGCGGCGCATGAAGCCGTCGACCAGCGGACGCTGGGCACCGCCGATGCGGATCAGGTCAGGCTGGCGGGCTTCGTGGGGCAGCACGGCATCATTCATGGCATACCAGATACTGCCCTGTCACCCCGGGCGCATCTGCCAAAAAGCGCAAGGTCGCCGACAGCGCCTCGCCGTGGGTGCCCGAGACAATATTGATCCGCTTGGGGGCAGATTCGCGCGCCAGATCGCGGGCAAGCGCAAGCCGCCAGTCGCGGTGGTCGGGGCCGGCGGGCGGCAGGATGATGGTGAGCGCGCTTGCAGCGGGGTCGGCAATCAGCGCGCGCGCAGCTTCGAGATGGAGCGCCATGAAGGCGGTCTGCGCGTCGAGCGCGCTTGCCGGCAGCAGGCCTGTCTCGATCTGCCGCTGCATCGGATCAGCGGCGCTGGCGGTGGAGGGTGATACCGATCTGCTCGTTGCCTTCCGCAATGGCGAGCTTGACGATCTTGACCGTCACCGCCTCGACCTTGGCATCGGCGACGAACAGCGTCTCGCAGATATGATCGGCGACCGCCTCGATCAGCTTGAAGTGGACGCCTTTGGGCAGCCCTTCGGAAGCGGCGAACTTCAGGTCCATGTAGTTCTTCGACGCGTCCAGAGACGTGTCGGGATCATAGCGATCCGCCACCTTGTAACGCGCCGCGATCGAGATGCGCAGCGGCTGGGGCCTGCCGGTCTCCTCGGAATAGATGCCGGTCAGGACATCGACGACGAGATCATTCACTTCAAGGGTCAGGGTGTCGGTCATTGCGGGGCCCGTTGGCAGGATGGGGCGGGTAAGTCCAGCCTTGGCTCGTGCCCACCCCCTCCCGCTTGCGGGAGGGGCCGGGGGTGGGCCCGTCAGCTATTCGACCACCGCGCGAAGATCGCCGTCGGCAGCAGCCTGCCGCCCTCGCCCTCTTCCCGCACCGCAAGGTCGCCATGTTCGATTCTGCCCGGCAGATGCCCGAGCGCCTCTTCCAGCAGCCCTGCAATCGCAAGGCTGCTCATGCGCACCGCATAGACGGTGAGGAACAGGAAGCGGCTCTCGCCATCCAGCAGCCGCGCGCAATCGTGGACAAGGCCGGGCAGGTGCTCCTCGAGCCGCCACACCTCGCCCTCGGGGCCGCGTCCGAACTTGGGCGGATCGAGGATGATCCCGTCATAGCGCTTGCCCCGCCGCACCTCGCGCGCGGTGAACTTGGCGGCATCGTCGGTCAGCCAGCGGACCGGGCGATCCTCCATCCCTGACAGCGCGGCGTTCTCGCGCGCCTGGGCGACCGACTTCTTCGAGGCATCGACATGGGTGACCCTGCCCGCCTGCGACAGCGCCAGCGTGCCGAGGCCGGTGTAGCCGAACAGGTTCATGGTCTCGGCTGCGTCCATCCCGGCGAGCTGCTCGCCCATCCAGTCCCACACCGGGGCCATGTCGGGGAAGAATTGCAGGTGCCGGAACGGCGTCGGGCGGGCGGTGAAGCGCACCTCGTTCCACGCGAGCTGCCAGCCTTCATCGGGCAGGCGGCCGGAAAACTGCCAGCGCCCGCCGCCGTCCTCGTCCGAACCGGGGATGAACTCGCCCGCTGCCTGCCAGTGCTCGCGGCGCGGCTGCCACAGCGCCTGCGGCTCGGGGCGGATGAAGCTGTAGGGGCCGAAGCTTTCCCACTTGCGCCCCGCCCCGCTGTCGAGCAGGCGATACGAATCCCACCCCTCGCAGACCATCACCAGCGGCTGCTGGACGAGGGCCGCCATCAGGCCTGCCCGGCGTGGCCGAGCACGTAATCGCGGGTGGCGGCGTAATCGCCGGCGATCTCGACGTAGCTTTCCTCGCGCCCGAACAGGTCGCCGACCCGCGCCGGCAGCGCCGGGCGCATGCCGATGGCGCGCTCGACCGCATCGGGGAACTTGGCCGGGTGCGCGGTGGCGAGGGTGACGACCGGGACGCGCAGATCGATCGAATCGTCCTTCACCGCATCGCGCGCAGCAGACAGGCCGACGGCGGTGTGCGGATCGATGATCTGCCCGCTCGCCTGCCAGGCCCATTGCATCGCCCGGGCGGTTACGATCTGGTCCGCGCGCAAGGCGGTGAACAGCTCCCGGATGCCGGTGCCCTGGGCATTGGTGAGGCGCATCGCCTTGCTCGCCTCGAAGCTGCGCATCTGCTCCGCCAGCGCCGCCGCGTCGCGCCCGCCGGCATCGAACAGCAGGCGTTCGAAGTTGGAGGAAACCTGAATGTCCATCGACGGGGTGATCGTGGGGGTCACGCCGCCGGCCGAATAGTCGCCTTCATTGATCGCGCGGCGCAGGATGTCGTTGACGTTGGTGGCGACCACCAGCACCTCGATCGGCAGGCCCATCTTCGCTGCGACATAGCCGGCGAAGACATCGCCGAAATTGCCGGTCGGCACGCTATAGGCGACCGTGCGGTCGGGCGCACCGAGTTGCAGGGCGGAGGCGAAGTAATAGACCACCTGCGCCATCAGCCGCGCCCAGTTGATCGAATTGACCGCGCCGAGGTTGAGCACGCCCGTCACGGCGCCATCGGTGAACATCCGCTTCACGTGGGCCTGTGCGTCATCGAAGCTGCCTTCGATCGCGAGGTTGTGGACATTGGGGCTAAGCACCGTGGTCATCTGGCGGCGCTGCACGTCGCTCACCCGGCCCTTGGGGTGGAGCATGAAGATTTCGGTCCGGCGGCGCCCGGCCACCGCGTGTATCGCCGCCGAGCCGGTGTCGCCGCTGGTCGCCCCGACGATGGTGAGGCGCTGGTCGCGGCGTTCGAGGAAGGTCTCGAACAGCCGGCCGAGCAGTTGCAGGGCGATGTCCTTGAAGGCGAGCGTCGGCCCGTGGAACAGTTCGAGCAGCCAGTGCTGCTCGTCGAGCTGCACCAGCGGCGTGATGGCGGCGTGGGCGAACTGGCCGCCATAGACGCTCGAGCAGATGTCCCCGAGCTCCTTGTCGGTCAGGCTGTCGCCGACGAAGGGGCGCATCACTTCCCATGCGATCTGCCAATAGGCCGCGCCGCGCAGGTCCCGGATCTGATCGGGCGTGAAACGCGGCCATTCGGCGGGGACATAAAGCCCCCCGTCGCTGGCGAGCCCTGCGAGGGTGACCCCTTCGAAATCGAGCGCCGGTGCGCTGCCGCGTGTCGAGACGTATTGCATATGCGAAGGCGCCTAGAGCGATTTCAAGGGAAATGGAACATTCCTGACTCGGAAATCGCGGCCATCAAGAAATGCGCCCTCGCCGCCGCAATGCCAGCACGTAGATGACCAGCGCGGTCAGCGCGAAGAAGAACCATTGGACGGCATAGGCCAAGTGGTTGTTGGGGAGGTCGCCGGGATCGGGGGGGGCGTTGGGTTCAAGACCCGCGAGCGGCGGGTCGGCGACAAGCCGTGCGAAGCCTTCCGAATTGGGCACGATCCACCCGCTGACCGGCCCGCCATCCCACTTGGGCGCGGCGGGGTCGCGCGACCATCCGACCTGCACATAGGCGGTGCGATCGCGTTGCGGCGGCCCTTTGTCGATCCCGCACAGCACGATGTGGACGAAGCCGCTCTGCCCGCTGGCGTTGCGACCCGAGATCGACCGCCAGTCTCCGCTGGTGAAGGCGCACTCGATGGTGCTGCGGCGATAGAGCGCCGCGTCGACCGCCGTCTGCGATGCGACGGGATAGGTGACCGGCTGGGGGTTGCTGACCGCGGCCTCATAGCGCACGATCAGCGCTTCCTTCTCGGCCTTGCGCTGGAGCTGCCAGATGCCGAGCCCCACCATCGTCATCGCCGCAGCGATCACCACAATGGTCGAGAAGATCGGAATGCGGCGGGTCACGGCTGGCTCTCTTCGTATTGGTGATAGACCCACATGGTCTTCCAGAACCGCAAGGCGAAGACGACGCTCGCCACCGTCACCGGCCCCCAGAACAGGAAGGTCGCCCACAGCGGCGGGCGCAGCCATTCGTCCACGCCCAGCGCAGCGAGGATCAGCACCAGCGCCAGCAGCATCGTCACCACGCCCACGAACCGCCCACCGCGCTCAAGGCTGAGGATGTTGAGGCCGCAGGCCGAGCATTCCTCCGCCAACTGCGCGGCCCCCCCGAACAGCGTGTGCGCCCCGCAGCGGGGGCACAAACCGGAAAGGGCAGCCGAGACCAACCCCGGCTGCCCCTTGTTTTGCTCAGGACCGGAAGGCCCCGCACTCATCAGTGGTATTCGGCGCCCCAGCCGCCCCAGACGTAGATGGCGACGAACAGGAACAGCCACACCACGTCGACGAAGTGCCAGTACCACGCCGCCGCCTCGAAGCCGAAGTGCTGGCGCGGGGTGAAGTGGCCGAGGTACGCGCGGTAGAGGCACACGGCGAGGAAGATCGTCCCGATCAGCACGTGGAAACCGTGGAAGCCGGTCGCCATGTAGAAGGCGCTCGAATAGGTGTTCCCGCCGAAGCCGAAGGGCGCGGCGGAATATTCGTAGGCCTGGATCGCGCTGAACAGCACGCCCAGCGCCACGGTCGCCCACAGGCCCTGCTTGAGGCCCTCGCGGTCACCGTGGATCAGCGCGTGGTGCGCCCAGGTCACCGTGGTCCCCGAACACAGCAGGATCAGCGTGTTGAGCAGCGGCAGCGCGAAGGGATCGAGCACCTCCATGCCTTCGGGGATGAAGGCCGCCACGGCGCCCTCGGTGCCGAACAGGCTGGTGGTCGCGCCGGTGGCGTGGTCATATTCGAGCGCGGTCGGGAACAGCGCGAAATCGAAGAAGCTCCAGAACCAGCCGACGAAGAACATCACTTCGGACGCGATGAACAGGATCATCCCGTAGCGCAGGTGCAGCTGCACCACCGGGGTGTGATCGCCGCGCTGGGCTTCGATCACGATGTTGCGGAACCACATGAAGAAGGTCGCGATCAGCCCGGCAAGGCCGAGGCCGAGAACGATCTGGCCGCTCTGCCCGAACACGTCGGGATGGAAGCTCAGCACCATGCCGCTGGTGAAGGTCAGCGCCGCGATCGAGCCGACCAGCGGCCAGATATCGGGTTCGAGAATGTGGTAATCGTGGTTTGCCTTGCCAGCCATGTGGATGTTCCCGTCCCTGGGTTAGCGGATCAATCGGTGCTCCGGGGAGCCGCGTCCTGCGGCGCCTCGGCGCGGTGGAAAGTATAGCTCAGCGTGATCTGCTCGACACCCTTCATGTTGGGGTCCTCGAGCATCGCCGGATCGACGAAATAGAGCACCGGCATGGTCACTTCCTGCCCGGGGGCGAGGGTCTGCTCGGTGAAGCAGAAGCACTGGACCTTGTTGAAATACTTGCCGGCCTGTTCGGGGGTGACGTTGAAGGTGGCAACCCCGGTGATGGTGTGTTCGGAATTGTTGCGTGCCACATAGGTCGCGATATCGCGCTCGCCGATGGTGACGGTGTCGGTGGCCTGCGCGGGCGTGAAGGTCCACGGCATGCCCATCGCGGTGGTCGCATCGAAGCGGATCGAGATCGTCTGGCCCGTTGCCGCCGCGGCTGCCGCTGCCGCCTTGCTGTCGGAGGCGATCATGGTCGTGCCGCCGAAGCCGGTGACCTGGCAGAACAGGCGGTAGAGCGGGACCGAGGCATAGCCCAGCCCCAGCATCGCCAGCGCGCCGGCCAACGCCATCGCACCCGTGCGCAGGTTGCTGCGCGCGGTATCAGGCGAAAGGGGCGCGGCCGATGCCATCAGTGCTGGCCTCCGATGCGCACGATGGTGATCGCGTAGAACAGCACGACGAAGAAGATCAGCGTGCCCGCAACCACCAGATTGCGGGCCTTGCGGCGGCGGAGGAATTCGCGTTCCTCGTCCGGGGTCATGCGATGACCCCCTGATAGGCCGCGAGCCGGTCGGCCACCAGCGCGGCGAACAGCACGAAGAGATAGACGATCGAGAACTTGAACAGCGTCTTCTCGGGCGTCATCGCGTCCACTTCGGCGCGCATGCGGGTGAAAACCGGCAGGGCGAGGATCACGAACAGCGCCGAGAGCACCACCGCGACCGAACCGTAGATCCAGCTCGTGGCCCCGATGGCCCACGGCGCGATGGCGATGGGGGCGAGCAGCAGCGTGTAGAGCATGATCTGGCGGCGCGTCGCGCGCTCGCCCGCGACCACGGGCAGCATCGGGATGCCGACCTTGGCGTAGTCCGATTGCACGAACAGCGCGAGCGCCCAGAAATGCGGGGGCGTCCAGAAGAAGATGATCGCGAACAGCAGCAGCGGCATCGCGGTGATATCGCCCGTCACCGCCACCCAGCCGATCAGCGGCGGAAAGGCGCCCGCGCCGCCGCCGATGACGATGTTCTGCGGGGTGCGCGGCTTGAGCCACATGGTGTAGATGACGGCGTAATAGATGATCGCGCCCAGCAGCAGCGCGGCGGCGAGCCAGCCGACACCAAGCCCCATCAGCACCACCGAGACCGCCGACAGGAAGATCCCGAAATCGCGGGCATCCTCGCGCCGCATCCGGCCACCGGGGAGCGGACGGTTCATGGTGCGCTTCATGCCGGCGTCGATGTCGGCTTCCCACCACATGTTGAGCACCGCCGACCCGCCAGCGCCCATCGCGATGGCAAGGATCGCGGTGAAGGCGATCACGGGGTGGATGGTCCCGGGCGCCGCCAGCACGCCGCAGATCGCGGTGAAGATCACCAGCGTCATCACCCGCGGCTTGGTGAGCGCGAGGAAATCGCGCCACTCGGCGGGCATCATGGCGGTGGTCGAAGGCGCGGTGCTTGCCATTGTTCCTAGCGGTTCCATTGCGAAGGAGCGCGGCCTCGGACCGCGCTCCCCCTCGTTCATTGCGCTCCGGCGAGGGAGCCGATCAGACCCGCGCCCCTCAGGCGGTGGCGGGACGGTGATCGTGGTAGTCGTGCGCATCCGTGATGACGGGGAGCGTTTCGAACTGGTGGTAGGGCGGCGGGCTCGGCAGGGTCCATTCGAGCGTCGTCGCGCCTTCGCCCCACGGGTTCGCCTCGGCCTTCTTGCCGGCCATCAGCGCGTAGAGGATGTTGACGAAGAAGAACAGCATCGAGCCGGCCATGATGTAATAGCCGTAGGAGCTGATCTGGTGCCAGAAGTGGTAGGCTTCGGCGTAATCCGGATAGCGGCGCGGCATGCCCTGCATCCCCAGGAAGTGCTGCGGGAAGAAGATCACGTTCACGCCGACGAAGAAGGTCCAGAAGTGGATGTGGCTGAGGAGCTCGGAATGCATCCGCCCGCTCATCTTCGGGAACCAGTAGTAAAAGCCGGCGAACATCGAGAACACCGCACCCATCGACAGCACGTAGTGGAAGTGCGCGACGACATAGTAGGTGTCGTGCAGGTTGTCGTCGATCCCGCCATTGGCGAGCACCACGCCGGTCACGCCGCCCACGGTGAACAGGAAGATGAAGCCCAGCGACCAGACCATCGGCGACTTGAAGCTGAGGCTGCCGCCCCACATCGTCGCGATCCAGCTGAAGATCTTCACGCCGGTCGGCACCGCGATCACCATGGTGGCGGCGGTGAAGTACATCTTCGTGTTCACGTCGAGGCCCACGGTGTACATGTGGTGCGCCCAGACGATGAAGCCGACCACGCCGATCGCGACCATGGCGTAGGCCATGCCGAGGTAGCCGAACACCGGCTTCTTCGAGAAGGTGGCGACGATCTGGGAGATCATGCCGAAGCCCGGCAGGATCATGATGTAGACTTCCGGGTGGCCGAAGAACCAGAACAGGTGCTGGTAGAGCACCGGATCGCCGCCGCCGGCCGGGTTGAAGAAGGTCGTGCCGAAGTTGCGATCGGTCAGCAGCATGGTGATCGCCGCGGCGAGCACCGGCAGCGCCAGCAGCAGCAGGAAGGCGGTGACCAGCACCGACCACACGAACAGCGGCATCTTGTGCAGGGTCATGCCCGGCGCACGCATGTTGAAGATGGTGGTGATGAAGTTGGTCGCCCCCAGGATCGAGCCCGCGCCCGCAAGGTGCAGCGAGAAGATCGCGAAATCGACGGCGGGGCCCACCGAACCGCTGGTCGAAAGCGGCGCATAGACCGTCCAGCCGGTGCCCGCGCCGGGGCCGGTGCCGCCCGGAACGAACAGCGAGAACAGGAGGCTGAAGAAGCCCGCGACGGTCAGCCAGAAGCTGACGTTGTTCATGCGCGGGAAGGCCATGTCCGGCGCGCCGATCATCAGCGGCACGAACCAGTTGCCGAAGCCGCCGATCATCGCCGGCATGACCATGAAGAACACCATGATCAGGCCATGCGCGGTGATGAACACGTTCCACATGTGCAGCGCGGTGTTCAGATCATTGCCGCCGCCCATGAACTGGGCCCACCATTGCAGGTACTGGATGCCCGGCTCCTGCAACTCGACCCGCATGATGCCCGAGATGGCACCCCCGACGATCCCCGCGATGATCGCGAAGATCAGATACATCGTGCCGATGTCCTTGTGGTTGGTCGACATGAACCAGCGGGCGAAGAAGCCCGGCTTGTGGTCCGCGTGATCGTGGGCGCCATGCCCGTGATCGTGGTGGATGTCGAAGCCTTCAGCGGTGGTTGCCATGATCAGCTACTCTTCTCAGGTCAAATCTGGTGGGTTCAGCCGGCGGTGGTGGCGGCGGCAGGCTCGGCGGCGGCGGCAGCCGGGGCCGCGGCGGCTTCCTCGCCGGGCATGGTGCCGCCCTGCGCCTTCACCCAGGCGGCGAATTCGGCCGGCGGCAGCGCTTCGACGACGATCGGCATGTAGCCGTGACGCGCGCCGCACAGTTCGGAACACTGGCCGTAATAGACGCCCGGCTCCTTGATGGTCAGCAGCTTTTCATTGAGACGGCCCGGCACCGCGTCCATCTTGAACCACAGCGAGGGCACCGCGAAGGCGTGGATCACGTCGCTCGCGGTGGTCTGGATGCGCAGCGGCACGCCGGCGGGCACCACCATGCGCTTGTCGACCGCCAGCTGGTGCGGCTCGCCCGCCTTGGCGGCGACGGCCTCGTCCAGCATGTTCGAGACAACTTCGAAATCGCCATGGTCGGGATAGGTGTAGCCCCAGTACCACTGGTAGCCGGTCGCCTTGATGGTGACGGCGTTGGCGGGCGGGGTTTCGTACTGGCGCGCCAGCAGCGTGATCGAGGGGACGGCGATGATCACCAGGATGATCACCGGCAGGATCGTCCACACCACTTCGATCATGGTGTTGTGCGTGGTCTTGGAAGCGACCGGATTGGCGCGGCGGTTGAAGCGCACCACCACATAAAGCAGCAGGCCCAGCACCAGCAGGCTGATGATGGTGATCACCGGCAGCAGGATCACGTCATGCATCCACAGCGCATATTCGCCATTGGCCGAATACTGGTCCTGGAAGGTCAGGCTCTTCATCGCGTCGTCTTCGTAGGACGTCGGCATGCCCTTGCCCTTGGTCGGGGCCATCGGGGTATAGGTGCTCGCTTCCGCGGCTGCGGGGGCTGCCGGAGCGGCGGCGGGCGCGGCAGGGTCAGCGGGAGCCGCAGCCGGTGCCTGGGTGGCCGCCACCGGTGCTGCGGGGGCGGCGTCCTGCGCCGCGACGCTCAGCGGCGTCAGCGCCGCGAGCCCGGCAGCAACGACTGCCAGGAGTGCATTTTTCATACGGGTGTCCCTCTGACCCATGAGACTGTGTCCAAGTGGTTCGAATCTGATCCCATACTGCCCACAGCGTCCGGCCCCCTCGAGACCCGCCGCAGACAGCGTTTGGCCAGCCCTCGGGCCAGCTTCATCGTCGCCCTTAGCCGTGCTTGCCGAGGGCCTCAAGCGCTTCTAGGGAGAAAATTATGCATGGGCCCGTGCCGCGCGCGCAAGTCGGTGCCGACACGTAAGCTTTCCAAGGAGTTCGCCTGTGAATCAAGAGCAAGTTCTGGCCGAGTTCCGCGCCTCGGGCGCACTGCTCGAAGGCCATTTCAAGCTCTCTTCGGGCCGCCACAGCGGGCATTACCTGCAATGCGCAAGGGTGCTGATGAACCCCGCGCGCGCCGCACGGATTGCCGAGGCGGTGGTCGCGGGGCTGCCTGCCGATGTGCGCGCGGCCATCGACGTGGTGGTCTCCCCGGCGATGGGCGGGATCATCATCGGCCATGAGGTCGGCCGGGCGCTGGGCCTTGACGCGCTGTTCCTCGAGCGGCCCGAGGGCACCTTCCATCTGCGCCGCGGCTTCGCGATCGAGCCGGGCGCCAAGGTGCTGATGGTCGAGGATGTCGTCACCACCGGCCTTTCCAGCCGCGAAGCCATTGCCGCGGTCGCGCGCGAAGGCGGCGAGGTGATCGCCGAATGCGCGATCATCGACCGGTCCTGCGGGTCGGCCCAACTGGGCGTGCCTTTCTACCCGCTGCTCGCCATCGATTTTCCGACCTATGACGAAAGCGACATCCCCGAGGCGCTGGCGGCCTTAGAGGTGACGAAGCCCGGCAGCCGCAAGGAATAGCGCCCCCGATGATCCGCACCCTCGCCCTCGCCCTCGCGGCACTTGCGCTTCCGCAGGGGGCGATGGCCGACGATTTCGATGCCGAACGCGTCAATGCGGTGATCGAACAGGCGAAGTTCGACGGTGACATCGCCATCTCGACCCGCGTCGAGGACAGTGAATTCTACCGCTACGGCTATACCGGCCTGCTTCCCGAGCCCGCACGGTCCGACGCGGACGGGCTGACCTGGCGCTGGGCCTCGGTCACCAAACAGATGATCGCGATCCTGGTCATGCAGCAGGTGGAGCGCGGCAGGATCGATCTCGACAAGCCGGTTTCCGCCTATCTCCCCCCCTTCGGCTCGGCCAATGCGGGCACCGCGACGATCCGCAACCTGCTCCAGCACCGCGCAGGCCTGCCCAACCCGGCTGACACGCCCGCCTTCCACGAGCCCGGCTTCACCGGCAGCCGCGACCCCGTCACCGGTTTCTGTGCCGGCCCGGTCACCGGCCCGGCGGGCGGCAGTTGGGCCTACAACAATTGCGATTACATGGTGCTGGGCGCCGTCCTGCAAGCGGTGACAGGCGTCGCCTGGGACAAACTGTTCGCCCGCGACATCGCCGCACCGCTCGGCCTCGACACCCCGGGCGCCTATCCGGGCGAGGCGTGGACGCGCTGGGGGTTCATCGACGGCGAGCGCGAGCCACGGATCGACCTTTCGACCTATGGCGCATCGGCGGGCCTCTATGGGGGCTTGCGCGACATTGTCACCATCGACAACGCCCTGATGCGCGGGGAACTGCTGGGCCCCGAGGCGCTGGCCGAAATGTGGCGGGGCGATCCCGCGCTGGGCTCCATGGCGCTTGGCCAATGGGCATTCGAAGTGCCGCTGAAGGGCTGCGAGGGCCCGGTGAAGATCGTCGAGCGGCGCGGCGATGTGGGCGCAGTGCAGGTGCGCAACTTCATCCTGCCCGACCGCAAGATCGCAGTCGTCGCCTTCTCGCAGACCAAGCCCTTCGATTTCGGCGAAGTGTGGCAGGGGAGCGGCTTTGCCCACGATCTTCTCGCCGCGGCCGCCTGCCCGCAAGGAACCCCATGACCCCTTCCCACCTCCGCCTCGGCGTCAATATCGACCATGTCGCCACCATCCGCAACGCGCGCGGGGGCGACCATCCCGATCCGGTGCGCGCGGCCGAGATCGTCGCGGCTGTCGGCGGGGACGGGATCACCGCGCACCTGCGCGAAGACCGCCGCCATATCCGCGACGAGGACTTGGCGCGCATTCAGGCGGCGACCAATCTGCCGCTGAACCTCGAAATGGCGGCGACGGCGGAAATGCTCGCCATCGCCTTGCGCCACAAGCCGCATGCCGCCTGCATCGTCCCCGAAAAGCGCGAGGAGCGCACCACCGAGGGCGGGCTCGATGCGGCCGGGATGCACAACACGCTGGTGCCGATCTGCGAGGCACTGCGCGAGAGCGGCATCCGCGTCTCGCTGTTCATCGAGGCGGACGAGCGCCAGCTGGACGCCGCGCTGCGGTTGGGCGCGCCGGTGGTGGAATTCCACACCGGCGAATATGCCCACGCGTTCCTCGACAACGATGCCGAGCGCGTGACCCGCGAGCTGCGCCGCATCTCCGACATGGCAGCGCTGGCCGCCAAGAACGGGATCGAGCCCCACGCCGGCCACGGCCTCACCTTCGACAACGTCCAGCCAATCGCCGCCATCCCGCAGATCGCGGAATTGAACATCGGTCATTACCTCATCGGCGAGGCGGTGTTCGTCGGCCTCGAGAACGCGATCCGACGGATGCGCGAGTTGATGGACGCCGCAAGGTGAGGGGGGCGCGGTGACCGAGCCTGACCTTCCGGCGCTGACCGGCGAACAAAAGCGCTGGGCCTTTGGCGCCGCCGCGCTGTTCCTGCTGGCGGTGGGCTTCCTCGGCTTTGCCTTGAGCCAGAAGGTCATGATGGTCTTCGCGGTCGGCTGGCTCGCGCTGATGATCTTCGGCTTCGTCGGCGCGATCCGCGTGGCGAAGGGCGACTTCGCGCATCCGCTGTTCAAGGCGCAGGTGATGCTCCACGTGGTCGCGCTGGGCCTACTGGTAGCGGTCATTATCAGGGCGTTTCGTTGATTGCGCTCGCCCTCCGGCGAGCGATATCCTCGCTCATGCGACCTGAAGGTCGCGTCGCTGCGGGCGGCCGTTCGGCCTTGCGGTCGCTCCGCGCCCGAACCAGCGCATTCATTGGAGTTGCCTCGTGATCATCGGCATGGGCAGCGACCTCTGCAACATCGAGCGGATCGCCAACTCCCTCGCGCGCTATGGCGAGCGGTTCGAGAACCGCGTCTTTACCCCCGTCGAGATCGCCAAGGCCCGCCGGCGCCCCTTCACCATTGCCGGCACCTATGCCAAGCGCTTCGCCGCCAAGGAGGCCTTCTCCAAGGCGGTCGGCACAGGGTTCAGGCGCGGCGTGTTCATGAAGGACATCGGTGTCGTCAACGCGCCCTCGGGCGCGCCGACCCTTGCGCTCACCGGCGGCGCGGCTTTGCGGCTTGAAGAAATCTGCCCGAAAGGCCATGAGGCGCGCATTCACCTCACCCTTACCGACGATCACCCCTGGGCGCAGGCCTTCGTGATCATCGAAGCCATCCCCCTGCGCTAGGCCCCCCGCCATGGCTACCATCGAAAGCCCGCCAGTGACCGACAGCGAAACGCCCGACAAGATCAACTGGTTCGCCGAAATCCGCGGCCTTGCGCTGATGCTGCTCGCGGTGCTGGCATTCCACAGCCTGGTCGCCAAGCCCTTCTACATCCCCTCGACCTCGATGATGCCGACCCTGTGGGTGGGCGACCGGCTGGTGGTGAGCAAATATCCCTACGGCTGGTCCTGGGCCTCGGCGAGCTTCCACCTGCTGCCGCGCTCGGGCACCCGCATCTGGCCGGCCACCCCCGAATATGGGGACATCGTCATCCCCGTCCACCCGATGCGGGACGAGGACTACATCAAGCGCGTCGTCGCCCTGCCGGGTGACACCATCGAGGTGCGCGGCGGCCTCATCATCCTCAACGGCAACCCGATCAAGCGCGAGGTCGTGCCCGCGGTGCGCCTGCCCTTCGAGCCTGACCTGATGTGCCAGGACGACGGCGGCCAGCACCCCTGCCTCGACAATTACGAGGAGTTCCGCAAGACCGGCCCGGACGGCAAGGACTACTTCGATCCGCCGACCTGGCGCGAGACCTTCCCCAACGGCGCGACCTTCCTTACCATCGACTTCATCAACCAGGAGCTCGACAGCTTCGGCCCCTACAAGGTGCCTGAAGGCAGCGTGTTCGTGATGGGCGACAACCGCGATTTGTCCGCCGACAGCCGCGCCGCCCTGCCGCGGGGCTTGGGCGGGGCGGTGCCGCTCGCCAATATCGGCGGGCGCGCGGAGTTCATCACCTTCAGCCTCGACGGATCGACCACCTGGAACCCTGCAAGCTGGTGGACCAGCCTGCGCGGCGACCGCGCGTGGACCACCCTCAGGCCCGCCCTTGCCGAGACCAAGGGCGCGGCCGCCAAGTAAATATGGCACGCAAGTTCCTCTATGTCTTCGCCTTCTGCATCATTCTGGTGATCGCAGGCTCGTTCCTGCTGGCGCGCTTCCCGGCCGAGCTGACGCGGCTGGCGATGGTGCCCACGGCGGCCTTCACCCCGGTCACGCCGCTTTCGGCCAATGCCTATGAAGACCCCGGCCTGTGGTATTCGCGCCCCGGCATCGGGGTGAGCGACCCGGCGCGCTGGCAGCCCGCCTATGCCGACCCGGCCGCAGCGCCCCCAGCTCCGGGCTCCGCCCCGGCCAAGCGCGCGCGCGCCTTCGCGGTGTTCTTCGTCCACCCCACCAGCTACGTGAACCGTTCGAGCTGGAACGCCCCGCTCGCAAACGGCGGCGATCCCGAGGCCGAGCGGATCGCCCGCATCTATCTGCGCGGCATGGCGAGCCCCTTCAACGCGGCCAGCGAAATCTGGGCCCCGCGCTACCGGCAGGCGACCTTCGGCGCCTTCCTCACCGACGCGCCCGAGGGCAGGAAGGCCATCGACGCCGCCTTTGCCGACGTGCGCGAGGCGTTCCGCTTCTTCCTCTCCACTGTCGATCCGGGCACGCCGATCGTGCTTGCCGGGCACTCGCAGGGCGCGCTGCACCTGAAGCGCCTGATCGCCGAGGAGGTGAAAGGCACCCCCCTCGCCGCGCGGCTGGTCGCGGCCTATCTGATCGGCTGGCCGGTCTCGCCGTTGCATGACCTGCCCGTCATGGGCCTGCCCGCCTGCACCGCCGCCGACCAGACGGGCTGCGTCATCAGCTGGTCGAGCTTTGCCGAACCGGCCGATCCTTCGCTGGTGCTGGAAGCCTACGAAAGCGCCCCCGCGCTCGACGGCAAGCTGCCGGGCACCGAGCCGATGCTCTGCACCAATCCGCTCACCGGCCTCACCGGCGGCGCGGCGCCTGCCAGCGCCAACCTCGGCACGCTGGTGCCCGAGGACAGCATGGAAAAGGGCGCGCTTGTCCCCGCCCTCGTCCCGGCGCGGTGCGACAAGCGGGGCCTCTTGCTGATCGGGCCGCCGCCCGAAATGGGCAGCTATGTGCTGCCGGGCAACAACTACCACGTCTATGATCTGCCGCTGTTCTGGGCGAACACGCAGGCCGACGTGATCCGCAGGGCGGGCGCGTGGAAGGCCGCGGGTTGATTTTCGAGGACGCGCGCGGCTTTGCCGAGGCGGTCGGCGAGGCGGGCGGCGTGCTGCTCGGGCTCGACCTCGGCACCAAGACTATCGGCACCGCGACCTGCGATGCCGGATGGCGCTTTGCCACCAACGGCACCACTATCAGCCGAGGCAAGTGGGGGCGCGACCGCGAGACGCTCGCCGCGCTTGTCAAAAGCCGCAACGTGAAGGGCATCGTCCTCGGCCTGCCGCGCAACATGGACGGCACCGAAGGCCCGCGCGCGCAGGCCTCTCGCGCCTATGCCCGCAACTGCGCCGAGGCCTTCGTCCTGCCCGTCCTCCTGTGGGACGAGCGCTGGTCGACCCAGGCCGCCGAAGCCGCGATGATCGGCCAGGACATAAGCCGCGCTAAGCGCGCCGCCGCGATCGACAGCCATGCCGCCGCGGTAATCCTGCAGGGCGCGATCGACCGGCTGGCGGGGGGCGTGCTGTAGATGGTCGAGGACGGCATCGGCGAGGTTGTCGGCGATGTCGCCGAGACGGCCATCGACCTGCTGGCCGACATCGGCGCCGATGCTGCCGTCGACGCCTTCGCTCCCGACCGACGCCGCCGACGGGGCTGCTGGCGGCTGTTCCTGATCGTGCTGGTGCTGGCGCTGATCGTGTGGGGCGTCGCGGTGCTTTTCGGGTGACCTGCTAGCCCCTCCCCTTCAGGGGAGGGGTTGGGGTGGGGGCTTTCCCCGAACTGCATCGCTTGCAGGACGTCCCCACCCCCTGCCCCTGCCCTGAAGGGGAGGGGAGACAAGAGTGCCCTCGAAATTCCACCATTGCGCGCCGCCCTCCCCTCGCCCTATGCGCTCCCCCATGAACACGCCTGCCACCCCCCGGTTCGACGCGCGCGAGGCCTCCAAGTGGTTCTTCCGCCATGGCCACACCGGCTGGCTGGGCCTCAGGTTCACCGAACAGGGCGACAACTGGGTCGAGCTGGAACTGCCGTGGCGCGAGGACCTGATCGGGGATTCGAGCCGGCACGTGCTCGCCTCGGGCCCGATCATCAGCCTGATGGACATGGCGAGCGGCATGGCGATCTGGCAGACGCGCGGCACCTTCCAGCCTGTAGCGACGCTCGACCTCAGGGTCGATTACCAGCGCCCCGCGCGCGAGCGGGCAAGCGTGCGCGGCCGGGTCGAATGCTACCGCATCACGCGCTCGGCCGCCTTCGTGCGGGGCATCGCCTATGACGAAAGCCCGGATGATCCGGTCGCGCATGTCGCGGGCTGCTTCATGACCATCGGCGCCGATCCGCGCGAGGCCAATCCGGCATTGCAGGGGGGCGGCGATGCCTGAGGCGCCCATGACATTCGGGGAACTGCCCGCCTATGCCCGCTCGCTCGGGGTAAGGCTGACCGGCGAGGACGAGGGCGGAATGCCGGTGCTGACGGTCGATTTCGGGCCCGTGGTCGAAGGCCGCCCGCAGCACTTCCACGGCGGGGCGACCGCAGGCCTGCTCGAGAATGCGGGCTATGCCGCCTTGCGCACCGCGCTGGTCGCGGCAGGGCGCGATCCGCTCTTGAAGCCGATCAACATCACCGTGCAATATCTCGCCGCGGGCAAATCCGAGGCGAGCTTTGCGGTGGGGCGCATCACCCGGCTGGGGCGGCGCAACGCCAATGTGAGCGTGGAGGCGTGGCAATCGGACCGCGCCCGGCCGATCGCCACGGCGGTCATGAATATCCTGATGGTCTGAAGGGATTTTCCTACATCGCCCGCGCCTGTCAGGGTGGCGGTCATGACGAGTCGCACCGCCCTTTTGCCTGCTTTGGAGAGGGCCTGCGCAAGCCCCGGATTTCCGCCCCTGGACAGTGTCTCATGTGTCTCCAACACGGCCCAAGCTGAACGGCGTTACGGCGGCGACGTGGGCGCGGCGGCGGGTCTGACCACCACCCCGCCTTCGTCGACCCGCACCTCGACCGGCACGCCGTCCTGCCTGAGCGAGACGCCGTTCTCGTCGACCTTGAGGCTGGTGCCATCCTGGCCGAGCGGGATCTCGCCGCCCTCGATCACGTCGAGCGGCTGGACCGGGCCTTCGGGATCGGGGGTGTCGGCAGGCGCGGGCGCGCCCTCGATGCGCAGCGCGCCGGACATGAAGTCGCGCCAGATGCGCGCCGGCAGGCTGCCGCCGGTGACGCCGGCAAGGGGCGTGTTGTCGTCCTTGCCGATCCACACCCCGACCACCAGGTCGCCCGCATATCCGACGAACAGCGCGTCGCGGTAGTCCTGGGTGGTGCCGGTCTTGCCGAAGTTGGCGATGGGCAGCGCCGCCCTGCGCCCGGTTCCGCGGTTGATCGCGGCGCGCAGCATCCCCTCGAGGTCCTCGTGGGTGGCCGATGACATCGACTTGGAGGGCGTGGTCATCCACTCCCACCAGCTCCGCTCGCCGCGCGGGAAGGCGTGGGGCTCGACCGGGTAGGCATTGGCGGCGATCCCGGCATAGGCCGCGGTGAGCTCCATCAGCGTCATCGAGGTCGTGCCGAGCGCGAGGCTCGGGTCGCCCTCGGCCATCGGGGCGGTGATGCCGAGGCGGCGCGCGGTGCGGATCACCTTGTCGCTCCCCACCGCCTGGAACAGGCGGAAGGCGGCGACATTGGAGGAGGAGGCGAAGGCGTCCTCGAGCGTGATCTGGGCCGAGTACTGCTCGCGCGCGTTCCCGGGGCGGTAGGAGCCTTGGGTGACGGGGGTGTTGGGGATGGCGTCGTCCGGCTCCCAGCCTTCCTCAAGGGCGGTGAGGTAGACGAAGGTCTTGAAGGTCGAGCCCGGCTGGCGGCGGGCCTGGGTGGCGCGGTTGAAGGGCGACTTGGCGTAGTCGCGCCCGCCGACCATCGCCACCACCTCGCCGTTGCGCCGCATCGCCACCAGCGCGACCTGCGCGCCCCCCAGCGGCGCGCGCGCAACGATGCGGCTGGCGAGCGCCTGGAGCTTGGAGTCGAGCGTGGTGGTGAGCACCTGCTGCGAGTAGCCCGCCTCCAGCCCCTCGCGCGCCAGCGGCAGCGCCCAGTCGGCGAAGTAGGTGCCGGTCGGCAGGTTGTCGTCGCGGGTGCGCACGTCGATGCGCGGATCGGGCAGCGCCCTCGCCTCGGCGGCGGTGAGGTAGCCCTCGTCCACCATCGACTGCACCACCAGCTCCATGCGCTTCTTCGCCTTGTCGTAATGCTTGGTGGGCGCATAGCGCGAGGGCGCCTGGAGCAACCCCGCCAGCATCGCCGCCTGCTCGGGCCGGAGCTTCTCGGGCTGGCGGTAGAAGTAGTGCAGGGACGCAGCGCGAAGCCCGTACTGGTTGTCGCCGAAATAGGCGTTGGACAGGTAGCGTTCGAGGATCTCGTCCTTGGTCAGCCAGCTCTCCAGCCACAGCGCGATCAGCGCCTCGCGGGCCTTGCGGGTGAGGCTCTGCTCGGGGGTGAGGAAGGTGAACTTGGCGAGCTGCTGGGTGATCGTCGAGCCGCCGCCATAGCCCGTCCACGCCGCCCGGGCGATGCCGCGCGGGTCGATGCCCCAGTGGCTGTAGAACCGCCGGTCCTCGATCGCGATGAAGGCCTCCACCACGTGCGGCGGCAGGTCGGAAACCTTGACCGGCGCCTCGACGATCGCCCCCTGCCGCGCGATCGGGGTGCCGTCGCTGGCGAGCAGCGTGACCTGCGGCGGGGCGATGGGTTCAAGGCTCTTGGAGAGCGGCGCGGTGACGGTCAGCCAGCCGACCAGCAGCGCGAGGATGGCGAAGCTGGCGAGCAGCCCCCGCCCCGACCACCACAGCTTGCTGCGCTTGCGCCAGTAACCGCGCTGCCACCACCTGAGGCGCTGCTTCTCGGCGCCCGCCAGCACCTCGTCGACCAGGCCAAGCTTGGCGTCCCAGTCGTCATAGGCAGGCGTCCCCGACACGCGCGGGCGGGGGAGATCGTCGTCGTCATCCTCGTCGAGGGGACGCATGGATTCATAGGTCGGGAAATACCCGGCAGGCACGCCCGCCCGCTCGTCTGCGCGAGCGCGGGAGCCTTTCCGGAATCGGTCGAAGAACGCCATGGTGAAAGCTGTGTTACCAGCCTAGCACACTGGCGCGCAAGCGAGCGATTAGCGCTTCTTCCCCGCCCCTTCGGGCAGGTCTTCGCCAAACACGCGCTGGTAATACTCCGCCACCAGCGTGCGCTCGGCCTCGTCGCACTTGTTGAGGAACGAGAGGCGGAAGGCAAAGCCGGTCGAGCCGAAGATCGCCGCGTTCTGCGCCCAAGTGATGACGGTGCGCGGGCTCATCACGGTCGAGATGTCGCCGTTCATGAAGCCCTGCCGGGTCAGTTCGGCGACCTTGACCATGTCGGCGATCAGCTTGTCGTCCGCCATCGGCGTCTTGGACTTGACGATCTGCTGCTCAACCTCGGGCTTCAGATAGTTGAGCGCGACGACGATGTTCCAACGGTCCATCTGCGCCTGGTTGATCGCCTGCGTCCCGTGATAGAGCCCGCTGGTATCGCCGAGGCCCACGGTGTTGGTGGTCGCGAACAGGCGGAAGAACGGGTTGGGGGTGATGACGCGGTTCTGGTCGAGCAGGGTCAGGCGGCCATCGAATTCCAGCACGCGCTGGATCACGAACATCACGTCGGGGCGGCCCGCGTCATACTCGTCGAAGGTCAGCGCGACCGGGTGCTGGAGCGCCCAGGGCAGGATGCCTTCCTTGAACTCGGTCACCTGAAGCCCGTCCTTCAGCACGATCGCATCGCGCCCGACGAGGTCGATGCGGCTGATATGCGCATCGAGGTTGACGCGGATGCTCGGCCAGTTGAGGCGGGCGGCGACCTGTTCGATATGGGTCGACTTGCCGGTGCCGTGATAGCCCTGCACCATCACCCGGCGGTTGTGCGCGAAGCCTGCAAGGATCGCCAGGGTGGTGTCGGGATCGAAGACATAGGCGCCGTCGGTCTCGGGCACGTGCTCGTCGCGGGTGCTGAAGGCGGGGACCTGCCAGTCGACATCGATGCCGAAGGTCTCGCGGACATCGACGGTGGTATCGGGCTGGGTGGGCATGGCGCTGGCGCCGGAGGGGATCTTGGTCATTGCGGGCGGACGGTTAAACGGCATGGGCCGAGCCTGCAAGCGGTGGTTTTTCATGTCCGGCCTCGCAATTTGACGAGCGCGCCTTTCGCCCCTGCGGTTCGCGCCTATATTCGCTTCATGCCCGATCCGGTCGAATCGCTGCGCCTGAAACTGATATCGCAGGTGCGCGGGGTGTTTCACGATGCGAGCGCCGGGCAGACGCCGACCCCGCCTTCGGACGAGGCGCTGTTCGTCCGCGATACGCCGATCCGGCAGGTCCATGCCGATATCGTCGGCATGATGACCGGCGGGGTGCGCGCGCTGCTCTTGCAGATGCTCCACCCCCATGCGCTGCAAGGCGTGCTCGATCATTCGAACTTCCGCGAGGACATGCACGGGCGGCTGCGGCGCACCGCGCGGTTCATCGCGGTCACGACCTTCGGCCACCGCGACGCGGCGCTGGGGGCCATCGACCGGGTCAACCGTATCCATGCCAGGGTCGGCGGGGCGCTCCCTGACGGGACGCCCTATCAGGCGACCAATCCGAGGACCCTCGCCTGGGTCCACGTCACCGAGGCGCAAAGCTTCCTTGCAGGCTATATCCGCCACGTCCGCCCCGCGATGCCGGTGGCCGAGCAGGACGAATATTACCGCCAGTTCGCGGTGATCGCCCGGATGCTGGGTGCCGATCCGGTGCCCGAGACCCGCGCCGAGGCCGACCGCATCTTCCGCGAGTTGCGCCACGATCTGGCCACCTCGAAAGAGGCGCGCGAGGTCGCACAGCTGGTGCTCTCGCAGCGCCCGCCCGGCACGCCGCTGGCCGTGCAGACCATGATCACCGCCGATGCCGTCGCCATGCTGCCCGGCTGGGCGGCGGCGATGCTGAACCTGCACCGCCCGGTGCTCACCGCGCTTCCCGCACGCGCCGCCACATGGGGCATGGGCCGCACCTTGCGCTGGGCGTTCCGGCAGGTTTGAAGGGTTCAAAGGGAGAGGGAACCATGGCCGAATTCACCTTCTACACCGTCGCCATGAGCCGCGGGCAGATTGCGCGCTGGGCGCTGCACGAGGCGGGCGCGGATTACGAGCATGTCGTGTTTGACTGGGCGACCCGGCCCGACAGCTTCAAGACCATCAACCCGATGAACAAGGTCCCCGCCCTCGTCCACCACCACGGCGCTCACGACCACATCGTCACCGAATGCGCCGCGATCAACCACTACCTTGCCGAAATGCATCCCGACAAAGGCCTGCTGCCCGACGCGCACGAGAAGGCCGCCTATTTCCGCTGGCTGTTCTTTGCCAACGGGCCGCTGGAGCAGGCGGTGGTTGGCAAGGCGATGGGCTGGGAAGTGCCCGAGGGCAAGCAGGGCATGGCGGGCTTCGGCAGCCTCGATCTTGCGCTCGATGCGCTCGACAGCTGGCTTTCGGCCCATGATTTTGCCGCCGGAAGCCGCTTCACCATGGCCGATACCTATGTCGGCAGCCAGTTCGTGTGGGGCCTGAGGTTCGGCTCGATCCCGGAACGCCCCGCCTTCCGCGCCTATGTCGAACGCATCACCCAGCGCCCCGCCTATGCCGAGGCGAACGCCATCGACGCCGCGATCATCAAGGCGGCGCAGGGGGCCGGACAATGAACGAACTGAGCGTCACCCGCCTCATCGCGGCGCCGCCCGGCATGGTGTGGGACGCGATGGTCAACCGCATGAACGAATGGTGGTGCCCCCGCCCGTGGCGCGCCGAGGTGGTCGCACAGAACCGCGTCCCCGGCGGCCGCAGCGCGATGGTGATGATCGGGCCCGAGGGCGAGGAGATGCCGCAGGAAGGCATCTTCCTCGCCTGGGAGGAAGGCCGGATGTTCGCGGTCACCGACGCGATCACCAGCGATCTCCAGCCGTCGGGCCCCTTCATGATCGGCATCTGGGAAGTAGCGCCCGAGGGTGACGGCACCCGCTACACCGCCCGCGCGCGGCACTGGTCGCAGGAAGCGCGCGACCAGCACGAGGCGATGGGCTTCATCCAGGGCTGGGACGCGGCGGCCGCGCAGCTTGCAGCGCTGTGCGAGGCACGCTGATCAGGCGAAGGCGGCGCTTTTCTTGAGCAGCTGGTAGGCATCGACCACGGCGGTCAGCTGCGCCTCGTGCGCGCGGTCACCGCCGTTCCTGTCGGGGTGGTAGCGGCGCACCAGTTCGGAATAGCGCCGCCGCAGGCGCGTCCGGTCGGTGTCCGAGCCGAGACCCATCACCTCGAGCGCGGCGGCTTCCTCCTTCGAGAACCGCCCGGACATCGCGGCCCTCGCCTCGCGTTCGGCGCGCGACCTGATGCCGCGGGCGCGGGCGCTGATGGCGTCCAATGGGTCGGCATAGTCGGCCCAGCGCGGACCATCGGCGATACCGGCGGTGGGGCGGAATACCCGGCTTTCGGTCTGCCAGCCGGCGATCGGCGACTGCGCGCGCAGGATTTCTTCCGCGCTCATGCCTTCAAACCAGTCATATCCGGCGTTGAATTCGCGCACGTGATCGAGGCAGAACCAGCGCCACTCGCCCGGCCCGTCTGCCCTGTGCGGCCGCCGCCCGGGCGCGCGGAATTCGCCCGCCTCGCGGCAGCCCGGGGCTTCGCAGGCGCGCCCGGGGCTCTCGACGCGGCCGTGGAATCGTGGTGAAGGCATAAGCGTGCTGAATGGCGATTGCCGCCCCAAGTTCCAAGACCCAACCCGCCGCGCAAGCTTGCAAAGAAGGAAAGACCCGATGTCCCTCGCCGAGGAAATGCATGCGCTCCTGACCCGGGCCTTCGCGCCCACCCGGCTCGCGATCATCAACGACAGCGCCAAGCATTCGGGCCACATGGGCGACGATGGCTCGGGCGAATCGCATTTCACGGTGGAGATCGAGGCCGCCGCCTTCGCCCCGATGAACCGCCTCGCCCGCCAGCGCGCGGTGATCGCGGCGCTGGGAGACATCGTCGGCCAGCGGGTGCATGCCGTGGCGATCAGGGCGAGCGTGCCGGAGGCATGACGGGTCTCGATCCCGCCCTGCGCCTGCGCCCGGCCGCACGGCTGATCGTGCTCGACCCCGAGGGCCGCGCGCTGATGTTCCGCTATGATGTGCCCGGCCGCCCGCCCTTCTGGGTGACGGCCGGAGGCGAGGTCGATCCGGGCGAGAGCTTCGAGGATGCCGCGCGGCGTGAGCTGTTCGAGGAGACCGGCATCACCGCCGATCCGGGCGAGCAGATCGCGCGGATGACGCCGCAGTTCGTCACGGTCGAAGGCGAACCGGTGCAGGCGGACGAGCGCTTCTTCCTCGTGCGCGTCGCCGACACGCAGGTCAGCACACAAGGCCACACCGCGCTCGAACAGGCGCTGATGACGCAGCACCGCTGGTTCACGCTCGGCGAGCTGGAGAACTGGCACGAGGCGGTCTATCCGGTGGAACTGGCCGCGATGATCCGGTCTGCAATCGCAACCTGATTGCGCAGGGCCCGCACGCCCGCTAGCCTCTCGCGCAAACGGGAGAGAACATGATGGACTATGCAGGCAAGGTGGCTTGGATCACCGGGGCATCCTCGGGGATCGGCGCTGCGCTGGCGCGCGAGCTGGCCGCAAGGGGCGCGCATGTGGTGCTGTCGGGCCGCGATGCCGCGCGGCTGGAGGAGGTCGCGGCGGATTGCGGCGCCAAAGGAACCGAAAGCCTGATCATCGCCTTCGACGTGCGCGATGATGCTGCGCTGGCCCAAGCCACAGCCAAAGCCATTGCCTGGAAGGGCCATGTCGATATCGCCTTCGCCAACGCCGGCATTTCGCAGCGCAGCCGCGCGCTGAAAACCGCGATGCAGGTCTACCGCGACATCATCGAGGTCGACCTCGTGGCCCAGATCGCCTTCACGCAAGGCCTGATCGGCCACATGGCGGAGCGCGGATCGGGCGCATTGGGGTTCATTTCATCGATCGCGGGCAAGGTCGGGGTGCCGATGCGCACGGCCTACTCGGCCGCCAAGTTCGGCCTTGCCGGCTATGCCGACGCATTGCGGGGCGAGCTGTCGATCAACGGCGTCAGTGTCCACACCATCTACCCCGGCTCGGTCGCCACCAATGTGTCGAGGAACGCGCTCAATGCCGACGGCACGCAGCGCGGGCGCAGCGACAAGGCGATCGACGAGGGCATTCCCGCCGATGTCGCCGCGCGCCAGATGCTCGATGGCATTGCGGTAGGCGAGCGCGAGATCATCGTTGCCGAAGGCGGCGAAAAGATGATGGGCGAGCTGCGCCGCACGCCCGAAGCCCTGTTCGATCAGGTCGCAGACATGGTCGCCAAGGGCTACATGGACAAGCTGGAGCAGCAATGATGAGCTTTGATCTGAAACGCGTCCATCTGCCCAATGGCATCCACCTCGACATCGTCGACGAAGGCCCGGTCGATGCGCCGGTGCTGATCTTTCTGCATGGCTTCCCGGAGAGCCACCGGACGTGGCGGCACCAGATCCGCCATTTTGCAGGCCGCTTCCGCTGCATCGCCCCCGACCAGCGCGGCTATCGCGGGTCCTCGAAGCCGCAAAACGTCGAGGCCTATGCCCCGGCCAATCTGATCGGCGACATCTTCCTGCTCGCCGACACGCTGGGGATCGCGCATTTCACCATCGTCGGGCACGACTGGGGCGGCGCGATTGCCTGGGGCGTGGCGCTCGGCGGGCAACATGCGCGGGTGAACAAGGCGATCATCGCCAATGCGCCGCATCCGGTGATCTTCCAGCGCCTGCTCTACACCCACCCCGTCCAGCGCGAGGCGAGCCAGTATATCCGCGGCTTTCGCGATCCGGCCAATGACGCGCTGGTCAAGGAGCACGGGCTCACCGGCCTGCTGCTCAAGGAAGTGAAGTGGGACCGCCCCTCCGCAATGGAGCCCGAGGAACGCGACCAGCTGCTCCTCGACTGGCAGAACCGCGATGCGGCCTTCGGGATGCTCAACTATTACCGCGCGAGCCCCATCGACGTGCCGGTGATGGATGCGCCTTTCGCCATTCCCGAAGGCTGGACGCCCCCGGCGCTCCCCAAGCTGACCATCCCTTGCCTCGTGATCTGGGCGCTCGACGATCTCGCCCTGCCGCCCGAAAATCTCGACGGGCTGGACGAGATCATCGACCCGCTGACCATCGTGCGCGTGCCCGATTGCGGGCATTTCGTGCCGTGGGAAGCGCCGGATGCGGTGAATGCGGCGATCGAGGCGTTTCTGGCGGCTTAGCCCGCCAGCCACTCCACCCACGCGCCATGCGGGTGGGCGTGGGAGAGCAGGTGCTCCTCGCCGTGATGCTCTGCGCCGTCCCACAGGCGGACGCGCAATTCGTGGCGGAAGGTGGCGGGATCGGTCTCGAGCGCAATCCAGCCGAGCGGCGTTTCGGGTGTCGCCGCCGCACCCTCGGCCGCGAAGGCGGCGGTGATGCCGCTTTGCGTGGCGGCGGGCATGTATTGCCACATGATCGAATGGAACATCACCCGCGCCGTGCCCGGCTCGCGGGGGCGAACCAGCATGGCGGCGGCGAAATCGCCCGCATCGGCGGCGACCAGAGCGGGCGGCTGCCGGGCCGCCAGCGCAATCGCGGCGTCGATCCGCGCCATGCGCATGGCGGCATCGGGCCAGACATAGGCCTTGAGCCGCAGCGCCGCCGCGGGATCGGCGAGGTCGATCGGGGCGATGTCGCAACCCTTCACACCCGTGATCGCGAAATCCGCAGGCGGCGCAGGCGGCGCGGCCCCCTTCCATTCCGGCACGATCCGCATCGGCGAGGCGCAAGGCCCGACCTCGGTATCGCCCAATCGGAAGAAATAGCGGTCCAGCATCGTGTTGACCCCCGCGCTCGCGCCCAGTTCGAACAGATCGAACCGGGTGACACGCACCCGCTGCGCCAGCCACAGCAGCCCTGCCATGATGCTGGCAGAGCGCCCCGCCTCGTTGGTCTGCGGCGGGCCGTCGAGCCACGGCAGCAGCCGCGCATCGAACCTTTGCGCCAGATCGAGCACCAGCGCATCGACCTCGTCCTGATCGGTGATGTCGCCCGAGTAGACCGCCGCCAGCCGCGCGTCGGCGCCGGTCAGCAGCAGATGGTGAAAGCCGCCTGCAATCCTGAGCGGCATCGCGTCCTTCAGCGTCAGGCCCTGCCACCCGGCGATCCGCCGTCCGGTCGCGGTGTCGCTCGCCCGCACTCCCGCCAGCGCGCGGATCACGCGGGCCGTGGCGGGAGCACCGTTTTCCTCGGCATGGCGGGCCTGCCATTCGAGCGCGGCGGTAAAGTCCTCGAGGCCCATGATTCCCGCCTCGCCCGCCGCCATTGCCATTGCCCTTTTTCCCGTCCGACCCTAAGTGCGCCCGCGATCATGACCACCATCGGCCTTCCCGACAATACCGGACAGCTCACCTTCGCTGTCCCCAAGGGGCGCATCCTCGACGAGGCGCTGCCGGTGATGGCGCGCGCCGGGGTGGAGCCGGATGCGGACTTCCACAATCCCAAGAGCCGCGCGCTGGCCTTCGCCACCACCCGCCCCGACATGCGCCTGATCCGCGTGCGCGCCTTCGATGTCGCGACCTTCGTCGCCCACGGTGCGGCGCAGGTGGGGATCGTGGGCTCGGACGTGATCGAGGAATTCGACTACGCCGATCTCTACGCGCCGGTCGATCTCGGCATCGGGCTATGCCGGCTTTCGGTGGCGCGCATGGCGTCGGACACCGACGAGGCGGGCAGCATCAGCCACCTGCGCGTCGCGACCAAATACCCGAGCCTCACCCGCCGCCATTTCGAGGCCGCTGGCGTGCAGGCCGAATGCGTCAAACTGAACGGCGCGATGGAGCTGGCCCCCTCGCTGGGCCTCGCCCGCCAGATCGTCGACCTCGTCTCGACCGGGACCACCCTGCGCGAGAACGGCCTCGTGGAGACCGCGGTGATCCTCGAGATTTCCGCGCGCCTGATCGTCAACCGCACCGCCCTCAAGACCGACCGCCGCGTCGCCGCGCTGGTGGATGCCTTCCGCCGCGAGGCCGAGGACCGCGCCGAGAAAGCCGCCGCATGACTGGAAAGCTCCTCTCCACGCTCGATCCCGATTTCGAGACGAAGTTCGCGCGGATCGTCGATGCGCGGCGCGAGACCGACAGCGATGTCGCGGGGCAGGTCTCGGGCATCCTCCAGGCGGTCAAGGGCCGCGGCGATGCGGCGCTGGTGGAATACACCCAGCGCTTCGACGGCTATGCGCTGGTGGACGAGAGCGACTGGGTGATCACCCGCGAGCGCTGCGCGCAGGCCTATAACGACCTCGACCAGACCTTGCGCGAGGCGCTCGAACTCGCCGCCGCGCGTATCCGCGCCTATCACGAGGCGCAGCTTCCGGCGAACCGCGACTATGTCGATGCGGCAGGCGTCAGGCTGGGCGCGATCTGGCGGGCGGTCGATGCGGCGGGGCTCTATGTGCCGGGCGGGCGCGCGGCCTATCCTTCATCGCTGCTGATGAATGCGATCCCCGCGCGGGTCGCGGGGGTCGAGCGGCTGGTGGTCGTTACCCCCACGCCCAAGGGTCAGTCGAACCCGATGGTGCTCGCCGCCGCGCATATCGCGGGCGTGGACGAGATCTGGCGCATCGGGGGCGCGCAGGCGGTGGGCGCGCTCGCCTATGGCACGCAGCGCATCCGTGCCGTCGATGTCATCACCGGCCCCGGCAATGCCTGGGTCGCCGAGGCCAAGCGCCAGCTTTACGGCGTGGTCGGCATCGACATGGTGGCGGGCCCGTCGGAAATCCTCGTCATCGCCGACGGCAGGAACGATCCCGACTGGATCGCCGCCGACCTCCTCTCGCAGGCCGAGCATGACCCGACCTCGCAATCGATCCTCATCACCGACGATGCGGGCTTCGCGCGGCAGGTGGAAGATTGCATCGACTTGCAGATCACCCAGCTTGCCACCGGCAAGACCGCGCGCGCATCGTGGGATGCGCATGGGGTTATGATCGTCGTCAACGACCTGCTCGCCGAAGCCCCCGCCCTCGCCAACCGCCTCGCCGCCGAGCATGTCGAGATCGCGGTCGATGACCCCGAGCCCTACCTTGCCGCGATCCGCCATGCGGGGAGCATCTTCCTTGGCCGCATGACGCCCGAGGCCGTGGGCGATTATGTCGCCGGGCCCAACCACGTGCTGCCCACGGGGCGCCGGGCGCGCTTTTCGAGCGGGCTCTCGGTGCTTGACTTCATGAAGCGCACCAGCTTCCTCGGCCTCGATGCCGCCGCCTTCGCGCGCATAGGCCCCGCTGCCGCCACCCTCGCCCATGCCGAGGGACTGCCGGCCCATGCCAAATCCGTTGAATTGAGAAACCGATGAACCACCCCGCCCGCTCGCAAGCGCGTTCCGCAGCCCGGCTCGCCGCTGTCCAGGCGCTCTACCAGCAGCACATGGAGGGCACCGCGCTCGCCCGGCTGCTCGACGAATTCCACCAGCATCGCCTCGGCCGCACCATCGACGACGAGGATTTCGACACGGCCGAATATGCCGATGCCGAAGTGCCGTTCTTCGATGACGTGGTGCGCGGCGTCGCTGCGCGCCGCGAGGAGATCGACGCGCTGGTGGCGGGCAAGCTCGCCGCCGGATGGAGCCTCGAACGGCTCGACAAGGCGATGCTGCAAGTGCTGCGCGCAGGCACCTACGAGCTGATCGCCCGCGCCGATGTGCCGGCGGCCGCGGCGATCAACGAATATGTCGAGGTCGCCAAGGCCTTCTTCGACGACCGTCAGGCCAAGTTCGTCAACGGCATCCTCGATGCGGTGGCCAAGGACGCGCGGGGCTGAACGAGCCCGGTTTCATCGCCGCCCTGCGCGCCCTGCCGCTCCATCCGGGCGCGCGCGGGCTTTTGGACGATTGCGCGGTGCTGGAGATCGGCTCCGAAACCCTCGTCATCACCCACGACATGATGGCCGAGGGCACGCACTTTCGCGCCGATGCGGACATGGCCGACGTCGCATGGAAGCTGGTCGCCACCAACCTCTCCGACCTTGCGGCGAAGGGCGCCGAGCCGGTGGGCGTGCTGATGGGGCACATGCTGGGGCGCGATGATGCGCGGTTTCTCGAAGGGCTGCGCGCGGCATTGGCCGACTTCGCCACTCCCCTGCTCGGCGGAGACACCATCGCTGCCGCCGGCCCGCGCGCCCTCGGCCTGACGGCCATCGGGCGGGCGACTTGCACTCCGGTTCCCGCAAGGAGCGGGGCGCGGGCGGGCGACGGGGTGTGGATCACCGGGCCCGTGGGCCGCGCGATGCTCGGTTTTGCAGGCGACCCCGCCCACCGCGCCGCCTTCGACCGCCCCGTCCCGCGCCTTGCCCAAGGCCGCGCGCTCGCGCCGCTGGTCAGCGCGATGATGGACATCTCCGATGGCCTGCTGCTCGATGCCTTCCGCATCGCCGAAGCAAGCGGGATGACGCTCGCGCTCGACCGCGAGGCGATCCCCGTCGCCGATCCGGCGCAGTTCGAAAAATGCCTGCGCTGGGGCGATGATTACGAGCTGCTCTTCACCGCCCCGCCCTCGGCCGTCCTGCCTGTCCCTGCCCACCGGATCGGCACAGTGCAAGCCTCTGGCACAGCACCGCTTTTGCTCGACAGCAAGCCCCTCGGCGACCCGGCAAGCCTCGGCTACCGCCACGGCTGAGCGGGCGCGCACGCCTCCTAAAAACGCTGAAACCGGCGCAAAACCGGCCTTGGCACTCTCCCTGAGGCTTGCCAGCCCCCGGCAAGCCCCTATGACTGTGGCCCCCGCGCCCACGGGATCAAACGAGGCGCGCCGGGCTCCCCCACGGGGGGGCACCATAAAAAAGACGAGAGGGGATTGCTCGTGAATCTATTGCTCATTTCGATTGGGCTGGGGGTGCTTGCCATTGTCTATGGCATCGTCACCAGCAGCCAGGTGCTCGGCGCAAGCGCGGGCAATGCGCGGATGCAGGAAATCGCCGCCGCCATCCAGGAAGGCGCGCAGGCCTACCTCAACCGCCAATACACGACCATCGCGATCGTCGGCGTCGTCGTCGCGGCGATCGTCGCCTTCGCGCTCGGCACGACCGCGGTGATCGGCTTTGTCACCGGCGCGGTGCTTTCGGGCGTTGCGGGCTATATCGGCATGAATATCTCGGTGCGTTCGAACGTGCGCACTGCCGAGGCCGCCTCGCAGGGGCTCCAGGCGGGTCTCACCCTCGCCTTCCGGGCGGGCGCGATCACCGGCATGCTGGTGGCCGGCCTTGCCCTTCTCGCCATCGCGGTGTTCTTTGCGGTGATGATCGGGCCGATGGGCCTTTCCCCGTCGAGCCGCATGGTGATCGACGGGCTTGTCGGCCTTGCCTTCGGCGCCTCGCTGATCTCGATCTTTGCCCGGCTTGGCGGCGGGATCTTCACCAAGGCGGCCGATGTCGGCGCGGACCTTGTCGGCAAGGTCGAGGCCGGCATCCCCGAGGATGACCCGCGGAACCCCGCGGTGATCGCCGACAACGTCGGCGATAACGTGGGCGACTGCGCCGGGATGGCCGCGGACCTGTTCGAGACCTATGTCGTCACCGTCGGCGCCACCATGGTGCTGACCGCGCTGCTGCTCACCGACCTGGGCGACATGCTGCTGCCGATGATGGCGCTGCCGCTGCTGATCGGCGGTGTGTGCATCGTCACCTCGATCCTCGGCACCTACTTCGTGCGCCTTGGCGGCGGGACCAACGTGATGGGGGCCATGTACAAGGGCTTCATCGTCACCGCGCTGACCTCGATTCCCGCCATCTACGGCGTGATGACCTATGCGCTGGGCGACATGAACACGGTGCTCGGCGGGGCTGCCGAAGCGGTGGTCGCGCAGATCGATCCGGCCACCGGCGAGGCGGTTGTCGCGGCTGCGGCCACGGCGGGCTTTAACGGCATGAGCCTGTTCTGGTGCGCCCTGCTGGGCCTTGCCATCACCGGCCTCATCATCTGGATTACCGAGTATTACACCGGCACCAAGTACCGCCCGGTGCGTTCGATCGCCAAGGCCTCGGAAACCGGCCACGGCACCAACGTGATCCAGGGCCTCGCGATCAGCCTTGAGGCAACCGCGCTGCCGACGCTGGTGATCGTTGCCGGCATCATCATCGCCTATGGCCTCGCCGGCCTCATGGGCATCGCCTATGCGGCGACCGCGATGCTGGCGCTGGCCGGCATGGTCGTGGCGCTCGATGCCTACGGCCCGGTCACCGACAACGCCGGGGGCATCGCCGAAATGGCGGGGCTTGATGACAGCGTGCGGGAAAAGACCGACCTGCTCGACGCGGTCGGCAACACCACCAAGGCGGTGACCAAGGGCTATGCGATCGGCTCGGCGGGCCTCGGCGCGCTGGTGCTGTTCGCGGCCTACACCACCGACCTTCGCACCTTCTTCCCGGATGCGAATGTCGACTTCAGCCTCGAAAATCCCTTCGTGATCGTCGGGCTGCTGCTCGGCGCGCTGCTGCCCTATCTGTTCGGGGCGATGGGGATGACCGCGGTGGGCCGTGCGGCGGGCGACGTGGTGCTGGATGTGCGCAACCAGTTCCGCGAGAACCCGGGGATCATGGAAGGCACCAGCAAGCCCGACTATGCCCGCACTGTCGACCTTGTCACCAAGGCGGCGATCAAGGAGATGATCATCCCCTCGCTGCTGCCCGTGCTGGCGCCGGTGGTGGTCTATTTCGTGATCACCGCGATCGCCGGACAGGACAACGGCTTTGCGGCGCTGGGCGCGCTGCTGCTGGGCGTGATCGTGGGCGGGCTGTTCGTCGCGCTCTCGATGACCGCCGGCGGCGGGGCGTGGGACAACGCCAAGAAGTACATCGAGGACGGCCACCACGGCGGCAAGGGCTCCGAAGCCCACAAGGCCGCGGTGACCGGCGATACGGTCGGCGATCCCTACAAGGACACCGCCGGGCCTGCGGTCAACCCGATGATCAAGATCACCAACATCGTCGCCCTGCTGCTGCTTGCGGCGCTGGCACACGCGGCGGCTTAAGACCCGCCCGGCCCTCAAGCCCTCAAGTAGCAAAGCGGTAGGGCCGCAAAGACTCAACCCCGCCGGGCCGCCCGCCCGGCGGGGTTTATCTTTGCCCCCGTCCCTGTCCCCGCATCGGACAGCCGCCCCCCGCGCTGAGGCTTTCTTAATCGCCTTGTGGCATTTCACTCCCGGGACGCACCGGGAAGCGCGGCAAGGCAGGGTTAACGATCATGGACATGGGGCGCGCGGACAGTTTTCGAACCCGGAGCGGGCCGGGGGCCGCAGCGCCGGGCGCCGTGCGCCTGCTGAACCTTGCCGACCTCGCAGCCCCCGCCACCCTTGCCGCCTGGGAACGCCTCGCGCTGCGCGCGGCCGAGCCCAATCCGTTCTTCGAACCGTGGTATCTCCTCCCCTCGCTGCGCCAGTGGGGCACAGGGGTCAAGGTCGCCGCCTGGTATCACGAGGGGCGGCTGGCGGGGCTCCTGCCGCTCGCCCGCTCTGCCGATTATTACGGCCACCGCGTGCCCCATGCCGCCGGCTGGCTCCATGCCAATGCCTTCTGCGGCGTGCCGCTGGTCGCCGGCGGTCACGAGGCCGCCTTCTGGCAGGCGCTGATCGCGCATCTCGATCGCCGCGCCGGGGTCGCGCTGCTGCTGCATCTGCCCCAGCTCCCCGCCGATGGCGCGGTCTTCGCCGCGCTCGAGACCGTTCTCGCGCGGACCCGCCGCGCCCATTACATCGCCGCGCGCGAGGCAAGAGCGATGCTGACCGGCGAGACCTCGGCCGCCGCCTATCTCGAAGCCGCGATGAGCGCCAAGAAGCGCAAGGAGCTGCGCCGCCAGCACAATCGCCTCGCCGAGGAAGGGGCGCTGACCTTCGAGCGGATCGAGGGCGAGGAGGCCTTGGAGGCGTGGACCGCCGAATTCCTCGCGCTCGAAGCGGCCGGGTGGAAGGGCGAGGCCGGCTCCGCGCTCGCCAGCGCGCCCGATACGCGCGCGCTGTTCACCGAGGCGCTGCGCGGCGCGGCGGCGGCCGGAAGGCTCGAACGGCTCGCGCTCAGGCTCGATGGCCGCGCCATCGCGATGCTGGCAAACTTCATCACCGCGCCCGGAGCCTACAGCTACAAGACCGCCTTCGACGAGGCCTATGCGCGCTTTTCCCCGGGGATGCTGCTGCAACTGGAGAACCTCGCCCTGCTCGAACGCGGCGGCATCGCCTGGGCCGATAGCTGCGCGGTGGAGGGCCACCCGATGATCGAACGCCTGTGGCGCGACGCGCGGCGCATGGCGAGCGTCAACATCGCCATCGGCGGCATCGCCCGCCGCGCCGCATTCGGCCTGCTCAAGGCCTATGAAACCCGCTCGAGGAGCCCAGCATGAACGCCCCCGCCCGCTTCACCGATGCCCTGCCCGCGGCCGTCTTCGATGCCCCCGCGCGCGCGAAATTCGCCCGCCATTATCCCGAACAGCCGCACATCCTCGCGCATGGCCTCACCAGCCACCCCCTGCTCGAGATCGAGGCGCTGGCCGGTCTGGCCGGGCAGCTCCCGCCCGCGAGCGTCGAATACAACCGCGGCGATCTGCCGATCGGGGTTGATGGCAAGCCGGGCGCGAACGGCATGACCATCGCCGAGACCATCCGCCGCGTCGCCGAGGCCGAAAGCTGGGCGGTGCTCAAGAACATCGAACAGGTGCCGGCCTACCGCGATCTGCTGCTCGGCCTGCTCGAGGAAATTCGCCCCGAGATCGAAGCCGCGACCGGCGCGATGCTGACCCCGCAGGGGTTCATCTTCGTCAGCAGCCCCAATTCGGTGACCCCCTACCACTTCGATCCGGAACACAACATCCTGCTCCAGATCCGCGGCACCAAGGTGATGACCCAGTTCCCGGCGGGCGATACCCGCTTCGTGCCCGACACGGCGCACGAGACCTACCATTCGGGCGGGCCGCGCGAGTTGAAGTGGGATGATGCGATGCTCCCCCACGGCACCCAATTCGCGCTGTCGCCGGGCGAGGCGCTGTTCGTGCCGGTGATGGCCCCGCATTTCGTGAAGAACGGCCCCGCGCCCTCGGTGTCGCTCTCGATCACCTGGCGCAGCGAATGGTCCTACCGTGAAAGCGACGCGCGCATCTTCAACGCGATCCTGCGCTCGCGCGGCTTCAGCCCCGGGGCCCCGGGCCGCTTCCCGCACCAGAACTATGCCAAGGCCTATGCCTTCCGCGTGATGCGCAAGCTCGGATTGACGGGAGCGTAAACCCGCAGCATGGCGGCAAGCCATGACTGACACGCCCACCAATGCAGAACTCGTCGCCGGCCTCGTCCGGCTGCTGACGGTCGAAAAGCGCGCCGCCGATGTCTATGCGGGCGCCGCCCAGACCGACGGGATCGGGCGGGTGTTCGGCGGGCAGGTGCTGGCGCAGGCCTTGCAGGCGGCGCAAGGCTCGGTCGCGGACGCCAAGGCCGCGCATTCGCTCCACGCCTATTTCCTGCGCGGCGGGCGCGAGGGCGCTCCGATCGAATACCGCATCGCACGCGATTTCGACGGGCGCAGTTTCGCCAACCGCCGGGTCGTGGCGAGTCAGGAGGGCGAGGACGGTATGCCCGTCCCCATCCTCAACCTCACCGCCAGCTTCCAGCTGCCTGAAGAGTGCCTCGAACACATCGATTCGCCCATGCCCGATGTCGCTGCCCCCGATACGCTGCGCCCCGACATGGACCAGCGCCGCGAACTTGCCGAAGCGCTGGGCGACCGGATGAGCGAACAGCAGCGCCGCTTCCTGCTGCGCCCGCGCCCGGTCGAGATCCGCACCACCGATGCGCTCCACTGGATGAGCCGCGAGCCGCGCGCGCCGCGCGCCCATTCGTGGTTCCGGGTGGTCGCCCCGATCACCGGCGCGGCCGACACGCCCGAACTTCACCGCGCGATCATCACCTATGCCAGCGACTACACCCTGCTCGGCACCAGCGCGCTGCCGCATGGCCTCAGCTGGATGCGCGGCGAGCTGGTCGGCGCGAGCCTCGACCATGCGCTGTGGTTCCACCGGGAAGCGCGCCCGGACGAATGGCTGCTGTACGCCACCGACGCGCCGTGGAGCGGGGGCGGGCGCGGGTTCAACCGCGGACGTATCTTCAACCTCGCGGGGGAGCTGGTAGCCAGCGTCGCGCAGGAGGGGATGATGAGAAAGAGGGTGAAGGCGTAACCACCGCCCGCGCCGCTTGCCGGGCGGGGGGCGGCGGGGGATAAGCGGCCAATGCCCCGGATCGACCCGTTCCACGCGATTCTCGCCAACAACCTCTTGCAGAACGTGGTCAATTTCACGGTCTGGTTCGCGCTCGTGTTCTGGGCCTATCTCGAAACCCAGTCGGTGTTCGTGACGGGCATGATCGGCGGCATCCATCTGCTCTTCACCGGCGGGTTCGCCATATGGTTCGGCTCGCTGGTCGATCACCACCGCAAGAAGCCGATCATGCTCGGCTCGAGCGCGGCCTCGCTGGCGCTCTATGCGGCGGCGCTCGGGGTCTATTGGGTCACGCCCGAAGAGGCGATGGCACAGACCGCAAGCTGGCCGCTGTGGGGTTTCATCGTGCTGGTGATGCTGGCGGTGATCGCGGGCAATATCCGCATGATCGCTCTGTCGACGCTCGTCACCCTGCTGATCCCACCCGAGCGGCGCGACAAGGCCAACGGGCTGGTGGGGATGGTCGGCGGCCTCGGGTTTCTGGTGACCTCGGCGATCAGCGGCTTTCTGGTCGCGTGGGACGGCATCCGCGGCCCGCTGGTGCTGGCGATCGGCTTCAGCGCGCTCGCCATCGTGCATCTGCCGCTGGTGCGCTTCGAGGATCCCGTGCCCGACACGGCCACGGAAAGCGGACGCAAGGAGATCGACCTCAAGGGCACCATCCGCGTGGTGGCGGCGGTGCCGGGGCTGTTCGCGCTGATCCTGTTCGCGACCTTCAACAACCTTCTGGGCGGCGTGTTCATGGCGCTGATGGACGGCTACGGCCTGTCGCTGATGAGCGTCGAGGACTGGGGCCTCTTGTGGGCCATCACCTCCTGCGCCTTCATCGCCAGCGGCATCGTGATCGCCCGCGTCGGTCTCGGCCGCAAGCCGCTGCGTACGCTGCTGCTGGTCAACCTTATCACCTGGACGGCGGCGAGCCTGTTCACCGTCCAGGCTTCGATCCTCCTGCTGGCGGTGGGCTGCGCGGTGTGGATGTTCTTCGGCCCCTTCGCCGAGGCCGCCGAGCAGACCACGCTGCAACGGGTCGTCCCCTACGAGCGGCAGGGGCGGGTGTTCGGCTTTGCCCAGTCGGTCGAGCAGGCCGCCTCGCCGCTCACCGCCTTCCTGATCGGGCCGCTGACGCAGTTCATCGCGATCCCCTTGATGACCGACGGCGCGGGCGCGGCGCTGATCGGCGGCTGGTTCGGCACCGGCCCGGCGCGCGGGATGGCGCTGGTGTTCTGCATCACCGGCCTGTTGGGCGTGGTGCTGACCCTCGCCGCCTTCGCCTCGCGCTCCTACCGGCTGCTGTCCGAGGCCTATGAGGCGGCCCCGGAGGAGACCCCGCGCGCCTAGTGCGCAAGTAGCACGGGCATCGCCGGCTCGCTCAGCATGTGGCGCGTCACCCCGCCCAGCACCAGTTCGGTCAGGCGCGAATGGCCATAGGCGCCCATCACCAGCAGCGAGCATTCGCGCAGCTGGGCCGCCGAGAACAGCGTATCGGCGATCTTCGCTTCCCCGCGCGGGATCTCGACGATCTCGCAGGGGATGCCGTGGCGGGCGAGGTATTTCGCGCCCTCGGTGCTGGGCAGATCGAAGCGTTTCCCCTCCCCCGTCTCCTCGACCACGCAGGCGAGCGTCACCTTCACCGAGCACGCCAGCAGCGGCACCGCGGCGCGCAGGGCATGGGCGCTTTCGGCCGAGCCGTTCCACGCGACCAGCATCGGCGCGCCGACATCGAAGCTCGTCATCCCTTGCGGAACCACCAGCACCGGCACGGGCGCGCGGGTCACGACATCGCCCACCAGCGCCGAGGGGCCCTTGCCGTCCATCCCCGCTTCGGCCGGGCCCATGATGACGATATCGGCGAGCGGCGAGGCCTCGATCAGGCGCTGGCCGGCGACGCCATATTCGAAGCGCCAGTCGAAGGGCACGCCTTCATGGTCCAGCTCGCGCTCGATCCTTTCACGCAGGCGATCGGCATTCTCGCGGATCACCGGCAGCGCCGCGGCGATCGCCGCGCCGTAGAAATCGCCCGGCATGAACACGTCGTAACTCACCGCCTGAAGGCAGGTGATGTGGCCATTGGTCGCGCGCGCCATATCGAGCGCGACTTGCAGGCGCGCCTCCATGGCGGGGTCTTGATCGATGTGCAGCAGGATCGATTTCATGGCGTGTCTCCCATTCATGATGAGAATGATCGCCCCGGAAACCGCGCTGTGCCTTGACCCGGATCAATTTTGTCAGGCCGCGCGTGAGGGCTGCATAGCACCTTGCCAGACAGAAAGCGCGCGCTCATTCTGCCGCCCGAGGGAGAGACCGATGCAGATCACGCGCCACCCGCCGGTGAAGACGAGCCTCGAGCCGTCGAACCACCCCTATCTGACAGGGCCGTGGACGCCGCTGCACGAGGAAGTGGACGTTCCCGAGCTGACCGTGCTTGCGGGCGAGATCCCTGCCGATATCGACGGCATTTACCTGCGCAACACCGAAAACCAGGTGCACCAGCCGCTCGGCCGCCATCACCCCTTCGATGGCGATGCGATGATCCATCAGGTCAATATCAGCCGCGGCAAGGCGAGCTACCGCAACCGCTTCGTGCGCACCCACTGCTTCGAGGCCGAACAGATCGCGGGCCGATCCCTGTGGGGCGGGCTGATGGACCCGTGGGGCACGAGCGTGCGGCCCGGCTTCGGCGCGCATGGGGGGCTCAAGGATACCGGCAGCACCGACATCATCGTCCACGCAGGCACGGCTTACGCGACGCTTTACCAGTGCGGCGAGGCATGGATGCTCGATCCGGTCACCCTCGCCAGCCGCGGCAAGGCGCCGTGGGTGCCCCTGGACGGCATCTCGGCCCACCCCAAGGTCGACGAGGGGACGGGGGAGATGATGTTCTTCAACTATTCAAAGCATGCCCCTTTCATGCATTACGGGGTGGTGGATCGCACCGGCGCGCTGGTGCACTACGTCCCCATTCCCCTCCCCGGCCCGCGCCTGCCGCACGACATGGCGATCACGCCGAACTGGTCGATCCTCAACGACATGCCCCTGTATTGGGACGAGGAGCTGCTCGGGCGCAACATCCACGCCGCGCGGCTGCACGAGGGCGTGCCGACCCGCTTCGCGCTGATCCCGCGCCATGGCAGCCCCGCGGACATCCGCTGGTTCGAGGCCGCGCCCACCTATGTGCTGCACTGGACCAACGCGTATGAAGTCTCTGGGTCAGAGGGGGATGAGGTGATCCTCGAAGGCTATCACCAAGCGCGGCCCATGCCCGATCCGCTCGAGGAAATGGGCCGCTACAGCCACATGATGGCCTATGTGGACGAACACTCCTTCCAGAGCCGCCTCCACCGCTGGCGCTTCAACCTCAAGACCGGCGAAACCCGCGAGGAGCGGCTGTCCGAACGCATCGTCGAGTTCGGGATGATCAACCCCGCCTACGCGATGCACAAGAGCCGCTACGTCTGGTCGACCACCACCCGGCCCGGCTGGTTCCTGTTCAACGGCTATGTCCGTCACGATACCGCAACCGGCGAGGAACAGGTCTACCGCCTGCCCGAGGGGGTCTATGCGAGCGAAAGCCCGATGATCCCGCGCAAACCCGCCTCAAGCAGCGCAGCGGCAGGCGGGCGAGAAACGGCCTCAAGCAGCGCAGCGATAGGCGGGCAAGAAACGGCCTCAAGCAGCGCAGCGGTAGGCGGGCAAGAAACGGCCTCAAGCAGCGCAGCGGCAGGCGGGCAAGGACTCTCCGAGGATGACGGGTATCTGGTCACCTTCCTGATCGACGAGAACACCGGCACTTCCGAATGCGCGATCCTCGACGCATCGGACATCGCCAAGGGGCCGATCTGCCGCCTTGCGCTGCCGCACAAGATCTGTTCGGGCACCCATTCGGTGTGGGTCGAGCACGACCAGCTGCGCAAGGATGCCGCCTTCTTCCGGCAGCGCTACGCCCCCAACTGACTCCGGCGCCTGACTCTGGCGCCTGACGCTGGCGCCCGACGTCACGGCGTCATGCTCCCGGTCGATGCGCCTGTTACGCTCGTCGCCCGCATCCTTGCGCGCGCCCGCCCCCGGGAATAGCGCCCCGCGATTGCAGAACGATCCCCGGGGGACCCACGAACATGACCTTGCGCCTTGCCCTTGCAGCCTCGAGCGCGCTGCTGCTCGCGCTCGCCGCGCCTGCGTTTGCCGAAACCGCCGCACCCGAGGCCGCCGCCGCCACCCCCCAGTCCGAACACGACAAGCTCTTCGCCCTGTTCGAGGATGCCGACGCGCGTGAGTTGGCGCTCAATCCGCTCGGCCGGCTGTTCCGCGGCGATGACGAGAACGCCGACCGCCTCGGCGATTTTCTCACGGATTCGAGCTTTCTTGCCGGGCGCACCGATACCAAACTGAACCTCGCCCTGCTCGCCCAGATCGACCGCAGCAGGCTCGATGAGACCGACCAGCTCGCCTATGACGTGTTCCACTACACCCAGTCGCGCGCGCTTGCGGGCGTGACCGACGAGATGCGCGCGCTCACCGAAGTGCGCCCGTTGAACCACTTCTTCGGCTTCCACACCTATTACCCGCAATTCGCCAGCGGCACCGGCGTCGCCCAGTTCAAGACCCTCGGCAATTACGAGGACAACCTCAGCCGTCACAACGATTACATCGCCTTCATCGACCGCGCGATCGCCAAGTTCCGGCAGGGGATGAAGAGCGGCGTGGTCGAGACCAAGCTGACGGTCGGGATCATGGTCACCCAGCTCGATACGCAGCTGGCAACGCCGATTGCGGATTCGCAGTTCATGGCGCCCACCAAGGCCTTCCCCGAAGGCATTTCCGATGCCGACAAGGCGCGGCTCACCACGGCCTACGAGGCCAAGACCGCCGAGCTTTACGCCGCCCACACGCGGCTCAGGGATTTCCTGCGCGACGAATACCTGCCCGCCGCGCGCGACAGCATCGGCCTTTCGCAGATGAAGGGCGGCGACACGCTTTATGCCCGGTTGGTCGAGGATTCGACCACCCTGCCGCTCACCCCCGAAGCGATCCACCAGCTTGGCCTGTCCGAAGTCGCACGCATCAAGGGCGAGCTCGTCAAGCTCCAGCGCGAGGTCAGGTTCAAGGGCACGCTCACCCAGTTCTTCGACTATGTCCGCACCGATCCCAAGTTCCAGCCCAAGACCCGCGAGGGGCTGACGCAGAACTTCTACGACATCGGCAAGCAGGTCGACGGCAAGATCGGCGCGCTGTTCTCGCATCTGCCCAAGTCGAAGCTGGAAATCCGGCCCTATGACCCCTCGACCGAAAAGTTCGAGGCGGGCGGTTCGTACCAGTCGGGCTCGCCCGATGGCGAACGGCCGGGGATCTTCTATTTCAACGCCTATGACCTGCCCAGCCGCCTGACGCCCGGCAACGTCACGCTCTACCTCCACGAAGGCGCGCCCGGGCACCACTTCCAGATCAGCCTCGCGCAGGAGAACGAGGCCCTGCCCGCCTTCATGCGCTATGGCGGGACGACCGCCTATGTCGAAGGCTGGGCGCTCTATGCCGAAACGCTGGGCTACGAGATGGGCTTCTACAAGGACCCGTGGAACCGCTATGGCACCTTGCAGGACGAAATGCTGCGCGCGATGCGGCTGGTGGTGGATACCGGCATCCACGCCAAGGGCTGGGGCCGCGACCAGGCGATCGATTACATGCTCGAAAACTCCGGCATGACCCGCACCGAGGTGGTGGCCGAGGTGGACCGCTACATCGCCATTCCCAGCCAGGCGCTCGCCTACAAGATCGGCGCGCTCAAGATCCAGGAGCTCAGGAAGCGCGCTTCGGACAAGCTGGGGCCGAAGTTCGACATCAAGGCCTTCCATGAGGAAGTTCTGAACACCGGCGGCCTGCCGCTGACCGTGCTTGAGGCCAAGATCGACCGCTGGATCGCGGCCCAGGCGGCCCGATAGACGCGCGTGGCCGGGCCGCTTGCGGCTCGGCTCGTCTTATCCGCTGCCCCGATTGCCCGCTCCTGCGGCATCGGGGGTCTTGACGTTCACCTGCGAGCAAGGTCTGGGGCAACACCTCGGCCCTCGCGCAGAACGCCAACAACACGGGCCCACACGGGATCGCGGGCCCGCACCGCAGGAGCATAACCACTGTGACGACCACCATCCATAGCCGCCGCAGCCTCGCGCTGCTTGCCCTTCTGGGCGCCGCGAGCGCTTCGGGCCTTGCCGCCCAGACCCAGCCCCAGATCGAGCCGCGCACCCTGCCATCGCCGACGATCAGCGAAGAGGACGGGGTGACCACCACCACCGTCTACGGCGCCCTGCCGCCGCTCGCCGAGCTGGAGGAAGGCCCGAAGGTTTCCGGGATCATTTCGGCCCGCAAGGGCTCGCGGCTCCAGATTACCGCCGATGACGGCACCGTGCAGCTGGTGACGCTTCACCCCGAAACCGAAATCCGCACCCGCGGCGGTTTTCTCGGCATCGGCAACAAGACCCTTGACCAGAACGCGCTGATCAACGGGCTGTCGGTGGTTGCCAAGACCGCGCGCTATGGCGAAGGCCTGGTGGCAAGCGAGGTGCGCTTTACCGCCGACGACGCGCAGATCGCCCGCATGATCCGCGGCGGCACCCAGCAGCAGTTCGGCGAACAGGGCGCGGCGATCCAGGCCAATGCCGCCGCCACCGAAGCGCTGCGCGGCCGCCTCGGCGATATCGACAAGTATAACCTCAAGGGCACCACCAACGTCTATTTCGACACCGGCAAGGCGATGATCAGCCCTGCGGCGAAGGCCGAACTGTGCGCCGCCGCGCAGTCCGCCGGGCAGAACGAGAATTCGCTGATGCTGGTGCTTGGCTACACGGATTCGACGGGTTCCGAGGAAGTGAACCAGGCGCTGTCGGAAAAGCGCGCCGCTGCGGTGGTCAACCACCTCCAGCAGGTGTGCAAGTGGAAGCCCTACCGCATGCTCACTCCCACCGGCATGGCGACCGCCGATCCCGCCGCCGACAACACCACCCCCGCCGGCCGCGCACAGAACCGCCGCGTTTCGGTGAACGTGCTGGTGAGCCGGGCGCTCGACGGACAGTAAGTCTGACCGGCCGGCAAGGGCGGTGCCCCGGGTCGCACCGCGCTTGCCTCACAGCCCCGAAAACTGCGTGGGCTCGCCCGGCGGGTGGGGCAGGCCCAGCACGGCATTGACCGAGCGGCGCAGCGGGTTGGTGCAATAAGCCGGCCCGCCGCGATAGCGCACCGATCCGGTCAGTGTGCCGGGCACCCCGCCGCGCCGCAGCAGCACCCAGCCCTTGCTCCCGTCATCCTCCGCGAGGGCCGCCGGATCGCAGGGCCTGAGGTCAAGGCCCCTGCCCCCTCCCCGCTCATGGATCGCAGCGCATACCAAGCGCTCGCCATCGACCGCGGTGCTCCAGGGGCCGCCGGGGCGCGCCGGCGGGACATTCTGCGCACCCGCGTGGTTCTTCACCCGCTGGTCGAGCGCGCCCGGGGCGATCGATACCTGCTCCACCGGAATGTCGTAATAGCGCGCGATCTGCGCCGCCAGCGATCCGCGCCAAGGCGCGCGGTCGAACCACTGGTCAAGGCGCCCGGGCGATCCGAAATCGAGATCGAGCGACCAGCGCACCTGGTTCGACCAGCAATCGCCCAGCCGGTCGCCCTTCTGGCCGCGGATCGCGATATCCTCGGGCACCCCCAGCCCTGCGCCGATCAGCGCGCGGCCATCGCCGAAGAACGCGCCCTGCGCATCGATCACCATCGTCGCCACCGGCAGACCGACCGCGCCGAGCACCGCCGCGGTGCCCGCGATGCGCACCGGGGGGCGGCGCAGGTCCTGCGCGGACAGGCCCTTGGAAAGCAGCACCGCGACCGCGACCAGCACCATCGGCACGACCAGCATGGTCAGGATGACGAAGTGATTGACGTCCATGCCGCCGCCATAGCGCGGCAGGGGTTAAGGCGGGGTTGGGGCCCCCTATCCGCCCGCGTGGTAGAAATCATAGACCTTGCGCGCCACTGCGGCGCTGACGCCGGGGGCGCGTTGCAGGTCTTCCAATGCCGCCGCGCGCACCTTGCTCGCCGTGCCGAAGTGCAGCAGCAGCGCGCGCTTCCTTGCCGGGCCGATGCCGGGGATCTCGTCCAATGGGCTCGCGGTGATCGCCTTGGAGCGCTTCGCCCGGTGCGCGCCGATGACATAGCGGTGCACCTCGTCACGCAGGTTCTGCAAGTGGAACAGCAGCGGCGAATTGACGGGGAGCAGCTTCTCGCGCCCGTCGGGGAAGTGGAACACCTCGCGGCCCTCGCGCCCATGGTGCGGGCCCTTGGCGATGCCGATCACCGCGATATCATCCGCGATCCCGATCTCCTCGAGCACGCGCATCACGCTGGACAGCTGGCCCTTGCCGCCGTCGATCAGGACAAGATCGGGGAGCGTCGTCTCGTGCCCGCCCGCCTTCGGCGCTGGGGGGGCATCGGGGTTTTCCTCGCCTTCCGCGAAGTTGCGGAACCGGCGCGCCATCACCTCGCGCATCATCGCGAAGTCGTCGTTCGATTGCGCCTCGCGGATGTTGAACTTGCGATACTGGCCCTTCTCGAAGCCCTCGGGCCCTGCGACGACCATCGCGCCTACCGCCTTGGTGCCCTGGATATGGCTGTTGTCGTAGACCTCGATCCGCTGCGGCGGGCTGTCCAGCTCCAGAAACTCCGCCAGCTCGCGGTTCAATCTCGCCTTGGTGCCGGTCTCTGCCAGCCGCCGTTCGAGCGCTTCGATAGCATTGCGCTGCGCCTGCGCCATCAGCTTGCGCCGGTCGCCGCGTTCGGGGACCGAGAGCCTGACCTTGCGCCCCGCGACTTCCGAGAGCGCGGCTTCGATCAGCGCGGCCTCGGGCAATTCGCGGTCCACCAGAATGGTCGGCGGCGGCGGCACTTCCTCGTAGAATTGCAGCATCACATCGGCGAGCACCTGCGCCTCGTCCACCTCCGCCGTGTGGCGCGGGAACAGCGCGCGGTGGCCCCAGTTCTGTCCGCCCCGGATGAAGAAGGACTGGACGCTCATCTGCCCGTTCTTGGCGGCGAGCGCGAACACATCGGCATCGCCCAGCCCCTGCGCATTGATCGCCTGCGAGCCCTGGATGAAGGTCGCCGCCCGCAGCCGGTCGCGCAGCATCGCCGCGGTCTCGAAATCGAGGTTCGCCGCGGCCTCGGCCATCTGCCGCTCCAGGTCAGCCTGCACCGCCCCCGATTTGCCCGACAGGAAATCCTTCGCCTGCCGCACCAGCGCGTCATAGCCCGGCTCGTCGATCCGCCCCACACAGGGCGCCGAGCAGCGCTTGATCTGGTAGAGCAGGCACGGCCGGTCGCGGTTGTTGAAGAAGCTGTCGGTGCAGGACCGCAGCAGGAACAGCTTTTGCAGTGCATTCAATGTGGTGTTGACGCTGCCCGCGCTGGCGAAAGGCCCGTAGTAATTGCCCTTGGCCCGCCGCGCGCCCCTGTGCTTCTGGATGCGCGGGTAGGCGTGATCGGCGCGCAGCAGGATGAAGGGGAAGCTCTTGTCGTCGCGCAGCAGCACGTTGAACGGCGGGCGGAAGCGCTTGATGAGCTGCGCTTCCAAGAGCAGCGCCTCGGCCTCGGAATTGGTGATGACGATTTCCATGCTGCGGGTCTGGCTGACCATGCGCTGCAATCGTCCCGAAAGCTGGGCGATCTGGGTGTAGTTCGCCACCCGCGCCTTGAGCGAGCGCGCCTTGCCCACATACAGAACCTCGCCCCGCGCGTCGCACATGCGGTAGACGCCGGGGACGGGCTTCAACACCTTCACCGTCTCGCGGATCGCCCGCACCCCGCCTTCGAGATCGGGCTGGGCCGAGGCGACCGTCTGCGCCGCGCGCGCCTCGTTGAAGCGATCGCCCCCTCGCGGATCGTGGGGAGTGCCTGCGGGAGTTCGGGCCATGGCGGCGGAGATAGGAAAGCCGCGCGCATTTGGCAAAGCTTGTGCTGGCCGGATGGCGGGCTAAGGTGGGCAAAAGCAGCCGGGGGGCGCAGATTTTGGAAAAACAGGCAGAACTGCCGCGCACGGTCGGCTTCTGGGGCGCGGCGCTGCTGCCGGTCAACGGCATGATCGGGGCCGCGATCTTCGCCCTGCCGGCCTTGCTTGTCGCCGGAGTGGGCAGTTTCGCGCCGTGGATGATGCTGGTCGGCGCGCTGCTGGTACTGCCGATTGCGCTGGTGTTTGCCGCGCTGGCAGGGCGCTTCGAGGCGCATGGCGGGCCGGTGCTCTACGCGACGCAGGCCTTCGGTCCGTTCCTCGGCTTTCAGGCCGGCTGGTCGCGCTACGCCTCGGGCGTGGTGTCGGTCGCGGCCAATTCACACGTCGCCATCGCCTATCTGGCGGTGCTGTTTCCGGTGCTGGCCGACCCGCTCATCAAGACCGCTGCGGCGGCCGGTTTCATCATCTCGATCACCGCGATCAATCTTGTCGGGATGCGGGCCTCGGTGGGCGTGCTCGGGCTGATCACCACCGGCAAGCTCGTGCCCCTCATCGGCCTCGTCATCTTCGGCCTTGCCACGCGCGATCCGGCCATCGGCTTCGCTCTGCCCGAATTCGGCGATCTCGAGAGTGTGGTGCTCTTGTCCTTCTATGCCTACACCGCCTTCGAGAATGCGACCTTCGCAGCGGGCGAGACCAAGGACCCGCGCCGCACCATCCCGCGCGCGCTGATGACAACGCTCGCAGCGGTCACCGCGTTCTACATGCTGGTGATCTGGGCCTATCTCGCGATCGGCCCGGTCTCCGGCGAGGGGGAAAACGCCCTCGCCGCCGCGGCGCAGGTGCTCGCAGGGCCTGCCGGAGCGATCGCGCTTGCCGTGGCTGCGGTGTTCTCGATCGCGGGCAACACGCTGGGCGGCGGGATCGTTATTCCGCGCATGACCTATGGCATGGCCGAAAGCGGCCTGCTGCCGTCGGTCTTCGGACATATCTCGCCGCGCTTCCTCACGCCGGACGTGTCGATCCTGTTCTTCGGCGCAGTGGCGGTCGGCTTCAGCCTTTCGGCCGGTTTCGCAACGCTCGCAGTGGCGAGCACCTTGTCACGGCTGATTACCTACCTGCTCACCGCCCTTGCCCTTCCGGTGCTGGACCGGCGCGAGACAAGCCCTGCACCTGTATGGCACCTGCCGGTTGCAGCGCTGGCCGTCATCACCACCTTGTGGGTGGCAAGCCAGGCAAGCGGCGAGGCCTATCAGATCCTCGGCGTGCTGCTGGCCTTGGGCTGCGGCCTCTTCTTCCTTGCCCGGCGGGGCGTGGCACGGGCTGGACAAGTCGCCTAGAAGCGACCACGCGCGCCTCTCAATGGAGCAGCATGACGTCATCATCCTCGGCGCAGGCGCGGCCGGGCTGTTTGCCGCGGGGCAAGCGGGCCAGCGCGGGGTGCGTGTGGCGCTGCTCGAGCGGGCCGAGGCGCCGGGCAAGAAAATCCTGATCTCGGGCGGGGGGCGCTGCAACTTCACCAATCTGGGCGCGGGGCCGGGAAATTACCTCAGCGCCAACCCCCATTTCGCCAAGAGCGCGCTCGCCCGCTACACCCCGGCGGACTTCATCGCGCTGGTCGATCGCCACGGGATCGCGTGGCACGAGAAGACGCTGGGCCAGCTGTTCTGCGACGGGTCGGCCAGGCAGATCGTGGCGATGCTGCTGGACGAATGTCCGCCGGACCGCGTGACCCTCACCTGCGGGGTCGACATCGCCAGCGCGGCGCGCGGCGAGGACGGCATGTTCACCATCGCCGCTGCCGATGGCCGCGCGTGGGAAGCGCCCGCGCTGGTGATCGCCACCGGCGGGCCCTCGATCCCGAAAATGGGCGCGAGCGACTTTGCCTATCGCCTCGCGCGGCAGTTCGGCCTCAAGGTGGTCGAGCCCCGCCCCGCCCTCGTCCCGCTGACGCTCGGCGGCGCGGACGCATTGTTCCGCGACTTGTCGGGCGTCGCCGCGCCGGTGCTGGCGCGCGCGGGGCAGGCGGAATTCGCCGAGGCGGCGCTGTTCACCCACAAGGGGCTATCGGGACCGGCGATCTTGCAGGTGTCGAGTTACTGGCGGCACGGCGATGAGGTCGGCATCACCTTCCTCCCCGAGGCCGCCTCCGACTGGCTGCTGGAGGCCAAGCGCGACCGCCCCCGCGCCTCCTTGCGCACCCTGCTGCGCGAGCGCCTGCCGGACAGGCTGGCCGATGCGCTGGCCGACCGGCTGGGGCTTGATCGCGAACTCGGCAATTGCGGCGACAAGGACCTGCGCGGCGCACAGGCGATGCTTGCCGACTGGCGCTTCGCTCCCAATGGCACCGAGGGCTATGCCAAGGCCGAAGTCACCGCCGGCGGCATCGCCACGGCGGAACTTTCCAGCCGCACCATGGAGGCGGTCAAAATCCCCGGCCTCTACGCCATCGGCGAGGCGGTCGATGTCACCGGCTGGCTCGGCGGCTACAACTTCCAGTGGGCCTGGGCGAGCGGCCATGCCTGCGCCGAGGCGCTGGCCGAAACGCTCGCCCGGGCGCGCGGCTGAAAGGAAACGGGCATTTTCCTACACCGCCGCGGCGCGCTATGCTGGCGCCCGCTCTTTGCCATCGTCCGCAACGCCCCCCGCGCCCGTCATCCGGCGCGACATCGCCGCCCGGGATGCGGGCGCGAACGCGAAAATATGTGTGAACTTCGGTTTTGCCCCTCAATTGCCTGATATCAGATGATAATTCCTGTTGAATTGCAGATTTTGCAATGTGAACTTCGTGAACTTCGCCGGGCGCCTCAGAACAGCTTTCTGAGGTCGATCCCGACATAGAGCCCGAGCGGGTCGATCACGAAGGCGTTGTAATTGACCGGTGTCACGCCGTTCGAATCCCGCACCTGCCGCTGCGCGTCGAACAGGTTGTCGGCGACAAGGCTGATGCGGAAGTCCTTCCACAGCCCCTCGTTCTTCCCCGTCACCTCGCCCATATTGGCAAAGACGCGCAGGTTGAAGGTGACGATGTCGTCGAACAAGATGTCGCTGGTGCCGACCGCGCCGTCGAGCCGGGTCTCGCCGGTGTAGATGCCCGACAGGCGCATGCCCATGCCCTTGCCGAACAGGCCCGCCTCAAGACGGCTCGAATGGCGCGGCTGGCCGAACGCGCCGGTCGCCTGCCCGTCAAGCTGGTCGAGCGGCTGGAGGCCGGGCGCGATCAGGATCTCGTTCTTCAGCTCGAGCGTGTGGGTGAGGTTGAAGAAGTAGCGGAAGCCCTGGAAGTTGCGCCCCGCAAGCGGGTTGAAGGCCGGGCCGCCCGCAGGCGCGCCGCCGTCCGGTGCCCCGCCGCCCGGCGCGCCCGGCGCCCCTTGCGGTGCTGCCGCGCAAAAACGCTGCTGGAACTGCGCGATCGCCTCGGGCGGGACCGTGCCGTCGGGCAGGCGCGAACGGTCGAGCGCCATCTTGATGAAGGCCGGGTCGACGCCCGGAAGCTCGGCCGAGACATCCTCGCCGCGGTCGATTTTGGCGATCAGCGCGGCGATGGCGGCGTTGCCATCGGGCCCGCAGGCGCGTGTCCGGAAGGCGGCGAATTGCGGGTTTGCCGCCATCCCGCCGCCCGGCGCGCCGCCGCCGCCGCCCAGCAGCGCCGGGTCGATGGCGCAGATGCGCGACCGGAACTGCGTCAGCCGCGCCGGATCGACCGTGCCGTCCGCGCCGCGCAGGCGGGCGAGCATCGGCGCGAGGCGCGCCGGGTCGATGCCGGGATATTGCGCGGAGATATCCGCCCCGCTGTCGATCGCGGCAACGAGCTGTTCGAGGAAGGCCTGCCCGTCATCGGCGCAGGCCCGCGCGCGGAAGGCCATGAACTGCTCGCGCTGCTCGGCCGTGGGCGCAAAGCCGGCGCCGGGGCCGCCAGCCGGAGCGCCCGGCGCAGGCGCAGGGCCGGTGGAGGGCGGTGCGGCCCGGGCCGGAGCCGCAGGCGCG
>NZ_ANFX01000036.1 GCF_000331285.1 Porphyrobacter sp. AAP82 | reverse complement strand
CCCCCCCCCCCCCTAACCCCTCCCGCAGGCGGGAGGGGGAATGTAGCCCTCGCAATCGCAGCAAAAAATGCGTAAGCGGCCGCGATGCATTTCCTCGACCAGGCCAAGATCTATGTGAAGTCCGGCGGAGGCGGCCCCGGGGCCGTTTCGTTCCGGCGCGAGAAATATGTCGAATATGGCGGCCCCGATGGCGGCAATGGCGGGCGCGGGGGCGACATCGTGTTCGAGGCGGTCGCCGGGCTCAACACGCTGATCGACTTCCGTTACTCGCAGCACTTCAAGGCCCCGCGCGGCGGCCACGGGATGGGCAAGGACCGCACCGGCGCCTCGGCCGAGCCGCTGGTGATCAAGGTGCCGGTCGGCACGCAGGTCCTGTCCGAAGACAAGGAAGAGGTGCTCGCCGATTTTACCGAGGTCGGCCAGCGCATCGTCTTTCTCGAAGGCGGGATGGGCGGGCGCGGCAATGCCTCCTACAAGACCTCCACCAACCGCGCCCCGCGCCAGCACCAGCCGGGCATCCCGGGCGAGGAGATGTGGGTGTGGCTGCGATTGAAGCTGCTCGCCGATGTGGGACTTGTCGGCCTGCCCAATGCCGGCAAATCGACCTTCATCAACGCGGTCTCCAACGCCCAGGCGAAGGTGGGGGACTATGCCTTCACCACGCTCGTCCCCAAGCTCGGTGTGGTGCGCCACAGGGGCCGCGAATTCGTGCTCGCCGACATTCCGGGCCTGATCGAGGGCGCGGCGGACGGCGTCGGGATCGGCGACCGCTTCCTGGGGCACATCGAGCGCTGCCGGGTGCTGATCCACCTCATCGACATCACCGGCACCGAGGACGCCGACCCGGCCGAGGCGATGCGCATCGTCGAGGAGGAACTGGCGGCCTATGGCGACAAGGAGCACACCCGGCTTGACGAAAAGCCGCGGCTGGTGGTGCTCAACAAGCTCGACCTCGCCGATGCCGAACTGGTCGATGCCTACCGCGAGGAACTGCTGGCGGCAGGCGCGGACAAGGTGTTTGCGGTGTCCGGCGCGACCGGCGCAGGGATCCCCGAACTGCTCGACGCGGTGCTCGGCTATCTGCCGGATCGCACCGCCACCGAGACCAAGGCGGTCGAGGTGGAGGACGATGGCGACGCGCCCGAGTGGTCGCCCCTGTAACCTGCCCATGCTGACAAGGCGCTTATGAAGCATTTGGCCGACATCACCGCCGCGCGGCGGATCGTGGTCAAGATCGGTTCCTCGCTGCTGGTGCGCGGCGGGCAGGCGGGGGGGCATTGGCTCGGCAGCCTCGCGGCCGATCTTGCCGCCATCCGCTGCGAGGGCCCGCAGGTGATCGTGGTCAGCTCGGGCGCGATTGCGCTGGGCGCGGCGCGGCTGGCCTTGCCGAAGGGCGGGCGCGGGAGCCTCGCCGATGCGCAGGCTGCCGCCGCCGTCGGCCAGATCCAGCTCGCCGACCTGTGGAGCCGCGCGCTGGGCGAGCACGGCATCACCGCCGCGCAGATGCTGCTGACGCTGGGCGACCTCGAAGACCGTCGCCGCTATCTCAATGCCGCCGCCACGCTCGACCGGCTGCTGGAGGCCGGCGTGATCCCGGTCATCAACGAGAACGACAGCGTCGCCACCGAGGAAATCCGCTTCGGCGACAATGACCGCTTGGCCGCGCGGGTGGCGCAGGCGGCCAATGCCGATGTGGTGCTGCTGCTCTCGGACGTCGACGGGCTGTATGATCGCGACCCGCGCGAGGAGGGCGCAGCGCTGATCCCGGTGGTCGAGGCGGTCACGCCCGCGGTGATGGCGATGGCGAGCGGGGCCTCGTCCTCCGGCCTCGGCTCGGGGGGCATGGTCTCCAAGCTCCAGGCCGCGCAGATCGCGACCCGCGCCGGGATCGCGCTCGGCATCCTCAACGGCACGCACGAAGCGCCCATCGCCAGGGCACTGGCACAGGGGACGGGGACGCTGTTCCTGCCCGTCAGCGCGGCTTCGGCCCGCAAGGCATGGCTCGGCGGGCGGCTGGCGCCTGCGGGCGAACTGCGCGTCGACAAGGGCTGCGCCGAGGCGCTGAAGGGCGGGGCGAGCCTGCTCGCGGCGGGTGTCGTCGGCGTTTCGGGCCAGTTCCGACGCGGCGACCTTGTCAGTGTGGTGTCGGTGCGAGGCGACCGCCTCGCGCAGGGCTTGGCCGAATATGACGCGGCCGAAATGCAGCTGATCGCCGGCAAGCGTGCCGAGGACCAGGCCGAGCGCCTCGGCTATGCGCCGCGCTCCTGCGTGATCCACCGCGATCACATGGTGCTGCTGTGACGACCCTCGCGATCACCGGCGCGACCGGTTTCGTAGGCAGCGCGGTGCTGGACGAGGCGCTGCGGCAGGGCCACACAGTGCGCGCTCTCGCCCGCCGCGAACAGGCCCCGCGCGCCGGGGTGGAATGGGTGCGCGGCGATCTGTCCGACGGGCGCGCGCTCGCCGCGCTGGTCGCGGGGGCCGATGCGGTGATCCACGTCGCGGGCCTCACCAACACCCCCGATCCGCGCGAGTTCGAGGCCGCCAACGTTACCGGCACCGCCAATGTGCTGGCCGCGATGGACGCGGCGGGGGTCAGGAGGCTGGTGTTCGTCTCCTCGCTCTCGGCGCGCAAGCCCGAGCTGTCGGCCTATGGCGCCTCCAAGGCGAGGGCCGAGGCGCTGGTCGAGGCGAGCCGTCTCGACTGGACGAGCGTGCGCCCGCCGGCGGTTTACGGTCCGCGCGATATCGACATGCTCGACCTGTTCCGCGCGGCGAGGTGGGGCGTGGTGCCGCTGCCCCCGGGCGGCGCGACCTCGATCATCCATGCCGATGATCTGGCGAGACTGCTTGTCACCCTTGCCGGTTCCTCATGTAGCGAAGCGGCAGGACCGGCAAGCAAGAAGGTCTACGAACCCGATGACGGGCGCGAGGGCGGGTGGAGCCACAAGGAACTGGCCGCCGCGATCGGCCGGGCGATGGGGCGGCGCGTGGTCTTCGCGCCGCATCTGCCCAAGCCGGTGCTCGATGCCGCCGCTGCCGCCGACCGGCGCATGCGCGGGCCCAAGGCCAAGCTCACCCCCGACCGCGTCGGCTACATGGCACACCCCAACTGGGTCGCCCGCTTCGACCGCAAGCCCCCGCCGGGCCTGTGGCAACCGCAGATTGCGGGCGAGGAAGGGCTGAAGTCGACCGCCGACTGGTATCGGCGCGAGGGGTGGGTTTAAGCCGCGCTCAGAGGAACGGTTCCTCGCCCGGGCGGTGGATGCCGCATTCGGTCTTGTCCCAACCCTTCCAGCGGCCCGAACGCGGGTCTTCGCCGGGCAACACCTGCGAAGTGCAGGGCGAGCAGCCGATCGACGGATAGCCAGCTGCAATCAGCGGGTGGCGCGGCAGGTCGGCTTGAATGAAATAGCCCTCGATCTGGCCCGCATCCCAATCGATCAGCGGGTTGATCTTGAGCCGCCCGGCGCCGTCCGAGGTATCAAGCTCGAAGCGCGGCAGGTTGGCGCGGGTCCTGGCCTGGAACGCCTTTCTCCCCGTGAAGCTCGCATCATATCCGGCAAGCGCCTGTTCGAGCGGGCGCACTTTCCTGATCGCGCAGCAGCCATCGGGATCGTAGGACCACCTCAGACCGGTCTCGTCCTTCGCGGCAAGTTCGGCCGGGTCCGGCGTCAGCACCACGAGGTCGAGACCGAGGCGTTCGACCAGAAGATCGCGATAGGCGAGCGTTTCGGCAAAGTGCTTGCCCGTGTCGAGGAACAGCACCGGCACCTTGGGATCGACCGATGCGACCAGATGCAGCAGCACCGCGCTCTCCGCGCCGAAGCTCGATACCACGGCAAGATCGCCGGCAAGGCCATCGCGGATCACCGCTTCGAGCATCTCCTGCGTCGAGGAGCCGCGGAACAGGTTGTTCAGCCGCACCGCATCATGCTCGGTAAAACGCGGCGCGAGGTCGAGCCGGTCGCGGGTGCGATCCGCGGGCACAATCCTGAGATCAGGCTTCATGGCGCTTGTCCGCAATCGTCCGCCGCGCATCCGCCGCACGCTGGTAGACATTCTCCCAGGTCGCGAAGGCGCGCGCGGCGTCCTCCTCGTCGAGGCGCTGGTCGGGGGCGAAGCTGTCGAAGCCGCAGCGGCGCATGTGGCTGAGCTGGTCGATCAACACCGCGCCGACCGCGCGCAATTCGCCGGTGTAGCCCGCCTCGCGCAGGATGCGGGCGGCCGAATAGCCGCGCCCGTCGCCGAAGGCCGGGAAGTTGACCTCGACCAGCGCCAGCCGGTCGAGGAACGGCAGCAGCAGCCGGGCATCATCGCCCGGCTCGATCCGGACGGCGGTGGCGTTGGTCTGTTCGAGCACCGAGTCCACGGTCACAGCGGCGTGATCGACCGGCTCGTCATCGCGGAAGCGGAACTGCACCTCGTCGGGGCTCGTTCCAAGACTGTCAGCCATAAAGCGCCTCCTTGAACGGCTCCATGCCGATGCGGCGGTAGGTGTCGAGGAAGCGCTCGCCATCGGTGCGCGCGGCGAGATAGACATCGGTGACTGTCTCGACCGCGGCGATCACGCCGTCCTCGTCGAAGCCGGGGCCGGTGATCTTGGCGAGGCTGACATCCTCGGCCTCGCTGCCGCCGAGCGAAAGCTGGAAGTTCTCCTTGCCCTTCTTGTCGACGCCGAGGATGCCGATGTGGCCCGCGTGGTGGTGCCCGCAGGCGTTGATGCAGCCGGAGATCTTGAGCTTCAGCTCGCCCACCACCTCGGTGCGGCCGGTCGCCGCAAAGCGCTCGGAGATGCGCTGGGCGAGCGGGATCGAACGCGCGTTGGCGAGCGAGCAGTAATCGAGGCCCGGGCAGGCGATGATGTCCTCGATCGTGTCCTTGTTGGGACTGCCGAGGCCCGCTTCGTCGAGCGCCTGCCACACTGCCGGAAGATCGCGGATCGCGACGTGGGGGAGCAGCAGGTTCTGGGTGTGCATCACCCGCAATTCGTCGAAGCTGTATTCGCGCGCCAGCCGGGCGACGACGCGCATCTGCCCGGAGGTCGCATCGCCGGGGATGCCGCCAGCGGGCTTCAGGCTGATGACCGCCGAGACATAGGCGTCGTGCTTGTGGCGATGGGTGTTGCGATCCACCCAGAGCGCGAAATCGGGGTCCGAGCGGTCCACCGTCTTGGGCCCGTCGACGAAGGCGGGCGGGGCGAAATATTCGGTGATGCGCGCCAGCTCCTCGCGCGGGGGCTCGACGCCGACGCTCAGCAGATGCGCGAATTCCTCCTCGACCTGGCGGATATATTCCTCAGCGCCGAGTTCATGGACGAGGATTTTGATCCGCGCCTTGTACTTGTTGTCGCGCCGGCCGTAGCGGTTGTAGACCCGAAGGCAGGCCTCGGCATAGGTGATGAACTGGTCGATGGGGACGAAGTCGCGAATGAGGGGCGCGATCATCGGGGTGCGGCCCATGCCGCCGCCGGCGTAGAATTCGGCACCGATCTCGCCCGCCGCGTTCCGCACGATGCGCACGCCGATATCGTGCAGCCGCATCGCCGCGCGGTCCTTCTCGGAGGCGATCACCGCGATCTTGAACTTGCGCGGCAGGTAGGTGAACTCCGGGTGGAAGCTCGACCACTGGCGCATCAGCTCGGCATAGGGGCGGGGGTCCACGACCTCGTCGGCGGCAGCGCCCGCGAAGTGATCGGCGCTGATGTTGCGGATGCAGTTGCCGCTGGTCTGGATCGCGTGCATCTCGACCGTGGCGAGATCGGCGAGGGCATCGGCGCAATCGTCGAGCTTGATCCAGTTGTACTGGATGTTCTGCCGCGTGGTGAAGTGCCCGTAGCCGCGGTCATACTTGTCGGCGATATCGGCGAGCATCTCTAGCTGGCGCGCATCGAGCGTGCCGTAGGGGATGGCGACGCGCAGCATGTAGGCATGGAGCTGGAGGTAGAGCCCGTTCATCAGCCGCAGCGGCTTGAACTGGTCCTCGGTGAGCTTGCCTTCGAGGCGGCGGCGCGCCTGATCGCGGAATTCGGCGACGCGGGCATCGACCATCGCCTGGTCGTATTGGTCATAGCGGTACATCAGCGGGTTCCAGTGAGAACGGGGAGGCGCTCGGTGCCGAGGATGGTGCCGAGCTCGTGCAGGGTCTTGCCTGCGACCGGCACAGTCTGGTGCGCGGCGCGGATTGCGCCGAAGGCGGCCTGCGTGGCGGGATCGTCATAGCCGGCAGGCGTGGGGTAGCCGACCTCGACCAGCAGGTCCCACTCGCCATCGGGGGCGGGGTTGGCGATCAGGCGGTAGGAGGTGAACAGGCCCTGCTCCACGGCCTTGGCGTCCATCGCGAACCAGTTGAGGAAGATGAACGAGGTGAGATTGGCGCGCTCGCCCGGCAGCGCCTTGAGGCGGGTCCACTCGACCACCAGCGTCGCGCGGGTCTGCGCGGGCGCGGGCGCGGGCGCGGGCGCCGCATCGGCAGCGACGGGCGCGGCGGAAAAGGCGAAGGCGGAAGCGATTGTGGCGGCAGGCAGGCGCATCAGATCACCCAGTCCCAGCCGGTCTTCGCGGCAGTCGGCACGGCGAGATCGCGGCGCACCGTGGGGCCCAATGCGCGCACGCGGTCCTTGATGTGGGCGGGGCGAACGTGCCCGGCGGCGTCGATTCTCGCCGCGATCGCATAGGCGGCGTTGACGCGGCGCGCGGCCTGTTCGCGGGCGAGGATCTCGTCGGCCTCCTCGCCCACGTCGACCGCATCATCGACGAACGGCGACCAGCCGGTGCCGTTCCACCACGTCACCGCGCCCGAGCGCAGGTCGTTGCCGGTGAGGATTTTCATTGCACTGTCTCCTGTGCGAGCGCGGCCACGGCCGCATCCTCGCGCGCGGTCACTTCGCCGATGACGATGAGGGCGGGGCTCTTGACGGCGTGGGCTTCCACCAGCTCCGGCAGACCGGCGAGCAGGCCCCGCAGCACCCGCATTTCCGGGCGCGCGGCGTTCTCGACCACGGCGACCGGCATGCCGGGAGCAAGGCCGTCAGCCATCAGCTTGTCGGCGATCCTGCCCGCGGTGGAAACGCCCATGTAGATCACCAGCGTCCGGCCCTTGCCCGCAAGGCCCGACCAGTCCTGCTCGGCCAGACCCTTGCACTGGCCCGCGACGAAAGAGACGATGCTCGCGGCATCGCGGTGGGTGAGCGCGATCTGCGCGGCCGCCCCTGCACCCTGCGCGGCGCTGATGCCGGGCACGACCTCGACCGGAACGCCGGCCGCGCGCGCCGCCTCGGCCTCCTCGCCGCCGCGCCCGAAGATGAAGGGATCGCCGCCCTTGAGGCGCACGACATCGCTTCCGCCGAGCGCCTCGCGCACCAGCAGGGCATTGATCCCCTCCTGCGGCAGGGTGTGGCGGGCGCGTTGCTTGGCGACCGAGACCAGCCGCGCATCGGCCCGCGCCAGGCCGAGGATGTCGGGGCCGATCAGCCCGTCATGGACGATCACCCGCGCCTCGGAAATCAGGCGCGCGGCGCGCAGGGTCAGAAGGTCCACCGGACCCGGCCCCGCGCCGACGAGATAGATGGTGCCGATCTGCATGGAAGCGCAAATGGGCCAGCCCGCCCACGGGTTCCAGCGAGAATGGGTTGGCGGGCGCGTAGCTGAACTATACCAGCGCCAGCGCTTGTCCCAGGTCCGCGATCAGATCCTCGGCATCCTCGAGCCCGATCGACAGGCGCAAGGCGGGCGCGCCGCCGGTTCCGGGCATGCAACTGCGATAGTCCTCGGGCCGGATCGGCAGCGCGAGGCTTTCATAGCCGCCCCACGAATAGCCGATCCCGAACAGTTCGAGCGCATCGGCCACCCGCGCCGAGGCGGCCGGATCATCGCTCGCCAGCACGAAGCTGAACAGCCCGCAGCCGCCGGTGAAGTCGCGGGTCCACAGGGCATGGCCGGGGTCGGAAGGGAGCAGCGGGCACAGCACCTGTGCGACCTGCGGCTGGCCTTCCAGCCACGCCGCCACGCGCTTCGCCGCCGCCGTCTGCGCGGCGAGCCGCACGCCCATGGTCCTCAGGCCCCGCGCGGCGAGCGCAGCATCGTCGGGCGAGACCACCTGCCCCAGCTCATGGCTCACCCGCCGCAGCATCCCGTACCAGCGCTTGCCCGCGCTCGCAGAGCCCATCATCAGGTCCGAATGGCCGCCGACATGCTTCGACAGGCTCATCATCACGATGTCGCAGCCATGCTCCAGCCCTGCAAAGCCCAGCGGGCTGGCCCAGGTGTTGTCGAGCATCACCGCCGCCCCGGCTGCGCGGGCGATCCCGGCGAGCAGCGGCACGTCGCACATCTCGAAGGTCAGGCTGCCGGGGGCTTCGAGCCACACGCCCTTGGCCCCTGCTACCGCAGCGCGGAACCCATCGACATCGCGCGGGTCGAAGAAGGTCGTCTCCACCCCCAGCCGCGCCAGCAGCCCGCTCGCCATGGAGCGGGTGGGGTCATAGGCATTGTCGGTCATCAGCACCCGTTCGCCGGGCTTCATAACGCTGAGCATCACCCCCGCAATCGCCGCCACGCCGCTCGGGTAGAGCACCGTGCCATAGGCGCCCGGCTCGATCGCGGTGAGTGCATCGGCAAGCGCCCACTGGGTCGGCGCGCCGCGACGGCCGTAGAAGAACTGCCCGTCGGCATTGTTGCGGCCTGCCGCCTGTCGCTCGGCATCGCTGGCGTAGAGATGGGTGGAGGCGCGCCACACCGGCGGGTTGACCACCGGCCCGGTCCATTCGGGCCGCCTGCCGCCGCGCACGAGGCGGGTGGCGGGCTTCAGATGCCTGTCGTCTCCCCCGCCGCTCATGCCTTGGGCCCCCCGGTCTCCGGCCCCCAGCTTTCGGGGCCTTGCAGCTTGGGCGTGGCGGGGTCCGCGCTCCATTCGCTCCAGCTGCCGTCATAGAGCGCGGTATCGTCCTTGCCGGCAAGATGCATGGCGAAGAGCAGCACGCTGGCCGTCACCCCGCTGCCGCAGGTGGTGGTGACAGGCGCGGCCAGATCGATCCCCGCGCCCGCCACCGCCGCGCTGAGCGCGGCCGGCGATCGGAAGGTGCCGTCGGGATTGAAGACCTCGGTGTAAGGCAGGTTGCGCGCGCCCGGCATGCGTCCGTTCTGCCCGCCGTGGACGGGATCGGTCCCGCTGCCATAGACCCGGTCGGCGCTGCGGGCGTCGAGCACTTGCTCGCCGCGTGTCGCCAGATTGGCGAGCATGGCGGCCTTGGTCCGCACCCGCGTGGGCGCGGCGAGCGTGGCCGGGGCGGCAGGCGGGATGTCCGGCGTGCCCGCTGCGACCGGCAGGCCCTCTGCCCGCCACTTGGCCAATCCGCCGTCGAGGACCCCCACCGGGCCGCGCCAGCCGCTGGCGGTGAGCACGAACCACGCGCGCGCCGCGGTGCGGATCGCGCTGTCATCATAGAGGACCACCGCGTCATCGGCGCCGACGCCGAGGCTGGCGAGGCGTTCGGCGAGCTGCGCGGGGGTGGGGAAGGCATAGGGGACGGGGGATCCCGCGTCATAGAGGCTCGCCAGATCGAGGAACCGCGCGCCCGGGATATGCGCGGCGGCGAACTCGGCCCGCGCATCGCGCGCGGCAGCGGGCAGGTGGTAGGAGGCGTCGAGCACGACGAGGCCGGGGGCAGCGCAATGGTCGGCGAGCCACCGGCAGGAGACGAGCGCGGAAGGAAGCGTGGTCATGGGCGGGACCCTAGCGCGCGCAGGCCTGCGGCGCAAAGCCCGGGCGACAGATGGTTGGGCTGTGCGGGGGCATGGGCGGTGGTTCTCCTCGTGCTGGACATGCACGGGGCCGGGCCCCCTTGCCGATATGGGTGATGTGCCGGAAAAATCGGCGCTTTCCTACATGCCCCGGGGCTGACATGATCTCGCAGATGAGCTGCGCTGTCCGCCTTGTTCGTGTCCCTGCCGGCCCGGTGCGGACGGGCTGAGAATTCCGCTCCTGGACAGTGTCTCATTGTCTCCTACACGCCCGCCGGAGCGCCCGGCATGGGCGGCGACTCAGGCGGCGGCGGAGGTCGCGGAGGTGGACGGGGCGGGGGCCGGAGCGGGGGCCGGGGCTGGGGCGGCGGTGACCGGCTGGGCGATCAGGCCGGGGATGCCGCCCGGCGGCACGTCGAGCGCGATCGGGTGGACGCGGCCTGCCGGCGACGGCGTGCCGATCACGAAGGTGCGGGCCAGCGCGGGCAGGCTCTCGCCTTCGAGCGTGAGGTGGACGAGCGGCACGAACAGCGGGGTCTGCCCCTGCCGCAGGGGCGCGATGGCGCCGAGCGGAAGCTGGAGCGTGCCGGTGAGGGTGCGCGCCTGGTGGGGGCCGATGCGGTCGATCGCGGCAAGCGCCTGTGCGGCGCCCGCGGACGCGGCCGGGCCGCCCCGCGCGCAGGCGAGCAGGAGGGCCGCGTTGAGGTCGACCACCGCCCGGCCGGAGCGGTTGGCGATGGTGAGGCGGTACTCGAGGGTGAACATGCGCAGGCTGCGGCTCGCCGCGGTGATGTCGAGCGCGAGGTCGAGGCGCGGCGGCGCCTCGGCGGCAGCGGCGGGCGGCTCGGCGGCGGCGGCGGTGCCGGCGGCAGGGGCGGCAGGGGCGGCAAGGCGCA
>NZ_ANFX01000035.1 GCF_000331285.1 Porphyrobacter sp. AAP82 | reverse complement strand
CTGTTCCTCCGCTGCGCTCCGGGCACCTGCGGGCGGCCGTTCGGCCTTGCGGTCGCTCCGCGACCGGGTCAGCGCTCCGACGCGACCCTTTTACAACAATCCCGCCGCGACCAGCTGCGCCTCGAGGCTCGCGGCGTCGGTGAAGAGGTGCGCGTCCCAGCCGCGCGCGCGGGCTGCGGCGATGTTGGCGGGGTTGTCGTCGGTGAAGAACATCTGCGCCCCGCTGCGCCCGCTGCGCTCTTCGACGATCGCGTAGATCCGCGGCTCGGGCTTGGCGACCTTCTCCTCGCCCGAGACGATGATGTCGATGAAATGGTCGAAGACCGGCGCGGTCGGGCGGAAGGCGGCGAAGAATTCGTCGCCGAAATTGGTGAGGCAGTAGAGCGGCACGCCTGCGCCTGCGAGCCGCTCGACCAATTCGTGCGAGCCTTCGACCGGGCCCGTCAGCGTCTCGTTGAAGCGCGTCGCATAGGCGCGGATGTGGCTTTCGTATTGCGGGAAGAGCGCGATGCGTTCGGGCAGCATGTCGGCAAGCGCGCGGCCGCGGTCATGCTCGAAGTGCCATTCCTCGGTCACCACATGGCTGAGGAACCAGTCGCGCTCCGCCGGATCGTCGATCAGCTTGGCGAACAGCGCGCCGAGATCCCAGTGGAACAGCACCCGCCCGACATCGAACACCACCGCCTTCTGCATCGCGAGACCCCCAAAAGGCTGCGGCCCGCGCTCCGATGAGGAGGCGGGCCGCCAAATCCGTCAGCCGCCCATCCCGGGCAGCCGCGCCAGCTTAACGCGCCTTGGGATTAACCTTGGCGGGCCTTGAAGCGGCGATCGGTCTTGTTGATCACATAGGTGCGGCCGCGGCGACGGATCACGCGGTTGTCGCGGTGACGGCCCTTCAGCGACTTGAGGCTGTTGACGATCTTCATGGCGCTTTTCCAAAAGTAAAGCGCGCCGGAATCGGTCCGACGCGCGGAAATTGAGGGGTGCCGATAGCCGCGCGGCGCGCAGGCGTCAATGCGAACCTGCCCCGATCACCCCCGCAGATCGGACAATTTGCGCTCCCAGGCCAGCGCATCGGCGATGATCCGGTCGAGATCGGCGTGCTTGGGCTCCCAGCCGAGCGTCTGCTTCAGCCGCGCGGGGTCGGAAATCAGCGAATCGGGATCGCCCGCGCGCCGCCCTTCGATGCGCCGCTCGAGCTTGCGATTCGTCACCCGGTCGACCGCATCGAGCACCTCGGTCACCGAAAAGCCCCGCCCATAGCCGCAATTCATCGTCAGCGAGCGCGCCGGATCGGCGATCAGCGCCTCCAGCGTCAGCACATGCGCGGCGGCCAGATCGCTGACATGGATGTAGTCGCGCACCCCGGTGCCATCGGGCGTCGCATAATCGGTGCCGAACACGGCGACCGATTCGCGCTTGCCCAACGCCGCCTCGATCGCGACCTTGATAAGATGCGTCGCCCCCGCCGTCGATTGCCCGCTGCGCGCGTGCGGGTCCGCGCCCGCGACGTTGAAATAGCGCAGCACGCCGTAGTTCAGCCGATGCGCGGCGGCGACATCGCCAAGCATCTGTTCGGTCATCAGCTTCGACCAGCCATAGGGGTTGATCGGCCGCTGGGGGGTGTCCTCGCTCACGGCAGCGACATCGGGGATGCCATAGGTCGCCGCGGTCGAGGAGAAGATGAAGTGCGGCACCCCCGCCGCCACCGCCGCGGCGATCAGCGCGCGGCTCTTGGCGGTGTTGTTGTGATAATATTTGAGCGGATCGGCGACGCTTTCGGGCACCACGATGCTGCCGGCAAAGTGCATGATCGCCCCCGTCCCCTGTTCGGCGAAGATCCGCGCCAGCAGCGCGCCGTCCTCGATATCGCCTTCATAAAGGGGCACGCCATCGGGGATCGCGAAACGGAAACCCGTCGTCAGGTTGTCGATCACCGCCACCGGCCAGCCGGCATCGACGAGCGCGAGCACCGCATGGCTGCCGATATAGCCGGCCCCGCCGGTCACGAGCACTGAAGGTTTGCTGTCCGTCATCATGGCGCCCCCTATCACACAAACCACTTAGAGAAATCTCAACCCGGCGCACCCACATCGCGGTCTGTGCACGTTCAGGTGCACAGCCTATAAGCGGCCGGTCACAAAAGGAACTTGCGCCATGTTGCCTTCCCGCCTGCTTGTCGCCCTCGGCTCCGCGCTTGCCCTGTCGGCCTGCGCGACCGTGCCCTATACCGGCCCGGTCGAGGTCACCCGCTTCGTCGCGCCTGCGGCAGGCGAGCTGGGACGCGGCACGATTGCGATCACCTTCCCCGACGAGATCGCCAACCTCGCCGCGCGCGCCGCGATCGCCGAGGCGGTCAGCGCCGAGCTGACCCGGGCAGGCTACACCGTCCAACCCGAAGGCCTGCCCGCCGGCCAGACCGCCGCGATCCGCACCAGCCGCAGCGCGATCATCGCCGCGCCCGGGCCGCGGCAAGGCCCGGTGAGCATCGGCGTGGGCGGCGGCACCGGGAGCTTCGGCTCAGGCCTCGGGCTCGGGGTCGGGATCAACCTCGGCGGCGGGCGCGAGGGGCCGGCGGCCAACACCACGCTCGAATTGCGCATCGCCACAAGCGGGGGCGAGACCCTGTGGGAAGGCCGCGCGCAGATGACGACCGGCATCAAATCGCCCTATGCGCCGGTCACCGCCGCCGCCCGCACGCTTGCGGCCGGGTTGTTCAAGGACTTCCCCGGTGGCAATGGCGAGACCGTGACGATCGACGCCAAGAAGCTTCAAGGACCCCAATGACCACTCTGTTCATCGACGCCGGCTTCGACAGCGGCAATATCGACGTGCTCTCGATCACCGGGAACACCGCCCGCCTCGCGATCCGGCGCGACAATGCCTCCGAGTTCTTCCAGTGGTTCCACTTCCGCGTCGCCGCACCGGCGGGCGAGGACGTGGTGCTGAAGCTGACCGGCCTTGCCGCGAGCGCCTATCCCGGCGGCTGGCCCGGCTACAACGCCTGCATCAGCGAAGACCGCGCCTATTGGGCGCGCGCGGCCTCCAGCTATGACAAGGACGAGGACGGGGGGACGCTGACGATCCGGTTTCTGTCCGCAGGCGGGGTGTTCTGGGTGGCCTATTTCGCGCCCTATTCGATGGAGCGGCATCACGATCTGATCGCCGAGGCCGCTTCCTCCGAGGGCGTCGATTATGTCCGGCTCGGCACCACGCTCGATGGCCAGCCGATCGATTGCCTCGAAATGGGCGAAGGACAGACGCAGGTATGGCTCTATGCCCGCCAGCACCCGGGCGAAACGCAAGCGGAATGGTGGATGGAGGGCGCCCTGGAGTGTCTGACCGATCCCGCCGATCCGGTGGCGCGCGCGCTTCGGGCCAGGTGCCGCTTGCACATCGCCCCCAATTGCAACCCCGATGGTTCGCGGCGCGGGCATCTTCGCACCAATGCGGTTGGCACCAACCTCAACCGCGAATGGGCCGATCCGACCCCCGAACGCTCGCCCGAGGTGCTGGCGATCCGCAACCGGATGGACCAGACCGGGGTCGATTTCGCGATGGATGTCCACGCCGACGAGGCGATCCCGGCGGTGTTTCTTGCCGGCTTCGAGGGCATCCCCTCGTGGACCGAGGCGCAGGGCGAGGGCTTCTACCGCTATCAGGCGATCCTCGACCGGCGCACCCCCGATTTCCAGACGAAGCTCGGCTATCCCAAGGCTCCGGCGGGCCGCGCCAACCTGACGATGAGCACCAACCAGCTCGCCGAACGCTTCGGCGCGGTGGCGATGACGCTGGAGATGCCCTACAAGGATCTCGCCGACTTTCCCGAGCCCGAACAGGGCTGGTCGCCCGAGCGCTGCAAGATGCTCGGCCGCGAATGCCTTGCCGCGCTGGTCGAATGGCTGGAGGGGCGCGAGGGCTGAGGCGCGCGGGCGCGATTCGCAAGGCCGCGTCCGGGGGCTTCGTGTAGGATCGGCAGCGCCCGCGCCGCCGTGCCCGGGGCCCGGCTTTCCTACCCGCACCGCCGGTGGCAGGATCGCCGCGATGATGACCGCGCTGCGCCCCTTCCCGACCCCCGCCCGGCCCGCGCGCGGCGGGGGCGGTTTTCGCTCCCAGGACAGTGTCTCATGTGTCTCCTACACGCCCCCCGCAGCAGGCGTGCGGCGGCGCTCAGCCGAGGTGCGATGGCCCGAAGGCGTGGGGCAGCAGCGCCGAGAGGCTGACGCGGCACACGCCGTCCTTGCCCACGCACAGCACCAGCGGATCGGTGTCGCCCAGCGCGGCGACCTCGTTGAGCACCTGCCGGCAGCGCCCGCACGGCGTGATCGGCTCGTGATCGGCCTTGAGACCCACCACCGCGACCGCCGCCAGACCCCCGCGCCGTCCCGCCTCGAAGGCCTTGGCGACCGCGACCGTCTCGGCGCACAGCGACAGGCCGTAGCTCGCGTTCTCGACGTTGCAGCCGGTGATGACCTCGCCGTCATCGAACAGCAGCGCGGCGCCGACGGGGTAGTCGGAATAGGGCGCATAGGCCGCGCGCGCGGCGGCGAAGGCGGCGTCGATCAGCGCGCGCTCCTGCTCGTTGGAAAGGCTCACTTCTGCACCACCACCCATTCGACCGGCTCCGCGCTCGCCTCGGTGACGCGCGCAGAGTTGGCGCTCCATAGCAGCCATGGCCGCCCCGCATAGTCCGGCCGTGCGCGGTCGCGGGCCAGCCACAGGTCGCGGGAGAGCGCGGCGGCGGTCTTGTGGCGGGCCTCGAAGGCGGGGGAGAGCTTGAGGATCACGGGCTTGCCGGCGTGGAGCTCGATCTGGTTGATGAGCGTCATCAGCTCGCTCTCGACCGCCGCATCGCTGACCCGCGGCGCGCAGGTGTCGGCGAGGCTGCCGAGCGCGATCGCCGGGGGGAGGAGGCCCGCATCGCGCGGGACCATCTGGGCGAAGACCCCGCTGTGCGCATCGGCGCTGCGGCACGGGTCGAAGGCGAGGACGACGCCGGCCTTGAGCCCGGCGCGGCGCGCGGCGGCGAAGCGGTCGGCAAAGCCGCCCGGCCCCTCGCCGGCGGGCCCGCTGGCAAGGGGGAGGTAGACGAACCGCGCGCCGATCGCCTTGAGCGTCTCGAACCGCACCGGCACGGTGCCCGCCGGGACCAGCGCGCCCTGTTCGGGATAGGCATCGGGGTCGGGCCGCCACTCGCGCATGTCCCACCACAGCCACGCGGCAAAGGCGAGGCCGAACAGCACGGCGAGCGCCGCCAGCCGCAGCAGCCAGCGCCGCGGCGCGCGGCGTTTGGGCGACCTTGCCAAGCGCCTCAGCCCTTGATGTGGAGCACGCAGATCAGCGTGAACAGGCGGCGGGCGGTGGCGAAGTCGGTCTCGACCTTGCCCTCGAGCCGCTCGAGCAGCAGTTCGGCGGCGCTGTTGTGGATGCCGCGCCGCGCCATGTCGATCGTCTCGATCTCGGCCGGGGTCGCCTTGCGGATCGCCTGGTAGTAGCTGTCGCAGATCGCGAAGTACTCGCGGATCGGGCGGCGGAAGCGGGCCATGCCGATCAACAGCGTCTCGAGCAGCTGGTCGGCGGTGTCCTTGATGTCCATCGCCAGCCGCCCGTCGGTGACCGACAGGTGCAGGTGGTAGGGCCCCGCCGCGCCCCGCTCGGCCGAGCGCAGCGGCTTGAAGGTGTTCTCCTCGATCAGGTCGTAGATCGCGACCCGCCGTTCCTGCTCGACATCGGCGTTGCGCCACAGGATCGTCGCCTCGTCCAGTGTCACCTGGGCAATGCGCTGCGCCCCCGCAGCGCCGGGCGCGAGGGACGGAGGCAGGGAATCGGGCGGCGTATCGGCCATGAAGCAACCCTCTCGCAGATGGAGGGCACGCACTTCAAGCACTTCAACGCACTCTCCCCACTATCCACAGCGTGCGAAATAAATATTGCTGCCCTTCGCCCTTGCACGAAGCGGCGGCAGTCGCGCATCAGGGCCGGATGGCCGAACCCGAAAAAGTCACCCCGATCAAACCCCAAGACCCCGCCGGAGAGCTGCCGGTGAAGAAGCTGCCCGCCAATCTCGACGCGGAAGCCGCCTTCCTTGGCGCGGTGCTGATCGACAACCGGGTGATCGAGGAACTGCCGGTCCCGATCCGCCCCGATCACTTCTTCGAACCGCTCCACGCGCGCATCTACGAACGCGTGCTGGCGCTGATCGAACGCAACGCCACAGCCTCGCCGGTCACGCTGCGACCTTTCTTCGAGGCCGACGAGGCGCTGAAGGAACTGGGCGGCACGAGCTATCTCGCGCAGCTCACCGCCAGCGGCGCCGGCCTGCTGGTCCCGCGCGAACTCGCCCAGCAGATCTACGATCTGGCGCTCTTGCGCGAGCTGGTGAGCGTCGGGCGCGGGCTCGTCGAAGGCGCGCTCGACACCTCGGAAGACACCTCGCCGATGGACCGCATCGCGCAGGCCGAGGCGGACCTCTTCAAGGTCGCGGAAGGCGCCAGCACGGGGCGCGAGGCGGCGACCTTCCGCGAGGCGGCGATGACCGCGATCAAGATGGCCGAGGCGGCGATGAATTCGGGCGGGGGCCTGTCGGGCAAGACCACCGGCCTTGCGACCATCGACCAGAAGACCTCGGGCCTCCACAATTCCGACCTCGTGATCCTCGCCGGGCGCCCGGGCATGGGCAAGACCTCGCTTGCCACCAACATCGCCTTCAACTGCGCCGAGGCCCACCTCGCCTGGCAGCGCGAGGGCGGCGAGTTCAACTACGGCGCGCCGGTCGCCTTCTTCAGCCTCGAAATGAGCAGCGACCAGCTGGCGACCCGCATCCTCGCCGAACAGGCCGAGATCTCCTCGGAAAGCCTGCGCAGCGGCAAGCTGACCCGCGAGGATTTCCAGAAGCTGTCCTACGCCAGCCAGCGCCTCGCTGAACTGCCGCTCTATATCGACGATACGCCCGCGCTCACCATCGCGGCCCTGCGCACCCGCGCGCGGCGGATGAAGCGGCGGCACGATATCGGGCTCATCATCGTCGACTACCTGCAACTGCTGCAAGGATCGGGCCGCGCGAACGACAACCGCGTCAACGAAATCTCCGAGATCAGCCGCGGCCTGAAGACGCTGGCCAAGGAATTGCAGGTCCCGGTGATCGCGCTCTCCCAGCTCTCCCGCGCGGTCGAAAGCCGCGAGGACAAGCGCCCGCAGCTTTCGGACCTCAGAGAATCCGGCTCGATCGAGCAGGACGCGGACATGGTGTGGTTCATCTTCCGCGGCGATTATTACCACCTGCTGGTCAAGCCCGACACGCCCGACGCGAGCAGCCCGCCCGACGTGCAGGAGAAGTATCGCCTGTGGGAGGAGAAGTTCGAGGGGCTGGTGGGCCGCGCGACGCTGATCGTGGCGAAGCAGCGCCACGGTTCGACCGGCAATGTCCCGCTCCACTTCCAGAGCGACATCACCAAGTTCACCTCGCCGAATTTCAAGGACTATTCGGACTACGGGTACGAGTAGGCGCGCGCGGGATGAAGCCGGACGCTCCCTTCCGCCATGCCGCTGCACTGCTTCCGCAGCGGGTGCTGGGCCAGCTGGGCTGGCTGCGCGGCTCGTTCGGGGCGGGGCTGGGAATCGCGGTGGCGGGGCTGGTGACCACGGTGCTGCTCGGCAACCGGATGCCGGGCCTGCCGTGGCTGGTCGCCCCGCTCGGCGCATCCGCGGTGCTGGTATTCGCGGTGCCGGCAAGCCCGCTCGCCCAACCGTGGTCGGTGGTGGGCGGGAACCTGATCTCGGCCAGCATCGGCCTGGCACTGGGGCTGCTGGTTGGCGAGCCCGCCCCGGCCGCCGCGCTTGCGGTCGGCCTCGCCATTGCCACCATGAGCCTCGCGCGCTGCCTGCACCCGCCGGGCGGTGCCTGCGCGCTGCTGTGCGCGCTGGGCGCGGCGGGGCCGGAGGGGTGGGGCTATTGCCACCTTGCTCCGATCATCGCCAATGTGCTCGCGCTCGCGGCATGCGGATGGATCTACAACAACGCGACCGGTCACCGCTGGCCGCATGTCGTCGCCCCGGTCGCGCCCGGCGCCGATCGGGTGCACCCCTCTGCGCTCCACACCCGCGAGGATATCGAGGCGACGCTGGCCGGCTGGGACGAGCTGCTCGATGTCGATGTCGACGAACTCGACGCCTTCTGCCGCGCGGTCAGCGAACGGGTGGCCGGGCGCGCGCGCAAAAATGGCGCCGGCTAGCGCGCCTCAGCCCCGGCGTGCGGAAGCGGCTTCGGGAGGCGGGTAGAAGCCGCGCTCGCTGCGGGTTTCGGCCTTGGCCTGATAGAGCATGCGGTCGGCGAAATCGAACAGGGCTTCGGCATCGCGGCCATCGGCGGGCCAGCGGGCCTCGCCCACGCTGGCGCCGACGAACACCGGCACCTCCTCGATGGTGTGCGGGCGCACCAGCGCGATCAGCAGACGCTTGGCCAGTGCCGTGTCGATCAGGCGCGAACCGGGCGGGATCAGCACCGCGAACTCGTCGCCGCCCTGGCGCACCACAAGGCCATCATCGCCCACCACTTCGCGCAGGCGATCGGCCACGCCGCACAGCAGGCGATCGCCGAAGGCATGGCCGTAGCGGTCATTGACCGGCTTGAACCCGTCGAGATCGAGCAGCACCAGCGTGAACGGCAGCGCGCCCTCGCCCTTGGCGAGGAGGTAGGCGATCCGCTCATCGAGCGCGCGGCGGTTGGCAAGCCCGGTGAGCGGGTCGGTATGGGCAAGGTCGCGGGTCTGGTGCTGCAATTGCAGCATCTCGACCAGCAGCGCATGGCCCTGGAGAATGAACCGCACCAGGATCAGCGTCGCCAGCACGAGGCTGGTGGCAGCGGCGACCTCGGCCGGGCGGCCCGAAAGCAGCATCAGCACCGAGATCGGGACCACCCCGATTACCAGATTGAGGATCGCGGCAAAGCGGATCGCGGAGAGGCAATAGGCCGTCGCCAGCGAACCCATGGCGATGATCATCGCGAAGGCGGCATGGGCTTCGGGGGGCGAGGCGAACCAGTTGATCACTGCCCAGATTCTGCACATCACGCCCACCCATCCCGAAACGCTGGCGGTCTTGTCCACCATCAGCTGCGCGCGGCGCAGGCCGAGCGGGCGGCGGCGGCTGATCGCGTTCTCGGCAAGGCCCAGCACGCACAGCACCGCAAGCAGCGCGGGCATGCCGTATCGGATCGCCCAGTTGAGATCGGCCGAGCCCGCCCAGGCCGCCGTCGGCGTGGTGAGCAGCAGCATGACATACATCACCGAGGTCTGCGTCTCGACCCGGCGCGCGCGCAGCAGCGTGAACTGGTCCCGGATCGCCTCCGGGATCGGTGGCATCACCCGCATGCGCAAATTGTCGAGCATCTCCCGCATGCTACCGAGCCTAGGCGGTAACCCGTAAAGACCGCGTTAACGATACGGCGAACAGGTCAGACGGTGCCCGCCTTGCTGATGCGGTAATCGGCCAGGCTCATCCAGGAGGCGATCCGCCAGCGCATCCGGTTGAGGAAGGTGCTGTGGCGGGCATACCAGGCGGGCGTGATCGCCTCGCTCGAGGTCTCGAGATGGTCGATCAGGCGGCGCAGCGCTGCGGCCACCGCCGGGTCCGCGATCCGCACCATAAGCTCGACATTGATGCGCAAGCTCCGCTTGTCGAGATTGGCGCTGCCGACATAGGCGATGTCGTCGACCACCAGCAGCTTCATGTGGAGCTTGCAGACGGCGAACTCGAAGATCCGCACCCGCGCGCGCAGCAGCTTGCCATAGACCAGCCGCGCCATGTCGATCGCGGCGGCGATGTCGGACTTGCCGGCCATGATCATCCGCGCCTGTCCCCGCTGGCCGATGCGGGCGAACAGGCGGCGGAAGCTTCGTGGCGGGGAGAAATAGGCCGACACCGTATCGAGCCGCCTGGCGGTGACGAGGTCCTGGCGCAAGACCCAGGCCCAGTGCCCCTTCCTCACCAGCGGCCCGCCGACCAGCAGCCGGACCGGCCCGTCCCCGCCGTCCCATGTCCTGACGATGTCGCGCAGCGCGCGCAGCTGGCGGGTGCGGCCCGCCGCCTCGTTCGCCACCCAGCTCCTGAGGAGGCCGAACCAGCGGACGAACTGTTCGACCACCGCGCCCTCGATCTCCACCGACAGGTCGCACCAGCCGTTCTCGGCGGGGATGGCAAAGTAGTGGTCCGAGACATTCGCCCCGCCGGTCATCACCCGCGCGCCGTCGGCGATGGTGAACTTCTGGTGGTTGCGCACCAGATAGCGCCTGCCCCAGCGCGGGCTGAACTGGGCAAAGGTGCCGCCGGCCGCGGTGACGGGTTCGAAGAAGGCCGCGCCCGCATCATTGCCGAAAGCATCGACGATCAGCTCGACCTTCACCCCGCGCGCGGCCGCGGCGACCAGCGCGTCGCGGACCATGGTGCCCGCCACGTCGCTGTCGAACAGGTAGTAGAACACCCTGAGGCTTTCCCGCGCGCTCCCGATCAGCGCGACGAGCGCCTTCAGCCGGTCCTGCCCGTGAGGATAGAAGGTGAAGGCATGCCCCGCCGCGGTGAGGCTGAAGGGTTCGAGATCGCAATAGTCCGGCGCCTTGCCGGGCGATCCTTCAGCGGTGGGGGCGGGTGCGGTGGCCATCGGCGTCAGCCTAGCGGGCCTGCGCGAGGATGACAGCGGCGCGCGACGAACGGGCGCGGGCGTGCGGGGGACAAGCCGAGCACGGGGCGCGGCAGATCGCAGGGGACGGCGGGGCATCGCTCACTTGACCCCGATCCTTGCCCGGCGGATAGACGGTCGCCCATGCTGTCGCAGAAGACCCGCTACGCGATCCGCGCGATGCAGCACCTCGCTGACCATTACGGCGAGGGGCCGGTGCAGCTTGCCGCCATCGCCGAGGCGCAGAAGATCCCCGCCAAGTTTCTGACGGTGATCCTGTCCGAGCTGACCCGTTCGGGCCTGGTCGAATCCCAGCGCGGCCGCGAGGGCGGCTATTGGCTGGCGATCCCGCCGCTCGACATCACCTATGGCGACCTGATCCGCCACATGCGCGGCAGCCTCGCGCTGGTGCCCTGCGCGAGCCGCTATGCCCACGAGAAATGCCAGAACTGCCTCGCGGAAGGTGAATGCCGCACCCGCGCGCTGATGCTCGACGTGCGTGACCGGACCGCGCAGATCCTCGACGGGATCCGCCTGTCCGACCCGATCGCGCCGGTCCCCTCCTTCGCCGAGGACACCGCCTGATCGCCCCGGTCGCCGGATTTCGCTCCGGCGCGCGAAGCCCACCTTTCGTCCGATGACAGAAAATCTGTGCGGCTCGCCCCATTGTCAAGCAATTCGCTAGAGTTTAATTCCTTGCGCAGCGGGCAGACCCCGCGCAACGAAAGGCCCATCCATGGACCGCAGCGAGAAAGGCTCTGACCAGAGCGGAATACTGCCGGAAGCTCTGGCGCTGGTAAGCGAGGCGCTTGGCCGCCTGCGCTACGGCGCGATCCAGCTCACCGTGCATGACGGGAAGGTCATGCAGATCGACGTTACCGAGAGGAAGCGGCTGACCGACTGACCGTCGGCCCGATCCGCTCGCACCACCAACCAACAGGGACCCGCAGACCGGATCGCCGGATGCACACCCGCTTGCAAAGGCGACATTCACCATGCATCCCAGTTCCATCCGCACCGCGCTGCTGCTTGGCGCCGGTCTGGCCGCCATCACCGCCCTCCCCGCCGCCGCGCAGGAGGCTGCAACCGACACTGCCGCCGCCGCCGCCGAAGAGGCGCAGGCCGACAGCGGCAACGACATCATCGTCACCGCCCGCCGCCGTCAGGAAAGCGCGCAGGACATCCCCCTCGCCGTCTCGGTGCTCGGCGCCCAGCAGCTCGACGAGACCGGTGCGTTCAACGTCAACCGCTTGCAGCAGCTCGCGCCCACCTTGCAGTTCTATTCGTCCAACCCGCGCAACACCGCGGTCAACATCCGCGGCCTCGGCGTGCCCTTCGGCCTCACCAGCGACGGGTTCGAACAGGGCGTCGGCATCTATGTCGACGACGTCTATTATTCGCGCGTCGCCTCGGCCACCTTCGACTTCCTCGACGTGGCGCAGATCGAGGTGCTGCGCGGGCCGCAGGGCACGCTCTACGGCAAGAACACCACCGCGGGCGCGATCAACATCCAGACCAACCAGCCGACCTTCGCCTTCGAGGGCCGCGCAGAAATCAGCGTCGGCAACTACAACTTCCAGCAGGCGCGCGCCGCGGTGTCCGGGCCGCTGTCGGAAAAGGTCGCCGCGCGCATCGCCTTCTCGGGCACCAGCCGCAATGGCACGATCCGCAATGTCGTGACCGGCGCGGACATCCAGAGCCTCGACAATATCGGCCTGCGCGCCCAGCTTCTGTGGGAGCCGACCGACAGTCTCAAGATCAAGCTGGTGGGCGATTACAACAAGCAGGACGCGGTGTGCTGCGGTTCGGTGTTCGTCGGCACCGGGGCGACCCAGCGACCGCTGAACCGCCAGTTCGCAGCGCTTGCCGCCGCGCAGAACTACGCGCCTGCCAGCACCAATCCCTTCGACCGGCTGACCGACCTCGATTCCAACCTCAACGCGGGCAACGTGATCGGCGGCGCCGCGCTCAAGGTCACCTGGGATGTGGGGCCGGGGACCTTCACCTCGGTCACTGCCTGGCGCACCTGGGACTGGAAGCCCGAGAACGACCGCGACTTCACCGGCCTGTCGATCGTGCGCCTCTCGCAGAACCCTTCGCAGCAGGACCAGTATACGCAGGAATTCCGCTACGCCTATTCGGGCGAGCGCTTCGACTTCGTGCTGGGCGCCTTTGCCTTCGACCAGCGGATCGACACCCAGGGAACCGAACAGCATGGCATCGCTTCGAGCCGCTGGACGATCGCGCCCGCCAACGTCCTATCGAACGATCCGAGCGTCCTCAACGGCCTCACCGCACGCAACACCCAGTTCCTCAAGAGCACCAGCGCGGCGCTGTTCGGGCAGCTGTCGTGGAAGGTGACCGACGCCTTCACGATCCAGCCGGGCGCGCGGCTCAACTATGACAAGAAGTCGGGCTTCTACCAGCGCCGGGTGTTTACAGGTGCCGGCGTGGAGCTGACCGGACGCGAAACCGATGCCCGCTCCCGCGCGCAGCTGGCGGTGTTCACGCCGCAGGAGAGCGCGCCGTCCGACACCGACTGGAACCTCACCTACGATCTGACGGCGAGCTACGCGCTGGCGCCCGATGTGCTCGCCTACGGCACCTATGCGAGGAGCTTCAAGACCATCGGAATCAACCAGAACGGGTTGCCGACGGATTCGGCAGGCGTGCCGATCGCGGCGGCGGGCACGATCCGGCCCGAACGGGTCGATCACTTCGAGATCGGCCTCAAGAGCCAGTTCTGGGACCGCAAGGCGACCCTCAACCTTGCCGCCTACCGCACCGAAATCCGCGATTATCAGGCGACCGTGAACAACGGCCAGTTCGGGGTGCTGCGCGGCTATCTCGCCAATGCCGGCAAAGTCCGCGCGCAGGGGATCGAGGCCGATTTCAGCATCCGCCCGTCCGAACGGTTCACCGCTTACGCCAACGGCGCCTATACCGATGCCAAGTATGTGCGCTTCACCGATGCGCCCTGCCCGCCCGAACTGTCGGGCGGCACCACGGTTGGCGCGGGCCAGACCCCGTCGGCGCCCGGCACCCCGGGCGGTCTCAGCCCGGCCAATTGCGACATCTCCGGCCAGCGCCTGCCGGGCGTGTCGAAATGGGCCTTCTCCTTCGGGGCGGAAGGCAACGTGCCGGCGAGCTTCCTCGGACAGGAAGGCGAGGTCTATCTGGGCTATGACGGCACCTACCGGTCGAACTTCTCGTCCAATCCCTCGCCTTCGGCCTACACCTTTGTCGACGGCTACAGCCTGTCCAATTTCCGCCTCGGTTTCCGTACACAGGGCGGTCTCAACATCTTCGGCTGGGTCAGGAATGCCTTTGACGAGAACTATTTCGAGCAGCTGTTCGTCGGCCCGGGCAATACCGGTCTGATCGCAGGCCTGCCCGGCGACCCGCGCACCTGGGGCGGAACCATCGCCGTTACCTTCTGATAGAAGCCTTTCCACCCCTCGCAGAGAGGACATGCCTCATGCCGGATCTGAGCCAGCTCCTTCTCGACATCCTGCCGTTCATCGCCATCGGCTTTGCCGCGCAGATGATCGACGGGGCGCTGGGGATGGCCTTCGGCGTCACCACTCAGACCCTGCTGGTGAGCGCAATGGGCGTGCCCCCGGCGAGCGCGTCGGCCAGCGTCCATCTGGTCGAGCTGTTCACCACCGGCGCATCGGGCCTCAGCCATGCATGGCAGAGGAATGTCGACTGGGGGCTGTTCCGGCGGCTGGTGCCGTTCGGGGTGCTGGGCGGGGTGACGGGGGCCTATATCCTCTCGAACATCGATGCGAGCGCCGCGCGGCCTTTCGTGATGCTCTACCTCACCGGTATCGGCTTCTACCTGCTGTGGCGGGCGATCCGGCTGGCGCAGCCGCGCTTCGAGGACCCCAAGTTCACCAGCCCGCTGGCGCTGGTGGGCGGGTTCCTTGACGCGGCGGGCGGCGGCGGGTGGGGGCCGGTGGTGACCAGCAACCTGCTGATCCAGGGCGGCGATCCGAGGAAGGTGATCGGCACGGTCAACACCGCCGAATTCCTGCTCACCCTGTCGATCTCGGTCACCTTCCTGCTGACATTGGGGCCGGCAGCCTTCACGCTGATCACCGGCGGGCTGATCCTCGGCGGCGTGATCGCGGCGCCCTTCGGGGCGGTGCTGGCGAGCCGCGTCCAGCCGCGCACGTTGCTGTTTGCCGTCGCGCTGGTGCTGATCGTCACCAGCGCCTACAGCATCTCGAAGGCGTGGCCGATCATCTGAGCCGGCCGGGCTGCCTCGGGGATCACCGGATGGACACCGAACTGCTGCTGATCTGCGCGCTGACGGGTGTGATCAACCTCATCGGCGCGCTCGCCTATGCGGCGCGCATCGCCGGGGTGCGCACGGGGCGCATCGCGCTGTCCTTTGCGCTGTTCAACGTGCTGCTGCTGGTCAGCCGCACCTCCAACGGCTTCCTCGGCCCGTTCCTCGCCAAGCGGATCGAGACCGCCTTGGCGAGCGGCGACGGCGCCATGCTGATCTGGGATTTGCGGCTGGTGCTGCTGTCGGCCGCGGCCTCGGTGGCGCTCGGCATCGTGCTGGTGCCGACCGGGCAGCGGGTGTTCGCCGCCGCCATCACCTACTTCCAGACCAACCGCTCGACCACCAAGCTGATCCTGCGCAGCATGACACCTGCGGGGCTGGCCACCTTGCGGGATTCGGTCGCGATTCCCTCGGGCGAGACGCTGAAATCGCTCCGGGGCCCGCGCGGGGTGAGCTGGAGCGTGCTGATCGCGAACGCGCTGGCGCAGGCGCTGCTGGCGGTGGGCGTGATCGCCTCGCTCTATGCCGGATACCTCGTCCCCGAATTCCGCGTCACCGCCTCGCAGATGACCGCGATCGTCAACGGCTTTGCCACGATCCTGCTGTTTGCCCTCATCGACCCGCAGATCTCGGCGCTGACCGACGATGTGGTCGACGGCTCGGTGAACGAGGCGACCTTCCGCCGGGCGATGATCTGGGTCTCGCTGAGCCGGCTGGCCGGCACCCTCATCGCGCAGGTGATGCTGGTGCCCGCCGCGGTCGTGATCGCCTGGGCGGCGGGCTGGCTCTAGAGCGCGAGGCCGAGCGCCAGCCCGCCCGCAGCGCACACCGCCAGCAGCCGCAGCACCCCCCACTTCGCCCCGAAGGCGAGCGCAAAGGCGAGCGCGGCGAGCACCCCTGCCCGCCAGTCGAAGCTCGCAAGCTCGGGCCAGTCGAACCGCAGCGGCCCCGCCGCGACCTCGCCGACGCGGGCGAACAGGACATGCAAGCCAAACCAAACAGTGAGATTGGCGATCACGCCGACCACCGCCGCGGTCACCGCCGCCAGCCCGCCTTTCAGCCACACCGCCTGCCCCAGCCGGTCGATCCACGGCGCAAAGGCGAAGATCCACAGGAAGCACGGCGCGAAGGTCACCCAGGTCGTCAGTCCCGCCCCGAGCAGCCCCGCGACCAGCGGCGAGAACGGCGCAGGCGCGCGGAAGGCTGCAAGGTAGCCCACGAACTGCGTCACCAGGATCAGCGGTCCGGGCGTGGTCTCGGCCAGCCCCAGCCCGTCGGCCATCTCGCCGGCCTCAAGCCAGCCGAAGCCCTGCACCGCCTCCTGCGCCATATAGGCGAGCACCGCGTAAGCGCCGCCGAAGGTGACGATGGCAAGCTGCGAGAAGAACGCGCCGATCTTCCACAGCACGTGGCCCTGCCCCAGCGTCACCGCGATCAGCACCATCGGCGCGGCCCAGATCGCGCCCCATACCAGCACCGAAAGGATCGTGGTGCGCCACGGGTTTGCGGGCAACGCGCCGCCGCCCCTGGCAGGCTTCAAGGCGAGCAGATCGGGCCGGGTCCGGGCGATCGCCATCCCGATCACCCCTGACCCAAGCACGATCAGCGGGAAGGGCAGGGCGAGCAGGAACAGCCCCGCGAAGGCCGCTGCTGCCAGCCCTTTTTTCACACCCGTATCCAGCGCGCGCCCCGCGATCCTCAGCAGCGCCTGCACCACGATCGCCAGCACCGCCGCCTTCACCCCCAGAAACAGCGCCGCCACCCAGCCGAGGTTTGCCGCGAGCGCATAGAGCACCGACAGCGCAAGGATGATGCAGGCACCGGGGATCACGAACAGCAACCCCGCCGCCAGCCCGCCGCGTGACCCCTGCAGGCGCCAGCCGATCCACGTCGCCAGCTGCTGCGCCTCGGGGCCGGGCAGCAGGTGGCAGAAATTGAGGGCATGGAGGAAATCTTCCTCCGCCACCCAGCCGCGTTCCTCCACCAGCTCGCGGTGCATCAGCGCGATCTGCCCGGCCGGGCCGCCGAAGCTGAGGAAGCCGATGCGGGCAAATGCGCCGAGCAATTCGGAGAAGGAGGGGGCGGGGGCGGGGGCGCCCGGCCGTGCAGTCGATCCGCCCAATCCGGCCTTACCTGTCTCAATCATGCGAACCTCGAAAATGGCCCCGCCGCGCGGATCGCCGCACGACAGGGGAATGACGAGGCAACGCTTGGGCCTGTCTCGGCCTGGACGGGAGGTTGCTCGGCCCCGTGACCCTCGTGCTAACCGGCGGCGTGCGGCCGCGCAAGCCCCGTCTCGCAGGCCTCCTTGTCCTTGACTTCCCACGCCGAGCGCCCTAGCTAGCGCGCTTTCCTGCATTTCGCGATTCTTGCATAAGGCCCGCCCATGGCACGCGTTACCGTTGAAGATTGCGTCGACAAGGTTCCCAACCGGTTCGACCTCGTGCTGCTCGCCGCGCAGCGTGCGCGCGAGATTTCGGGCGGGAGCGAACTGACCATCGACCGCGATCGTGACAAGAACCCGGTCGTCGCGCTGCGCGAGATCGCCGAACAGACGATCACGCCGGGCGCCCTGCATGAATCGCTGGTCACCGGCCTCCAGAAGATCCTCCCCGATGACGAGGACGAGGCCGACGAGATCGGCTCGCTCAGCCAATCGGCCGAAGCGCTGCGCATCACCGCCTCGGCGCCGGCGCGCACTTCCTCGCTTGGCGGCGATTACGACGGCTGACGCGCGCGGGCGCAGGGGCTTGCCCCGCGCCGCGCCTCACTGCGACAATCCGAAGGGGTCGGCACTGCCGGCCCCGTTGTTTTTGACGCACGCCCCTTGACCGCAGTTTGACGCCTGCGCGCTGCCGCTTGCCATTGGCGGCGGCGGCGTTATCCCTTGTATAGGTAACCAAAGAGTAACACGGGCGGGGCGCATGGCATCAATCGCGGTCTACAGCGTCAAGGGCGGGGTCGGGAAGACGACCCTTTCGGTCAACCTCGCCTGGTGCGCGAGCGGCATTTCGCGCCGCAAGACCCTGCTGTGGGACCTCGATGCCTCGAACGGATCGGGCTTCCTCCTGGGCGTCGACCCCAAGAAGAAGCGCAGCGCCGACTCCATGTTCGACGAGGGGGCCGATCCCGAAAAGCTGATCCAGCCGACCGCCTATGCCGGCCTCGACCTGCTGCCCGCCGACGAGAGCATCCGTGCGCTTGACCGCCAGCTCGACAAGCTCGGCAAGAAGAAGCGGCTCGCCAGGCTCTCCGAGGCGCTGGGCAAGAGCTATGACCGGATCATCTTCGATTGCCCGCCGGTGCTCAACGAACTTTCCGCGCAGGTGATGCGCGCGGCCGATCTTGTCATCGTGCCGCTACCGCCCTCGCCGCTTTCGGCGCGCGCCTTCGAGGTGGTGGTCGAGGAAGTGCGCGCGATCGGCAAGGGGCACCCGCCGATCCTGCCGGTGCTCTCGATGCTGGATCTGCGCCGCTCGCTGCACAAGGCCGCGCGCGAGGCGAACCCGACCTGGCCGGCGATCCCGCTGGCGAGCGCGGTGGAACAATGCGCAAGCCTGCGCCAGCCGGTCGGCGCCTTCGCCCCGCGCTCGCCCGCCGCGCGCGCGATCGCCCAGCTGTGGACCGCAATCGAGCGCAAGCTCGCCAGCCAGTGACAGGGGGCAAATAGCCGCTTCCGCGCCTGCCGCAATTGCGCCTATATGCCCGCACACACAGGGGCGCGCAGGCGATGAGCGATTTCGGGGAGAGCATCGGAACGGCAATCGAAGGCGGGCTGCTCGGCCGCACGCTCGATCATGACGGTGGCGACGCGGCGGGGCACCATGCCGGGCCGGTGACCTGCGCCAATTGCCAGACGGTGTTCACCGGCAATTTCTGCCCCGAATGCGGCCAGCAGGGCCACATCCACCGCAGCCTTGCCGCGATCGGCCATGACATCATGCACGGCGTCCTGCACCTTGACGGCAAGCTGTGGGAAACGCTCCCGCTGCTCGCGTTCAAGCCGGGCGAGCTGACCCGCCGCTACATCGCGGGCGAGCGCGCGAAGTTCGTCAGCCCGATGGCGATGTTCCTGTTCACCGTCTTCGCGATGTTCGCGGTGTTCCAGATGGTCGGCATCTCCGCGCCGACCGATCTCACCGAAGGCTTCATGGAGGGCGCGAAGAGCTCGTCGGTGGTCCGGACCGAACTCCAGAAGGAGATCACCGGTCTCCAGAAGGAACGCGATGGCCTTGCCGAGGGCGATCCGCGCCGGGCCGAGATCGCCAACGAGCTGGCGGGGCTTGCCAAGGTGCTGGACGCCCAGCCGCGCGGGGCGGTCGAAGTCGATACCGGCGACCTCAACGTCACCGGCACCGGGATCGATTTCCTCGACGAGGGGATCGTCAAGAAGTGGCAGAAGAACCCGAGCCTGATGCTCTACAAGCTCCAGTCGAACGGCTACAAGTTCAGCTGGCTGCTGATCCCGCTCTCGCTGCCGTTCCTGTGGCTGATCTTCGCGTGGCGGCGGCAATACAAGGCCTATGACCACGCGATCTTCATCACCTATTCGCTGAGCTTCATGTCGCTGCTGTTCATCGTCATGTCGATCCTCAGCGCGGTTCCGGGCGGAGGCGACTGGGCCGCGATACTGTTCTTCATCGCCGGGCCGCTGCATCTCTACAAGCAATTGCGCCACGCTTACGGGCTTGGCCGCCGTTCGGCGCTGTGGCGGTTTTTCGTGCTGTTGTTCTTCATCCAGATCGTGCTGGTGCTGTTCTTGCAGGCGTTGCTGCTGCTCGGCGCCTATTAACGCTCGCCCCCGCGTCCTGTCCCGCCGCGGGAAGGCGTTGCGGAAAGGCTTGCCGGTCAGCCCACCTCGGCGCAGGGTCACCCGCGCAGGAGTGCGTGATGGCGGTGATTGCGGTCTACAGCGCGAAGGGCGGGGTCGGGAAGACGACCATAGCCACCAATCTGGCGTGGTGCAGCGCCCGGGACCCTGCGCGCCGGACCCTGCTGTGGGACCTAGACCCTTCCGACGGCGCGGCCTTCATGTTCGCGCTCGATGCGCCGAGGAAGCGCCAGGCGCGCAGCCTGTTTGCCGGCGACATTCCCGCCCACACCCTGATCTGTCCGAGCAGCTTTGCCGGCCTCGATCTGCTGCCCGCCGATGCCTCCCTGCGCGAGCTCGATGCCTTGCTGCTCCGGCTCGGCCAGCGCCACCGGCTGGCGACGCTCGCCAAGCAGATCGAGCGCAGCTACGACCGGCTGATCCTCGATTGCCCGCCGATGCTCAACGAACTCTCCGCGCAGGTCATGCGCGCCGCCAGCGTGGTGATCGTCCCGCTGCCGCCCTCGCCGCTTTCGGCCCGCGCTTTCGACTTCGTGGTCGAGGAGATCCGCCGCCACACCAAGCGCCCGCCGCCGATCCTGCCGGTGCTCTCGATGATCGACCGGCGGCGCACGCTCCACCTCGAGGCGCTGGCGGCGAACCCGGCCTGGCCGGCGATCCCGCTGGTGAGCGCGGTGGAGCAGTGCGCGGTGCAGCGCCGTCCGCTTGGCGCCTTCGCCCCGCGCTCGCCCGCGGCGATCGCCTTTGCGCGGCTGTGGGACGGGATCGAACGCAAGCTGGCGCAGATCGCCGCGCGCCCCCACGAGCAGCAGCCCGCCTGATCAGCGGCAGGGGAAGCGGTGGGCGAGAAACCGCGCCATGACCTGCTCCAGCGTGTCGCCATACGCGCTCGCCGGGCGGGTGTAGAGCCACATGCCGAGCTCGTCCGAGGTGAGCTGGGGGGTGCCCGGCGGCGGCAGGCAGGTGACGGGCTTCGGCCCGGCGGCGGCGGCCTGCGCCTCCACGCCTGCGCGCGCAGCGCCAAGGGCGGCGAGGATGTCGCGCTGCAAGCCATCGAGCGCGGCGGTGCGCTCGGCCGAGGGCGCGAGCCGCCCCGCCGCCTGATCGCGGGCGATCCACTCGCCCAAGGTCACGGGCGCAGCGATCGGCGCAGGCTGCGCGGCGAGCGGCGCGGCGAGCACCGCAGGGGCGAGCGTCAGGGCAATCAGGCGCAGTGCAAGGGTCATGGTCCCACCTCCCGCAGCCACCCTTGCCCGCGCGGGCTTAACGCGCGCTGAAACGCCAGCGAAAAGGGCGCCCGGATCGCTCCGGACGCCCCTTTGGTGATTGCCTTGGCGGACGCGTCAGGCGCCCTGCGCCGCCTCGTCGCCGCTGTCCTTGGCGCCGCCGAAGCGCTTGCCTGCACGCGGGATCGCCGAGCCGCGCACCGGACCCGCCAGCACCGGCCCGCGCGGGGCATCGGGACGGTCGATCTTGCCGGTTTCGAGCAGCGCGTTGATGTCCTCGCCCGACAGCGTCTCGTATTCGAGCAGCGCCTGGGCGAGCAGGTGGAGCTGGTCCTCGTGGGTCGTCAGGATCTCGGTCGCGCGCTTGTGGGCGCCTTCGACGAGGCCCTTGATCTCGTTGTCGATCAGCTCGTTGGTCGAGCCCGAACGGAAGGTCCGCTGCGCCTGGCCATAGCCGAGATAGCCCTCGGACTGCTCTTCATACTGCAAGGGGCCGAGCTTTTCCGACATGCCCCACTGGGTCACCATGTTGCGCGCGAGGTTGGTCGCATACTGGATGTCGGACGAGGCACCGGACGAGACCTTGTCGTGGCCGAAGATGATCTCCTCCGCCACGCGCCCGCCCATGCTGACCGACAGGTTCGCATGCATCTTGTCGCGGTGGTAGGAATAGCTGTCGCGCTCGGGCAGGCGCATCACCATGCCCAGCGCCCGGCCGCGTGGAATGATCGTCGCCTTGTGGATCGGGTCCGAGGCAGGCTCGTGCACCGAGACGATCGCGTGGCCGGCCTCGTGATAGGCGGTCATCTTCTTCTCGTCGTCGGTCATCACCATGGAGCGGCGCTCGGCGCCCATCATGACCTTGTCCTTGGCGTCCTCGAACTCCTGCATCGCCACCAGCCGCTTGTTGCGGCGCGCGGCGAGCAGCGCGGCCTCGTTGACGAGGTTCGCCAGATCCGCGCCCGAGAAGCCCGGCGTGCCGCGCGCGATCACGCGCGGGTTGACGTCGGGGGCCAGCGGCACCTTCTTCATGTGCACGCCGAGGATCTTCTCGCGCCCGTCGATGTCGGGAACGGGGACCACCACCTGCCGGTCGAAGCGGCCCGGGCGCAGCAGCGCCGGGTCGAGCACGTCTGGGCGGTTGGTCGCGGCGATGATGATGATGCCTTCGTTGGCTTCAAAGCCGTCCATCTCGACCAGCAGCTGGTTGAGCGTCTGCTCGCGCTCGTCGTTGGAATTGCCGAGGCCGTGGCCGCGCGAACGGCCGACCGCGTCGATTTCGTCGATGAAGACGATGCAGGGCGCGTTCTTCTTGGCCTGTTCGAACATGTCGCGCACACGGCTGGCGCCCACGCCCACGAACATCTCGACGAAATCCGAGCCCGAGATGGTGAAGAACGGCACGCCCGCCTCACCCGCAATCGCGCGGGCGAGCAGGGTCTTGCCGGTGCCGGGCGAGCCGACCAGCAGCGCGCCCTTGGGGATCTGCCCGCCGAGCTTGGAGAAGCGCTGCGGGTCCTTCAGGAACTCGACGATTTCCTGCAATTCCTCGCGCGCCTCGTCGATCCCGGCGACATCGTCGAAGGTGACGCGGCCCGACCGTTCGGTCAGCAGCTTGGCCTTGGACTTGCCGAAGCCCATCGCGCCGCCGCCGCCGCCCTTCTGCATTTGCCTGAGCGCGAAGAAGGCGATCCCGAGGATCAGCACGAAGGGCAGCGAATTCAGAAGGATGATGAGGAGAAGGTTCTGGCTTTCGCGCTGCTTGCCGGTGAAGCGCACGCCGTTTTCTTCCATCAGCTTGGTGATCTCGACATCGTTCGGCACCGGCACGGTGGTGAAGCTGTCGCCGTTCTTGAGCGTGCCGGTGATGACATCGCTGCCCATCTGCACGTCCTGCACCTCGCCCTGCGAGACCGCCGCGCGGAAATCGGAATAGCGCATCGCCGAGCCGCTCGGCTGGCTGGCGCCGCCGAACATCGCCACGACCAGCAGCAGGGCGAGGAAAATCCCGCCCCAGATCATCAGCTGCTTGATCCAGGGGTTGGGGCCGTCGCCTTGCGGCTGGGGATCGTTTGGCTGGCTCATGCTCGCGGAATCCTTTCGTCAGCCTCGCAATGTAGGTGCCCCTCGGTGAATGGCAAGATAATGCGCAGGCGCGGAGCCGATGCTAATTTTCGAACACGGCCTTGCGGATTATCGATCATGCCGCGCGCCATAGGCGGCAAGGAACACCTCGACCGCGCCGGCGATCCGCCGGTCGCGCTCTGCGGGGGTGACCACCGCGCCGAAGCGGCGTTCGAGATCGCCCATGCCCTTGCACATCGACACGAATTGTTCGGCGGCAAGGCGCGGATCGTCGATTGCCAGCTCGCCCATCGCGCAGGCCCGCGCCAGCCACGCGCCGAAGCCTTCCTTCATGCGCCACGGCCCCGCCTCGAGAAAGGCGATGCCGATCGCCGGATCAGCATCGGTCTCGGCGGCGATGCGGTGCTCGAACTGCATCATCTCGGGGCGCGAGAGGAAGGCGAAGATCGCCTCGCCGATGGCGGTGAGGCGCTCGCGGATCGTGCCCTGCGGGGTCGCATCGAGCGAGAAATGGCCGCGCAATTTCTCGCATTCGCACTCGACCGCGGCAGTGAACAGCGCGCGCTTGTCGCCGAACTGGTTGTAGATCGTGACCTTGGAGACGCCCGCATCGGCCGCGATCTGCTCGATCGCCGAGGCGGCATAGCCATGGTGGAAGAAGTGCTGCGCGGCCGTGTCGACGATGGCCGCGCGCTTGGCGGCATCGAGCGGGCGGCCCGCTTTGCGGCGAACCAGTTTTTTTTCAGGACTGGCCGAATGCCCGGTTGACAAAGTGAACGGCTCCGTTCAGTTAAACGCGACCGTTCAATAATGCAGCGAGTCCCACCCTCGCGCAACCCCACCCGCTGATAAAGGTTCCTGACGCCGTGCTCTGGATCGCCATCAGAATGCTCACCGGGGATGCCCAGAAGTTCTACGGGCTATTGTTCGGCATCGCGTTTTCGACCCTGCTCATCACCCAGCAGATGACGATCTTCGTCAATCTGGTCGAACGCGGGGCGAGCGGGGTCTACAATGCGCCCGAAGCCCAGGTGTGGGTGATGGACCCGGTCAGCCGCACCACCGATGTGAGCTACGCGATGCCCTCGACCGCGCTCGACAAGGTGCGCGCGGTGCCCGGCGTCGAATGGGCGGTTCCGCATCTGCGCGCGGTGGCCAATGTCCGCACCAAGGATGGCGATCTCGAAGGCGTGGCGGTGATCGGGGTCGATGATGCGACGCTGATCGGGATGCCCAAGCGCATGGCCGATCAGGACAAGACCGTGCTGTTCGCCCCCGATACGGTGGTGATCGACGATGTCGGCGTCACCCGCCTGTTCTCGAACGGGGCCAGTCCGCTTGGCGAGCGGCTCGAACTGAACGACCAGCGCGCGGTGATCCGCGGCATTGCCGATGCGATCCCCTCCTTCACCAGCCAGGTCACGCTCTACACGCGCTATTCCAACGCATTGAACTTCGTGCCCGGCACCCGCAACCGCCTGTCCTTCGTGCTGGTCGGCATTGCGCAGGGCGAAACGGCGCAAGGCGTGGCCGCGCGGATCGAGCAGGAAACCGGCCTCAAGGCCGAAACCCGCGCCGAGTTCGCGCGCGCCGGGGTCAACTTTATCATCGAGAACACCGGCATCCCGGTCAATTTCGGGATCACGGTGTTCTTGGGCTTCGTCGTCGGCGTGGCGATCGTGGGCCTCACCTTCAGCCTGTTCCTGCGCGACAACATCAAGCAGTTCGGCGCCTTGAAGGCGATCGGGGTGACCAACTGGAAGATCATGCAGATGGTCGCGGTGCAGGCGGGCCTTGTCGGCATGATCGGCTACGGGCTGGGTGTGGTCGGCACGGTCGCCTTCATCTACGGCTTCGGCTCCAATCCCTTCTTCAAGGGCTTCTACATCCCCTGGCAGATCCCGCTGATCAGCCTCGCGGCGGTGGTGGTGATCCTCGCCATCACCGGCTTCGTCGCGATCCGCTCGGTGCTGAGGACCGAACCGGCGGCGGTGTTCCGGTGAGCGAGGGCACAGTCATGGACACGACGGCAATCGGCGGCTGCGCCCCCGAGGCAGCGATCTGCGCGCGCGGCATCACCCGCGATTTCGAGGCCGGGCAGACCACCATCCGCGTCCTCCACGGGATCGACACCGACATCCAGCCGGGCGAGCTCACCTATGTCGTGGGCGAAAGCGGCAGCGGCAAGACCACCCTCATCTCGATCATGTGCGGCATCCTCTACCCGACCGCGGGCGAGGTGCGCGTGTTCGGCACCGACATCTACAAGCTCACCGATACCGAGCTGGTGAAGTTCCGCCTGAAGAACATCGGCTTCATCTTCCAGCAGTACAACCTCATCCCCTCGATCGACGCCGCCGCCAACGCCGCGGTGCCGCTGATCGCGCAAGGCGTGCCGGTCGCCGAAGCGCGCGAGCGGGCCAAGGTGCTGCTCGACAAGCTCAATATCGGCAACCAGGCCGAAAAGCTCCCGCGCCAGCTTTCGGGCGGGCAGCAGCAGCGCGTCGCCATCGCCCGCGCGCTGGTGCACGAGCCGCGGCTGGTGGTCTGCGACGAGCCCACCGCCGCCCTGGACGCGCGCTCGGGCCGCCGGGTGATGGACCTCCTGCGCGAAGTCGCGGTCGCCCCCGACCGCGCCTGCATCATCGTCACCCACGACAACCGCATCTTCGATCTCGCCGACCGGATCATCGTTCTGGAAGACGGGCGCATCACCCATGACGGCGCCGAGATGCCCGATGACCACTGATACCCTCTCCCCCACCACCCTCTCCCCACAAAACCCGCCGAGGACGCCATGCTCCGCAATCTAAGCTTTGCCCGCCAGACCCTCCCCGCGATCGCGCTGATCGGCCTTGCGGCGGCGGCGTGGCTGATCCTCGTCGGCATGCCCGACCGCTCGACCGCCGAGCCCGCGCAGCAGCCCCCCAAGGCGGTCGGCGATCTCGCCGGCAAGGCGCGGGTCGCAGGCGCGGGGATCGTCGAACCGGCGAGCGAGATCATCGATATCGGCGCGGCGCTTTCGGGCCTCGTCACCGATGTCCGCGTGCGCCCGTGTGACCGGGTGGCAAGGGGCGACGTGCTGTTCACGGTCGATGCCCGCGCCGCGCAGGCGAGCCTTGCGCAGTCCGATGCCGCCATCGCCGAGGCCCGCGCCGCGATCGCCGAGGCCGCAACCGCGCAGAAGACCGCGCGCCAGCAGCTCGCGCTCTATCGCAACCTTGCCGATCCGGCAGCGGTCAGCCGTTCGGAAGTCATCAAGGCCGAAGGCGACGAGGCCGCCGCGACCAGCCGTCTCGATCTCGCCCGCGCCCGCCTTGCCTCGGCGCAGGCCGCCGCCGCCGCGGCGCGCACCGAGATCGAGCGCCTCGTGGTCCGCGCGCCGATTGCCGGCGAGATCCTTGCCGTCAACATCCGCGCCGGGGAATTCGTCTCCACGCAAGGCGGCGGCAACGCCGCCCCCTTCATCCAGATGGGCCAGACCAATCCGCTCCACGTGCGCGTCGACATCGACGAGAACGAAGTCAGCCGCCTTGCCATCGGCGAGCCCGCCATCATCAGCCCGCGCGGCGCGGCCGAGCTTCACGTCAAGGCCACCTTCGTGCGCGCCGAGCCGCAGGTGGTGCCCAAACGCTCGCTCACCAACAGCGCCGCCGAACGCGTCGATGTGCGCGTGCTCCAGCTGATCTACGCCCTGCCGCCGTCCGATGCCTTCCGCGTCGGCCAGCAGATCGACGCCTTCATCCCGGCCAAGGCGGGTGCCCCCGCCAACACGGAGGGCTGAGGCGATGCGCCGCCTGCCTGTGATCGGGGCCGCGCTCGCCCCGCTGATGCTCCCCTTGGCTCTGGGCGCCTGTGCGAGCGTGCCCGAGGTCGCCGCGCCGACGCCCGAGCTGCCGCGCGCCTTCTTCAACCGGCCCGAGGCCGCCACCGGCGCGGCGCTCGCCGCGCTGATGCCCGCCGATGATCCAGCCTACCGCACCCTATCGCAGGCGGCGATCGCCGGCGCTCCAAGCCTTGCCGAGGCGATGGCGCGGATCGATGCCGCCCGTGCCGGTGCGCGCGGTGCAGGGGCCGAGCGCTTGCCCAACATCACCGCCGATGGCAGCGTCCGGCGAAACCGCATCAACACCGCACAATTCGGGCAAGCAGGCCAACAGGGCTTCATTCCCGAAGAACAGACATCCTACGGCGCGAACATCACCGCAAGCTGGGACCCCGACATCTTCGGAAGGCTCAAGGCGCAGGAGCGCGCTGCGCTCGCCCGGATCGACGCCGCCAGCGCGCAGGCACAGGGTATCCGGTTGGCGCTGCTGGCCGAGATTGCCGCCAGCATTACCGACTGGCGCGTGCTCGATGCGCGGGCTGCTGCCATTTCCGCCGATGCCGCGGCAGCGACCCAACTCGCCGGGCTGGCCAAGGTGCGCGAGGATGCGGGGATCGCGCCTGGATTTGACCGTGTTCGTGCCGAGGCGACCGCAAGTTCCTCCGCCGTGCGCCTCGCCGCGCTGGAAAGCGAGCGGGCGCGCCTGATCGGGCGGCTGGTGACGCTGACCGGGCAGGACGGCGCAACCGTTCGTGCAGCGCTCGCCAGCGCCGCTCCTGCGCTGGCACCGGCTGCCGCGCCCGCAGGCCTGCCTTCCGATCTGCTCGCCAACCGGCCCGATGTCGCCGCTGCGGCGGCCAATCTTGCAGCCAGCGATGCCGAACTCGCCGCTGCCGCGCGTGCGCGTTTTCCGCGAATCACCCTGTCAGGTGTGCTGGGCCTGCTGGCCTTCAATCCGGGCGATTTCCTGGATACGGATTCGCTGGTGGGATCGCTTACTGCCGGGATTGCCGGACCGCTGCTCGATTTCGGGCGCGTGGGCGCCGGGATCGATGCCGCTGCGGCAGACAAGCGCGCTGCCTTTGCCGCCTATCGCGGCACAGTGTTTGAGGCGCTGGGCGATGCCGAGGCGGCCTATGGCGTGGTCGCCGCCGCCGATGCCGAGGCGAAGCTTTCGGTGACCGAGCGCGATCAACTGGCGCGTGCCGCCGGGCTGGCCGAAACGCGTTACCGCGCAGGCCTTGCGAGCTTCCTCGAAGTGCTCGAAGCGCGCCGCGCAGCCGATGCCAGCGGAGAGCGCGCGGCAGCCGCGCTGGGACGCGCGGCCCGTGCGCGGATCGTGCTGTGGCAGGCGCTCGGCGGAGACGCTGCCGGCGGCAGCTAGCCAATCACTCGCTCGATCAGCCAGAAACTGCCGACAGCGCCGATCGCATAGGTCGCAGCGCGGATCGCGGGTAGCTCGGCCCGCGGCAGGAAGCGGGTCATCGCTGCCAGAAGCGCGATCACGCTGGCGATCACCAGCAGCTGTCCTGCCTCGACCCCGAGATTGAAAGCCAGCAAGGCTGTCAGCACCTCGCCCTGCGGCAGGCCGATATCGGCCAATGCCACGGCAAAGCCGAAACCATGAAACAGCCCGAAGGCAAAGGCGACCGCCCAAGGAAAGCGCCGTGTGAAAGTGCGGCGATCGGGCGATTTGAGCACCAGCGCCACCTCGGCCGCGAGAAACACGATCGACAGCGCGATCAGCGCCTCGACCGGGCGGGAAGGCAGGCCGGCATAGCCAAGGCTCGTCGCCACCAATGTCAGCGAATGGGCCACGGTGAAGGCTGTTGCCGCTTTCACCACCGCCCATGATCGGCGCACCAGCAGCACCAGCGCGATCACGAACAGCAGGTGATCCCACCCGAAGAGAATGTGCTCTGCACCGATCACCAGATAATCGCGCAGCACCTGCATGACAGAGGGTTCGGCCGCGATCACGGCAGTCGGCGCATCGGGCGTCAGGCGAAAGGTCTGCGCCGGACTGCCGAGCGGGATGAGCCGCGCGATGGCATCGGTGCCGCCCGCGATTGTATCCAGCCCAAAGCGCTGCCCGGCCAGCCCGCCCGGGCAGCGCAATGCCTGCTGCCCAAGCAATGCCAACGGCGCCGCGCGGCGCACGGCCTCGCCTGTTGCCTCGCAGGCCTCAGGAATCACCGGAGCGCCCAGCGGCACCGCATCCTGCGCGCGCGAGGCGGCGACCGGCAGCTTCCATTCGATCACCCACACCCCGCCTTCGCGCTCGATCAGCTCGATCACGGCGGGGCGCAGTTCATCCGCACTGAGCGGTGCTCCGAGCAATGCTAGGCAAAGCGCCAGCAGGCTGCGCACAAGAGCTCTCACTTGGCAATATCGATCCGGTAGGCGCTGCGCAGGATGTCGTAAGCGCGCTGCTTGCGCCGCGCGATCTGGTCGGCGCGCCAGTCATTGGCGAGGCGCGGGCGCAGCGTGTCGAAATCGGGCGCTTCTTCAGCCCTTCCGGTGACGCGGACAATGTGCCAGCCGAAGCCCGACGGGATCGGGCCCTGCCATTGGCCATCCACCCGCAGCCCTTCCAGCCCCTCGGCAAATTGCTGGCCAAAGCGCGCTGCGATCTCGCGCATCGGCGTGCCGCTCATGGTGCCAGGAAGACTGCTAGGTTCGCCCGGCCTCGCTGAGGCCGCAAGCGCGGCTCGGGCCGCTGAAGCGTTCGAAAACAGCTTCTGCTCGAAGCTCACCACCTGAGACCCGGCATAGCGCGCCCGATTGGCTTTGTAGAAAGCGCGCAAGGCAGCCTCGTCAGGCTCGGCCAGTTCGGCGGCTCCGCCTGCGGTCAGGTCCATCTTGGCCACCATGCGCTGGCGCACCACCGCATCTTCAGCATCGAGCCCCAGCCGCAGCGCCTCGCGATAGAGCACTTCCTCGCGCACGTACCGCGCGATCCGCTCGTCCAGTTCGGCATCGGTCGGCGCGCGGCCCATCACTCGCTCGAAACCGAGCGCCAGTTGGGCTTTCTGGGCCACATCGACTGTGATCACGCGGGACGCAGGATCGGGCGGCGCACCGCCCCATGTCAGCGCGACATAGAGCAATGCACCAAGCCCGAGAAAATGGACCAGCGGCTCGCGGGCCCAGCCTTCAAGCCTCACGTCGTTCCCTTGCCCTGCGATTTTGAGCCCTGCGGCTTCAGCCAGATCGGCGAGGTGTAGGCGCGCTCCTGCGCGACGGCATCCTTCAGCGCATCACCCGTCAGTTCGAAACCGAAGCGCACCGCATCGAACAAGGTCCAGCGCGGCGTGGGGATTTCGAGCACGCGCACGTAATAGAAGGCGCGCTGGCCCTTGGCGTAATCGGGATCGGTCCAGGTGGTGCGCAGTTCGGGAGCGCCGATCGAGTTGGTGTAGGTCGCCTTCTTGCGATCGACGGTATCGCCCACAGGCGTCAGGCCCCTGGCCGTGCGAGGGCGCTTGTCCATGTCGCTCCATACGACATCATAGACCTGCTCCTGCATGGCGCCGCTGGCATCGATCCAGCCCTTGATCACCTGAACCCGGTCAAGATTGGCGCCGTCGGGATCCTTGAGAGCACTGATAAGGAAGGTCGGCGCGCTGCCCTTGTCGATCAGCTCGCCGCCCATCGGCACCCCGCGCGTATAGCCCGCGCGCACCCAGTCGCCGCTCCAGTCCTTGTCCGAGAAGTCGAACCCGCCGAAGATCCGCACCGTCATGCGCGGACCCGTGGTGGCATAGACCTCGCGCCGCTTGAAGGCATCGAAGATCTCCGCGCGGGTGTTGCCCCGCGCCCAGGCCGCGGCATAGCCGCCCGCGAGGTAATGCCAGCCGAACCGCCCCTGCCGCGTGCCGAGGTTCTGCGGCTGCATCGCCCGGTCCTTGTAGGCCGGTTCGTTGCCGGTGTGCTTGCCGAAGAAGTTGTCCTCGTCCCCGGTCGCCAGCCCGGTGTGGCTGTCGGTCGATCCGATCATCCCGAAGGCATAGGGGTTCACACCCAGCCGCGCCTCCAGCGAAAGCCCGCGCAGCAGCGCCGAGCGGGCGTAGGAGCCGGCATACATGTCGGGCGTGCTGGTGGCGGTGAGCGGCAGGTTGCCGAGTTCCCAGCCCTTCACCCCGAAGCCTGCCATCTCGTCATTGGGCGAGAGGAAGGGGTGGGTCTCGCTGTCGCCCTTGATCTGGGTCACCTCGACCACAGGCTCGGCCGCCGCGCGCCTTGCGGCATATTCGGCGGTCATCGGCGAGCCATCGGCCATGGTCGTCTCGAACATCAGACCGTTGGAAACATTCGAATTGTGCGGGATCGCCAGCACCTTGCCGCCGGTTTTCTTCTCGTATCCGGCCATGTAGTCCCACAGCTGTTCGACGCTCATGTCGATCCCCTGGATCGGCAGGGTCTGGCGGGTGCGATCGCTGCCGTCGCGGAACATGACGACGCGGTGGAGATTGTTGCCGTCGGGCATCAGCGTCCACTCGAACCCGGCAAAGGCGGTGAACACGCCCGGTTCGTTGTAGCGATCGAGCAGGCCGAGCTGGGTGTTCCAGATGTCCTCGGTGCCTTCGCGGGCGCGCTCGGGATCGCTCAGGGCCGGGGGCAAGGTCTGGTTGGCGGCAGCGGTGATCAGTTCCGCCATGGCACGCTGCGACCCTTCGGGCCCTTCGTGCATCATGTCGTACCAGCGCAGTACTGTCTCGTCGCCGATCACCCACTTCACGTACCAGCGCGGCGCATCATAGAGCCGCCGCGTCGCACCGAGGCCGTCGGAGTGGTCAGCAATCACGAGGAAATCGAGCGGACGGTCGAGCTGCGCCTTGCCGCCGGTGGTGGCGGTGACGGCCTCGCCGCGCGCGAAGCGCAGCGCCTCCTCCGGCCCGAGCCTCACGCCGAAGCCGAAGGCGTCGATCGAATTGTCGGTGTGGAGGTGCGTGTCGCCCCAATAGGGTCGGTCGGGGAACTCGGCGAGCTTGATCGTATCCTCGCCATTGCCGGTCTGGGCCGGATCAAGCGCCCCTTCGCCGCTGCATCCGGCCAGTGTCAGTGCCATCAGGCTTGCGGCTGCAAGCCCGGCCCCCATAGTCCATGTCTTGCGCATGGATTGTCTCCCCTCGTCTCTCTGCCGCGACTGTGCGCGGGCAGCGCGGCTTTCGTCAAGCTGCCGGTGTGCGGTGAAGCAGCGCGGAACGCTCGCAGCGGCACACCACTTCGCCGCGCTGGTTATGCATTTCGTGGATGAAGGTGACGATCCCGGCATCCGGGCGCGACTTGCTGGCGCGCAGTTCCTTGACCTCGCTCGACGCCCGCAGCGTGTCGCCGATGAACACCGGATTGGGCGTCACCACCTTGTCGAAGCCGAGATTGGCGACCAGCGTGCCGAGCGTCGTGTCGCCCACCGACAGCCCGACCAGCAGGCTGAAGGTGAAGGTGGAATTGACGAGGATCTGCCCGAACCCGCTGGCCTTCGCCGCCTCCACATCGAGGTGGAGCGGCTGCGGGTTGTGGGTCATGGTCGAGAACAGCAGGTTGTCGGTCTCGGTGACGGTGCGCCGGATCTCATGCTCGATCCGGTCGCCCACCTGCCACTGGTCGAAATAGCGGCCCGCCATCAGGCACTCGTAGCCCAGCGGGCCACCACATCGGCCCCGTCATCCGCGCTCGAGCGGACAGCGCCCGGCGTGCGACTGAAGCGCGGTGCCGGGGCGGTGTGCCATTCGCCCTCGTGTTCGACATAGGCCGCGCGCGCTTTCATGTGCGGATGCTCGCGTGCCTCGTCGAGTTCGAGCACCGGCGCAAAGCACGCGTCCGAGCCTTCGAGCAGTTCGCACCATTCGGCTTGCGTCTTGGTCAGGAACAGCGCGGCCAGCTTGTCGGCGTAGTCGTCCCAGTTGGCGGGGTTCATCTGGCCCTGCGCCAGTTCCTCCGGCGCGCCGGCCTTGGCGATCAGTTCGGCGTAGAACTGGCTCTCGATCGCGCCGAGCGAGATTTCCTTGCCGTCGGCGCACTTGAAGCAGCGGTAGAAATGCGCCGCTCCGCCCAGCATCCCCTTGCCGCGCTCGGTGGTGATGAAGGGCCGCCCGCGCACGCCGAAGAAGAAGCTCATCAGGCTGGTCGCCCCGTCGACGATCGCGGCATCGACAACCTGCCCCTTGCCCGAGCGTTCACGCTCGTAGAGCGCGGCCATGATCCCGAAGGCGCAATACATCGAGCCGCCGCCGAAATCGCCGACGAGGTTCTGCGGCGGCGTAGCGGTCTCGCCCGCCTTGCCGACCGCCGAAAGCGCCCCGGTGATGGCGATGTAGTTGATGTCGTGCCCAGCGGCGTGCGCCAGCGGGCCGTCCTGGCCCCAGCCGGTCATGCGGGCATAGACAAGGCCCGGATTGAGCGCGAGCAGCTCGTCCGGCCCCAGACCCAGCCGCTCCATCACACCCGGACGGAAACCCTCGATCAGCACGTCCGCCTTGGCCGCAGCCTCGCGGCAGAAGGCCTTGCCTTCCTCGCTCTTGAGATCGATGCCGACCCGGTGGCGTGCGCGCTCGACCACCGGGTTGGAAACCACCGCGCCGGGGCGGTCGATCCGCACCACTTCCGCGCCGAGATCGGCAAGCAGCATCGCGACGTGCGGCCCCGGGCCGATGCCGCTGAATTCGATGACCTTGAGGCCGGTCAGCGGCCCTGATGGCTGGTTCATGTGTCTCTCCCTTTGCGCCTGTCTCTGACGCGGGCGCAGGCCGAGGGCAAGTGCCGAGATGGCTAGCCGGTGACCCAAGCCCCGCCTTGCGCAGGGAAAGGCAAAATTGCTTGTCGCTGGCGCAGCAGCGTATAGCTGCACCGCCATGCGCAATCTGACCCATCTCGAGCGGCTCGAAGCCGAGAGCATCCATATCTTTCGCGAGGTCGTGGCCGAGGCCGAGAACCCGGTAATGCTCTATTCGGTGGGCAAGGATTCCTCGGTGATGCTGCATCTGGCGCGCAAGGCCTTCTACCCCGCGCCGCCGCCTTTCCCGATGCTGCACGTGGCGAGCGGGTGGGATTTCCAGGACCTGCTCGTGCACCGCGACCGGACCGTGCGCGAATATGGGCTGAAGCTGATCATCGCCCAGAACGAGGACGCCGAGGCGCAGGGCATCAACCCCTTCGACACCGGCAGCGCGCTCTATTCGCAGGCGCAGCTGACCGATCCCCTGAAGCGCGCGCTCACCGCCCACGGCTTTGATGCAGCCTTCGGCGGCGGGCGGCGCGACGAGGAAAAGGCCCGCGCCAAGGAGCGCATCTTCTCCTTCCGCACCGCCGCCCACCGCTGGGACCCCAAGAACCAGCGCCCCGAGCTGTGGAACCTCTACAACGCCAAGAAAGCCAAGGGGGAGAGCATCCGCGTCTTCCCGCTGTCCAACTGGACCGAGCTCGACATCTGGCAGTACATCGCGCTCGAGAACATCGACATCGTGCCGCTTTACTTCGCCAAACCGCGCCCGACGGTGGAGCGCGACGGCATGATCCTCGTCGTCGATGACGAGCGCTTCCGGCTGGAGGCGGGCGAGGAACCGGTGACCCGCTCGGTCCGCTTCCGCACGCTGGGCTGCTATCCGCTCACCGGCGCGACCGTCAGCGAGGCGACCGAGATGAGCCACTTCATCCAGGAAATGCTGCTCGCCACCAGTTCCGAACGGCAGGGCCGCGCGATCGACAAGGGGCAATCAGCCTCGATGGAAGACAAGAAGCAGGAGGGGTATTTCTGATGAACACCCCCTCCTCCTTCCAGACCGACGCGCTCATCGCCGAGGATATCGACGCCTATCTGCACGCGCACCAGCACAAGAGCCTGCTGCGCTTCATCACTTGCGGCAGCGTGGATGATGGCAAGTCCACCCTGATCGGACGGCTGCTCTACGATTCCAAGATGATCTTCGAAGATCAGCTCGCCGCGCTGGAAAGCGACAGCATCAAGCACGGCACACAGGGCGAGGAGATCGACTTCGCGCTGCTGGTCGATGGACTTGCGGCCGAGCGCGAGCAGGGCATCACGATCGACGTCGCCTACCGCTTTTTCACCACCGAAAAGCGCAAGTTCATCGTCGCCGATACGCCCGGCCACGAGCAATATACCCGTAACATGGTGACCGGCGCCTCGACTGCCGATCTCGCCGTCATCCTCGTCGATGCGAGGAAGGGCGTGTTGCAGCAGACCCGCCGCCATTCCTGGCTCGTCCACCTGATCGGCATCCGCCACGTGGTGCTGGCGGTGAACAAGATGGACCTCGTCGGCTATGATCAGGCGACTTTCGATGCGATCGTTGCCGATTACCGCGCCTTTGCCGAAGGGATCGGCATCACGGATTTCACCGCGATCCCGATTTCGGGCTTCAAGGGGGACAACATCACCGCGCTCTCGGCCAACACCCCGTGGTATGCCGGACCGGCGCTGATCGAGCACCTCGAGAGCGTGGATGTCGACAACGCCGCCGAGCAGGCCCAGCCGTTCCGGATGCCGGTGCAGTGGGTCAACCGCCCCAATCTCGACTTCCGCGGCTTTGCCGGGCTGATCGCGAGCGGCACTGTGCGGGTCGGCGATCCGGTGCGGATCGTGCCTTCGGGCAAGACCAGCACGGTCAAGAGCATCACCACTTTCGATGGCGAACTCGACGAGGCCGTCGCCGGCCAGTCGGTCACCATCAGCCTTGCCGACGAGGTCGATTGCAGCCGCGGCGACGTGATCGCGGCCGCTGGCGATCCGCCGCAGGCCTCCGACCAGTTCTGCGCCACCTTCGTGTGGATGGACGAGGAGGCCTTGAAGCCCGGTCGCGGCTACTGGCTCAAGCTCGGCACCCAGACCGTCACTGCGACGATCCAGCCGCCCAAATACGAGATCGACGTCAACAGCCGCGAGCACCTTGCCGCAAGGACGCTCGGGCTCAACAGCATCGGCGTGGCCGAATTCGCCACCGACCGGCCGATCACCTTCGAGCCCTATGAGACGAACCGCCAGCTTGGCGGGTTCATCCTGATCGACAAGTACACCAACGCCACCGTCGCTGCCGGGATGATCGCCTTCAGTCTGCGCCGGGCGGAGAACGTCCATTGGCAGCCGGTCAGCATCACCCGCGAGGATCACGCGGGGATGAAGAACCAGACCCCGCGGGTGCTGTGGTTCACCGGCCTTTCGGGCAGCGGCAAGTCGACCATCGCCAACGAGGTCGAAAAGCAGCTGTTCGTGATGAACCGCCACACCTTTCTGCTCGACGGGGACAATGTCCGTCACGGCCTCAACCGCGATTTGGGCTTCACCGAGGCAGACCGGATCGAGAACATCCGCCGCGTGGGCGAAGTCGCCAAGCTGATGGCGGATGCCGGGCTGATCGTGCTCACCGCGTTCATCTCGCCGTTCCGGGCCGAACGGCAGATGGTGCGCGACATGCTGCCCGAGGGCGAATTCGTCGAGATCTTCGTCGACACCCCGCTCGAAGTCGCCGAAGGGCGCGATGTGAAGGGCCTCTACAAGAAGGCGCGGGAAGGCAAGCTCAAGAACTTCACCGGGATCGACAGCCCCTACGAACCCCCCGAGAATCCGGAAATCCGCGTCAACACCGTGGACATGACCCCCGAGGAAGCGGCACGCTACATCATCGACAGGATCCTGCCGCTCAAATGAACCTTGCAGAGCTTGATGACGCCGCGCTCGCGGCACAGCTCGCCCTCGAGGCGGGACGCCTGCTGACGGCGGTGCGCGAGGGCTCGGGGCTGGCTGGCAAGCCGCTCGGCGATGAGGGCGACCGCGAGGCCAACCGCTTCCTGTGCGAAGCGATCCGCGCCGCTCGGCCCGATGACGGGCTCCTGTCCGAAGAGGAGAAGGACAATCCCGCGCGCCTCGCCAAGTCACGGGTATGGATCATCGATCCGGTCGACGGCACGCGCGAATACTCCGAAGGCCGCGCCGACTGGGCGGTGCATGTCGCGCTCGCAGTAGACGGCGTGCCGGTGCATGGCGCGGTCGCCTTGCCGGGACTGGCAGGCGAGGTGGTGCTGCGCTCCGACCAGCCGCACCCGCTTGCCCCGATGGCACCGCGCCCGCGCTTCCTCGTCAGCCGCACGCGCCCCGCCGCCGAAGCGCAAGCCGTCGCTGCCGCGCTTGACGGCGAACTGGTGCCGATGGGCAGCGCCGGCGCCAAGGCCATGGCGGTGGTGCGGGGCGAGGCGGAAGTCTATCTCCATTCCGGCGGACAGTACGAATGGGACAGCTGCGCGCCGGTGGCGGTTGCCGCCGCATACGGGCTTCATTGTTCGCGCATCGACGGGTCGTTGCTGGTCTACAACCAGCCGGACACCTACATGCCCGATCTGCTGATCTGCCGCGGCGAATGGGCTGCGCCGGTGCTGGCCGAGGTTGCGCGCCTGGCGCAGGGCGATTGACAGCCCCGCCCGCTTGCTCATAGGCCCGCAGCCACGCGATTGTGCGGCGCAACAAGCGGGATCTCGCCAGCGATGGGCAAAGACAGCATCAGGGTGCTCGCCGTTGCCTCGGGCGGGGGACACTGGGAACAGCTGATGCTGCTGCGCCCGACGCTGGCGCAATACGACATCCGCTTTGCCACCACCGAACCGGCGGTCGCGGCTCAACACGGCATCGCCGATGTCGAGAGCCTGCCCGACTGCAACCAGAACATGCCGGTCCGGTCGGCGCTGTGCGCGCTGGTGGCACTGTGGGTGGTGCTCAAGCATCGCCCCAAGGTGATCCTATCGACCGGCGCCGCGCCCGGGTTCTTCTGCATCCTCGCGGGCCGCCTGATCGGCGCGCGCACGCTATGGATCGATTCCGTCGCCAATGGCGAGGAGCTGTCGATGTGCGGCAAGCTGTCGAAGCGTTTCGCGCACCAGTGCTGGACCCAGTGGGAGCACCTCGCCGGCCCTGATCGTCCGCGCTATTTCGGGGCGGTGCTGTGATCATCGTCACGGTGGGAATGCAGCTGGGCTTCGACCGGCTGATCGCCGCGATGGACGCGCTCGCGCCGAGCCTCGGGATGCCGGTGATCGCGCAGACCGGCAAGGGTTCGTATCAGCCGCGCAACATGGAGGCGCGGGTCAAGATCGCGCCGGCCGAGTTCGAGGCTCTGATGGGCGAGGCGCGGCTGGTTGTCGCCCATGCCGGGATCGGCACGGTGCTGACCGCTGCGCGCTGCGCCAAGCCGATCCTGCTGATGCCGCGCCGCGCGGATCTCGGTGAACACCGCAATGATCACCAGCTGGCGACTGTGGGCAAGCTGGCAGGACGACCGGGCATTCTGGTCGCCGCTGACGAGAGCGAGCTCGAACCGCGCATAGCCGAGGGCCTCGCGCTCACCGACTGGTCGGCCACCCGCTCGCCCACCGCGCAGCAGCTTCATGCAGCGCTCGCGGCCTTCATCGAGAACCGCCCGCTCTGACACCGGCGCAGCCCGCGTGGTAAAGAACCGGCAAGCCTAACGCGTTTTTAAGGGCTTTGCGGCCATGGTCCCGCTCGCAAACGCGGGACCGTGACAACATGAATGCTCCTTTCAAGACAGCCGCCGCGCTCGGCATCGAGGCCGGCCTTCATCCGGCACCCGACCATCAGGTCGCGGTGATCGGGCTGGGCTATATCGGCCTGCCGACAGCAGCGCTGCTCGCCAGCTATGGCTGGAATGTCTGCGGGGTCGACGTCTCCAAGCGCGTGGTCGAGACCGTCAATGCCGGCGGCGTCCACATCGAGGAGCGCGATCTCGACAAGCTGGTGCATGACGCCATCACTGCCCGCACGCTGGTCGCCTCGACCGAGGTGCCGACCGCGAGCTTCTACATGATCGCCGTGCCCACCCCGCTGGGTGAAGGCAATGCGCCCGACATTTCCTATGTCGAAGCCGCCGCGCGGGCGATCGCGCCCAAGATCCTGCCCGGGGCCTGCGTGATCGTCGAGAGCACCTCGCCGGTCGGCACGACCGAGCGCGTGGCGGAGATCATCAGCGAGTTGCGCCCCGATCTGGTCGTCCCGCGGGACGGTTCGACCGAAGAGGCCGACATCGCGCTGGCCTATTGCCCCGAGCGCGTGCTGCCGGGCCGGATCGTCAACGAGCTGGTGCACAACGACCGGGTGATCGGCGGCGTCACCCCGGCCTGCGCCGAGCGTGCGGCGGTGCTCTACACCAGCTTCGTCAAGGGCGATTGCCTCTACACCACCGCCCGGGTGGCCGAGACGGTGAAGCTGGTCGAAAACTCGTTCCGCGACGTCAACATCGCCTTTGCCAACGAGCTCTCGATGATCGCCGACGTGATCGGGGTCGATGTGTGGGACGTGATCCGCCTCGCCAACCGCCACCCGCGCGTGAACATTCTTCAGCCCGGCCCCGGCGTGGGCGGGCACTGCATCGCGGTCGACCCGTGGTTCCTGGTTGCCGGCGCTCCTGCGGCCGCAAGGCTGGTGCGCACCGCGCGCGAGGTCAATGATCACAAGGCGGTGCACACCGAGGCCCGCATCTGCGCGCTGCTCGATGCCGCCCCGGAAGGCAAGATCGCGCTGCTCGGCCTCGCCTTCAAGCCCGACATCGACGACTTCCGCGAAAGCCCCGCGCTCGAAATCGCCGAGGCGCTGGCACATACCCACGGGAACCGCATCCTCGTGGTCGAGCCTTTCACCGAGGACATGCCAGCGGCCCTCGCTGGGAGCGGCGCGGAGCTGGTGACGCTTGACGCGGCTCTGCGGACGGCGGAGATTGTGGTGGTGCTTGTCGATCACACCGCCTTCAAGCATCTCGGCCCCGATGATCTCGCGGGCAAGCTGGTGTTCGACACGAGGGGCATGCTCCGGCGATGAGCGCCCGCAGCGGGAAACCCCGCATCCTCGTCACCTTCGGCACCCGGCCCGAGGCGATCAAGATGTTTCCGGTGGTCTTCGCGCTGCGCGAGACCGGGCAGTTCGACGTGCGCGTGGCGGTGACGGCGCAGCACCGAGAGATGCTCGATTCAGTGCTGGCGATGGCAGGGATCGCGCCCGATATCGATCTCGATCTGATGCAGCCGGGGCAAAGCCTCGATGCGCTGTCAGCCCGGATCGTCACCCGCTTCGGCGAGGCGCTCGATGCGCTGAAGCCCGATCGCGTGCTGGTGCATGGCGACACGCTCACCACCATGATGGCGACGCTCGCCTGCTATTTCCGCCGCATTCCGGTGGGCCATGTCGAGGCCGGCCTCAGAAGCGGTGACATCTATTCGCCCTGGCCCGAGGAGGTGAACCGCAAGGTCACCGGCGCTGTGGCCGATCTCCACTTCGCCCCGACCGAGACCGCCGCCGCCGCGCTGCGGGCCGAGAACGTAGCCGACAGCGCGATCCATATCACCGGCAACACCGTGATCGACGCGCTGATGTTCGCGCAAGGCAAGGTCGCGGCCGACCCGGCCCTCGCCCCGGTGGTCGCACCGCTGAAGGAGCGCTTTGCGGGCAGGCGCATCATCGCCGTCACCGCGCACCGGCGCGAGAATTTCGGCGCGGGGATGCAGGAAATCGCCGCCGCGCTACAGGCGCTTGCCGCGCGCGAGGATGTGGCGATCATCTATCCGCTCCACCCCAATCCCAATGTCGTCGAAGTCATGCGTCCGGCGCTTTCCGGGCACGACAACATCGCCCTGATCGACCCGCTCGACTACCTCGATTTCGTGGCGATGATGGCTGCCTGCGACGTCGTGCTGACCGATTCCGGCGGCATACAGGAGGAAGCGCCCAGCCTCGGCAAGCCGGTGCTGGTGATGCGCGACACCACCGAGCGGCCCGAGGGCGTTGCCGCAGGCACGGCGCGGCTCGTCGGAGCCGATGCGGGGCGGATCATCGCCGAAACCGCTCGGCTGCTCGACGACCGTCAGGCTTACGAGAGCATGGCCAGAGCCCACAATCCCTATGGTGACGGCACCGCCAGTCGCCGGATCGCGGCGATCCTCGCAGGCGGCTGAATTCAGCTCTGTCGGCGCACCAGCCGGGTGTAGTAGACCGCCGCGCCCAGCACAGTGAGGCTGGCGCCCAGATCGATCACCCAGTTGAGCTTCACCGGCCCGTACAGCAGCGCATCGACTGCGTGCAGCGAGATCATCCGCAGCGTCATCAGGAACAGCATCGCCAGCGCCGCGACCAGCGCGGCGACCCGCGCGACGTTGCGGCGACCGCGGACATTGCGCGTCGTGCGATAGAGTAGCGCCAGCGCCCCTGCGCCCGCGACGAGAATGATGGCGGCAACGATCGGCCCCTGAACATCGCGGCGCTCGCTATAGTTGCCCTCGGCACGCATCGCGGCGCGCAGACTGTCGCGCACGCTTTCCTCGACCTCCAGCAGCCGCAGCGGAACGAGAACCGCGAAGAACACCGCCAGCAGCAACCATGTCCAGACATGCCCCGGCAGCTGCCGCGAAACGCGCGCGGTGATGGCGGCGGCGAGGCAGACAACCAGCACACAGCCGTAAAGACCGCTGGCGGAAAGACTCAGGATTGATTGACTGAAGGGCATTGCTTTCCTCTGCGGGAGTTGGAGCGCCGCGCGCCATGCGGCCAAACGCGGCGCGCTTCAAGCGGCAGTTTGACGAGCCATGGCGCGTCTGCCGCAAGCCCGCGATTCGGCAACGCCAATGCCATGGTGCCGACCGTTCCCCCGCGGCACACCTTTTCTCGCAGACCGGCCCCGCGGAACCCATTAGTGTTGCACTGCGATATTCCTACGTATAAGCACCGAGGCCTGTAGAAGGAGGGTTCCGTGACATCACTGACATCCAATTCCGCGCGGAGAGCCGCCGTTTCCGCTGCCGCTTTGGTCCTGCTGGCCGGGTGCGCGTCCACTCCTGATCCGATCATCGGTGCCAGCGTCACGCAGCCGCGTGCCGATCTCGGCCAGAGCGATTACAGCTTCCAGCGCCCGACCAGCTACCTGCTGCGTCCCGCGGACCAGATCTCGGTGATCGTCTTCCGCGAGCCGGAATTCTCGCTCGAGGCCGTGAAGGTCGGGGTCGAAGGCAATGTCTCGCTGCCGATGCTGGGCTCGATCCCAGCTGCCGGGATGACCGCCATGCAATTCGAACAGGACGTGACCCGCCGCCTCGCCGCTGTCGGCCTCAAGTCGCCGATGGTGAGCGTCAACATCACCGAATACGCCTCGCACCTCGTGACAGTCGAAGGCGCGGTCGATTCGCCCGGTGTCTATGCCTTCCAGCCCGGTGCGCGCCTGTCCTCGGCGATTGCGCTGGCCAAGGGACCGAAGCGCACCGCGAACGTGCAGCAGGTCGCGGTGTTCCGCGAGAGCCCGCAGGGCATCATGGTCGCCAAGTTCGATTACCAGCAGGTGAGCCAGGGCACGATGCTCGATCCGGTGCTGCAGCCCGGTGATCGCGTGGTGATGGGCGCCGACGGCCTGTCGGTGTTCTGGGAAGATCTGCTCAAGGCTCTGCCTGTCTTTGGAGTGTTCGCGGTCGCTGGCCTGAACAAAAATTGATGTCATGAACGAAAGACCGCTTATCGAGGCCCCAGAGCCTGCCCGCCAAGGCGCATGGCTTGATGCCTACATGCCGGAAGGGCAGCTCTACCACGCTGCTCCGCGTGCCCAGTTGATCAATTTTGCCGTAATCCGCGGCATCCTCTTCCGGCAGCGCTGGCTGGTGGGTTCGATCATCGTGCTGGCCTTGCTCGGCGGGCTGGTGGTGACCTTGCTGTCCACCCCGATGTATCAGGCCGACGCCAAGGTCGCGGTGAAGCCCTTTGCCCAATATGTGGTCGAAGGGCAGGACGTGGAGCAGGGCTTCACGCCGTCGCAGATCTACGATTACCTTGCGACCCAGGTCGAAGTCATGAAGAGCCGCAGTCTCGCCGCGACAGTCGTCGAGGGTCTCGATCTGGCCTCGCGCACCGATCTGCTCGGCAAGGATGTCGACGAGGGCCGCTCGCCCGGCATGAGCGACGAACAATGGCTCAAGGCCAAGAAGGAGATGGCAACCTCGATTCTCGCCGACTCGGTCGTCGCTCAGGTGCCCAACGAAAACTGGGTCATCACGATCGGTTTCCAGTCCGAAAGCCCGACCCTCGCGGCCGAAATCGCCAACGCCTATGCCGATGCCTTCGTTGCCAGCGGGTCGGCCAATTCGGCCCAATCCAACAGCTATGCACTCGAATATCTGCAGACCCAGATCGAGGAAACGCGCAAGCGGCTGGGCGAGGCGGAGCAGGTGTCGAACGACTACGCACGCAACAGCGGCATCATCATGGAGTCGGCCGGCACCGAGGACGGAGCTGCGCCCTCGACGCTGACCGCAAGCAACCTGTCGAGCATCAATGCCCGCGTCGCCAATGCGCGCGCCGCGCGGATCGAGGCCGAACAGCGTTACCGCGCGCTCCAGAACGTTCCGGCCGCGCAGCTGCCCGAAGTGCAGTCCAACCTGGTCTTGCAGGGTGTAGTGGCGGAACGCACCGCCAAGCTCGCGCAGATTGCCGACCTGCGCCAGCGCTACAACGACGACTTCCCGCAGATCCGCAATCTCGAAGCCCAGCTGAAGGTGCTCGATGCGCAGATCGAGCGGAGCAGCGCCGACATCAAGGCGACCGCGCGCAGCCAGTTCCTGGTGGCGCAGGCGCAGGAACGCGCGCTCGAGGCCGAGCTCAACTCGCTTGCCGGCGCGCGCATGGTCGAACAGGACCAGCAAGTCGAACTGAGCGTGCTCGATCGCGAGGCGCAGGCCCTGCGCGACCAGCTCAAGACCCTGCTGGATCGCTACAACCAGATCAACAGCGCGGCCAATGTCGATCCGGGCATGCTCAGCAAGCTCGATGCCGCCATTGTGCCCTCGTCGCCCTACGCGCCGAACATCTTCAAGAACCTCGGGCTTGCGCTGGTGTTCGGTATCGCCCTTGCCGGTGCGCTGGCAGTGCTGCGCGAGACGCTGGACGATCGCATCCGCTCGCTCGACGAGGTCGAGGAGAAGATGGGCCTGCCGCTGCTCGGCCACACACCCCTCGTGGAAAACCGCGATATCGAGGCGCTGGGAACGAACCGGTTCAGCGCGCTGATGGAGGCCTATTCCTCGATCCGCGCAGCGATCGATTTCACCATGCCGCGCAATCGCAATGTGATTCAGCTGACCAGCAGCCAGGCCAGCGAAGGCAAGAGCACCACTGCGGTGATCCTGGCCGAACTGTTCGCCGGGCTGGGTCGCAAGACCCTGCTGATCGACGCCGACCTGCGGCGCCCCTCGGTGGCCGGCCTGCTCGATATCGAGCGTCCGAAGGTGGGCTTCGTCGAAGTGCTGCTCGGCCATGTCGAGCTGGAAGCGGCAGTCGTGAAGGGCGTGCACGAGAACCTCGAGATCCTGCCGGTCGGCGAGATTCCGCCCAACCCGGTCGAGATCCTCGCCTCCAAGGAACTGCGCGACTTCATCGCCAAGTACCGCGAGGAATACTCGCTCATCATCTTCGACTCCTGCCCGGTACTCGGTCTCGCCGACGCCCCGATGCTGGCGCACCTCGTCGACGGCACGGTGTTCGTGCTGGAAGCGAACAAGCTGCCTTTCGGTCAGGCCCGTTCCGCCGTGCGGCGTCTGGGCGTGGCGGGCGCGAACGTGCTCGGGGTGATCCTGACCAAGTATCGCGCGCTCGAGGCCGGTCAGGCCTACGGCTACCAGTACGACTACTACCAGTACGGCGGCGACAAAAAGGCGCGCTGATGCGCCGAAAGCCGGTGTTGCAGTGCAACATCGGCTTGCCCTGTCCGGAGTGCTGACCTAAGGCTTGAAGGGCCCTCTCAAGGCTCATTTTCGCTGCCGTGGCTCCCGGATTGGACAAGCATAATGACCAGTCATCCAGCCTTCACGGTCATTATCCCTGCCCACAACGAGGAGGCAGTGATTGGCCGCTGCCTCGAAACCATCTTGCGCGATGCGCCGGCCGGCCATGCGATGGAAATCATCGTCGCCGCCAATGGCTGCCATGATCGCACTGTCGAACTGGCCAGAGCCGCCGTCCCTGGCGCACAGGTCCTCGATCTGCCACAGGGCTCCAAGACCGGCGCGATCAACGCCGCCAACGACATCGCCAGCCACTTCCCGCGCATCTACCTCGATGCCGATGTCGAATGCGGTTTCGTGACGCTCGCGGCCCTCGCCAATGTGCTGTGCGAGCCGGGCGTGATGACGGCGGCGCCGGCGATCCGGATGGACTTCTCGCGGCTGAACTGGCTTGCCCGCGCCTATTACCGCGTCTGGCTGCGCCAGCCCTATGCGACGGCAGGCAAGGGCGGTGCGGGCTGCTATGGCCTGTCGCGCGCCGCGCTCAAGGCGATCGGCCGGTTCCCCCCGATCATCGCCGACGACCTGTGGATCCACACCCGCTTTCCCGACAGCCAGAAGCGCTACATCGCCAGCGATGCGGAGGGTCGGCCGGTGTTCACCACCGTCCACCCGCCCCGCACGGCGGGGGAGCAGGTGCGGGTTGAGGCGCGGCGGCAGATCGGGACGGCCGAAGTCCACCGCCTGCACCCCAGCCCCTACCTCGCCGGACATGGCAGCAAAGGTGGCGTCGGCGCGGCCCTGCGCAGCGGGGTCTCACCCCTTGATCTTGCAGTGTTTTCGGGTGTGAAGCTGTTCGCCCGGGCCGACGCCAAGTGGCGGCGCGCGCGCGGCAAGGCGCAGGAATGGACCCGCGACCTCAGCTCGCGGCAGGCCTGAACGACCCATGGACGACACCGCAATGACTGCCGCACGCGTGCCCGATGACAGCACCATGCCCGACGTCAGCATCATGATCGTCGCCTATAACTCGGCAGCGCTGATCGCGGACTGCATCGCTGCCATCCCGCAGGCCTGCCAGCGCTACCGCCACGAGACCCTGCTGATCGACAATGGCGACGGTTCGACCGAGGCGCTGGTCGCCGCGCAGTTCCCGTGGGTCAGGATCGTGCCCAGCCAGGGCAATATCGGCTTCGCGGGCGGCAACAATGTCATCGCCCGCGAGGCCCGCGCGCCGCGGCTCTTGCTGCTCAATCCCGACATGGTGGCCCATCCCGGCTCGATCGACCGGTTGATCGACGGCGCGCTTGCCCACCCCGAGGCGGGCGCATGGGGCGGCCTCACCCTCGACAAGAAGGGGCGGCCCGATACCGGCAACGCCATCGCCATCCCTTCGCTGATCGAGTTCGCCAGTACCGCGCTGGGCAAGTCACTGGTCTCCAGCCGCCCGATCCTCGGGATCGACACCGATGCCGAGGTCGACGTCCTCTCCGGCGGCTTCGTCATGTTCTCGCGCGAGGCGTGGGATGCCGCCCGCGGGCTCGACGAACGCTTCTTCCTCTATTGCGAGGAGGTCGACCTGTTCTGCCGCCTCAAGCAGCAAGGCTACCGCTTCTGGCGCATCGCGGGCGCGAGCGGGTATCATGCCGCAGGGCACGGCGAGGGCTTCTCGCCCATGCGCCTGCTCTACCAGTCGGCCGGCAAGATGGAGTTCGTGCGCCAGCACTGGTCCGCCCCGCGCGCCGCCATCGCCGGAGCGCTGATCTGGCTCGCCGCGATCGAGCGCCACGTCATGGGCCGCCTGCTGGGCGGATCGCGCCCGCGCCTCAAGCAGATGAGCGAGGGCTACCGCCATGTCGCGCTGCGCCCGGGGATGTGGCTGTCCGGCTACCACCCGCAGCGCGGCCTGCTGGCCAGGCTCGCCACCACCCCGGGCTTTGCCTCGCCCCTCCAGCCGTCCCGCCCCGACGCCAAGGACACCGCGCCATGACGCAGCTCGCCCAGCCCACCCCGCCGCACACCCGGCAGGCCGCCGCCATGGAGGGCGCCTTTTCCGGCCGCGCGCTGGTCATCAAGGCCAAGGGCGGGCTCGGCAACCGCATGCTTTCCGCGATCACCGGCCTCGTGCTCGCCCGCCTCAATGATCGCACCCCCTTCATCGACTGGCGCGACGGGATGTATGTCGAGCGCGGCGTCAACCTCTACCCGCTGCTGTTCGATGCCGGCTGGATGGGCGATGTCGACCAGTTCGACGCGGCCACCGTCACCGCCCCGGCGCTGTGGGCCGACCGGATGGCCGATCACCCGACCGACATCATCCACCAGCACTTCCCCAACCAGCACCAGGACCCGTTCCTGTACCGCAAGCTCGGGATCCCCATGAACAGTCCGGACCCGGCCGAGCGGGTGGGCGTGTTCTGGTCCTACCTGCCCAAGCTCAAGCGGCTCGCGGGCCGCATGGCGCGTCACCCGGCGTTTGCGGGCAAGGGGATCGACGCGGTCACCAGCGATTACCTCGCCAGCCATTTCCGCCCGGTGCCCGAGGTGGCGGCGAAGGTCGATGCGATCTTCCGCGACATCACCGCGCCGGTGATCGGCGTGCACATCCGCTTCACCGACCGCAAGGCGCCTCTGCCGCGCATCATGGCGACCATCGAGAAACTCGCGCGCGCCCATCCCGACGCGCGGATCTTCCTCGCCACCGACAGTGCCGAAGCCGAGGAGGCGGTGCTGGCGCGCTTCCCCGACGTACTGCGGATCGACAAGGCGCTCGCCCAGGGCGGGCAGGCGCTGCACGTCGCTTCGGGCGAGTTTGCCGATCCGGTCGAGGAGGCGCGCAATGCGCTGGTCGACATGATGGCGCTGGCCCGCTGCAACTGGCTGGTGCATTCGAGCCACTCGACCTTCTCGGTCACCGCGGCCCTGATCGGCCGCATCCCGCGCGCACGGCAGGCCGATGTCGACCGGTTCAACCCCAAGGTGCGGATCAAGCAGGCGTTTCAGGCACGGGCTTGAGCGAAGAAGGAACGGAAGGACTTCATATGAGCATGGCTCTGCGTAGCGCCGCCAAGCGTATTCTCCCGCCTTTCGCTCGGACCACCGCAAAAAAGGTCTGGGAAGGCTACAAGTTCTCCGCCGACCGCAAGGCTTTCCTGCGCCTGAATCCTGACGCGAAGTTCGTTCTCTTTTCCAAGGAGCAGGTCAAAGACTTCAGGGAGCAGGGGTTCTACGGTCAGATCGCGCAGGATTACATCTTGAGCCTGCTGTTCGAGCATGACGACGGCGTATTCGTCGACATCGGTGCCAATCTTCCGGTTGCGATCAGCAACACATACTTGTTTGAAAAGAAAGGCTGGTCTGGCTTTGCGTTTGATCCGATGAAATCGGTCAAGGATGCATGGCAGGCACGGCCGAACACCAAGTTCGTCAATGCGGGGATCAGCGACAAGGCGGAAACACGGCAGTTCGTTGAGATAAAGCCCAAGGCGGGCTGGGAGCATACGCTGTCCGGCTTCAAGGAATATGTCCGCGCCGAGGATTTACGCGATTATGATCACGTCACCTATGAAGTCGAATGCGGACCGGTGCACCACTTCATCGGCCCCGCCACACAAGTCGATTTTGTTTCAATCGACGTTGAAGGTGCCGAAGCATTGATCCTGCGCGGCTTTGATTTCAGCAAGTCGCCGCCCAAGGCGATCATGCTCGAAAACAATCAGGTGCTCGGGGGCGAACAGGTGCACCGCGAGACCTTGTTTGCGAACGGCTACAAGCTGGTCGCACGCATCAATGCGAGCGATGACCTCTTCGTCCACTCGAGCCTAGCGGTTCCCGCGCAGTTCTGGTCGGCGCTCGATCGGTTGAGCTAACTGGCGGCGGGGGCCGACAGGGACTGCGTGACGCGGAGCGTTCAGCACTGCGCCGCTGACGCTGACCGACAGGCCGATCAGCATGAAGAACCAGATGTGCGCGGATAGCCAAAGCGCAACCGAGATGATGCTAAGGCCGAAAACGCCCAAGCTGATCGCAAGGCCCTTGTATGCTCTACGATCAATATAGTTTGGCGATGCAGTGGCAGCACGCATGAGCATCAGAACGGCCCAGATGGTGGCAATGGCCATCAGAACCGAAGGGATGATCCCAAACCGTACGGCCATCAACAGCCAGAAGTGATCCATCGACGACGAATACATCCAGACAGGCCGCTCCCAGTCACCATATCCAAGGCCGAACCAAGGGTTCTTGAGGACATTCTGGGTGCCATACTGCCAGATCAGGACGCGGTGGTAGGAGCTGACCGAGTTCATCGAGGCAAAGCGAAGAATGATGCCATAGGTGCCGGACCCTGTTGCCGTTTCCGCGACAAACACCACAATCCCTGTCACCACGAAGAGCAGCCGCCATGTCAGGATGGCAAAATGCGCACTGAGCCAGTTGTAGGCCAGCAGCGCGCCGCCTACCACAAGGCCCAGCAGCGCCGCGGAACTGAGGGTGAAGAAGCTGAAAACCGCTGCAACGATGCCAGCGACTTTCGGCCAGCCTCTCACCCCGCACAGAACATAGAGCGGCAAGAAACTAGCGAGGAAAACCCCGGCAAGGATGGGATGCGGGAACGGTCCCGGAGCCCGAAACACGCCTAGGCGAACGTCTATCCGGTAGCCCGCCGACCGGCCCGTCACGAGGCCTGCAAAGTCCTGAATCAATCGCTTGTGGGTGAGGGACTCCGCTATCAGCGCTAAGCCGATTATCGCCAGCCCCGGCGCCATCATGATCAGGAAGGCCCGCAGGTCCCTCAGCGAGCGGATCGTGAAGCGGCCGAAGAAATAGGCGAGCGCGATGTCGGTCGTCTGGGCGAAGGCCGCGGTAAAGGCCTCGGCCGCCTCGGTCGTCATGAACAGCGCAAGCCACAACCATGCCGTCGCCGCGACGATCAGCGCATCGATCCAGCCGAGCCGGATCTGGCCGCGCAGGCCCCGCGAGATCATGTAGAGCGCCGCCGGGATCAGCATGAACCGGTAGGGCGGCAGCGCCGTGGTGCCGATCATCAGGTTGAGCTGCGGCGGCAGCAGCAGCATGTAGCCCAGCGCCACCGCCAGATAGATCGGCACATTGTCCGAGCCGGCCTGTCCGCGGCGGGCAAGCGGCGATCCGATCGGAGCAGGACGGAATGTCGTGGCCATGCCTCAAGGCTAGACCAATTCGGCGGCCCGTCCAAGCCGATAACGCACTTGCAGCATGGCGCGGACCGCTCGCCCCGCCCTGCGCTCCGCCCCGCATTCGCATCCTCCGCAGCGAAATGCGACGAAGGTGGCCAAGAAAGCGCTTTCCTACAGATAACCTTTTTGGTTCATTTTCCTCAATCAATTAAGCGAAAGAGGTTATTTCATGATTCACGATCCCTTCGGCTCCGCCAACGACAGCCTGATCGCCCCCGCCCGCGAAGCCTTCGCCGTGATCCCCAAAGACACCGGTGAACTCACCCGTGCGACCAAGGCGGTCTATGTCGACACCGGCGGCGATATCGTGCTGCGCGCCGTGGGATCGGAGGAGGATGTGACGCTCCGCAACGTCGCCGGCGGCAGCGTGATCGCGATCCGGCTGCGGGCCGTCCGGGCGACCGGCACCACCGCCGCCAATCTGGTGGGTTTCGCCTGATGAGCTGGCACGGCATCGGCCTGATCTCGGGCAACTGGACGCCCCTTGCGAACATGGCCCAGATCTATGTCCCGCCCCCGGAAAGCATCGAACCCGCCGCCGCCTGGACCGGCACTGCGGGCAGCGGCTTTGCTGCGGTGCCGGTCGATCCGGTCCGCACCACCGCCAAACCCGCGCTGCGGCTGCTGGTGCCGCCCTACCAGTACTTCACCGACACGCTCGATGTCGGCGTGATCGCGATGGCCAATGACGGCGGCACGCTGATCAACAATTTCGGCATCGCCAGCGTCAAGTTCATGTTCGAAGGCAGCGAGGCGGTCATCACCCGGCCGACCTTCCACACCATCCAGACCCAGCGCGGCCCTTTCACCTATTACGGCTGGTGGGTGCGGCTGCGGAAGCCGGTGGGCAAGGCGGGGCAGGCAAACCTCTATATCGAGGCGACCGCGCGGGACGGCACCATGCAGAAGCGCGTGATCGGCCCCTACCTGTTCTCCCCCGCGGAAGAGGAGTTCACCCACGCGGTAACGGTCGCTCCGTCGCAGCCCGCGGTGGCGGGCGTGAATTACCACACGCTCGACGCCGCGGCGACCTTTGTGAACCAGCTCGGCTCGGCCAATCCGCTGATCACCATCGCCGAGCCCGGCTTGTACGAGCTGACCGTCGGCAGCGGCGTCCCCGGCATTTCGCTGCGCACCGGCCTGCCCGGACGGCTCAACATCACCGCCAGCACGCCCGATGTCACAATCGGGCGGACAGCCTACGTGAACGACGGCACCGCCAACATCAATGACGCGCGCTACAAGCTGCGGTTCTTCGGCACGAACCTCACGCTCGACTATCGCTACGTGCTGACCATCAACGGCAGCAGCGCCGACGAGGGCCAGGGCGCGTGGCTCGACGGGGTGAACATGATCTCGAGCGCGCCGCTCGGCAATTCGGAGCTGTGGCGCGGAACGATCAAACCCAACGGCCTCGGCTCGGTGCGCGGCGCGGCGTGGTTCACCGAGGTCAAGGTCACCGAGCTCACCAATTTCGGCAACACCGCCAACCTGATCCGGGGCTGCGAGCTGGACCGGGTGGCGGGCGACATCTTCTCGAACTCGAAATGCTGCATCCAGAACCGCGTGCGCATCCATAGCGGGCGGCCGCAGTCCGACCAGATCGACGCCTTCACCATCCGCTACACCGGCACTGCGGCCACCGCGACCCTCACCCGCACCGGCGGGCAGGGGGCGAGCGCCGGCGGGGTGTGGATCGTCAACATCGGTGGCACCCAATACACCTTCGACACCGGACAGGTGGAAGGCAACGAGGCCTACTTCCCCGGCAACTCCACCTATCCGCCGACCTACAACGGCGCGAGCGGCGTGGGTGGCTACTGGTTCTCCGATCTGGTGGCCTGGCTCAACACCCTGCCCGGCATCACCGCGGTGCTGCTGCTGGACGAGAACGATCCGCTGGAAAAGCGCACCGCGGCAAGCGGAAGCCTGCCCGGCCTCGCCTCGGGCGGGTTTGCCGACCGCGACATCAAGACCGCCACGCTCACGGTCATCTCGCACTTCAACAAGCAAAGCGATTTCTACCAGCACACCGCGGGCGTGCTGGAGAACGTCATCATCGCCTTCAACCAGGCCGATGCGGTCGAGGCGCAGGGCCTGTTCTTCTCGCCCAGCGGCAATGCCGGCGCGGGGGCAGGCAAGGAGCTCGACTTCTTCGCTGTCGGCAATGCCATCGGGATCGGCACCGAAGTGACCGAGACCTTCAACCCCGCCGGTGGCTATTCGCAGTTCGGACGCGGCGCGCCATTCGGCATGGTCGCCAGCCATGTGGTTATCGCGCACAACACTCTGCCCAATCAGGGCCTGTGGATCAGGACCAACGGCATTCCCTTCGGCTCCACCGCCGATAGCTATTCGATGCTGAAGAACAACGTGGTCCGCACGCTGTTCTATGATGCGGAAGGGCCGCTGCCGAACCTCACCATCGATGGCCTGCGCATCCACTCGGGCAATCCCAAGCCGGCGGCGGCAACCAACGTGCTGGTGGGCGGCGATGAGACCAGCCTGTTCGTGAACTTCGACGCCAAGGACTTCCGGCCAGCCGGGCAGCTGGCGGCGAGCGGGTTCCGCGCTGTCATCCCGCACGACATGGACCGCACGCCCTTCCCCGAATTTGCGGCGCTGGGAGCCTTCGCGCTCGAAGCGCCCGAATATGTTCCGCCGCCGCCTTCGGCTGACCCGCTGGGAGACCTGCTGGCCGGGATGAACGCGGCCGGCGGGCAGTCCTCGATCCATCGCCTGCGCAATGCCTCGGTCACGGGCGGGGTGTGGCGCAGCGAGGACATGAGCGCCAACAACAACGATCTGACCCAGAGCACGGCGGCGAGCCAGCCTGTGATCGGCGCAACCGGCGCGACCTTCGACAATGGCGACCGGGTGAACCGCGCGATCACGGGCGGAACCTTCACCGTGATCATGGGCTTCACCAAGACCGATGCCAGCACCGCCGCGACCATCCTGTGCGATCAGGGCAGCGCCAATGTGGTGCAATATGCGCAGGGCATTTCCTCGGCGCCCGGCAGTACGGTGCTGATAGACGGAACCCCGATTGCGAGCCGCAATGCGCTCTACCTCGCGCTGCATCAAGCCGGCGCGAAGGTGATCGAGATGCAGGGCTGCAACTTCACCGGCGACACCCAGATCGGGCTCGGACGAGGCGGCGGAACCTCGCTTGTCGGCACTGTCGACTGGTTCATCGTGATCGAGGAATCCGCCTTCCCCGACACGCTGAGCCAGATGCGCTCATGGGCGAAACAGGTCGCTGCCTCCGCCTAGAACAGCCCCCGGCGCTACAGATCGAGCTGGCGCACCAGCTCGCGCGGATCGATCCGCGAGTCCGTGGCGCCGGCAAGGCGCTTGGGGAAGGTACGCCACAGCCGGAACTGCGAGCGCAGCAGCGGCAGCGGGGTGCGGGTCAGCGGCACGGTCAGCGTCGCGATCGGCAGGATCGCCTGCCACTTGCGCTGCATATAGTGCCAGGCATCTGCATAGCCGCCGCGATAGGTGCGCACCGGGCGGCTGTTATGGATCGCGGGCAGATCGGCGACATAGGCGTGCAGCCCTGCCGCGCGGGCCATCTGCACGATGTCGGTGCCGTAGAGGTGAAAGCCGGGCAGCCCCTCGTCGAACCTGAGGCCGCTCGAACGGCGCAGGATGATCACGAATTCGTCGATGCAGACGGTCTCGCGCGGCGCGCCGAAACGCCCGCCAACACGGCGGCTGAGGCCCGAGGACCAGACATGTCCGACATGCTTGCCCGTTAGATCGACGCCGCAGGCGCCGATCACCGCCCAGTCGGGGTCCTTTACCTCAATCTCGGCGATCGCGCGGGCGAGGCCCTCTTCCCAGCCTTCGGGCAGGAAGACGTCCTGATGGGCGAACACGATGATCGGGGCCGTGCTCTCGTCGATCCCGCGGTTATAGGCCTCGGACGCAGAACGCGCGCCGCGATAGCAGCTGTGGCCCACCGCGCCGGACGCGACCAGCGGGGAACGTGCAAGATTGTTGCCGAGGATCTCCTCGTCATTGACCGCCGCCACGATGTGCAGCTGGCCGGCAATCGCACCCGCGTCGCTCATGGCTTGTGCCCGACGACGCAGATCTGGCGCATGGTGAGGTGGCGGAAGCGGTTCAGCGTCGCGAGGTTGAAGACGCTGCCGAACGGCCCCGGGGGGGCCATGGCGCGCACTTCGTCGATCCGGATACCGGCATCCTCGAACATCTGGCGATAGCTGCCCTGGGTGAACCAGCGCAGGTGGGTGCGGTCCATCACCCCGGTCTCGGTCAGCTCCCAGCGGTCGGCGATGATGCCTTTGAGGATCGCCAGCTGCGCGACATTGGGCGAGCTGGCGAGCACGATGGCGCCGGTCTTCAGCTTGGCCGCAACCCGGCTCACCACGGTCCAGGGATCGATCAGGTGCTCGAGCACCTCGCTCATCAGCACCGCATCGAAATGGCCGTCGGGCCAGGGGAAGGTCATGCGCTCGACATCGCCTTCGAACACCTCGGTCAGGCGGGTGCGGGCCATGGTAGCGGCCTGCAGGGCGAGCTCGACACCGGTGTAGGATTGGCACAGGCCCTCTGCAATCGCAGCCGCGCCGGTCTCGCCCGAACCGCAGCCGATCTCGAGCACTCTGGCGCTACCGTCCTTGGGCAGAAGCGCAAGAAAATCGCGCCGCACGCCACCGAAATAGGTGCTTTGCTTGTCCTTGTAGCCATCGGCGTTGACGTCTGGCACGTCCTGAACTGTCTGGTCCATCATCCATCCTTTCGCTTGGCGATCTTGAAAATTTGCGTCGCGCCACCTTGCAGACGGCGGCGAAGGTCTGTCGAGGCGGAGAGGACGGCGGCCACACCCGCCCCGCTGCACAGCACCGCCGCCTGCAGCGGCACAGCCCATCCCGCATAGGGATCGATCAGCGCCTGCACCGTCAGCACGAGTCCGGCCAGAACGGCAAACATGGTGCCGAAGAACACCGCCGGGCGGGCCGCGGCAGTGGTCCGGCGGGTCACCTGATACAGCGACAGGAAGGTCGCCGCCACATCGCCCGCACACATGAACCCCGCAACCCACACCACGCCGTGCCCCATCGACAGGGCGACGAAGGCCCCGCCCAGCCCGATGATCCGCAGCAGGTTATTGGCGAGAATGTCGCTCGTACCGCTGACGCTGAGTGAGATGGACACGCACCACGCGCGCAGCACGGTCGCGGCAGCCTGAATGGCGAGGAAGGCCACCAGCAGCGGCGCGGTCTTGTACCCGGCACCGAACAGCAGCACCACGATCGGCGCGCCGATGACCGCAATCGGCACCAGCGTGGCAGACAGCATCAGCAGCGAGGCCGCGCCCGTGGTGCGGCAGCGTTCGGCATACATCGCCGCATTGTCGCGCGCTTCGGAGAGCAGCGGCAGGCACAGATTGCCGAACAGCCGCGCCAGAAAGATGCTCGCCCCGCCGGTCAGCGCGGCAACCGCGACATAGCCGGCAAGGTCCGCCATGCCCTTGAGCGTGCCGATTACGATCCGGTCGCCCTGCGTCGCAAGGAAGATCACCCCACCATTGAGCAGCAACGGCCAGCCATAGGTGAGCACCGGCTTCAGCGCCTCACGGGCGAGCCCGAGGCGGTAGGGCGTGCGCGCGAGGATGTGCGACAGCGCGACCGAGATCTCCGAGGTCGCAAGGCAGCCCGCGATGATCGCGGTGTAGCTCTTGGTCACTGCCGCCAGCACGATGGTGAGCAGCACCCCGTGCACCAGCCCGCCAAGCTGCATCTTCACATAGGTCGCAAAGCGCATCGAGCGCTGCTGCACCAGCGGATCGAGATGGCGCAGCCCCTCGATCGCCGGAATCGCCGCCGCGCAGGCATAGAACCAGCCCAGTTCCGGATTGCCGAACCGCGCCGCGATCCAGCCCGACAGCGCGAGGATCACCAGCGCCATCGTCGGCCCGCGCGCCAGCAGCAGGCTCGCCAGCGTCGGCATGGTCGCGCCGAGCTCCTCCTCGCGCGCCTGGATCACATATTTCTCGATGCCGAGATCGCTGATCAGCGCAATGGTGCTGGTCACCAGGAGGAAGGTGACGCTGATCCCGAAATATTCCGGGCCGAGCAGACGCGCGATCAGGACCGTGCCCAGGAACAGCAGGCCATGTTCGCCGACATAGCCGAGCCCGAGCGTCAGCCCCGCACTGCTGAAACGGCCCCGCACCACGATCCTATCCGGCCCGCCCGCCGGTCACGACAGCGGTTTCCCGATCCCGGCGACCAGACGGCGCAAGGTGCCGAGGAAGCTGCGCAGGTTCTCTTTCGCCCCGAGCTTGCGCGCATTGCCAGCCAGCGCGAGGCCGGCAAAGCGCGGCCGGCGCCGGCCGGTCAGCACCATTGCCGCCACCCGCGACAGCACCAGCCCTTTGCGGCGCGCCTGAAACGGCTGCATGTGCGCGATCTGCGCGATCTGCGTGGGTTCGGTGACGAGGCCTCCGGCGGCGACCGCACGGCCGACCAGCGCCTCGCCCTTGGCGGTGCGGGTGATCAGCAGGCTGCGGCCGTCCTGCTCGTCGAACAGCGGATTGCCCTGTTCATCGCAATGCCAGCCGTCGGCGCAGACGATGTCGGCAAACTCGCCGATCCCGTCAGGGCAGATCTTGCAGCGGAACTGCAGGTGCCGGTTGAGGATCGTGCCCCAGCTGGTGTCGTAATCCATGGTGAACTTGCGCCCGTCCGCCAATACGGCAGTGGCAAAGCCGGGCCAGCCGTCACCGCGATAGCGGAAGGCGGTGACCGCGCTTTCGTCCTCCACCCCCATCGCCTTGAGCAGCGCCGTAGTGCCGCCATAGCTGGGCACGCCCGCGCACATGAAGGCGATCATGTAGGGCACCTTGGCATCGACCCGCGGATCGTGCCGCGCCAGCTGGCGCAGGCCAGCGACGTCGCAAGGCTTGCCGACGAACACAAACCGCCCCGGCGCATCGAGCCGCGCGCCGATATCCTCCAGCGGCGAGGACGGCGCATAACGTGATCCCGCTGCCCGGAACACGTCCTCAGCCGCAGTGCTGATGGTCAGGGCGTTGCGGATCGGCGCGGTGCGATCGGCGGCGGTCTGCACCACGTAATCCGCCTCGCCCGAGGCCAGCAGGTGGGTGAGGATCGCCGACAGCGCCCCGCCCGAGGAGGCGTTGCGGCGCAAAGCCGGATCGCTGCTCCAGCCGAGCCGGGTCTCGACCAGCGGGCCCCATACCTGATGGTAATCCGCTTCCATGCTGGCCGGATCATGCGCGATCCGCGCGCCGGGGCACACGGCATCGACCAGCGCTTTCTCCTCGCGGGTCGCAGGGCGCAGGCTGACCGGGCGGCGATAGCCCTCTGCCGTGTCACGCATGGCAAAGGCGGGATCGCCCGGCGTTCCGAGCCTCGCGCACATCCCGCAGCCCGAACACAGCCCGCCCGCCGCGATGGTTTCGACATCAAGCATTCTTCGCCACCAGATCGGCAATCGTGCGGTCAACGAAGGCGGTGTAATTGCCCAGCCGCTGCTGCGCCTCGGCATTGGCGGCCACGGCTTCGCGCCGCACCGTCGGCAGATCGGCCATCGCCGCATCGAACTTTTCGAGGATCGCCGCGTTGCTCTCGGCGGTCAGATCCGAGTTCCAGTGGTAGCCGAGCGAGCCGAACAGCCCGTTGAACTTGCGGCTGTAGCCCAGCGACAGCACCGCGGTGCCCGAGGAGATCGCCGCTATGGTCGCGTGCAGCCGGCTGCCGAGCAGCAGATCGAGCCCGGCGATATAGGTCTTGGCCTGCGACGGCCCGGCAAAGCGCGGCGGCAGGATCGCGGCGGGGTAGCGCTCCTTGAGCATTTCCGAGACCGCATAGTCATCCTCGTAGGGCATTGTGTGCGCCAGCACGTGCGGCACCAGATGCAGCTCGACCCGGGGATCGGCGGTGAGGCGGTCAAAGATGGTGTCGATCAGCGCCGGATAATCGGCAGCCAGCGCGATCTTGTCGCCCTGCGAAAGGTCGCGGCGATAGAGCAGCGCCGAGACATTGACCCCTACCTTGATCGGCCCCTTGGCCAGATCGCGGCTGTCCTTGTCCGCCGGCATGGTGAACGGCAGCGCGAAAGCCACATCGGTCGTCAGGCTCGACTTATCGGCGAAGCCCATAGTCTCCAGCAGCGCCAGCGAGGTCTCGTCGCGCGCGAACACCGCGCTGGCGAGCGACAGCGCCTCGCTCGCGGCGAATTTCGCGCGCTTGGAGAAGAACGGGCCGATGGTTTGCGGGCTCAGCACCAGCTTCGTCCCCGCCAGCCGCGTCGCGAACTTGGACGACAGGATCAGGTTGAAGCGCGACCAAGGATATATGTCGGAGAAGCGGTAGCCCGCGCCGATGTCGAACACGATGTCGCAGCGGCGGAACTGGCTGTGCAGGCTGGAAAAGGGATTGGCCATCGCCTTGTAGCCGACATTGGTGAAGGTGCTCTCGTAGGGGCTCTCAGCAGTGTAGTCATAGGTCCCGCGCGAGCCGATCAGGTGGAACACCGGACGGTAGCCGGCCTTGATCACCGCGTTCGCAATGAGGTTCGAATTGGCGATCGTGAGCGCGCCCACGCCGAGGTTCTCGGACAGGAAGGTGTGCCACAGCAAACCGACATGCAGCGCCGGTCGCGTCGCGAGATCGGGAGGGGATGCGTCCTCCATGCTACACGGTTTCCCGGATGTTGCCGGCTTCGACCATCTCGAGGAACCACTGGTAGGTCTGGGCGGTCCCTTCGGGAACGCGAATCGTCGGCCTAGGCGCACAGCCTAACATTTGCGCGCCACTGCGCTTTGACGCCTTAGCCCAACCGCGATCCCTGCTCTCCAATTCATGGCAGCACAAATTACCCAAAACGCCTAGCCCATGCCAGACTTCTTATCGTAACGCGCAGACCTGCAGGCATCTGGAAGAGCATTGCAGCAAAAACCCCTACGAACAGCAGGGCGGTCCACACCAACATGGTGACAAAGCTATCGGATAAAGTGCCGACTAGGAAGCTGGCGCTCAAAAACACGGCCGTAACGCCAAGCTTTGCGGTCTGCATGGACCACAAGATCGACGACTTTTGCATCAACGCCGCGCAGTCGATAATGCAGCGCGCCGAAAACGCTATGGCAAATCCAGTCAATCCAAAGCTTGTGCCGAATGCCCAGAGTAAAGTCAGAAACACCGGCAGTTCGAGAGTGTGTAAAATCGCGGTGAATCCGGGATTTCCGCGCGCCTGCAGATACGCGAACGGGACAAAGGCGATGGCATTTGCCCAGAATCCAATCATGAGCACCTGTGCGACGAGAACCGATCTGGGATCGAGCAAGTCACCAAGCCAAAGTCGCAAGAGCGGCTCAGCCAAGCAAATTAACACGATTGAAATCAATGCGAAAAACTGCCCGACAAAAACAGCGAACTCCGCGCATCGCGCTTTTGCAAGGGCGCCATCTTCTGCGGCGAACCGTGGATAGAGCGCCTGTGTGATCGCGACGGGCACAAGCAGTGTCCGAGAGGCGATCTGGTATGGGATCGCATAGGCCGCAACCGCAAGCGCACCAAGATAGGCGCCGATCACGAAGCGATCCACGAAGAGCATTAGCGGCCCGATCAGCGAGGACACCATCACCCACAGCCCGAAACCGAGCAGCGGCTTCAACTCCTCATGCGAGAACTTAGCGAGACGGTGTTTGAAAAACTTCCGCCAAACGTTAATTGTAAGAAGCGCTGCACCAAGGCTCCGCGCAAGCAAGGCAGAGGCGATAAGATACGAGATTTCGATGGAATACAAATAAGCCGTAGCGAGCGGGAAGAGCACGATCACTGAATTGGAGATAGCATTGCTGATCGCGAGCACACCGAATTCTTCATAGCCCATCAGGGCGCCGGCCAGAACGCCATTCAAACCGACAACGATGCTGCAAAGCGCGAGGATCCAGACCGCTTTGAGCGCCTCTGACCGCAACCCCTCGTAAGTTTCGAACGGTCCTGCGAAATACCAATTTGTGAATATAAACAATAATATGGCGGTAATCAAACCAAACCCTGCCATGGCAAGTAAGGCAGAGCAAACAGCATCCGAGGGAGAACCTTCCCCCGACGCTCTCATCGCGGCAATCCTTTGCGTGATTGCGCGCCCGATCCCGAAATCGGCCGAACCGAAATAGCCCAGAACCAGCCATGCGATCGAAAGCACGCCGTACCGTTCGGCCCCTATCTGCGTAACGAAAAACGGTATCGTTACGACGGATATGATCGCCGGGAGAACAGAACTCGTCAGGGTGTAAAGGCTGTTGCGAAGAAGACGCATGCTACGGTACCAAAACCTTCCGGGATCGGGGATTACTCATAACGCGCCAAGCGGGCCACTTCGACCGAGTCCGCAAGCAACCGCCCCTTTCGCGCGGGAATATGGCGCCTGCGCCATTTTTCCAGTGCAAGCGGGATCGGATTACGCGTGACCGAAGCGACAGTTGTCGGAATGGGCAGGGCCTTCGCCCATTTCTTCACCATAAAGCGATAGGCTTGCGTGTAGCCGCCGTTAAGGGTCGCGACCGGTTGGCTGTTATGAACGACCGGGATTTCGATAGCCCACGCGGATCTGCCCATTTGCAAACCGGTCTGCACCAGATCGGTGCCGTACAAGTGGAAATCGGGCAGGGTTTCGTCAAAGCGGTAGTCACAGTCGCGCCGTAGAATGAGCAGCAGCTCGTCCAGCGAGACGATCGGAGTTGGCGCAAATCCCACCGTGCCCAGTTCCCGGCCGATCCCGACATCCCAGACGCGCCCGATATGCGAACCGTCTTTCCGGACACCGTAGGGGCCGGCAACCATCCAGTCAGGATGCGCAACATTCAGAGCGGCGATCTTTTCCATCGCAATGTCGAGCCATCCCTGAGGGAGATAGACGTCTTGATGCGCCATCAAGGCATACTTTGCACGCGTTGTTGCTAGGCCCTCATTGTAGGCTTCGGCCATGCAGCGGGCCCCGCGGATGACTGTCAGGTTCAGCCGCCCCGAGACCACGTCGGGGGAGCGCGCGAGGCATCCTGCGAGAATTTCGTCGTTGTTGACAGCCGCGATCAGCGAGAAATCATCTGCGTTCATACGGACCTCCATTGTCGTTCGTTACGTTTGAGGAGACGGCGATGCTCCATGACTTTTCCCTGCTCATGACCCTGGCCAAGGCTACTAGGCCGTCGCGCGAATATTGCCGGTGTCGGCATTTTCGAGGAACCATCGGTAGGTCTGGCCGATGCCGTCCTGCAGCCCGATCGACGGCCGCCAGCCAAGGCCGGTCAGCCGCTCGGTGTCGAGCAGCTTGCGCGGGGTGCCATCGGGCTTGTCCAGATCATGGACGATCTCGCCGGTGAACCCGACGATCTCGTTCACCAGCCGGTTGAGTTCGAGGATCGCGATATCCTCGCCGCAGCCGACATTGACGTGATCGTGGCCCGAATAGTGCTGGAGCAGATAGACGCAGGCATCGGCCAGATCGTCGACATGCAGGAACTCGCGGCGCGGCGTACCGGTGCCCCAGATCGTCATCGTCTCCGCGCCCGCCAGCTTGGCCTCGTGCGCCTTGCGGATCAGCGCGGGGAGCACGTGGCTGGAGGTCAGGCTGAAATTGTCGCCCGGGCCGTAGAGATTGGTCGGCATTGCCGAGATGAAGTCGCGGCCATGCTGCTTGCGATAGGCCTGCGCCAGCTTGATCCCGGCGATCTTGGCGATCGCATACCATTCGTTGGTGGGTTCGAGACTGCCGGTCAGCAGCGCGTCCTCCGCCATCGGCTGGGGCGCGAACTTGGGGTAGATGCAGGACGAGCCGAGGAACAGCAGCTTTTCGGCATCGTGCCGGTGCGCGGCCTCGATGAGGTTCGCCTCGATCATCAGGTTGTCGTAGAGAAAATCGGCCGGCTGGGTGTCGTTGGCAAGGATCCCGCCGACCTTCGCCGCAGCCACCACCACCACCTCCGGGCGATGCGCGGCGAACCACGCGCGTGTCGCGGCCTGATCCATCAGGTCAAGCTCCTGGCGGCTCGCCGTCACAAGCTCGCAGTCTTCCTGTGACAGACGACGCACGAGCCCGGCGCCGACCATGCCGCGATGCCCGGCGACAAACACCCGCTTGCCCTTGAGGTTGAAGATAGCCTCGCCCGACATGGCTTACAGGATCACGCCGGGGACAGGCATGCTCATCAGCTTGAGGTCGGCCTGAACCATCTCGCGCGCCAGATCGCGCACGCTGGTCTCGTGCGTCCAGCCAAGCTTGGCATGGGCCTTGGCCGGATCGCCGAGCAGCAGATCCACTTCGGTCGGCCGGAAGTAGGTCGGATCGACTTCAACGAGGCAACGCCCGTCGATGGTGCTGTAGCCTTTCTCGTCGATCCCCTCCCCGCGAAACTCGAGCGGGGTGCCGACATCCTCGAACGCCCAGCGCACGAAATCGCGCACCGAGGTGGTCTCGCCGGTCGCAAGAACATAATCGTCCGGTTCGTCCTGCTGCATCATCAGCCACATGCCTTGCACATATTCCTTGGCATGGCCCCAGTCGCGCTTGGCATCGAGGTTGCCGAGGTAGAGCCGGTCCTGCTTGCCAAGCGAAATCGCCGCGGCAGCGCGCGTGATCTTGCGGGTGACGAAGGTTTCGCCGCGCAGCGGGCTTTCGTGGTTGAAGAGGATCCCGTTCGACGCATGCATCCCGTAGGCTTCACGGTAGTTGACCGTGATCCAGAAGGCATAGAGCTTGGCTGCGGCATAGGGGCTGCGAGGATAGAAGGGGGTGGTCTCGCGCTGCGGAACTTCCTGTACGAGGCCGTAGAGTTCCGAGGTCGAGGCCTGATAGAACCGGGTCTTCTTCTCGAGCCCGAGAATGCGGATCGCCTCGAGTAGGCGCAGCGTGCCGATTGCGTCGGCGTTGGCGGTATATTCGGGGGTTTCGAAACTCACCGCGACGTGGCTTTGCGCGGCAAGGTTGTAGATCTCGTCCGGCTGCACTTCCTGCACGATGCGGATCAGGTTGGTGCTGTCGGTCAGGTCGCCATAGTGCAGCACAAACCGGGGCTCGGCCTCATGCGGGTCCTGATAAATGTCTTCGATACGCCCGGTGTTGAACGATGACGAGCGGCGCTTGACCCCGTGGACTTCATAGCCCTTGTCCAGAAGCAGTCGCGCCAGATAGGCCCCATCTTGCCCGGTTGCCCCAGTTATCAGTGCTTTCTTGGCCATTCTCGTCTTCGCCTTTGCTTGATGCTCTGCTTGCCAGCACCGGGTCCAGGTGTAGCCCGGTGCCGGGAGGGTTACAACGCCGCCAACCCGCGGATGGGGTCCGGGTAAAGGGATCTGTTCAGTGCGGCCAATTCGCTGCGTGGGTCATCCAGCGCCTCCTGCGGCCAGCGGCCGCCACCAGTGTTCGTTGGCGAGGTACCAGCGCAGCGTCTGGCGCAGGCCTTCCTCAAAGCCATGCTCGGGCGCGTAGCCCAATTCGCCGCGCGCCTTGGTCTCGTCGATCGCATAGCGGCGGTCGTGGCCGGCACGGTCGGTGACGAAGGTCTTGAGGCTGGCGCTCGCCTCGCCCTTGGCCGCCGGCGCATCGGGGTAGCGTTCGGCAAGGCCCTCGAGCTCGGCAAAGGCGCGGTCGACTTCGGCGCAGATAGTGTCGATCACGGTCATGTTGGGGAGTTCCGCCCCGCCGCCGATATTGTAGGTCTCGCCGGGCTTCCCGGTGACGAGGCAGGCCTCGATCCCGCGGCAATGATCTTCCACATGCAGCCAGTCGCGCACGTTCATCCCGTCGCCGTAGATCGGCAGATTGCGCCCGTGAAGCGCGTTGAGAAGGAACAGCGGGATCAGCTTTTCGGGGTATTGGTAGGGCCCGTAATTGTTCGAGCAGTTGCTGGTGGTGACCTCCAGCCCGAAGGTGTGGTGATAGGCGCGCACCAGATGATCGGATGCCGCCTTGCTCGCCGAATAGGGCGAGTTCGGCGCATAGGGCGTCGTCTCGGAAAAGGCCGGGTCGGCAGGCCCCAGCGATCCGAACACCTCGTCGGTCGAGATGTGGTGAAAGCGGTGGGGCGTGCCACTGCCCGCAAGCCACACGCTGCGCGCCGCCTTGAGCAGGCTGTTGGTGCCCAGGATGTTGGTGTCGATGAACGCGTCCGGTCCGCTGATCGAACGGTCGACATGGCTTTCGGCGGCGAAGTGGACGAGCGTGTCGATCGCGTGCTCGCGCAGCAAAGTCTCGACCAGCGCGGTATCGCGGATGTCGCCCTCGACCAGTTCGGCCTGTGTGCCATCGAGCGTCGAGCGGTTGCCGGCATAGGTCAGCGCATCGAGCACGACGACCCGGTCTTCGGGGTGCTTCGCGTTCCAGTAGTGCACGAAGTTGCCGCCAATGAAGCCGGCACCTCCGGTGACGAGCAGATTAGCCACGCTTCGCTTCCTCTTCGAGCATCAGGCGCAGGTTGGTGCGCCAGTGGACCGGCTGGTCGCCAAGAAAGCTGCGCGTCGCGCTGCAATCGAGCAGCGAGTAGGCCGGGCGGCGCGCCGGGGTGGGATAGTCGGCAGTGGTGATCGCGTTGATGACAGGGATGCGCTTCACAAGGCCCAGGGCATGGGCTTCCTCGGCGATCGCCACGGCGAAGTCGTGCCAGCTGATCGCGCCGTCATCGCAATGGTGGAAGGTGCCGGTGGCGCGCTTTTCGAGCAGCGCCCAGATGGTGCGCGCAAGACCCGTCGCCCATGTCGGCGCGCCGATCTGGTCGGCGACCACGCCGAGCGTCTCGCGCTCATTCATCAGGCGGATCATGGTGCGCACGAAGTTCGCCCCGCCCGCGGCATAGACCCACGCGGTGCGCACCAGCAGGTCTTCGGGCCGCAGATGATTCTCGCCCTCGGCCTTGGTGCGGCCATAGACCGATTGGGGGTTGCGCTCCGCAAAGGTCGCATAGGGCTGCGCGCAGGTGCCATCGAAGACGTAGTCTGTCGATACGTGGACCACCCGGCCGCCGCTCGCCGCCATCGCCGCGACCATTGTGGCGACCGCTATGGAGTTGATCGCCCGCGCCGTCGCTTCGTCGCTCTCGGCCTTGTCCACCGCGGTATAGGCGGCTGCGTTGATGATGACATCGGGCGCCTCGACCACCAGCCGCGCGGTCAGCATGGCGCTGTCGGCAAGGTCGACATCCTCGACATCGATCGCGTTCACATCGGCCCAGCCCGGCGCGGTGCGCTGGAGCGCGGTGCCCAGCTGCCCGCCCGCCCCTGTGATCAGCACCCTCACGCGAACACCGGCACGGCGGCGAGCGCGAGCCCGCGCGCGTCCTTCTCCGAAACCAGCGGGGCAGCGCCGGTGACCGGCCATTCGATCCCCACGGCGGGATCGTCCCAGGCGAGGGTGAATTCGCTCTGCGGCGCATAGGGCGCGGTGCACTTGTAGAGGAAATCGGTATCGTCTTCGAGCGTCAGGAAGCCGTGCGCGAAGCCTTCGGGCACCCAGAACATGCGCTTGTTGGCCGCGCTCAGCACGGTCCCGGTCCACTGGCCGAAGGTCGGCGAGGATCGGCGCAGGTCCACCGCCACATCGAACACCGCGCCGCTTGCCACCCGCACCAGCTTGCCTTGCGGACCCGGGTTCTGGAAATGCAGCCCCCGCAGCACGCCCTTTTGCGAGCGGCTGTGATTGTCCTGCACGAAGGCCAGGTCGAGCCCCGCCGCACCGAAAGCGGCGGCGTTCCAGGTTTCCATGAAGAAGCCGCGAGCATCGCCGAACAGGCGCGGCTCGATGATCAGCACGCCGGGAAGGGCGGTTTCGATGATGTTCACGCGATCACCGGGCTCTCAAGCAGCTTGAGCAGATATTCGCCGTAGCCCGACTTGCGCAGCGGTTCGGCGATCTCGCGCAGGCGATCGGTGGTGATGAAGCCCTGCCGCCAGGCGATTTCCTCGGGGCAGCAGATCTTGAGGCCCTGCCGTTCCTCGGTGATGCGCACATAGGTCGCAGCATCGAGCAGCGAGGCGTGGGTGCCGGTGTCGAGCCAGGCAAAGCCGCGCCCCATGATCTCGACCGCCATGCTGCCTTCATCGAGATAGAGGCGATTGAGGTCGGTGATCTCGAGCTCGCCGCGCGCCGAGGGCGCAAGGCCGCGGGCGCGGTCGGCCACGGTCTCGTCGTAGAAATAGAGGCCGGTGACGGCATAGTTCGATTTGGGGACCTTGGGCTTTTCCTCGATCGACACGGCCTTGCCCGCCGCGTCGAATTCGACCACGCCGAAGGCCTGCGGATCGCTCACGCGGTAGGCGAAAACCGTGGCGCCATGGGTGCGGGCATTGGCGCTCTGGAGCAGCTGCGGCAGACCGTGGCCGTAGAAGATATTGTCGCCGAGGATCAGCGCGCTCGGTCCGCCTTTGACGAAATCGGCGCCGATATGGAAGGCCTGGGCAAGGCCTTCGGGGCGGGGCTGGACCGCGTAGACAAGCGAGACGCCGAAATCCGACCCATCGCCCAGCACGCGCCTAAACTGGGCGGCGTCCTCGGGGGTGGTAATGATCAGGATGTCACGGATGCCCGACAGCATCAGCGTGCTGAGCGGATAGTAGATCATCGGCTTGTCGAAGATCGGCATCAGCTGCTTGGACACGCCGCGGGTCAGCGGATAGAGCCGGGTGCCCGAGCCGCCCGCGAGGATGATGCCGCGCCTGTGACTGTCGATTGCCATGGCGATTGCCAATTTCCCCCAGGTTGCGAAACCGCGCACGACCGCGCGCTGCATTGCAGCATAAGGTACAAAGGTCAACCGCCTTCGCCGCACAATTGCGCTCTAGCCAAGCATGGGAAATTCCAGCATTGAGATGGGGGCGATCTGCAAGGGGCGAACCGCAATTGTTACGGGACGAACGGCATATCGTGCTGGATAAATTCTTGGCCCAGTGTGTGCGGGCAGCCCTGCGCGGCGCCCCTCTCCCGCCCTGGCCGTTCCCCGCTGATGCGGAGGGGTTCGCCCGGGAATTGTCCGCCAGAATCGACGTCCATGGCATCGCCGTGCTGCTCGGCACATCGCCCGGCAGGCCCAAGCATTGGCCCGCCGAAGCGGCCGAGGGGCTGAGGAGCCTGATCCGCCGCGGGGTGCTCGCCGACAAGGTCATGCACCCGCCCGTCGCCGCCCTCGTCGAACAGCTTGCTGAAGCCGGTGCGCCCTCCATCGCGATGAAGGGCTGCGCGCTGGCCTATGGCTACTATTCCTCGCCGCCGATGCGCCCGCGCGGGGATACCGATCTGCTGATCCACGAACGCGATCTCGATCTGGCGCGAAGGCTGCTGGCCCGCGCCAGCTGGCACCGGCCAACCAATCCGCACGGCATCTATTTCCAGGAAATCTGGCGGCGCGATTGCGGGGTCAGCATGGTCCAGTCGCTCGACCTGCACTGGCGTCCGACCGACCGGCCGGCGATCCAGGATCTGCTGCGGACGAAGGAATTCTGGGCCCACGCCGAACCGCTTCCCGGCCTGTCGCCCCATGCGCTGGCCCCGGCCCCGCTCCAGCTGCTGCTCCACGCCGCGATCAACCAGACCTGGCACGAACGACACGGCTTCTTCGCCAATGGCGAACGCTACAATCAGGTGCGGCGGCTGATCTGGGCGGTGGACTGCCAGCACATCACCGCCCGCTTTGCCGCATCCGACTGGGACATGCTGGCCGATCTGTGCGCGGCGCGCGGCGCAGGGCCGGTGGTGCGCAAGGTGCTGGCGGGCGCCGCCGAGGATATCGGCCTTCCCCTGCCGGACGGCATCCTCGATCGCCTCGCCAGCGGCAGCAGGCCGACCGCGCTCGAGCATTACCTTTACAATGCCGACCTCCAGCAGATGTGGCGCGACGATTTCCGGGCGACACGGGGCCTTGCCGCGCGCCTCCGGCTTGTCCGCCTGAGCGCCACGGCAACGCGCGAGCAGCTGCTGGAGAAATATCCCGGCGCGGACGGCTGGCCGACCATGTTGCTGCGGATCCGGTGGATCGCGGCCGCCGCGGCGCGGGTCGTTTTCGGCCGTTCCCCGGCGAAAGGCTAGGCACCCTCGCATGGACCGCGCCTTCATCCTCGCCCGGGCCCGTCCCTATCGCCGCGAGCTTGCGATCATCAGTGGGCTTTCGCTGCTCAGTTCGCTGGCGACCCTCGCCCTGCCGTGGCTTGCCGCGCAGCTCGCCGCGCGGCTGGCCGGAGACGTGTCGATCGATCTTGCCGGCACTCTTGCGTTGCTCGGCGGCGCGCTCGTCGCACTGACGGCGGTCAACATCCTTGTCGCGGTCCATTCCGCCGATGCCTCGAGCCGCATCCTCGCAGGGCTGCGGGCCGAAGCCTACACCCATGTCCAGCACCTGCCGGTCTCCTATCACGACAGCCATCGCACCGGCGACCTCTTGTCGCTGATCAGCTGGGAGGTGCAGAACCTCAGCACATTCCTCGCCACCACGCTGGCCCAGCTGCCCGCCACGCTGATGACCGCAGGCGGCACCGTGGTGCTGCTGCTGCTGATCGACCCGCGCCTCGGGCTGGTGGTGCCGGTTCTGGTGCCGGCCTTCTACATCGCCATGAAGCTGCTGCGCCGCCGCCTGCGGGCTTTGGGGCAGGCGGTGCGCGATGCCGAGGTCGAGGTGTTCTATTCCGCCGAGAGCGATCTCCAGATGCTGCCGGCAATCAAGGCCTATGCGGTCGAGGACATTCACCGCGCCCGCTATGCCGGCAAGCTCGATGCGGCGCGCCAGCTGCGGCTCACCGAGGCACGGCTGACCGCCTATATCGGCCCTACGGCAGCGCTGGTCGCGGCGCTTTCGGCCATCGCGCTGCTGCTGGCAGGGAGCGGCGGCGGGACCGGGCGGAGCCCGGCGGAGCTGTTCGCCTTTCTGTTCTACGCCGCGCTCCTGACCCGCCCGATGGGGAGCCTTGCCGGGCTGTTCGGCAGCTTCCAGGTCGCGCGCGGCACGCTCGCGCGGCTCGAAGCCGTGCTCGCCGCCCCGTGCGAGCCGGGCTACGCCGCGACCGGCCCGCTCGGCCGCGCGGCGGGTGCGATCGGTTTCGAGGCGATCGACTTTGCCTATCCGGGCCGCCCGCCGGTGCTGCGCAGGTTCGACCTGTCGATCGGCGCGGGCGAGGTCATCGCGCTGACCGGAGCAAACGGCGTCGGCAAGTCGACCCTCGTCAATCTGCTGCTGCGCTTCTACGAGCCGGCCGCCGGGCGCATCACCATCGACGGGACCGACATCGCGCGGATCGACGTGCAGGCGCTGCGCCGGCAATTCGGCTATGTGCCGCAGCGCCCGCTGCTGCTCGACGACACGATTCGCGAGAACATCGTCTTCGGCCTGGCCGATCCCGCACCCGAAGCAATCGAGCGCGCGGCCCGGCTGGCGCAGGCGTGGGACTTCATCGCCGCGTTGCCCGAAGGGCTGGACACCCGCATCGGCGATGATGGCGTGCGCCTGTCGGGCGGGCAGCGCCAGCGCATCGCGCTCGCCCGGGCGCTGTTGCGCGATCCGCCGATCTACATCTTCGACGAGGCGACCAGCATGTACGACATCGAGGGCGAAGCTGCCTTTGTCGAGGATTGCGTGAAGGTGCTGGCGGAGCGGACGGTGATCATCATCACCCATCGCCCCGCCAGCCTCGCGCTCGCCGACCGGATCATCGAGGTCACCCCCGAAGGCTGGACACTGGCAGGCGGGACACCGGCAGGTGGGTCCGCCTGACATGAGCGGGATCTGCGCGGTGGTGCGGTTGGACGGGCGCTGTGCCGATGGCGGCGAGATCGCCCCCGTGCTCGCCGCCCTCGCCGCGCGCGGGCCGGACCGCAGCGGTGCGGCCTGCGATGGCCCGGCTGTGCTCGGCCACGCGCTCAACGCCACCACGCCCGAATCGCTCGCCGAGCCGATGCCGCTGCGCCACCCGGACACAGTGTGCATCATCACCGCCGACGTGCGTCTCGATAACCGCGAGGATCTGATCGCCCGGCTCGGGCTGGATCCGGCCGGACGGGTCATCGGCGATGGCGAGATCATCCTTGCCGCCTACCTGAAATGGGGCCGCGATTGCCCGGGGCAGCTCCTCGGCGATTTCGCCTTCGTCCTGTGGGACCCGCGCCACCAGCGGCTGTTCGCCGCGCGCGACAAGGTGGGGATGCGGCAGCTGATCACCCACTTCGCGCCGGGCAAGGTGTTCGCCTGCGCCACCGACGCCCGCGCCCTGCTGGAACACCGCGATGTGCCACTGCGCATCGACGAGGGCCGGATCGCCGATCTCATCCAGGCAATGGAGGCGATCGACGAGACCTCGACCTTCTTTCTCGACCTCAAGAAACTGCCCCCCGCCCATGCGCTGGCGATCGAGCACGGTGCGCTGAGGACGTGGCGATACTGGCGGCTCGAACCGGCCGAGGTGGTCCGCCGCGCCAGCGATGCGGAATACGAGGCCGCGTTCCTCGAGGTCTTCACCGAAGCGGTGCGGGTCCGCTTGCGGTCGTCCGGAACGCTCGGATCGATGCTGTCGGGCGGCATGGATTCGGGTTCGGTCGTCGCGGTCGCCGCGCGGCTGCTGCACGATGCCGGAGCCCCGCCCCTGCGCACCTTTTCGGCGGTGCACACCGATCCCGATTGTGCCGAGACGCAGGCGATCCGCACCGCGATGGCGATGCCGCACCTCGATCCCCGCACCATTTCGAGCGGCGATCTGGGCGCGGTCCGCGACGAAGTGGCGGCGATGATCCGCGGCTGCGCGGAGCCCTTCGACGGGCATATGGCGATGGTCATGGCGGTCTATGCCAAGGCGCGGGCGGACGGGGTGAGGGCGATGCTCGACGGGGTGAGCGGCGATACGACGCTCGGCCCCGGCAATGTCGTGCTGTGGCATCTTGACGCCGGGCGGCTGTGGCAGGCCTGGCAGGAGGCGCGCGGCAACGAGCGCTACTGGGGCCACTACCAGCCCGCGGCCCGCGACTTCACCCGCCTGCTCTACCGTCGCCATGTGCCGGCGCCGGTGCAGCAGGCGTGGCGCGGCCTGAAGCGGCAGGCCGGCATCACCCCTCCCGGCGAGATGGTTCTGCTCAACCGCGCATTTGCCGAGCGGATCGACTATCCCGCCCGGCAGGCACGGTTCCGCGAGCGGGTCGCCATGCCCGACAATGCCTTGCCCGAAGCCCGCGTGCGGCGGATGCTGCATCCTTTCGCGATCGCGGCCCGGGAACGCTATGACCGGGTCGCAGGCGCTTTCGGGATCGAGCCGCGCGATCCCTTCCTCGATCCACGCCTGCTCGAATTCTGCCGCACCCTGCCGGTCGACCAGATCCAGAATGGCGGCTGGCCCAAGCTTATATTGCGCCGCAGCATGGCAGGGCTGATGCCCGATCCGCTGCGCTGGCGCACCGGGCGCACCCATGTGGGAAGCTGGTTCGTCGAGGCGTTCCAGCCGCAGTCTCCCGCCGTTCTCGCAGCACAGCTTGGCGCTGGCCTGCGCCATTTCGTTGACCCGGCGGCAGTGGCGCGTCTTGCATCAACATTCTGTAACGATTCCGCACTTCCGTCATTTACGATACCTCGCCGACTGGAATTCGGGGATCGCGGCCACGCGGAAGATTGGAGATTTGCAATGACCAAGTTCGACAACGCGCTTAAGGCTGCCTACGCCCAGCCGAAGCTCGCCGTCTATGGCGGTTTCTCCCAGCTGACCGCGGCCGGCAGTCAGGGCGGTCAGGAAAACGCCACGATGACCGGCCCGTCCTTCATGGCCTGATTGGCATCGAAACCGGCCGGAGGCGGATGTCTCAGCCCGTTTCAGGTGTTTACCGTCGCCGGCTTGCCCTCGGGCAGCCGGCGTTCGTGTTTCGGGGGCTAATTTCTTCGTGCATGGCTGGTTGATTCGCGCTCTTTGCGATGCGGGCGGCAGCGTGTCGCCGAGCGTGGTGGCGGATGGCGCGGAACCGGACCTCGAATATGCCGCGGTCCGGGACGGCGATGCCTGCGACATGCGATTCGGCACCGCCGCCGTGTTTCGCGCCTGTTTCGCCAGCCGCACGATCACGCTCCTCGAAGGGTCGCGCGATGATCCGCCAATGCTCGATCACCTGCTGTTCGATCATGTCTTCCCGCGCGTGCTCGCTGCCGAAGCGCTGCTGGTCCTGCACGGCAGCCTTGTCGCCATCGACGGACGGCTGGCGGTATTCATCGGCGAGACGGGGGCAGGCAAATCCACGCTCGGGGCCAGCCTCCACGCGCGCGGCCACCGCCTGCTCGGCGATGATGCGGTGATCGTCACCGAGCAAGGCGGCGCGTTTTTCGGAGCAGCGGTCTATCCCAGCCTTCGCCTCTACCCGGATTCGATCGGACGATTGCTGGGCGAGGACGCCGATACCGCGCCGATGGCCGCCTATTCCGACAAGCGTCACGTGACCGGCTTTCGCGCCGCTGCGTCCGATGCCCCGCCGCTCCCGATCGCCTGCATCTTCAGCCTGGCAGGCGGCGAGGATCAGCCCGCAATCCGCCCGCATTCCGCGCGGCTGGCGTGCATGACGATGCTCGAGCAGAGCTTCGCGCTCGATCCTGGAGATGTGCGCGCCGCCAGCGGGCGGCTGGCCGCAGCCGCCCGGCTCGCCTCGGCCAGCGCCTGCTTCGAGCTCGACGTGCCCCACGATTACGATCGCCTTCCCGAGACCCATCGCCTGATCGAGGCCGCGATGGCCGCGGCTGCCGGTGCACAGCAGGACAAGGAACCGACCCGATGAGCAGACCGGGGGGCTACAGCCTTGCCAGCTATGGCCGGATGATCGATTGCGAGCCGCGCATGGGCGTCTATGCCGAAGCGCTGCGCCGTGCGGTGACGCCGGGCTGCACCGTCATCGACCTGGGCGCCTCGTTCGGTGCCTTTGCGCTGCTGGCCTGCCAATATGGTGCAGGGCAGGTCATCGCGATCGAACCCGATCCCAGCATCGAGCTGCTCGTGCCGCTTGCCCGGGCCAATGGCTGCGAAGACCGCATCACCATCATCCGCGATATCTCGGCCAATTACACCCCCGAGGTGAAGGCCGATGTGATCGTATCGGACTGCCGCGGCACCGTGCCGCTGTTCCAGCACCATATCGCCACGCTCGCCGATGCGCGCGCGCGGCTGCTCGCGCCCGGCGGCACGTTGCTGCCGATGCGCGACACGCTCAAGATCGCACTGGCGCAATCGCCCGAGAAGTATCGGGCCATGGTGCACCCCTGGCAGCGCAATGCCTACGGGCTCGATCTGGCCGCAGGGGCGCGGTTCGCGGCCAACGCCATGGACAAGGCCTACCTCAAGCCGCGCGCGCTCGTCTCCGCGCCGGTCGATCTGGCGGTGCTCGATTATCGCACGATCACCGAACCCGACATCGATAGCCGGGTGACCATGGTTGCCGGACGCGCCGGGCGGGTCGATGGCATTCTGGCGTGGTTCGAGGCCGAGATCGCCGAAGGCCTCGGCTATTCCAACGCGCCGGGCGAGCCGCCGCTGGTCTACGGGCAGATGTTCCTGCCGCTCGAAGGCAACCCGCGGCTGGCCGAGGGCGAACGGATCGACCTGCGCTTCCGCGGCACGCTGGTGGACGGCGAATATGTCTGGAACTGGGACTGGCAGGTCTTCGATCGGGCCGGATCCCCGCGCGGGCGGGTGGCGCGCCAATCGACATTCCTCGCGCAGGTCCATTCAACAAAGGCGCTCGGGAATGCATCGAATCAGCACGTGCCGCAACTGGATGCGGCGATCATGCTCGATCGCGACTGTCTGGCGCTGGTTGGCGAAGGCAGAACACTGGACGTCATCGCCAAGACATTGCAGGATCGGCATCCCGAGCATCTGCCGACCTACAAGGCAGCGCTCGATCACGTTGTGAAGTGTCTGGGGCGTTACCGCAGCTAGTCGAGGCAGAGACCAACAGGCCACCTTGGCGCCATGCTCGAATATGCATCAAGGAAACCACAGTGTCCGACCTCCTTCAATCGCAGTGGCGCATCAGCGACCAGGCCATTGCCAATGCTGTCGCCGACGAGACGGTGATCCTGCATCTGGGCAACGGCACCTATTACGGGCTCGATCCCATCGGGGCGAAGCTGTGGGAGGCGCTTCAGGAGGGCGAGCTGCCGGCGACGATCTGTCCGGCGTTGCTCGAAACCTATGATGTCGCGCCCGAACGGCTGGAGACGGACCTGCGCGATCTGCTGGGCGAACTTGCCGCCAACGATCTGATCGAGCCGGCCTGAACGCGCCCGTGCTTGCGGCCGAATGCATGAAGCAAAGGGCATACCCCCTCCCGGTCGTGATCGCGCTTGGCGTGGAGGCGCTGGTTGCGCTGGCCCATGCCCGGCTGATTCTCCACCGCACCGGACCTGATGGCGTGCTGCGCCGCAATGCCGATGCCGCAGCACGTGCCGCGCGCCGCCGCCCGCCTGTTACCGGGTCCGCCGCCGCCGGGGGATGCGCAAGGATCGCCTTTGCCATCCCGCGTGTCGTCCCGCGCCTGCCGTGGCGCGCCGATTGTCTGGTCCAGGCGCTTGCCGGGCAGGCGATGCTCCTGCGCCGCGGGATCGCCGCCAGCATTGTCGTCGGTACGGCGCGCCGGCCTGACGGAAGCTTCGAAGCCCACGCCTGGCTGGTTTGCGGCGATAGAGTGATTCTCGGCGGTGACATCTCCCGGTTTGCGCCCTTGCTCGATCCCGGAAGCCCCGTTAACGGGAACCGGTAACCGTGATGTTCCAGGCACCTGCTTCGGCCTGTCGCTTTTGCGCCACGCAAGATCGCCCGGCGACGCTTCGTTTACCAAACCGCGCTAATGAGTGGTTGCCAAAGATGCTGCATTGCACTACGCAATATCCCGAGGGATTAGTTTAGAGGGCTTCAACATGACCAAGACCGTGACCCGTTTGATGGCTGCCACTGCCGCTTTGGGCCTCGTTGCTGCGCCGATCATGGCCCAGGCCAACACCCGCGCAGGTGACAGCGCTGGCACCTACAGCACCTCGAACGCGGCGCCGGGCCTCGGCCGCGCTGCTGACGGCGAAGGCCAGGGCGAAGCCGGTCTCGGCCTCGGTGCTGGCGAACTGATCCTTGGTGGCCTTGCGATCGCTGCGGTCATCGGCGGCATCGCCACGGCCGCCAGCAGCGGCGACGACGGCTGCGTGTCGCCGGGTACCTGCTGATCGCTCGTGCCTCGGGCGAAAGACTTGAATTAGCGATTTGACGCCCGGTACCCAGTGCCGGGCGTTTTCGTTTGGGGCAGCCTGAAGACCGGCTGCACCACAGCCCGATCCGATTCGTTTCGCGGACCCGCCACTTGAAAACCCCTGCCGCCGACCGGCCTTCCTTCCTGCTGCTGGCAGCCGTGCTGCTGGTTGCCTTCCTGTGCGGCGGGGGCGGGATCGGCGCGGCGCTTGGCAATCTGGCGGTGCAGCTTGCGGCACTGGTGGCACTTGCCGTCCGGCGCGAGAGCTTCACCGCCTTCTGGCGCGAATCGCCGCGCGCCTTGCGCGCCTTGGTCATCCTCTCGCTGGCACTGCCGCTGGCGCAGATCATCCCCCTGCCCGAATCGCTGTGGACCACGCTCCCGGCCGGCCCGCTAGTCGAGCGCGCGCTCGAACAGGCGGGCGGCGGCGGCGGCTGGATGCCGGCCAGCGTCAATCCCCTGCGCACCCTGCTGGCGCTGAGCGCGCTGGTCACCCCGCTGGGGATCATCTGCGCAGGTTGGACGCTGCCGCGCGAACGCCTGATCGATCTCGGCTGGATCGTGGTCGGGCTCGGGCTCGTCACGGTGCTGCTCGCGCTTGTCCAGCTCGGCGCGCGCGGCGACGAGGGGACGCTCTACGGCGCGCGCAGCCCGGGCAAGCTGCTGCTCGGGACCTTTGCCAACCGCAATTCGACCGGCCTGTTCCTGACCTTCGCGCTGGGACTTGCCGCGCTGCTGCCTGTGCCGCGCCCGCATCCCGCGCTGCTTCCGGCCCGGCTTGGCGTGTGCCTGCTGCTGTTGGTGGCGACCGGGTTGACCCAGTCGCGCACCGCGATCGTGCTGGCGCTGCTGCCGGTGCTGCTGGGCCTGGCGCGGGCGGCGGGCGCGCTGCTGCACCGGCGCAATACCCCCTCGGCCGCGCGGGCGGCGATGATCGGCTTCGGCGCGCTCGCACTGGTCGGGGCTGGCGGCGGCATGCTGGTCGTCGCTGCGCCCGGGCGCATCGGCGAGGCGATCGAGCGTTTCGAGGCCAAGGACGATCCGCGCCGCTTCATCTGGGACGATGCGACCTACAGCGCCGAGCGCTACTGGCCGGTCGGGACCGGGATGGGGACCTTCGACGAGATCTACCTCGTCAACGAATCGCTCGAGAACCTGACCCTGCGCCGCGCCGGGCGCGCGCATAACGACTATCTCGAGCTTGCCATCGAGGCGGGCGCTGCCGGGATCGCACTGGCGGGCCTGTGGCTGGTGCTGGTCGCCTGGCTGACCTGGCGCGCGCGCACGTCCCAGCTGCGCTGGGCGGCCTGGGCGGGAAGCGGCTTCCTGCTGGCGATCGCCCTGCAATCGATCACCGACTATCCGCTGCGCAACCAGACGATCCTCGCCATGGCGGGCTTCGCGCTCTTGATGCTCGCCCGCATTGCGGCCCCCGGGCCCAAGCCTGCTGCCGCGACAGAGGCCTCCGCATGATCGGCCGGATCGTCTGGCTCGCCGCGCTCGCGGGTATCGCGCTGCTGACCGCAGGATTGCAGCTAGACTTCGGCGCGCGCGGCACGCCGCAGCTCGTCCCGCTGGTGCCCGAGCCGCTGCGCAATTTCGCGCAGGTGCACGTGGCCATGGACGCGCTTGCCACCAAGACGCCCGGGGTCGCGCTTGCGGAAACGCGCAAGCTGGTCCGGCGGCGACCGATCCCGTCCGAAAATCTCCTGCTGCTTGCCGCCGCACAGGCGCGCGCGGGCGAGACCGAGACCGCGGGCCAGACCATCCAGATCGCCGGCAAGCGCGGCTGGCGCGAGCCGGTGGCGCAGGAGGCCGTGCTGCGCATCGCGCTTGCCGCAGGCGACCGCGCCGAAGCCGCCCGCCGCTATGTCGCGCTGTTCCTGCGCAACGAGACGCCCGACGCCCTGCTGGGGGAGCTCGGCCCGGCGATCGTCGGTGCGCCCGGCGGCGAGGGCCAGGCGACGATGGTCGCCATCGTGGTGCGTGCCGAACGCTGGCGCTCGCGGTTCCTGCGCCGCGGGGTGCAGGTCCTGCCGCCCGCCGCTTTCGCCGAGATGGCGACCGCGAGCCTCGAGAAGGGCGCCGACTTCGACTGCCGCTCGCTTGAAACCAGCATCACCCAGCTGAAGCGCAGCGATGCGGCAGCAGCCGCGCAGCTCGCCCGCGCGGGCGCCAGGTCCTGCCCCAAGGCCGGCGCGCTGGCGCTATAGCGTGCGGATGATCCCCGAGAAATCGGTCGCGGCGTTCCCGGCAGCGAAGGCCTCGTAGAGCGCGCGGGCATGCTCGCCCAATTCGACCTTGGCCCCCGCCCCCGCCGCCGCTTCCATCGCAAGCTTCAAGTCCTTGAGCATCAGCCCGGCGGCGAACCCGCCCTGATAGCCGTTGTCCGCAGGCGTGACCGGCCCGACCCCGGGCACCGGGCAGTAGCTTGTCATCGACCAGCACTGGCCCGACGAGACACTGGAAATGTCGTAGAAGGTCTGCGCGTCGAGCCCCAGCTTGTCCGCCATGGCAAAGGCCTCGCAGGTGCCGATCATGTGGATCGCGAGCAGCATGTTGTTGCAGATCTTGGCCGCCTGACCATTGCCGGCAGCGCCGGCATGGATCACCGCCTTGCCCATCGCGGCGAGGATCGGCTGCGCGCGGGCGAAAGCCTCGTCCGAGCCGCCGACCATGAAGGTGAGCGTGCCGCCCGCCGCCGCTGCAATCCCGCCGCTGACGGGGGCATCGACCATCTGGTAACCGTGGGCTTGCGTGACGGAGATCACCTCGCGCGCGGTGGCGACATCGATGGTCGAACAATCGAGCAGGATCGCGCCTTCAGGAGCATGGCCGATCACCTCGTTCCAATAGACCGACTTCACGATGGCGCCATTGGGCAGCATCGAGACGACGGCCTCGGCGCCCTGGCAGGCCTCCTTGGCGGTTGGATAAGTGCTGCACCCCGCCTCGCGCGCGGCGGCAAGCGCGGCTTCGCTGAGGTCGAAGGCGCGGACCTCATGCCCCGCCTTCACCAGGTTCGCGGCCATCCCGCCGCCCATGTTGCCGAGGCCGATGAAGGCTATTTTCATGTCACTCTCCCCTCGTGGCAGGGCCTTACCGCCCCTTCCACTGCCCTTCGCGCTTTTCGATGAAGGCGGCCATGCCTTCGGCCTTGTCCTCGCTCGCGGTGAGGATCTGGAAGATCCGGCGTTCGACGATCAGGCCCTGATCGAGCGTCATCTCGAAGGCCGAGTTGACCATCTCCTTGTTGGCGATGGTTGCCATCGGCGGCATGGCGGCGATGGTCGCAGCGGTCTTCAAGGTCTCGGCGATCAGCTCCTCATGCGGCACCACGCGGGCGACGAGGTTGCTGCGCTCGGCTTCTTCCGCGTTCATCATCCGGCCGGTGAGGCACATTTCCATGCTCTTCGCCTTGCCGATCGCGCGGGTCAGGCGCTGCGATCCGCCCATCCCGGGGGCGACGCCGAGCTTGATCTCGGGCTGGCCGAACTTCGCCTTGTCGGACGCGATGATGAAATCCGCCATCATGGCGAGCTCGCACCCGCCGCCCAGCGCGAAGCCGTTGACGGCCGCGATCCAGGGCTTGCGCGTCTTCTTGACGATCTCGCTCGTCCACGGCCCGAAGAAATCGTCGAGGTAGAAGTCTGCCGCCGGCTTGTCGGCCATTTCCTTGATGTCGGCGCCCGCAGCAAAGGCCTTGTCGCCGCTGCCGGTGAGGATCGCGCACAGCTGGGTGGCATCGGCCTGATAGGCCGCGAAGGCCGTGATCAGTTCGGCGAGGACCTGCGAATTCAATGCATTCAAGGCCTGCGGGCGATTGATGGTCAGCAGCGTGACGCCCTTGGTCCCGCGGGCGTCGGTTTCGGCGGTGATGGTTTCGTAAGCCATGGTCTTTCCTCGTCGCCCCCGCGCGGGCGGGGGCCTGTCTGGCGTGCCGGGTTCGCAAGCGAAGCCTAGCGGGTTTCCCGCAAGCGCGGGAATGACGGATTAGCTAGGGAGCGGCGCCCATTCCTCGCCCGCCGGCAGCGGAGCGAAGATCGCGTCGATCAGGTCCTCGCCGACCTCCTCGGGGGTGGCCGGGTCCCACTTGGGATCATTGGTCTTGTCGACGATCACCGCACGCACGCCCTCGGCGAAATCGGGGCGGGTCAGCACGCGGCTCGCGATGCGGTATTCCATCCGCATGTTGTCGGCAAAATCGGTCAGAGCCGCGCTCTGTGCGAGCTGGCGCAGCGCCACCTTGCAGGTCTGCGGGCTCTTGGTGCCGAGCGTGTCGCGCTCCTTCACCGCCCAGTCGTCCCCGGCGGCGATCGCCGCTTCGAGGCTGGCGAGGATGTCCTCGTAGCTGTCCGAGGCGAAGTGCTTGGCGATTCTGTCGGCATTGGCCTCGATCCGCGCCTTGGGCGGCGTCCCGGTCGGCTCGCTGAGGATGCCCGCGATCCGGTCGGGGTGATCGTGGATGCGCGCCTTGATGTCCTTCAGCTTGTCATGCGGGACATAGTGGGTGGCAAGCCCGGTCCACAGGCATTCGGCCCCGTCGAGCCGCGCCCCGGTCAATGCCAGGAACTGCCCGAGCCGCCGTCCGAGCCGCGAGAGATACCAGCCGCCGCCGACATCGGGGAACAGGCCGATGCCAGTCTCGGGCATGGCGAAGCGCGTGTTCTCGGTGGCGACACGGTATTTGGCCGGCTGCGAGATGCCCACGCCCCCGCCCATCGTGATGCCGTCCATGAAGGCGACGATGGGTTTGGCATAGGTGAACATCTGGTGGTTCAATTGGTATTCGTCGTGGAAGAACCTGCGGCCTGACACGCCGTTGTCGTTCAAGGCCGATTCCCTGAGGAAGGCGATATCGCCGCCCGCGCAGAAACCGCGGCCCTCGTCATGGTCGAGGATCACCGCCTTGATGGCATCATCGCCCGCCCAATCGGACAGGGCAGCGCTCATCGCGTGGCACATCGGCAGCGTCAGCGCGTGGAGCGCCTTGGGCCGGTTGAGGCTGATATGGCCGATGGGGCCATTCACCCGGATCAGAACGTCGTCAGTCATTGCCCCTGCTCTCTCGGTTCGACCAGGTCCCAGCGATTGCCGAAGGGATCGCTGAACACCGCTACCGTGCCATAGCTTTCGTGGCGCGGTTCTTCATGGAAATTCACGCCAGCTTCGACGAGCCGTGCATGGGTCCCTGCGAAATCTTGCGTATGGGCGAAAAAGCCCACCCGGCCGCCGGTCTGGTTGCCGATCGCGGCGGTCTGTCCCGGGGTCGCGGCGCGGGCGATGAGGAGCCGTCCGCCCTCGCTGCCGCCGACCACCACCCAGCGCTTGCCGCCGCCCATGTCGGTGTCCTCGATCAGATCGAGCCCGAGCGCATCGACACAGAACGCGATCCCCGCATCGTAATCGGGCACCACCAATGTCGTCAGGGCCAGCCTTGTCCCCATTACGCCATCCGTTTCATTGGCGCAGCAGATCGCGGCCCACGATCATGCGCATCACCTGGTTGGTGCCTTCGAGGATCGAGTGCACGCGCAGATCACGCCAGAAGCGTTCGATCGGATAGTCCTTGAGATAGCCATAGCCGCCGAACAGTTGCAGCGCGTCGTTGACGATCTTTGATCCGCTGTCGGTCGCGAGGCGCTTGGCCATCGCCGAGAAACGCGACTTGTCGGGCGCGTTGTCGGTGACCTTGGCGGCGGCCAGATAGAGCAGCGCGCGCGCCGCCTCCAGATCGGTCGCCATGTCTGCGAGCATGAACTGGGTGTTCTGGAAATCGGCGACCGGCTGGTCGAACTGCTTGCGGTCCTTGGTATACTGGATCGCCTCGTCCAGGCAGCGCTGCGCCCCGCCCAGCGAACACGCGCCGATATTGAGGCGCCCGCCATCGAGCCCCATCATCGCGAAGCGGAACCCCTCGCCCTCGTCACCCACACGGTTTGCCACGGGCACGCGCGCATCTTCAAAAATCACCTGCGCGGTGGGCGAGGCGTTCCAGCCGAGCTTCTTCTCGGGCGCGCCGAAGCTGACCCCGGGGGTGTCCTTGTCGATGACAAGGCAGGTGATGCCCTTGGTCTTGTGATCGCCGGTGCGCACCATCGTGACATAGACATCATTGACCCCGCCGCCCGAGATGAACTGCTTGGTGCCGTTCAGAACATAGTGGTCGCCATCCAGCCGCGCGCTCGCCTTCAAGGCGGCCGCGTCCGATCCGCTGCCCGGCTCGGTCAGGGCGTAGCTGGCGATCTTTTCCATGGTGACGAGATCGGGCAGATACTTCGCCTTGACCTCGGCCCCGCCGAACTGGTCGATCATCCACGCGGCCATGTTGTGGATCGAGATGAAGGCGGATGTAGAAGGGCAGCCATAGGCCATCGCCTCCATGATCAGCGCCGCTTCCAGCCGCCCGAGGCCGATCCCGCCCGAAGCCTCGGACACATAGATCGCCCCGAAGCCGAGCTCGGCGCTGCGCTTGATCACATCCTTCGGGAAGATGTGCTTTTCATCCCATTCGGCAGCGAAGGGGGTGATGTTATCGGCGGTAAATCGCTGCGCAACCTCGCGGATTGCCAGCTGATCGTCGGTGAGTTGGAATTGTCCGTGCATGGAGAATGCTCTAGCGGCGTTGGGCGCAACGGAAAAGAGCGGGCGGCGTGGGGGCTAAGCGGAATTTTGCTAGGCTCGGACACGTTTGCTGAAGGTCGCATCCCGATTTGATGCGGATCACATCCGGCGCGCGAAGCCGCTCGTATCCAGGCGAAGGGTCAGACAAATGCGAACACTCATCTTCGTCTACAACGCCGATGGAGGCCTCCTCGACGCCGCCCGCGATGCGGTGCACAAGCTGGCGAGCCCGGCGACCTATCCCTGCTCGCTCTGCGCGTTGACCTATGGCGCGGTGGCGAAGCGCCCGGCGTGGCGCGCCTTCCTTGCGCGCACGGATATGGCGAGCCTGTTCCTCTACCGCGACGAGTTCCGCGATACGCTCGACACGCGCGATTTGCCCCTGCCCGCGATCCTGCTCGGCACCGCGGGCCCGGTGCCCGAGGTGCTGGTGAGCGCTTCGGAGCTGGACGGGCTGGCCGATCTCGATGCGCTGATCGCGCTGGTCGAGGCGCAGGCGGCGCGGGTCAGCCGCTGACGTTCTCGAGCTTGCAGGCATCGGCCTTGCCTGCCTCGGCAGCGGCGGCAAAGCGCTGTGCGGTGGGGGCGAGACGGCGGATCAGGATCACGCCCCGCTCGCTCGGGCTGACGATCTCACCCTCCTGCGGCGCGCTGCCCGGCGGCAGCAGGCGCACCGCGATCCCGCGCCCCGTTGCGCGCAGGGTCGCGAAATTGTCGGTGCGGGCGTCGAAGAAGGACAGCGACTGGTAATCGGGCCAGTTGCCCATCCTCACCGCAAGCGGCGCATCCGCGCCCGCAAGGTCATAGCGGCACAGGGCATAATAGAGATCGGGCGATGAGCGCACCACCTGCTGGCTCTGCGGCGTCACCCGCTGCGGGGTGGTGAAGGCATGAAGCGCAACCCCGCGCGCCGCCAGCGCCGCCATCGCGCGGTCCATGATCACCGCGGGGGCAAGGTGGAGCGTCAAGACATGCGTCCCCGCAGCGCACAGCAGCATCACCGCGACCGGTCCGGTCCAGCGCTTCATCGCTTGTCCTCCCCACCGCAGGAAAGCCGTTCGAGGCGCGGCGGGCTCAGCGCTGCATCGGGATCGGTCAGCAGCCCGGCCTCGGGCATGTAGAGCCGCAAGGTGAGGTCGAAGGTCCCCGCGCCCCGGCTCGAGATCCACAGCCCCTCGCCCGCCGGCCGCGCAGGCGCGATCAGCGCCGACCAGGCGCCGCCCCCGCCGCGGGTCGCATCGATGCTGAGCGCGCCGTCGGTGTTGGGCGGGAGCATGCTTTGCCGGTCATAGAGTGTCACCGACCACCACCCGGCCGGCATCGGCCCACCCGAAAGGCGATAGGTGCAGGCCTCGCGCAAGGGCGCGCCGGCATCGTCCGCTGCGCGGGTGAAATAGACCGCCTCGGTCTTGGCGAGCGCCAGCAAGCCGTGCCGCGCGACGCGGGCGCGGGTGTAGGGATCGGCGGCCTCGGACCCCGCCGCAAAGTCGCTGCGCCAGCCGCCGACATCGACATCGCCGAACGCCAGGGTGCTGCGCGCCGGCCACAGCCCCGCCAGCCACAAGGCGCTGCCGAGCCCGAGTGCGAGGCCCGCGATAACCGCCACCAGATAGACGCCGATCCGCTTCATCAGCCCGGCACCACCGCTTCGGCTTCGATCTCGATGCGCCATTCGGGACGGCACAGCCACGCGACCCCGGCCATGGTCGCGGCGGGCTTGGCCGCGCCGACCGCGTCCTGATCGGCCGGGTCGGTCAGCAGCATGCGGGTGCGCACCACATCGGCCGCGCTGCCACCCAGAGCCTCGATCGCGGCGAGGATGATCGTGCAGCAGCGCGCCGCCTGCTCGGCCGCACCTCCGGGGGTGGTGGAGCCATCGGGTTCGACCGGGCCGGTGCCGGCAACGATGATGCGGTTGCCCTCGCGCACAGCGCGGGCGAAGCCGAAGCTCGCCTCGTAGGGCGAGCCCGAAGTCACTTGCAGCCTTGTGGTCATCCGCAGGTGATGACCGTGATCTTCATCGCCGCGTCATAGCGCACGTTCACGCGGTCCTGCCGGTAATCCATCGTCCAGGCGCTGTCCGGCGGACCCCAGCGCAGGGTGCGCGCGCCGCTGTCCTTGAGGATCGCGGTGCCCATCGCCTGGGTCGCGTCATGGCCGATGTGATCCTGCGCCGGATCGGCGTTGCAGGTCACCGCCGCCGGTGCTGCGGGCGCGCTCGCCGCCTGATCGGGCGCGCTGCCAGTGGTGGCGCAGCCCGCCAGCCCGCCACCCAGCCCGGATGCCGCGACAGCTGCGATCATGATGTGCCTCATCTCGTCCTCCGCCAGGCCGCGCCGCTTGTCCGGTGTCTTGCCGGAAGGCAGCCTAACAGGCCGGAGCGTCGATGAGAAGCGTGCCCGCGATCAGGCTTATGCGACCCGCAGGCGAACCGGCGCGGGGGCTTCGTCCACACCGACGGTCGCCTCCGCAAGCGTCGCAAGGTCCGCCGCCGCCAGCGGGCGCCCGACGAAATAGCCCTGCGCATAATCGCAGCCGATCTGGGCAAGAAATTCGAGGCATGCGCCCTCTTCGATCCCCTCGGCCACGACCTTGAGGCCGAGTTCGTGGGCGAGCTGCACCGTCGATCGCACCAGCATCGCATCGCCCTTGTCGACATGCGCCTGGGCCACGAACATGCGGTCGATCTTGAGCTCTGACAGGGGCAGCAGCTTGAGGTAGTTGAGCGCCGACTGGCCGGTGCCGTAATCGTCCATCGAGATGCGGATGCCCGCGGCGCGGAAGCGTTCGAGCGCGGCGATGGCAAGGCCGGTATCTTCGAACTGCGCGCTCTCGGTGACCTCGAAGGTGACCTGCCCTGCCGCCAGCGGCGCTGCCGCCACCAGTGCCAGCGCGCGCGCCTCGAAGGTTTCCGAGGTCAGCAAGGCGGCCGAGATATTGACGGCCACACCGATGTGGAGCCCGCGCGCGCGCCAGGCTTCGGCATCGGCGAGCGCCTGCGCGATCACCGCGAGGGTCACCTCGTCGAGCCGCCCGCGCTCCTCGAACAGCGGGATAAAGCAATCGGGCGGCAGCATCCCGCGCTCGGGGTGGTTCCAGCGCACCAGCGCCTCGACCGCGTCGATCCGGCGGGTCACAAGGTTGAGCTTGGGCTGGTAGAGCACCGCGATCCGGCGGTTCCTGATCGCCTCGTCAAGCTCGCCGAGCAGCGACAGCTCGGCGCTGATCGCCTCGCCCGCCTCGGTGGTGTGGAGCCGCCAGAATTTCCCGGCGCGCTTGGCGAGGCTCGCGGCGTGGGCGGCGTGGCCGGCAGGATCGCCCATGTCGGCATCGGCGACCCCGAAGGTCAGCGACACGCCAAGCCGCCTTCCGCCAAGCTCGAAGGGGCTGCGCATCAGCGCGCGCAGGCCATCGAGCTGGGATTCGAGCTCGTCGATCGGCAGCGGCGAGAGCCACACCAGGGTGCGGTCCTCGCTGCGATAGATCGCCGGCACGCCGCTCGCGACTCTGAGACGCTCGGCAATCCGCCGCAGCAGGACGCCGAGGTCCTCGCTCTCGATCGCCAGTTTGAGCGCGTCGAAATCGTCGATCTGGGCGGCGATGACGAAGCGGTCGGCAGGACTTGCGGCGCGCGCTTCGAGCGCGAGGCGGTTGGGCAGGCCGCTGCCCGGATCGATCTGGCGCCGCGCCTCGGCGAAGCGGTGCGCGAGGACGACGTACCGGATCGCGCCTGCCGACAGCACCAGCACAGCCGCCGGGACAATCTCGAACCACAGATAAAGGCCCAGCCGCGCGCCGAGCCAGCCCGCGGCCAACGCCAGCATGGCAAGGCCGGTCCGCACGGCGGCCGCGCGGCGGCGGCTGGCGGCAAGGACGAACAGCGCGGGCAGTGCCGAGAGCATCAGCGGCAGCGACCACGAGCCGTAGACCGGCACGCCGCGGCGCAGCGTCTCGGCGCCCAGAGCCTGGATGATGAGCCCCGGGATCACCCCGTAATGCGGCACCGCATAGCGATCGCCCAGCTCGATCGCAGTCGCGCCGATGATCACGTCCTTCCCGGCAAGGCTGCCACGCGGGAACACGCCGCTTTCGATGGCGATGAAGCTGTGGCGCGGGATGGTGGCGGGGTCGATCGCGTAATCGACCGGGAAGTCGGCCCCCACGCTCCCGCTGCGCCCGGCGACGGTGGCCGCGAGCGAGGGGCGCGCGGTATCGCTGGTCACCGTCCCGAACGGCAGGCGCCGGACATAGCCGTCAGCATCGGGCGCGACCGAGACCGAGGCGAGCTGGGCGTGTTCGCGCAGGCCCGGGATGGGCAGCGAATCGAGCTGGCGGTGGTCCCCGGAGCCTGCGGCCTGGGCGAAGGTCGGCAGTGCCACCGGCGCACCGGCCTTGGCGATCGCCGCCCCGAAGGCGGCGTCGCCGGCAGGATCGGCGCTGCTCGAGAAATCGACATCGAAGCTGATCGAGCGCACGCCTGCGGCATCGAGGTTGCTCACCACCCTCGCAAAATGGTCGCGCGGCCAGGGCCAGCGGCGGATCGCGGCCATGCTGGCGGCGTCCATCTCGACGACATGGACCTGACCGCTCGCTTCGTGACCGAACAGGGTGAAGGTGAGTTCGCCGACGCGGTTCTCGGTCGCGCGGAAGGCCCCGGCGAGCGCAGCCGCCGATACCAGCAGCGCGAGCGCCGCGATCATCAGCGCGGCGGTGCGCCAGCTATCCGAACGCAGCGCTTCGCGGAAGCGGCCGGAGGCGCGGGACAGCGAGATCATGGTGCGGCCGGCCAATCCGCTCAGGCCCGGCGGGCGAGCGGCGCTGCAGCGGCATCGGGGCCGAGCGCAAGCCAGCCACGCCCGCCACCCTTGCCCCCACCTCCGCCGCCGTTGCCGTTGCCGTTGCCACCGCCGCCGCCGTTGTCGTTGCCGTTGCCATTGCCGTCATCGTCCTCGGCATCGTCCGCCTCATCGGAGCCCTTGCCACCGTCATCGTTGCCGTTGCCGTTGCCGTTGCCGTTGCCGTTGCCGTCCGACTCATCGTCACTATCGCCAGAGCCATTGCCCTTGCCGCCATCGTCATCGGCATTGCCATTACCGTTGCCGTTGCCGTTGCCATTGCCATTGCCATTGCCATTGCCGGAGCCCTCGCCGTTGCCGCTGCCCGAGCCGTTGCCGGTCCCGCCGGCCGTGCAGGTGTCGCCGGCGCAGACGACGCCGTCATCCGGGGTGCCGCCGCCGTTGCCGGCGCCGCCACCATTGCCGGTTCCGTTCCCGACGCCGCTGTTGCCGCCGTTGTTGCCGTCCGAATTGCCGCCCGCATTGCCATCATTGCGGACCGTGTCCGAGACCACCACCGCAGCCAGCACCACGACTTCGCCACTGGCAAAGCCGTTCGAGACCTGGCCGAGATCCTGCGGGGTGCTGACGATCGCCTGATCGATCCGCGGGCTGCTATCCGGCGTGCTTGCAGGCGGTTCGGGCGGGGCCTGCGCCGGTGCCGCACCAGCCGGTGCCGGTGGAGCTGCTGCGGGGTCCGCAGCGCGCGCCGGCGAATCGATCACCCGGCGCCCCTCGCCCTCGACCACCATGCGCAGCGGATCGGCCGCCGCGATCATTGCGACCGCACCGGGCCGGATCAGGTCGACCGCGCCGCCATCGAGCGTCGAGGTCTCCACCGCGCCCTCGGTGACTTGCAGGCTCGCGCCTTCATTGGTGACGGTTATGAAAAAGGTCGTGCCCTTCACCACCGCCGCCAGATAGGGCGTTTCCACCCCGAAATGCGGATTGGGCTGCTTGCCGATGCTGAACAGCGCGCTGCCATAGTCCTGGAGAACCTGGATGATCCCGCGCTCGCGCTGGGCCGGAGCGATCCGCAGCTGCGCGTTCTGGCGCATCGTCACGAATTCACGCCCACGCACCAGCACCGCCGAAGCGCGCGCCGCAGTCCGCACGGTTGCGCCCGGCGCCAGCTGGGTGCCGACCTTGGCCGGGCGCGACCCGCGCGAATCGATCACCGTGACGACGCCCTTGGCTTCGGACACAGTCCACACCGCGCCCTGCGCAAGCGCGGGCCCGCCGATGAACAGCAGCAGAAGAGGCAAGAACAGGCGTTGCACAAGGCGCATAGGCTTCTCCGTTCATGGCCTTTACGCGGACAGGTGCGGATTTCGTGTTTACGGGGTTGGTTAAGAAAGCCTGAGGCGGAGAACTGGTTAACCTTTGGAATGTAGGGCGATTGCTCGTTTCCAGTTCATGGAGCCAGAGCGATTCTGTGTCGGGTTAATCTATGGGGGTGCGCCTTCACGGCGCTGGCGGCCGGGCCGCTGGCGGCGCAGGATGCGTTCGATCGCACCAATCCGCAGACCCAGGCGAACCGCGACGAACAGGCCATGCCCGCCACAGATCAGGTGCGGATCGAGGTGCTGCCGGTGCTCGACACCGCGCTCGGGCGATCCGGCGGCCCGGTGCTCGATGTCGGCGCGATCGTGGTCGATGGCCTCGTCGCGATGCGGCAGGCCGATTTCTCCCCCGTGGTCGAACCCTTCGCCGGACGCCCGCTGGACCGCGCCGAACTCGGCCGCCTGACCGACGCCATCGCTGCCCGCGCGCGCGCGCAAGGCTATGTCCTTGCCACCGCGTGGATCCCCGAACAGACACTGGTGGGCGGCATGCTGAGGGTGCGGATCGAGGAAGGCCGGATCGACGCGGTGCGCATCGCTGGCAGCGATGATCCCGCGCTCCGCCGCCAGCTCGAACGCCTGGTGGACGGCCGCCCCGTCACGCTCGCCGCGCTCCAGCGCGAGGTGTTGCTCGCCGACGATCTGCCGGGCGTGTCGATCCGCGCGACCCGTTTCGAGCGCGATGGCGAGCGGCGCATTCTGGTGGTCGATGCCGCCCGCAGCGATTTCGGCGGCAGCGTGATCGCCACCACCGACGGCACCAAGCCGCTCGGCCCGATCCGCGCGCGCATCGAAGTCGACGCCAATGGCCTCATCTCGTCGCGCGATCGCGTGGATCTCAGCTTTTCCGCCACCCCGTTCGACCCCGAGGAACTCGCCTTCTTCAGTGCGCGCTACAGCGTGGCCATCAATGATGCGGGCACCACCGTGGGCGCCTTCGGCTCCTATTCGCGCACCGAACCCGGCGCCTATCTGGCCAGCCGCCAATTGCAGGGCGAGGCACTCCAGGGCGGCATCCGCATCCGCCATCCGCTGCTGCGCGCGCAGCGGCGCAGCCTGTGGATCGAGGCGAGCGCGGAATTGCAGGATCTCTCGCAGGACAGCCTCGGCGTGCGCGCGCGGCACGACCGGATCGCACTCGCCCGGCTCGGCTTCTACGGCTTTGCGCCCTTCGCCGGCGGCAATCTCCAGGGCCGCGCCACCGTGAGCCAAGGCATCCCGGCCTTCGGGGCGACGCCGACCGGCAGCGCGCTCGCCTCGCGGATCGATGCCGAGCCCGATTTCACCACACTGAGCTTGTGGATCAACTGGCGGCGCGGGATCGCCCCGCGGGTCAGCCTCCAGCTCGCCAGCACCGGCCAGCTTTCCACCGCACCCTTGCTGATCGGCGAGACCTTCTCGCTGGGCGGCGGGCAGTTCCTGCGCGGTTACGACTTTGCCCAAAGGGTGGGTGACCAGGGCGCGGCGGGGCTCGCCGAACTGCGCTACGATTGGCCGCGCGCGCTGGGCGCGGTGCGCAACGTGCAGCTCTATGCCTTCGCCGATGCTGGCACGGTTTCGAACCTCGCCGCCGGGCGCGGCAGCGGCTCGCTGGCATCGAGCGGCGCGGGCCTGCGCACCGACATCACCCGCGATCTCGACCTCGATTTCGAAATCGCGGTGCCGCTCACCGAAGATCGCTACGACACCGGCGACAAGACCCCGCGCATCAACGTCAGGGTCAGCCAGTCGTTCTGAGGCGGAGTCTCCGCTCTTAGCCCTTGTGCTTTTCCAGCTCGTCGCCGGTCACGGTCACGACATGCAGCAGGTTGGTCGCCCCCGGGGTTCCGAACGGCACCCCCGCGAGCACGATCAGCTTGGCCCCCGCGCTGGCGAGGCTGTGGCGCAGCGCCATGCGCTTGCCCTTGCCGATCATCTCCTCGAAGCTGCCGATGTCCTTGGTCGCCACGGCATGCGCGCCCCACAGCAGCGCAACCCGGCGCGCGGTGCGGGTTGAGGGGGTGAGCACCAGCATCGGGGTCGCCGGGCGCTCGCGTGCCACGCGCCGCGCGGTCGAACCGCTGGTGGTGAACACGGTGATCGCGCTGATCGGCACCGTATCGGCGATGGTCATGCAGGCGTGGGCGAGCGCGTCCGAAGTGGTCGCATCGGGCGGCGTCTCGAGGAACCGCACCCGCGCCTTGTAACCCTCGTCGCTTTCGACCTGCACCGCGATCTTGTCCATCATCGCGACCGATTCCTCGGGCCACGCGCCCGCCGCGCTTTCGGCCGAGAGCATCACCGCGTCGGCCCCGTCATAGACCGCGTTGGCAACGTCCGAGACTTCCGCGCGGGTCGGCGTCGGCGCCTCGATCATCGATTCGAGCATCTGCGTCGCCACGATCACCGGCTTGCCCGCGCCGCGCGCCATGTTGACGATCTTCTTCTGGAGCGGCGGAACCTCGTAGGGTTCGAGCTCCACGCCAAGGTCCCCGCGCGCGACCATGACGCCGTCGGCCAGTTCGATGATCGCATCCAGCCGGTCGACCGCCTTGGGCTTTTCGATCTTGGCGCAGATCGCCGTGCCATGGGTGCCGATCAGCTTGCGCGCCTCGGCGATGTCCTCGGGCCGCTGCACGAAGGAGAGCGCGATCCAGTCCGCGCCCTGATCGGTGGCGAAGGCGAGATCGCGGCGGTCCTTTTCGGTCAGCGCCGGGATCGGCACCTCGGCATCGGGGACGTTGACACCCTTGCGGTCCGAAATCACCCCGCCGACCTCGGCCGAGCACAGGATGCGGCTTTCGTCGGCTTCCAGAACCTTCAAGCGGATCTTGCCGTCATTGATGAGCAGCCGCTGGCCGCGCTCCATGATCCCGAACAGTTCGGGGTGCGGCAGGCATACGCGGTTGTGATCGCCCGGCGCCGGATCGCGGTCGAGCACGAAGTGGCCCGAATGGCGGATCACCGCCTGGCCTTCGGCAAAGGTGCCCACGCGCAGCTTGGGGCCTTGCAGGTCGGCAAGGATCGCGATGGGGCGCGCAAACTGCTTTTCCAGCGCGCGGATCGCGGCGACCACGGGCTCGTGATCGGCGTGCGTGCCGTGGCTCATGTTGAGGCGGAAGGCATCCGCGCCGGCGCGCACCAGCCGCTCGAGCATCTCGGGTGAGCGGCTTGCCGGGCCGATCGTGGCGAGAATCTTGACCTTGCGGCCGCGCGGGTCGATCCGTCGTGTCATTATTGGCTATCCCTCTTGGAGGGAGCCTATGGCACAGGCGCATTTCAACTCAAGGAAAAGCCGCGATGAATAGCAATGCCGATCCGCTCGACGCACTGGACGATGCCCAGGCCGCTGCCGCCTTCCGCCGGCTGGTGCGCCACTTGCGCCGCCGCCACGATGCGCAGAACATCGATCTGATGGGCCTTGCAGGCTTCTGCCGCAACTGCCTTGCCGACTGGATCCGCGATGCGGGTTATGATGGCGACAAGGAAGCCGCGCGCGAGGTCATCCACGGCATGCCCAGCGGCGAATGGAAGGCGACCCGCCAGACCCCCGCGACCGAGGAACAGCTCGCCCGCATGGCGGCCAGTGTCGCGAAGAACGCACAGGATTAATTTTCGCGGGCGGTTCAATCGCGGGCGGCGGCTGGCTATTCCCCGCCAACCGATTCTCACCCATGATGGAGCCCCCCATGGCCGAAACCGCCGACGACCGCCTGCGCCTGCTGATCGAGCGCATCGAACGCCTCGAGGAAGAAAAGAAGGGCATCGCCGACGACATCCGCGACGTCTATATGGAGGCCAAGGCGGTCGGCTATGATCCCAAGATCATGCGCCAGATCGTGCGCCTCAGAAAGATGAAGCCCGACGACCGCAGCGAGCAGGACATGCTGCTCGAAACCTACAAGGCCGCGCTCGGGATGGCGTAAGGCATGGCGGCCGCGCAATGATCTGTCATTGAAACCTCACGGGCCCGTGTTATCCCGGTAACACAGCTTTTTGAAGGAGAGAGACCGATGGCATCCCCCTGGAAAGACGCGCGCGGCGTCATCGTCAGCACCACCCCCACGCTCGAGGGCCGTCCGATCCAGGACTACCTCGGCATCGTCACCGGCGAGGTGATCGTCGGCGCCAACCTGTTCCGCGACCTCTTCGCCAGCGTGCGCGACATCGTTGGCGGGCGTTCGGGCTCCTACGAGCGCATCCTTGCCGACGCCCGCAACCAGGCGATCGAGGAACTGCAATCCGAAGCCGCCGCGCGCGGCGCGAACGCGGTGGTGGGGATCGACCTCGATTACGAAGTGATCGGCGATACCGGCTCGATGCTGATGGTCAGCGCCAGCGGGACCGCGGTCAGGATCTGATCGCCATGACCGCGGTCCGCCGCCTCGCTTCCGGCGACGTCGCGGGCCTGCGGGCGATGAACGCGGTCTTCGCGGAAGGCTTCGGGGACCCGGAGAGCTATGCCGCCGCCCCGCTCGATGCGGCATGGGCGGCACAGTGGCTCGCCAACCCGAACCACATCGCATTGCTGGCCAAAGCCAATGGCGTGGCGGTGGGCGCGCTCGCGGCCTATGTGCTGCCCAAGTTCGAACAGGCCCGCAGCGAGATCTACATCTACGACCTCGCGGTGCTGGAAAGCGCGCGGCGGCAGGGCATCGCCACCGCCCTGATCGACGCCTTGCGCGCCATCGCCCGCGACATCGGCGCGTGGACGATCTTCGTCCAGGCCGACATCGTCCCCGAGGACGAACCGGCCCGCAGGCTCTATCGCAAGCTCGCCAGCGAGGAGATCACCGCGCTGCATTTCGATATCGCGCCCTAGGCGAGCAGGTATCCGCCCGCGAGCACCAGCGCATTATAGCCCGCATGATAGGCCATCCCCGCCGCCAGCCCGGCACGGGTGCGGATGAAGGCGAGCAGCAACCCGCCCAGCACCTGCGGCAGCACCACGGCGAGCCCCAGCGGGCTGGCGAGATCGGCGTAGTTGCCGAGGTGGATCGCACCGAACAGCAGCGCCTGTGCCCACACGATCCCGCCGAAGTGGCGGATGTAGGCGGGCGGCACTGTGCGGGCATGCTCGCGTTCGCGGGTCAGGCTCCAGTGGACGAGGCCCGCCAGCGCGACGCCTGCGCCCGCCCATGCCAGTGCGCGGCCGTGATCGGGCACCAGCGCCACCCCCGCCAGCATCAGCGCCAGCGCCGCAAAGCCGCAAGCCGCAAAGCGCAGAGCCGCGACCCGTCCGGTGAGCCAGCCGCGGAACACCAGTTCCTCGAGCAGCGGGGCAATCACCAGAAAGGCGAGCGGGCTGGCCGCGAGGCTTCCGGCCTCGGCATCGGGGGCTGGCAGGACGCCGGCGCTGCGGCTCGCCAGCCACAGCGGGCCGATGAGGGCGGCGAGCAGCACGAGGTGCAGCGCGCCCGCCGCCAGCAGCACGCGCGCCCGCTCGCCCGGCGATGCCACGGGCTGCGCGGCGTAGGCCGGGCGCAGCATGAAGCGCGCCGCCTCGGACAGCCTTGCGCGAAAGTCCGGCGCGCGCGCCCTTGCGTCCCCCGCGTGCTCCGGAGTAAGGCGCGCCCCCACATCTCCAACATTTCCGGTGAAGTCATCCAATGGCAGGCCATTCCAAGTTCAAGAACATCATGCATCGCAAGGGCGCGCAGGACAAGAAACGCGCGGCGATGTTCTCCAAGCTCAGCCGCGAGATCACCGTGGCGGCCAAGATGGGCATGCCCGATCCCGACATGAACCCGCGCCTGCGCCTCGCGGTCAACGCCGCGCGCGCGCAATCGATGCCCAAGGACAATATCCAGCGCGCCATCGACAAGGCGGGCCAGGCCGGCGGCGAGGACTATGTCGAGATCCGCTACGAAGGCTATGGCCCGGGCGGCGTGGCGCTGATCGTCGAGGCACTGACCGACAACCGCAACCGCACCGCGACCAACGTGCGCACCGCGTTCAGCAAGAACGGCGGAAACCTCGGCTCGGAAGGCTCGGTGAGCCACGGCTTCGAGCGGCGCGGGCTGATCGAATACAGCGCGAGCGTGGGCGACGAGGAAAAGGTCCTCGAGGCCGCGATCGAGGCGGGCGCGGATGATGTGGAAAGCTCGGAAGACGGCCACACCATCTGGACCGCCGCAGATAGCCTCCATGGCGTCGCGGGCGAGCTCGAAAAGGTACTCGGCCCGGCCGACAATGTGAAGCTCGCATGGAAGCCGGTGCTGAGCGTCGAGGTCAACGAAGAGGTTGCCGGCACGCTGATGAAGCTGATCGACACATTGGACGATGACGATGACGTGCAGACCGTGTGGGGCAATTACGAGATCCCCGATGCGGTGATGGAGAAGCTCTCCTGATCCTCCCCGGCACGGGCAGGGAGGAGCCATGCTGATCCTCGGCCTCGATCCCTCGCTGTCCTCGACCGGCTGGGGCGTGATCCGCGCCGAGGGCGCGCGGATCGGCCATGTCGCCAATGGCCAGATCAGGACCGATCCCGCAGCGCCGATGGCCGAACGGCTGGCGGCCTTGCAGGCGGGGCTCGCCGCGGTGATCGCCGAACACCGCCCCGACCGTGCGGCCGCCGAGGAAATCTTCGTCAACAAGAACCCGCAATCCACGCTCAAGCTCGCCCAGGCGCGCGGCAGCGTGCTGGCGGCGTGCGGGGCGGCGGGCCTCGGCGTGAACGAACACGCCGCGCGGCTCGTCAAGAAGGCGGTGACCGGCACCGGCGCGGCGGAAAAGGCGCAGGTCGCCGCGATGGTCAAGGTGCTGCTCCCCGGCGTCCAGATCGCGGGCAGCGACGCGGCCGATGCGCTGGCGGTGGCGATTGCCGACGCGCATCTGGCGCCGCGCTCTTGACCCTCCCGCGCGTCATTGCGAGGAGCGCGGAGCACCGCATCAAGGCGAGACCCGCATGACCATCCACCTCTACGGCATGCCCAATTGCGAGCTAGACAGGATAGTTGTACACGCAAATTATATGCCATTAAGACATTGATATAAATGGATTTTTATAAACTCTGTGCGTTCACATCGCTCCGTGAGTGGTCTAGAAACCGCGCAACTAATAGAATTTGCAGATCGCAGGTTGTATGGTGTGGACCGGCGTGCAAAAGGGACCCCGTTAGCGGGGTGATCGGCGTCTAAAAGGGACCCCTCAT